>JBGSVI010000028.1:0-4744 GCA_041753035.1 Anaerolineales bacterium | reverse complement strand
TGGAGGCGCTGTGGATGCCGGCATTGGCAGCGTGCGCGGCGTGGCTGCTGGCGATCGCCAGCGGCGTCCTGGCGCTGCGCCGGGGAAAGGTGCATGCCTGGCTTGCCCAGGCGGGGATCTTGTTGAGCGGAGGCGGATGGGGGGTGCTGGTGTGCCTGGCGGCGGGACTGGTGGGGTATACGGTGGTGATGGGGTAAGACAAAAGAACCGCAGGAATGCCTATTCTTTGAACGGGTTAACGACACGCACCCCGGCATACTCCTGGCTGTCGGATAAATCCTCCGACCAGACCAGCGCGCAGCCGCTCTGACGGGCTGATTGGAGGATCATCGCGTCCCAGAAGGAGATCCGGCAGCGCTGCTGAAGTTGGATGGCTGATACCAGGTCCTTGATACCCGCACGGTGCACCTTCCAGTCCGAAAAATCCTGGATCACATCCATGGCCTGTTCAGGCGGGAGTGGAGCAGCCGACTTGCGCGTGACATTAACATAGAACTCCTGCAACACCTGGGTGCTCACGCAGCCAAACCCCGATTCCCACAGGGACAGAAGCAATTCCCTGGCGCGCACGTGTTTTTCTCCCTGGGTACGATCGTATGCATATACCAGGATATTGGTATCCACGAACTGGCAGAGCGACTCATCTTTCATGGAGTTCGTCCCGGCTGGCAGGTTTACGAAAACCCAGGTCGAAACCTTTCTCCAGCAAAGCCGCCTGGCGCTTGCGCGCGGAGGCGTACTCGGTCTCCTCCTCGAGCATCTTTTCAACCGCCCTGGTTAACAAGCGTGAAACCGAGGATTGGCGCTGGGCAGCCAGCAATTTCATCCGCCGTAAAACAGATTTGGGTAAGGATAGCGTGATATTCTGCGATTCCATTGGAGTCTCCACGAAATTAAGTGTATCACGTATTTTCGTGAACATCAAGAGAAAGTGGCAACACCGCTACCTGCCAGGGTCACAACCTCGAGAGTACCGGGGGATGGAAAGGTTTTTTCGGTGAGACACAAGGGGGCTATAATGAAGGCATGAATAGAAAGCTGATCCATTCCTTTGCCCCGGCACTGGTGCTGGGGTTGCTGACGCTGAGCAGCCTGGTGTGCAGCCTGCCCGGAGGCGGGAAACCGGACTCGCAGGCGACCCTGGCGGCGCTGCAGACGATGGCTGCCGGGCTGCCAACAACGACCAGGGGAACGGCGCAGGTTTCCGCCAGCGCCACGCCCGGGGAGGGGACGGGGGCGACCAGCACCCTCGCCACCAGCCAGGCGGGCACGCTGACCCAACTTCCAGCACCGCCCACGCTGGTCTTTTCGGGACTCCAACCGCAAGGCTCGATCGTCTTCACCTGTTCGTTCGATGGCTTCGACCAGATCTGCCTGATGAAAGCCGACGGGAGCGACCTGGTGCGCTTGACGAACGTCGCCGACCATGAATTCTATGCCTCGCTCTCGCCGGATGGGCAGGAGATCGTCTTCGCATCCAAGCGCGGCGGGGTGGCCTACCAGATCTACCGCATGGACCGCGACGGGGGCAACGTGCGCATGCTGAGCAACGGGGAGGGGAGCCTGTATGCCCCGGAGATCTCACCCGATGGGGAGTCGATCGTGTACACCAAGCAGAGCGGCAGCACACAGAACATCTGGGTGATGGACGACGACGGCGGCAACCCGCGGCAACTGACCAGTTCGGCAGGCGGCAACGGTGACCCGACCTGGTCACCGGACGGGGAGTGGATCGCTTTCGCCTCCAGCCGGACAGGCGAGAACCAGTTGTGGGTGATGGACAAGAACGGGGGCAATTTGCGCCAGGTGACCGACCTGCCCGACATGGGCGGGCGCAGCAGTTGGTCGCCGGACGGAACGCGCCTGGTGTTCTACGCCGGGGTGCGCAGCGCCCACCAGATCTACACCATCGGGACCCACGGCGGGGACCTGTGGCAGTTGACCTGGCAGGGCGACAACCTGGGACCATGCTTCTCACCGGATGGGGAGTGGATCACCTTCACCTCGTTCCGCGATGGGAACAACGAGATCTACATCATGCACACGGACGGCACGGAGCAGACCCGCCTGACCTACGCCGAGCGGGTGGACTGGCAGCCGAGGTGGGGGAGGTAGGGGCCAGGGCAGGCGGGGGATAATCATTCAGGGAAGGAGGCCAGCGCAAAAACAGCCAACATCCTCCCCTGTTCTTCGATGGGAAACGCCACCAGGCGCTCAGGAGACGGTATCGCTGAGGGAAAAGCCGCGTTTGCGCAATTCCTGCACATAGCGGGCACCCGGGACGGCCAGTTCACCGGGCACCACGCCGCGCGGGGTGACGCCCTGGGCGTTGAGGATGGCCTTGATCGAGCCATCCCAGCCGGTGGAACGCTCCATGGCGGTGAAGCCGGTGACTGGGTCGAAACGGTCTACCATGTCGAGCAGAACCTGCGCCCGGTTACCACCCTTGTATCCCTTGGCCAGGACGCGCACGATCACCAGGTCCTCTTCGCCAGGCTTGGCGCGCAACCTGGGATCCATGAGCGTATGCAGCACCTCACGCGGGGAGACGCGCACCTCGCCCACCTGGATGGGCTCCTGCTCCAGCAGGCCGGCATCCATATAGGCCTTCCAGGCGAGGAAATGCCCGGGCCAGCGCAGGGTCTTATTCCACAAGGTCTTCAGTTTGCCATCGAAAGTCCAGGGCATGGTGGAGGTGCCACCGCCGGCGACGAAGGCCTCCATGCGCCCGATCGGATCGGGAAAATCGACCATCTCGTACTCCTCGGGGCGGAAGGTGGGCACAGCCACGCGCTTTCCATCAATGATGAAGTTGGCCAGGCCGTAGTATTCGTTGGTCAGGCCGGCGATGTTGAAGGTGAGGATGTAGTTGAAGGGCGGCTGGGGGTGGAGCGGGTTGCCGCCATCCCAGATGAGCACTTCCTCGGTTTCGTCGAGCAGGGTAATGGCATAGGCCGTCAGGCTGGAAGCCATGCCGGGCACCTGGCCGCAATCGGGGATGATGGCAATGCCGGCTGCCTGGGCCTGGTCGGTCAGTTTCAGTTGCTCCAGCACCAGGTCGGTGTTGCCCCCCAGGTCGGTCATGCAGGCGCGGGCCTGGATGGCTACGCGGGTGATGGCGGGGTTGTTCCAGTAGGGCACGGCGGAGAGGAAGGAATCGACCGGCTCCAGGAAGGCCAGCAGGGCGGCCTGGTCGGTGACATCCAGTTGGTGGGCGCTGGCCAGGGGGGCGCCAAGCAACCGGTTGACACGTGCCGCCGCCACCCGGGCGGCTTCCAGGCTGAGGTCGGCGATGCGCACCTCGGAGGCTTCGCCAAAGCGGGCCATATCGTAGGCGGCGGCAGTGCCCTGCCGACCGCCTCCCAGAACAGCATACAGGTAACTCATGGGATCTCCTTTTTCCAGAATATGATCGGACGTCCGCCCGTTGCCCGGCCGGACGCGTGGGACTAGGTCAGGACAAGCCTTTTATGAATGCCGCTCCACGCGCCAGCAAGTCGGAGGCGTCGGCGGGAGGGGGCGCGCTTTCGACCAGGCGGGCGGTGTGCCGGCGAAGCAGATCCTGCGCCTGCGGCGCGCCTTCCGCCTGCCATTTCTCCATGCTCCAGCGCGGGAAAAGCGGGGAGGGGTAGTAGCCATCCCGGAAAGCGCGGCGGGTGGAGGGGGCGGAAAGGAAACTGCCCCCCGGTCCGGCAAGGGCGATCTCCTCCAGCAGGGCGGCGGACTCCCCCAGGGAGAAACCGGTGGCGAAGCGCAGCGCCTGGTCGATCACTTCATGGACGTAGACAACGGTATTGGGCGAGAAAGCCTTGGCACCCAGGGTATCACCCACAAAGGGCGCCAGCCCGCCGGGAGAGAGCACGCTGGTGAGGGTGTTCTGCCAATAGGTATCCGCAGCGGGCAAGTCGGCGCCCCAGCCGGTGCCACTGCCGGAAGTGCCACAGTGGGGCAGACCGTATTCAGCCATCATTTCGGCACAGGCCAGGTTGATCAGGAAACTCTGCGGGTCGTAGAAACTCTGCATGGTCTTCATATCAAAATAGTCGGGCAGCGTGCCCAGCAGCACGGGAGCGCCAGGGCGGATGACCTGGCTGATGACCAGACCAGCGAGCAGTTCTGCCAGGAGCAGGACGAGCGTGCCGGCAGGCGGCAGCGGGGTGGTCATGCCTGCCATGCTGTAGCTGGAGAAGATGACCGGCAAGCCGCGCGGGATGGCGGCGAGCATTTTGTTGAGCGTGTCGGCGCTCATCACCAGCGGCGTGAGCGGGTTGAGGTAAGGGACCAGGCAGGGATGCGTCCCAAGGTCGCCAACGATGTGTGCACACAGGTCGAGCACGGGGGTGAACTGCGCCTCATCCGAGATGAGCAGGACAAGCGGACGGGTGGTGTTGGCGAGCATCTCCACCGTTGCGACCAGGTCGGCGCGGCGGGAGGGCACATCCTGCAGGATGCCGACGGTGGAGATGCACTCGTACTGCGGCAGGCTGGAAGCCAGGCGCACCATGGCGCCCAGGTGGGGGCGGGCAAAGGGCTGGAGGGCGTCGCTGAGCGGGTCCATGTAGTACAGGGCGGTGACGCCGATGCCGAAGTGCATGCGCCCATCGCCCACCTGGAAGGCAGGCTGACCAAGGCGATCAAACAACTGCACCTTGTGCGGGGCGGAGGCGATGGCAGCGGTCACCACTTCGGCAGGCAGGCGCAGGGTGGTTCCAACCAGGCAGTCCGCGCCCAGGCGAGTGCGCAG
>JBGSVI010000027.1:0-9550 GCA_041753035.1 Anaerolineales bacterium | reverse complement strand
GGCGGCAGCCCGGGCACCAGGAGGTGCAGTACATCACCACCGCCGCCTGCGGCTCAACGGCGGTGACGGGCAGCGGGTGCGCCTTGACCCAGGCATCCGCCTGCGGGTCGATGGCGCACAAAGTGCGCATCAGCACATCGTTGTCGGGCTGCGTCTCAATGTCATGGACGTCCACGTAGCGCAGGATGCCCTGCCTGTCCAGCACGAAGAGGGCGCGTTCGCTGTGACCTTCCTTGCGCAGCACGCCGTATTTTTTCGCCACTTCGCCGTGCGGGTAAAAATCGCTCAGCAGGGGGTAGGTGATGCCGCCCAGGCTTTCCGCCCAGGCTTTGAGGCACGGGACGCTGTCAACGGAGAGACCCAGGACCTGGGTCTGCATCCCTTCGAACCGGTCGAGAAGCACCTGGTAGGAAGGGATCTGCGCCGTTCAGACGGGCGTCCAGGCCAGCGGGAAGAAGGCCAGGACGACGTTCCTGCCGCGGTAATCGCTCAACCGGATGGTCCGGTCGAGATGGTCCTTGAGGGTGAAATCGGGGGCTGGTCTTCCAAGGCGAGGGGTCATATCTTGCTCCTTGCAGGTAAGTGTATCACAGGTGGTTCCAGCCACCGGGGGCTGGAACAATCTTCCCGCAGGTTCCTGCCTGCGGGAGAGGCATTTTCAGTTGACGAACGGGCAGCCGGTCACGGCGTATAGGTGGTGGAAGTCACGATATTGCGGTTGGGATCGGTCAACAGGGAGCTCAACTCCCAGTATGACGTGTTTGTGTCCCAATTGTACCTATACGTGCAGTAGATCGGGGCGATGCCGATCTCGCCCACCTTCTGCCCGGAATCAATGGAATAGAACTCGGTCAGCCCCTCCCCATAGGAGACCATCAGCATCTGCGAGTCGCAGGTGAAACTGCCGCCCCAGACACCCGGGATGACCACCCCGACCGGAGACCAGTTGCTGGTGGAGTAGATATGCGTACCGTCGGAGGCAGTCGCCGCGACCCGCGAGCCATCCTGCGAAAAGGCGACGATCCCCGGCTCATAGCTCTCGGTGGACAGGGTGGTGACCTTTTGCCCGCTGGAGGTCTCGAATACGTAGGTATTGGGGTCGTTCGACCAGGAATCGGAGACCAGGTAGCGCCCGTCATAGGAGAACGCCATGCTGGTGACATCATCGATATGCGCCTGGATGGAGCGCAGCAGCGAGCCGCCCTCCGTATCATAGAGGCGGATCTCGCCGGTGTTGTAACCAATCGCCAGGATCATCCCGTCGGCGGAGAATTCCAGCGTGATCACGGTCAGCATCTGCTCGTTGATCGTCTTCACGAGATTGAAATCTCCGTTGAAATCCTTCTCGTAGAGCGTTACCTTGCCGCTTTGCTGCGGGGAGTAGTCTGCCACCAGGATACTGTCATCCGAGTCCCGGGTGGTGATGTTGTTCCCGGCGACAAAATCCACCGGAGAGGAGAAGAAGGCTTCATAACCAGCCTCGGTCGCCCGCATCCAGAGCATGCCGCCACCCGCAAAGAAGAATGTATGATAGCCATAATCGGTGATGAATGCATAATTAATGATCCCGATATCAATGGCTGTCTCGCTGATCTTGTACTCAAAAGTCTCCCCTGCGGTGGGGACCCGCGCGTTGCTGGATGTGCTGGTGGTGCGGGTGGGCCGGGGAGCAGGCTGTGAAGGCGCTGGGAGATTGGGCAGCGTCCTCGTGATAACAGGCGGCTGTCCCTGGGTGGGGTTGGCGGGCGCCGCCAGGACGGTCTTGGTCGGCTTTGGCGGGCGGGCGGTGAGCGTGGGCAGAGAGGGCTGCTCCGTTCCGTCCGGTGTGGGAGCGCAGGAGCCCAGCGCGAGAACGAGCAGCAAGCCCAACAGGAGAGCAAGGAAAGACCTGGTTTTCATAAGTACTCCTTGGAAAAAAAATAATTGAATGCAAGAGATCAACCGGTTTTCATGGCCTGTTCGTAGGCCGGATCTTCGAGCAGCAACTCGGCGGGAGTCCCGCGCACGGCAGCATGCAGCAGGGAACGGAAGACCGGGAAATTGGCAATCGCACTGTGCATGACCATCTTCCAGGGGACCATTAGGCCTTTTCGGCGCAGCAGCAGGTCGCCAGATCGATTGATCTCGATCTTCTCCACCTGGTCCCAGGGCAGCGTACCGCCCTGGGCCACAAAACCGCCCTGGTCGAGGCTGACCTGTTCGCCGAAGGATACTGTGCCGCCAGAGCGCAAGGCCTCCTGGGCAGCCGGAAGGAGTAGTTTGCCGGTTTCCTTCAGCACGGTATACCCGAGGCTGCGGGTCTTTTCGTAGCTCATATCCAGCTTGATGCGCTGCCCGTCGCGGGTGTGCACCGTGTAGACCCACTGGTTTGCCCCGTGTCCGGTATGCTGGTTGTAACCGATGAATTCATACACCCCGGTCACCGCATCCCAGCGGAACGCAAAGCGGCGTCCGCGCCAATCGATGCCCGCCAGCCCGTTCTGGTGGATGTCCACCCTGGCACGCATCTGCATGAGGTAGCCTGCGAACAGCCCGGCGGCGATCACCAGCATGAGGATGCCTCCGAATGGAATGGAGCCGATCAAGACCAGCCCAACCAGGATGAATACCGGCATGACATATAAGATGATCTTCGCATTGGCCTTGTTCGGCCCAAAGGTGGTTTGTACTGGCCCCAACCCGATCTCAGGGTACATACGCCCTCCCGTTTATTCAGCGATCTCTGAAAATCAGTGTAGCATATCGAAAAACGGAAAGCAACTCCCCAAAAGGTAGTACTTATGGATTTCCCAAAGCCGTGAAGGTCCGCCTGCGTTTTCTCGCCCCCCCAAAAAAAAACGAAACGCTCACAGTGCATCTACCAGCAGTGCGGGCGATTTACCGCCGCGCACTGCGCAGCCCTCGCCAGTACATGGCCCTCTTCCCGGGGTTCGCGGCCTGCCCCGTTATTTTCGGGGGGAGCCGCTGGGCAGCGTTTGCCCGACGATCCTACTCTGACCCGCCCACGAACCTCAACGCTCGTAACAAGGCCGCATCATATAATGGTGAGTAGTCATGTGCTGCCCCAGGAACAACTTCTAGTCTGCTCTCAACTCCGGCAGATTGCAGTCTTTCAAAGAAAGCCTGGCTTCCTTCTACATAAGAGCTGTCGTCATTTTCACCAACGATCAAATATCCGCGCAAGTTGCGTCCTCTTGCTTGAACTAATAATGGTGCCAGTTGATCCTGATCATCCAAAAATGGAACCACTGGCCCAATGGCGATAAATCCGCGTACATCCAAAATACCTGCCAGGGACATCTGGATGGCCACCAAACTGCCCCTTGAATGACCTGCTATGATCACTCGTTTCTCGTCATAGGTCACACGGGTTTGTATTTGAGCAAAATGTTCTTGCACATTGGCAAAAGCAATTTCCAGATCATTCCAAACATAGGCACCTTTGTACAGGACTTGATTGGATTGAGGGATTGCCAATACCCATCCTTGCAAAATGCTCCCCTGCCAAAACGGCATCGTCTCCTGGGCAGTTGTAACATTGCCATGTAATGCAACCAACAATGGCGATGTTCCTGAGGAGTCCGCCGGTACTTGTATGTGAAGCACAGGTTCATTGATGGGCGCTTCCAGCCCCTGAACCGCCTTGGATGCCATAACGATGCGCTCAAAATCCGGGTTGCCCTGGAGAGCCTCAAAGGAGGGGGTTTTTCGCCAGATCATATCGCCATACCACATCCCCCTGGTAAAAGCATTTTTCGCGATCTGAAACACAAGCGGGTATTTTTTCACTCGTGCTGCTGCGCACATGTGCCAGTAGTCAACCCATGCACGTTCTTTTGTGAACGTAGATCCTTCTCGGGTAATGATATCCAGAGCATCTTCGAATTCTTTGTTCTGGAATAGTTGCACCAGGTGGTTTTCCAAATCGTAGAAGCTTTCGTAAGGCATGTTTTCCCTTTTCCATGATCCCAAAGTTCAGCCGCCGCCTGTCCTTGGCACTCTTTCCAGGGGTTAGCGGCCTGCCCCGGCTCTCTCAAGGAAGCCAGGGTCAGGAATCCATGAGTTGTTGAAGGATGCCACTTGCATAAGGTTTCGGCATTCCACTTATCGTCAAGCCTTTAAGGATGTGCTCCTTGCTTTCGAATGCCTCCGCTCCCTTCAAAAAAACACCCATGCGGACCAATTCCTCACACATCCACTGTACGTTGTATACAGCCACTCGCAGACCGAAATATTCATTCACCTGGTACATATGGTAAATCTCGGAACTCATCCTCAACCAGATCAAGAGTCTTTGATCGGCCAAGCGGTCCAGGCCTGCGGCAAGTGTACTAGCTGCCTGGGTATGGAGGGGGGCAACGATCCGCAAGGTTTCAAAAACAAGATCGATGATATTCTCGCACTTACTTCTCAGGTCAGTACCCCCGCGTTCACAATACCGCAGGTTGTAACAAAACTCGCTCAACTCCACCATGTACCAATCTTCAACATAATTCCCGAAACTGGGCCAGGAACCCGTTTGGAACGGTACGCCACGAGTCAGGTCTTTGAGGGCCTTTTCAAAGTGCGTGGGGTCTTTAATGGGGATCAACTTCAACAACTCGCCGTAAGGTATCGTCGTTTTCGGCGCCTCAAGTTCTTCAGGGTGAAGGGAGAATAATTTATCGAGATAGTTTTCCATGGGGTCAATGGATTCCTGACGGTTTGGCTGATTCTACCCGCCGAAGGTCCCCGCAGGGGGCAGGTTCCCCCGTAGAGGGTGACATCGAGGTTGATCGCTGGGCTGCCTCGCTTCGAACACTTTTATCCATCATCCTTCTGTATTCTTTGTTGATTGTACCTTTGGATGGCGCTTACGATCATCTTTTCGAGTTCGATATCTTGGGAGGCTCGCCTGGCTAGTTGTTCGGCCACGTGCTTTTTGAGCGCCTCTCCGTCCAGTTGACCGAGCTCCGCCAAGCATTCATCACAGATCTGTTCATCGGGAAAGATCGCATCCGCGGTCATGCGTAGAAAATGTCGTTGGCAGAGCAGACAATTAATGTCTCTGGTGGCCATACAGATACCCAGGCTTATCATGACTCACCTCCAGTCTTTCGTGTTATTGGGAACATCTATGGGAGCACAACTCATATATGCAGCGCATCCTGGCTATGCTGCAAGGAGATCAGAAAGCCAGGTATTCAGGGCACCGTCCGTTGATCGCCTCTGAGCCAGTTTTAGGAATAGCGTGGTCAGGCGAGTGTGTGGTCGTGGCCAGCCAAGGCCTCGGGCGAAGGCGCGGTTCTCGAGCGCGAGCTTCAATGGCACGAGGCGCATCGTACGTTCGACCTGCTCCGATCCACCCGCACAGAGGGTGTCAAGATACACGTCTCTCACGGCTTCTACAGCGGAGAGTTCGTGCGCCTCGCTAAGCAGTCGGTCGAGGCTGAAGAGTGGACAGCCGACGGTTGCCTCCTCCCAGTCAAGCAATATTGCGCATCCATCGTTCAGGAGGATCGCATTGCTCCCGTTCACGTCGGGGTGATCGAGCGACAGCGGGATATCAGCCAGCGCATCAGCATCGAGTTGGAGCGACGGCTGCGCGTCGCGGAGCCACTGGACCAGCTCCGCGGGCTGGTCCGATAGATCATCCTCGAGCAGGGCACCAGGCACTCTGCGCACGTCGCAGGCCGGCAAACCCGTGAGATCCAGCTCAGCGACGGCCGCCTGAACCCGTGCGAGTTCACATGCCATGGCTTCGAGTGCCCCAATCGTTCCCACCTCCTCGGCAGTGGCTCCTTGAACGTGCTCAAAGAGCGTCCAGAGCTGGCCATTCACCATCTCACTCGCAATCAGTCGCGGTGCACCTTCGGGCACGATCCTTTCGAGAAGGGCATGCACGCCCATTACTTGCGGAAACAGCGGCGTGAAGCTGGCTTTGAAAACAACACTGCCGAAACGCGCCGTCACGCCCCACTGTTTGGTACGGAGGATATCAGGCGGATCTACCACCCCACGCTCACAGGCAGCAGCGATCCACCGTGAGGCGGCTTCCAGGGTGATGTGCTCATTGGGCCAGGCAGGGTGATCGTTCATCATTTCTCCATCTCCATATCCAGTACTGCAGGTCGAAGTCGATGGTCTCGATTCCAATCCAATACCAGGCACCCTTTGGCCTTCGCGCCTGACGGTTTGGCTGATATCATCCCAAAGAGGGCAGCGGCGGGGTGGGCGACTGGCCGAGGTGGCTTTCGCGATATCATACCCGCAGGGTACATCGTCCCCGCAGGGGAAGCACCCCAGAAGCGAAGCGGATGGGGCCAGCCGCCAAAGTGGCCTGTACTCAGGCTATCGGCTGGTAGGCGATTGCAGAGCATCCCGTAGGTACATGAGTCGCCGAGATGCCTAACCAATTATTGCACATTCTGGCAAATCGCGCCTGCGCGTGAGCGGTCGTGCAGTACATCGTCTCCGAAGGAGATAGCATACCCGCAAGGGTACGTCCGAATCGTAGCGAAGGGTGCACAGCCGCTGTGTGGCATAAACCGGTTTTAGGCGCACTTTTTATAATACTTTCTTTTCCATCCATCCAGCGGTTCTTCAAACCTAGACCAATTAAATCCTTGAACAATCAGGAAATCATGAACATCGTTATCTTTGTCGGAATTGCCCGGACAAAGGATGATGATTCCTCCGGGCTTGGTAACCCGCAACAATTCTTTATACTCCGTTTCAGGAGAATCACCGAAAACATGACCGCCCATGGTTATATCCGCAAAACGGTCTGGAAAAGGAATGCAGGTGATCAAGCCATCAACTGGATATACATTTTGGAAGCCTAGAGCTAAGGCTTTCTGTTTCAAATACGCGCGAAGATTGGCAACAGGTTCAACTGCAAATACAGTCGCAGCCTTGTTTGCAACAGAAAAGGCAAGGCGTCCTGTGCCAGCGCCGACATCGATCACGGTTTTGTTGAAGAAATCGGCCAGGCATAGTAATTCATTTGAATCCCAATTCAGGAATGGTTGAGCATCATAGACCGCAGGATCGACTGCATAAACCACCAAGTCGGTCATGGAGGTGAGCACATCGATCTCCGCTTGGCGAATCGCAACCGGATCAGTGACTGTTTGCGTAGTTGCCATGACTCGATCCAGCCAATCATTTAATTGCGGGCACTTATGTCGAAGATACCACTCTACCGCGGGGTTGGCTTTGAGAGCAATGGTCAATTGTTCTTCCGGCAACCATCCTGGGAGCCAGCTCAATTGAACTTGTTCAAGCAGCAGGATAGTGAAGAAAGAAAGCTGGGAAACGTCCATCCATTCCCGGGGCATATCACGATTCCTTATGATCTATTTCTGTTGGCTCACCAACGGTTTGGCTTTCCGGCGCAAGCGTCCGGTAGAGCCGGTGGTAATGCGCTCTTTGTCTGGAAGATCCATCCACACCCGTCCATAGTCCCGAAACTGCTCCCTGCTCACCATTTGATAGCTGAACATTCCACGCAGTAATATTTCCCACCATTTATTGAATACCCATCCTGGCTTAGAGAAATGACCTTCTTGCATTTTGCGCATCGGGTGGGTTTGTATTTCGGTGGATTTACCAGCTTTTCAAAATTGTACTCATTTGTACCGAAGTAGACGTACAACTCGGTTTCAATATCATTACGACACTGTACACAAGTTTTCCAATCTCCCGAATGACCTTCTCCGTAATGATGTCCGCACAAGGTATAACGGCGGTGATTGCGATGGCAGCTATTGTGGGCATAAGAGAACAACTTGTATTTATGCTCATCATCACAGATCCATTGTCCACAACATTCAGTCTTGGACAGGTTTTTTGTTTTTCCGCACAATCCGCACTTTGGGGTTTGGGTAGCAACTTTTTTGATTCGGCTATTGGATTGTTGCGCCATTATTTCTCCGTGAGATTTGATTTCATGAAAGGTTGAACTACAAGCATTTTACCAGAGCCAAATTTTAGCATGAAGCGCACTAACGAATAAAGGTTTAATGCAGCGGGAGAGGCGAAAGTTGAAACCGGGGTAGATAGCGCTGCCGCATCAAACCGAGTTGAACGATGCCGCACGCAAGGGTACCAGGGACCAGTGACTTGGGGTTTGGATCCCACCTACACATACTGGAGTAACCAGCGGACCGATCATAAATAAGATTGTACAGGTGGAGAGAGACTTCTGGCAAGTAGGAAAAGCGGGAAAAACCATTGACAAACCAGAATGATCGTACCCGCACGGCTCCGCCATTCGCCCTGTCCTTGGTTATAATACGCACATGCCAAAACAAAAAAGCCACTCACAATACATCTGCCAGCAGTGTGGGCGCATCTCCGCCGGCTTCATGGGGAAATGCCCGCAGTGCGGGTCGTTCAACTCGATGGTCGAGGAAGTGGTCGCCGACGAGACACCCGGCAGGTTCACCACCGGGCGCGGCCTGGGCGGGCACTCCACCCCGCGGCGCATCAGCGATGTCAGCATGGAAGCCGAGGAGCGCATCCCGGTGCCCATCGGCGAGTTCTCCCGGGTGCTCGGCGGGGGGCTGGTCCCCGGCTCGATCGTCCTGGTCGGCGGCGACCCGGGCATCGGCAAGTCCACGCTCATGCTGCAACTGGCCCTGGAAATGGCGGAACGGCTGCGCGTGCTCTATGTCTCCGGCGAGGAATCGGAGCGCCAGATCAAGATGCGCGCCACGCGCCTCACCGCCGGGAAGAAACTGCCCGCAGAGCTGTACCTGGTCACCGAGACCAGCCTGGAAGTGATCCTCGAACATACCGCGGCAATCAAGCCCGTCCTGCTCATCGTCGACTCCATCCAGACCGTCTACCTACCCGAGCTGGAATCGGCAGCCGGCTCGGTCTCGCAGGTGCGCGAGTCGGCCAACCGGCTGCGCGAACTGGCCAAATCCTCCGGACCGGCGGTCTTCGTCATCGGGCACGTCACCAAGGAGGGCACTATCGCCGGGCCGCGCGTCCTTGAGCACATCGTCGACACCGTGCTCTACCTGGAGGGCGACCGCTTCCAGGCCTACCGCCTGCTGCGCTCGGTCAAGAACCGCTTCGGCGCCACCGCCGAGGTGGGCGTCTTCGAAATGCTGGAGCGCGGTCTGGCCGAGGTCAGCAACCCCTCCGAAGCCTTCCTGGCGGAGCGCATGATCAATGCCGCCGGGTCAGCCATCGCCGTGACCATGGAAGGCACGCGCCCGCTGCTGGTGGAAGTGCAGGGGCTCACCAGCGCGGCGCAGTTCGGCAATGCCCGCCGCAACCCCAACGGCGTGGACTTCAACCGCCTGCAGATGATCGCCGCGGTGCTCTCCCGCCGCCTGCACCTCAACCTGGGCGAGGCGGATATCTTTGTCAACGTGGTCGGCGGTCTGAAGATCGACGAACCTGCCGCCGACCTGGCCATCGCCGCCGCCATCACCTCCTCGATGCGCGACCTGCCCATCCGGGCGGACACGGTGCTGATCGGCGAGATCGGCCTGGCCGGGGAACTGCGCATGCCCGGGCAGATGCCCGCCCGCCTGCGCGAGGCCGCCAAGCTGGG
>JBGSVI010000026.1:0-4381 GCA_041753035.1 Anaerolineales bacterium | reverse complement strand
CTCGTTGATAGTTGTTATCCATATCTACAGCATACCACTTATCAATCGTTCTTGCAAGACTCTCAGCTAAAGCTGCTCAAAAAACCGCCTTGTCCACTGCCGTTGAAACGGCATGGCTTGCGGCGGGTTTCAATCGGTCAGCCCACCCGGCGCAGTTCGCGCGGCATGTCGCTGAGGCACTCGGCACCGTCCGAGGTAATGACGACATTGTCCTCGATGCGCACCCCGTTGCGCCCGGGCAGGTAGATGCCAGGTTCGACCGTAAAAGCCATGCCCGGGGCGAGCACCTGGTAGTTATCGCCGCGCATGTAGGGCTCTTCGTGACCTTCCATGCCGATGCCATGCCCGGTGCGGTGGGTGAAGTACTGCCCATAGCCCGCCTTCTCTATCACCGTGCGGGCTGCGATGTCGACGTTCGCACAGGGGACGCCCGGACGGGCGGCGTTCCGCCCGGCAGTGTTGGCTTCCAGGACAACCTGGTGGATGCGGGCATATTCGGCTTCCACCTCGCCCACGGCAAAGGTGCGGGTCAGGTCGGAGATGTAGCCGTCCACGGCGGCGCCCCAATCGACCACCAGCAGGTCGCCGGGTTGGAGCCTGCGTTCGGAGGGAACGGCGTGCGGGTTGGCACTGTTGGGCCCGCAAGAGACGATGGGGGCAAAGGGCATGCTGGGCTGGGAGCCGCAGCGCAGCAGTTGGATGACCAGTTCACCGGAGATCTCCTGTTCGGTCATGCCGGTGTGGATGAGCGGCAGGGTGGTTTCCAGCGCCTGCTGTGCCACGCGCACCGCCTGGCGCATGGCGGCGACCTCGCCGGGTTCCTTGCACACGCGCAGGCGGCTGACCACGTCCGAGGCATCCGGGAAATCGGCACCCGGGGCGCCATCGCCCAGGTAGCGGTATTCCATCAGGCGCATCTGCTGGATCTCGACGCCAATGCGCTTTCCCGCCAGCCCCAGCGACTGCAGGGCGCTGCGGAAGACGGCCTCCCAGCCGGCGGGATTCTCGCCATAGGGGAAGGCCTGCAAGGTGAAGGGCAGGTCCTTCAACTTGAGCATTTCCAGTTCGGGCAGGATGATGACGGGCGGAGCATCCACGGCGAAAACGATCAGCGTGGGGCGCTCCATCAGGTGGAAGTGCAGCCCGGTGAGGTAGACCATGGAGGCACCGGGGTTGAGCGCCAGGGCATCCAGGCCGGAGGTGCGCAGGGAAGCGGATAGTTTTTCGAGGCGGGAAACGGTCACGGGGAACTCCTTCAAAAGGATGTGTACCAATTGTATAACATCTGGCGGAAATGCGGGCGGGGAAATTTCGTTTCATGGTATCATTCCGCCCCAGGAAACGCCATGGAAGACAAGATCACGATCATCGAAGGTCCACCCCCCATTTTCGAGCCGGTGCACGACGGCTGGGCGCTGGGCATCGGCGAAGGCCCGCATTTGCCGCTGACGGTGATGACGCGCCTGCGTACGTTCAACGGTCCGGCGCTGGTGGAGCGCTGCTACCGGCGCTGGAAGTCCAATCTGTCGATCCACCTGCACTACCGCAACAACCTTGGGCTGGAGGAAAAAGCCCCCATCGTGGCGGCGCGTGCGGTCAGCACGGAGGATGGGAATGTGCTGCTGCTGTGGATCTCGCTGGATATGCAGAAGGTGGAGATCGACCTGGATGAAGGAGACGACGAGGGGGACGGGCAGAGCTGAATTGAGCAGCCTGCAGGCGTATTTGTCTCGAAACTCACGATGGAAGGCACGGGTGCAAGTGGATAATGTCATATTGACTACCCGGCCTGAAGTGTGATACCTTTAAGGGGTCCGATCAAAAGGTGGAACTGCCCATGAAGGTCGTGCATGCCATAGGCAAGTGATCAAGCGGGCCTCCCGTCCGGGGTGCCCGCTTATGTTTTCACCACACTCATACATCCATCAGGAGAGAAAAAATGGCTGAAAAGTTCAACGAATTCGAAATGGCGCAAAAGCAATTCGATCATGTCGCCAAGCAACTCAACCTTGACCCCCAGGTGGCCGAAGTGCTGCGCTGGCCGATGCGCGAATTCCATTTCCGCATCCCCGTGCGCATGGACAACGGCACGATCCGGGTCTTTGAAGGCTTCCGCGTCCAGCACAACGACGCCCGCGGCCCGAACAAGGGCGGCATCCGCTTCCACCAGTCCGAGACCTTCGACATGGTGCGCGCCCTGGCGACTTGGATGACCTGGAAATGCGCTGTGGCCGACATCCCGCTGGGCGGCGGCAAGGGCGGCATCGTGGTTGATCCCGCCACGCTCTCGGTGGGTGAGAAGGAACGCCTGTGCCGCGGCTGGGTGCAGAAAATGTGGAAGAACATCGGCCCGCGCCAGGATGTCCCCGCGCCGGATGTTGGCACCACCCCGCAGATGATGGGCTGGATGATGGACGAGTATTCCAAGCTCTCCGGGCAGTACACCCCGGGCGTATTCACCGGCAAGCCCCTGGGCGGCGGCGGTTCAGAAGGCCGCACCGAGGCCACCGGCTACGGTGTGATCTACTGCGTGCGCGAGGCCATGAAGCACCTGGGCATCGATCCGAAGAAATCTGTGGCAGCCATGCAGGGCTTTGGCAACGTGACCCAGTACGCCTCGATCGGTTTTATTGAAATGCTGGGCGGCACTGTGGCCTGCGTCTCCTGCTGGGACCGCAACGACAAGTGCGCCTACACCTACAGCAAGGACGGCGGCATCGACCCGCACTTCCTGCTGACCATCACCGACCAGTACGGCACGATCGACAAGAAAGCCGCCGAGAAAGCCGGCTATAAGGTCGAGGACGGCGAAGCCTGGATCAGCAAGGAAGCCGACGTGCTCATGCCCGGCGCCCTCTCCGGCACCGTCAACGCCGAGACCGTGAAGAAACTGTCCAAGCGCATCAAGATCGTGGCGGAAGGCGCCAATGGCCCCTGCACCCCCGAAGCCGACGAATACTTCAAAGCGAACAACATCTTCAACATCCCCGATTTCCTGTGCAATGCCGGCGGCGTGACCTGCTCGTATTTCGAGAGCGTGCAGAACGATGCCAACTTCTACTGGTCGAAGGAAGAAGTACTCCAGAAACTGGACCAGAAGATGACGGTGGCCTTCCACGGTGTGCTGAACATGTCGCTGAAGCAGAAGGTATTCATGCGCGATGCCGCCTACATGGTGGCGATCGAACGCGTGGTCAAGGCGATGGAACTGCGCGGCTGGGTGTAAGCCCGCACCCCCCATTACAAAAAAAATAAAGTACAGAGGCGGCCTTTCCCGGTCGCCTCTGTACTTTATTCCGAACCCCGCGGCTATTCCTTGGCGGTCAGGAACTGGATGAGACCCTGGATGAACTGGATCGCGCCGAAGATGATCGCGCCCCAGCACAGGTAATATGTGCCGCCATCGGAGGCTGCGGAAATGGTCGCAATGGTGAAGATCAGGCCGACGATGAAGAACGCGCCACCAGCCAGCATGTTGTTGATCCCGCTCTTCTTGGTCACCGGCTGCCTGGTAACCAGCATGGTCTTGCCCGGGATATAGCCCTGGTTGCCTTCAGCATCCTGGACATAGATCCACTGCTGCCCGTCGCGGTCGACCAGGTCGAGGAAATTGACCAGCGAGCGCCGCTTGAGTTCGAGTTTGACCACGCTGGTGTCGGGGGTGGCGTAGAGGGAGGTCTTCTTGGTCAAGGTGGCCTGGACGAGCGAGAAAATGCGCGTCTCCCCATTGATGAAACCCGTGCTGCCATCCGGGAAGGTCAGTTCGGCCCACTGCTTGCCGGAAACCTTCTTGACCTTGCCCAGTTCGGCCACGTCGCCGCGGTTGAGGCTGCGCACCGGCCCGGAATTGGGATCGGGCTGGGGGTATAAAATGGCGTTATCCTGTAAAACTTTGATCTTCATGCTGTCTCCTCCTGCAAAGAGTGAATTGGGAACAGGGGAATTATAGCCCCATCCCGCCCGGCGTGGTTGCGCGCAGCGCCTGCAAAAAGACCGCCACCATGTTCTCCAGGTTGATCTCCTGGGCAACGATGCGGTAGGATTCGGCGCCCATGCGGCGCAGGCGGGAGGCATCCGAGAGCGCTTCAGCCAAAACCCCGGTGAGGGCAGCCGGGTAGGGCAATTGCCAGCCGTTCCCCGGGCGCACCAGGTCGTCGTTGGTGCCATCCCCCTGCCCCATGATCACCGGCAGCCCCCAGGACATGGCCTCCTGCACCGCCAATCCACCCGTGCCGGGCAAGACGAACAGGTCGGCGGCAGCGAAATAAGGTTCGAGTTCTTTGCCGTGCAAGAAGCCGGGGAATTCCGCCCCCGGGTAGAGGCTGGCAGCCAGCGCTTCGAGGGTGGGTCGCTCCGGACCGTCGCCGACGATGACCAGGCG
>JBGSVI010000025.1:0-8387 GCA_041753035.1 Anaerolineales bacterium | reverse complement strand
TCGTTGATAGTTGTTATCCATATCTACAGCATACCACTTATCAATCGTTCTTGCAAGACTCTCAGCGAAAGCTGCTCAAAAAACCGCCTTGTCCACTGCCGTTGAAACGGCATGGCTTGCGGCGGGTTTCAATCGGTCAGGATCGATAAAAAAGAGACCGGGAAAACCCGGTCTCTTCAATTCTATACAGGGGGTAGATTACGCTTGAGCAGCGGGTACATCCCCAGCGCTTTCACCGCGCCCAGCACCACGCAGGTGGTGGGTTCATCCACCACGTACGCCGGGATGCCCAGCGACTTGGTCAGCAGCCGGTCAATGCCGCGCAGCTTTGACCCGCCCCCGGCCAGCGCCACGCCGCGGTCGATGATGTCGGAAACCAGTTCGGGCGGCGTTTTTTCCAGCACACGGCGGCAGTTTTCCACCACCTGCTTGAGCGGCTCCTGCAGGGCTTCCACCACCTCACCGGTGGTCAGGGTGACCGGGCGCGGCAGGCCGTTGACCTGGTCCTGCCCCTGCACTTCCATGCTCTCCTCGCGGTCCTGCGGGACCGCCGCGCCGATGCGTATCTTCAGCTGTTCCGCCGTGGATGGGCCGATGACCACGCCGTATTTTCGGCGCACATACGAGACGATCGCCTCATCCAACTGCCCCCCGCCGGCGCGCAGCGTCTCGGCGGCAACGATGCCGTGCATCGAGATGACCGCCGCCTGCGTGGTGCCGCCGCCCAGGCAGATGAGCATGTTCCCGGAGGGTGCCCCCACCGGCAGGTCGATCCCGATCGCCGCCGCCAGGGGCTGCTGGATCAGGTAGGCCTCGCGTGAGCCTGCCTGCAGCACAGCCTCGTGCACAGCGCGTGATTCCACGCTGGTCACCCCGTAGGGGACGGTGATCATCACCCGCGGGCGGAAGATGCGCATCGGGCCGCTGACCTGCCGCAAGAGGTAAGCCAGCAGCGCCTCGGTGATCTCGTAATCCGCCACCACCCCGTTCTGCAGCGGGTGCGCCACTTCCAGCGTCTCTTCCGAAACGCGCCCCTGCATGCCCCCGGCTTCCTTGCCCAGGGCAACGATCTTCTGTTCCTCGATGACGATGGCAACGATGGTCGGTTCTTCCAGCAGCAAGCCACCGGGGTCAGCCACGCGGGTCTGGGTGGTGCCTAGATCGATCCCCAGTTCCTTGGAAAAGGAAAACAGGCTGGGCATGACATTACCTCGATTCGGTATTCGAGCGGGAGGGTTTCGAGCCTTTGCGGAAGCGCCGGGCCGCATCCAGCCGCAGGTTGGAGCGTTTCAGGGCCGCTTCCATCGCCAGGTAGGCGTCCGTATCCGCCGGGACGCCGCGTGCCAGGATCTCCTCGGCGCGCTTGCGCGCTGATTCGGCACGCGAGATATCGATCTCTTCCACGTTCTCGGCGGCATCCGCCAGGATGGTGATGATCGCCGGCTGGATCTCGGCCACGCCGCCCGCCACGGTGAAGTGTTCCTCCTGGCCGTGGGCGCGGACGGTGATGATCCCATACTTGAGCGTGGTCAGCAGCGGCGCGTGGTTGGGCAGGATGCCCATCTCCCCTTCCGAGCCGGGCAGCACCACCACATCAGCATCGCCTTCATATACCATGCGGTCCTGGGATACGATCTCACATCGAATGCTCATCTTGTCTCTCCGCCTCGGCGTGCGTTGGCCTCATGCTTGCGGTTCACACGCCTCCGCTTGCTGCAACCTTACGCAGCCTGCCCCAGTTTCTCGCTCTTCTCGCGCGCCTGGTCGATGGTGCCGACCATGTGGAAAGCCTGCTCGGGGATGTCATCGCACTTGCCAGCCAGGATCTCACCGAAGCCGCGCACGGTCTCCTTGATCGGCACGTACGAGCCGGGGATGCCGGTGAACTGTTCGGCCACGAACATCGGCTGGGAGAAGAAGCGCTCGATCTTGCGTGCCCGCGAGACCACCAGTTTATCGTCTTCGCTCAGTTCGTCGATGCCCAGGATGGCGATGATGTCCTGCAGGTCCTTGTAGCGCTGCAGCACGCGCTGGCACTCACGCGCCGTGGCATAATGCTCCGCGCCAACGATGTTCGGGTCCAGGATGCGGCTGGTGGAGGCCAGCGGATCGACCGCCGGGTAGATGCCTTTTTCCGCGATCGAGCGTTCCAGGGCGATGGTGGCGTCCAGGTGGGTGAACGTCGCCACCGGTGCCGGGTCGGAATAGTCATCCGCAGGCACGTACATCGCCTGCATCGAGGTGATCGACCCGGTGCGCGTGGAGGTGATGCGTTCCTGCAGCTCGCCCATCTCGGTCGCCAGGGTGGGCTGGTAGCCCACCGCCGAGGGCATGCGCCCCAGCAGCGCCGAGACTTCCGAGCCGGACATCGTGAAGCGGAAGATGTTGTCAATGAACAGGAGCACATCCTTGCCCTCATCGCGGAAGTACTCCGCCATCGCCAGGGCGGTCAGTGCCACGCGCAGGCGCACACCCGAAGGCTCATTCATCTGCCCGAACACCATCACGGTGTCCTTCATCACGCCCGATTCAAGCATTTCACGGAACAACTGCGTCCCCTCGCGCGTGCGTTCCCCCACGCCGGCAAAGACCGAGTTGCCCTGGTGCACCGTGGCCACCGAGCGGATCAGTTCCTGGATGATGATCGTCTTGCCCACGCCTGCGCCGCCGAAGATGCCCGTCTTGCCGCCCTTGGTGAACGGGGCGATCAGGTCGATCACCTTGATGCCGGTCTCGAAGATCTCCACCCGGGTGGACTGCTCATCGAAAGCCGGCGCGGGGCGGTGGATGGGGTAGTACTGTGCTGCCACGGCTGGCCCCTTCTTGTCCACCGGGCGGCCAAGCACGTTGAAGATGCGCCCCAGGGTGGAAGGTCCCACCGGCACCATGATCGGCGCCCCGGTGGCGATCGCTTCCACGCCGCGCTGCAGACCGTCGGTCGTGTCCATCGACACGCAGCGCACCCAGTTATGCCCCAGGTGCTTCTCCACTTCCAGCACCAGCGGCAGGGAGCCTGCGCGTTCGATCTCCAGCGCTTCAAAGACCTCCGGCAGCTGGCCTTCGGGGAATTCCACGTCCACCACGCTGCCTTGAATTTGGATCACACGGCCAGTTACTTTCGCCATTCGCTTCCTCCGGGAGATGATTACTTTTCCGTCGCCTGGGCCAGCGCTTCCGCGCCCCCGGCGATGTCTAACAGGTCATTGGTGATAGTCTGCTGTCGGGCTTTGTTATACACCAGTTGCAGGTGCTCCACCAGTTCCAGGGCGTTGTCCGTGGCATTGCGCATGGCCACCATGCGGGCAGCATGTTCCGAGGCCTGCGCTTCCAGGATGGCCTGGAATACCTGCAGGGCGGTGAAGCGCGGGATGATGTTGTCCAGGATCTGGCGCTCATCCGGCTCATAGATGTAAGCCGCGCTCAGGCGCTTGTGCTCATAATCCTGGACACGCTCTTGCCCCTCTTCGAACTGCAGGGGGAGCAGTTTTTTGATCACCGGCTTCTGGGTCACCATGTTGACAAAATCGGTATACGCCAGCCAGACCTCGTCCACTTCCTGGTTCAGGAACGCTTCCACCGCCATGCGCCCGATCGCTGATGTATCGGCGAAACTGGGCATGGCTGGCAGGCCGCTGAACTCAGCCACCACCTGCTTGCGGCGGCGGAAGAGCATGTCCCGGCCCTTGCGTCCCACCGTGATGTAAGTGACCGGGGTGGTATATCGATCGAATTTCTGCGCCAGGAAGCGAATGAAATTGGAGTTGTATGCGCCTGCCAGGCCGCGGTCGCCGCTGATCGCCACCACCAGCGTCTTGCGCACTTCGGGTCGGTCGGTGAGCAGGGGGTGCAGCGTCGCCCTTCCAGGCTGCCCGGCGATGTGCGTCAGCACCTGCCATGCCTTGGTGGCATAGGCGCGCGTCGCCTGCACCGCCGCCACCGCCTTGCGCACCTTGCTGGCAGACACGGCTTCCAGGGCGCGGGTGACCTGGGAGATATTCTTGACGGAGCGGATTCGCATCCGCATTTCACGGGCTGAGGCCATTCGTCGTTTTCCTGGTTCTCTGCTTGGCCGGCTCTTACTGCCAGGTGGACTGGAAGGCGCCCAGCGCCTCGCGCAGTTTCTTCTCGGTCTCGGGGGCGATCAGTTTCTTTTCGCCGATATCCTTGCCGATCTCGGGGTGCGCGGTGCCAAGGTAGCGCACCAGTTCACCTTCCCATTTCTTCATCTTTTCCAGCGGGACGTTGTCGGCAAAACCCTGCGTCCCGGCGAACAGCACCATCACCTGGTTCTCCAACGACATCGGCTCATACTGCGCCTGCTTCAGGATCTCCTGCATGCGCTGGCCGCGGGTGAGCTGCGACTGGGTGGACTTGTCCAGGTCGGAGGCCATCAGGGCGAAGGCTGCCAGTTCCCGGTAGGCAGCCATGTCCAGGCGCAGTTTGCCTGCCACCTGTTTCATTGCCTTGGTCTGCGCCGCCCCACCCACGCGCGAGACCGAGATGCCCACATCCACCGCCGGGCGGATGCCGGCATTGAACAGGTTGTTGACCAGGTAGATCTGCCCGTCGGTGATCGAAATGACATTGGTGGGGATGTACGCGGAGACATCGCCCAGCAGCGTTTCAATGATCGGCAGCGCCGTCAGCGATCCGCCGGTGCCTTTCACCTTGACCACCTTGTGGGCCGCGGCTTCCGGCATGGCTTTCAGCACTTCCCCGGCATCATGGCTGGCACGCGGTCCGCCATAGATCTGCCCGTTGACCGCATCCTTCTTCTCCGCCAGCGCCTCCGGGTACTCCTTGGCAACGATCACGTACTCGTTTGCCAGGCGGGCGGCGCGTTCCAGCAGGCGGGAGTGCAGGTAGAAGATATCGCCAGGGTAGGCTTCACGACCAGGCGGGCGGCGCAGCAGCAGCGATACCTGGCGGTAGGCCCAGGCGTGCTTGCTCAGGTCATCATAGATCACCAGCGCGTCGCGCCCGGTCTCCATGAACTCCTCCCCGATGGCACAGCCGGCATACGGCGCAATATACTGCAGGGCTGCGGATTCGTCCGCCGCGGCGATCACGATGATGGTGTGCTCCATCGCCCCAAAGCGTTCCAGCAGGGCCATCGTGCGGGCGATGGCGGCTTTCTTCTGCCCGATCGCCACGTAGATGCACACCAGGTCCTTGCCCTTCTGGTTGATGATCGTATCGATGGCAATGGCAGTCTTGCCGGTCTGGCGATCGCCAATGATCAGTTCACGCTGGCCGCGCCCGATGGGGATCATCGCATCGATCGGCTTGATCCCGGTCTGGACAGGGGTGTCCACGTCCTGGCGTTCCACCACGCCCGCCGCAATGCGCTCGATCGGGCGGTATCCCGTGGATTGGATCGGCCCCTTGCCGTCCACCGGCTCCCCCAGCGCATTGACCACCCGCCCGATCAGTCCATCACCCACCGGGACGGAGGCGATGCGCCCGGTGCCGCGCACGGTCATGCCCTCGACGATCCCGGAATAGTCTCCCATGATGATCGCCCCGACGGCGTTCTTTTCCAGGTTGAAGGCAATGCCCATCACCCCGTTCTGGAACTGGATCAGTTCCTGGGCGCGCACATTCGCCAGCCCGGAAACGCGGGCGATGCCATCCCCCGCCTCCAGCACCGTGCCAATGTCGCTGAAGCCGATCTCGGGCTGGTAGCCTTCGATTTGTTTCTGAAGATCACTGGTGATCTGCTTGATGAGGTCTGCCATTTGGCCTCCACGTTGGGATATCAACCAACTTAGATTTTATTCGCATTGTGTGGATACTGACGCACAATCGCCCGGATGCCTTCTACCCGGGCCTGTCGCCGCTTCCGCAGGCACCTTCCACCTGACCGGAAGCGTGCAAATGATACCTGAAAGTAAGGGGATTGTCCAGTTTGGCTGGTTTTTCCTACCTCCTTCCTCTTGTCATCTGCGTAGATTGTTTTATACTACGCCCGCACTTCATTCTTGACCGAGGAGAACCATGAACACTTCTGTGATCAAAAAGGAAAACGATAAACCTCCCAGTTCCGCCCCGCGCCAGGCGCGTCCGTGGCGGGTGGCTGTGCTTGCCAATATCAAGGAGCACAACAAGCCCCTGCCGCCGGATGTTCCTCCTGACGCCGGCGCGGATTTTGACTATATTGAAACCGTCGACCACATCCGGGCTGCCATCGAGACCGCCGGGCACAAGACCGTCTTCGTCCAGGCGGACCGCAACCTGCCCTACGCCCTCAAAGAGGCCAGGCCCGATATCTGCTTCAACATCTCCGAAGGACTGGGGGGCGATGCCCGCGAAGCACAGGTCCCCGCCCTGCTTGAACTGCTCAAGATCCCCTACACCGGTTCACGCGTCCAGACCAACGCCATCGCCCTCGACAAGACCCTGACCAAGCGCATCTGGCGTGACCGCCGCCTGCCGGTGGCCCCCTTCCAGGAGTTCAACTTCGGGGATGAACCCCTGCGCCCCGAACTGCGCTTCCCCCTCTTCGTCAAGCCGGCACGCGAAGGCACCGGCATGGGCGTGGATGCCCGCGCCATCGTCAACACCGAAGCCGAACTGCGTGAGCGCGTCGAGTACGTCACCCGCATGTACCACCAGCCCGCCCTGGTGGAGGTCTTCCTCCCCGGGCGTGAGTTCACCTGTGGCGTGCTCGGTCGCTATGACACCCTGCTCTACTCGCGCCACCCCGAGTGGTATGACAAGGACGGCTTCCTGCGTCTTCCCATCCTGGAACTGGACAGTTCCCGTTCGGTCACTCCCGGCGTGTACAGCAACGAAGCCAAGGCCCAGTCGGTTGGCACCCAGGGCGCGCCCGATTACATCTGCCCGGCGCAGATCGACCCGGAACTGACCAAAAAACTGCACCACCTTTCCTACCGCGCCCACGTCCTGCTCGGGGCGCTGGACGTCTCGCGCACCGACATCCGCCTCGACGCCGAGGGCAACCCCCGCCTGATCGAGATCAACCCCCTGCCCGGTCTCACCCCCGGCTACAGCGACCTGTGTCTCCAGGCAGCCGCGCAGGGCATCTCCTATACCGACCTGATCCTTGAGATCCTCTACCTGGGGGCCTCCCGCTTCGGGATGCTGCCGCCACGCGAGATCCCGCAGGTCCAGGCAAAGAAAAAGACCGCGCCGCTGAACAACAAGCCCGCCCTCGTCCCGCCCCCTGCCGTCGTCCAGCCATAATTCCCCCGACCAACGATCCACCGGTGCGCCACGCGGCGCACCGGTGTTTATTATGTGGACCATTCTGGGTTAGAATATCCCCCATGAAACCCATCCTGGTCACCGGCGCAACCGGCTACATCGGCGGACGATTGGTACCGCACCTGCTCTCCCTCGGCTTGCGCGTGCGCATCCTGGCCCGCGACCCGCAGCGCCTGGAGGGCCGCCCCTGGCTCAGCCAGGTCGAGGTCGCCCAGGGGGATGTGCTCGACCCCCTCTCGCTCCGCGCCGCCCTGCAGGGCATCTCCGCCGCCTACTACCTCGTCCACGGCATGCAGGCGGGCAAGGTCATCCTCGCCCGCGAGACCCAGGCCGCATCCACCTTCGCCCTCGAAGCCGGGCGCGCCGGGCTGGAACACATCATCTACCTGGGGGAACTGGCCGACCCCACCGCCGGGCGCTCGCCCTACCTGGACGCCCGCCGTCTCACCGGCGATATCCTGCGCCGCGGCAGCGTCCCGGTGACCGAATTCCGCGCCGGCATGGTCATCGGCGCCGGTTCGGTGCTCTTCGAAATGGTGCGCTACCTGGCGGAGCGCCAGCCCGTCTTCGTCTGCCCCCGGTGGTGGTTCACCCGTGCCCAGCCCATCGCCATCGGCGACGTGCTCGTCTACCTCACCGCCGCCCTGGAAACTCCCCTCAGCCGCAGCCAGGTGGTCGAGATCGGCGGCGCCACCCGCCTGACCTATGCCGATATGCTCCAGGGCTACGCCCGCCTGCGCGGCCTCAAGCGCCTGCTCATCCCCACCCCCTTCTTCCTGCCGCGCCTCTCCGCCTACTGGGTGCACATGGTCACCCCCGTCACCTGGCAGGTGGTCGCCCCGCTCATCGCCGGGCTGCATGCCGAAAGCCTGGTGACCAGCGACCTCGCCCCGCGCCTCTTCCCGCAGGTCCAGCCCATGGAGTACGAGTCCGCCGTCCGCCAGGCGCTGGGGCGGGTGGACTCGGATGACGTCGAGACATCCTGGATGGATGCCCTGGTCATCAGCCAGGGCGACCAGCGCCCGCTGAGCCTCTCGGTCCGCGCGGGGATGATGATCGAAGCCCGCCGCCTGCCGCTGGACCTGCCCCCCGCGCCTGTTTTCCGCGCCTACACCGGCCTGGGCGGGGAACGCGGCTGGCTCTACATGGATTGGACCTGG
>JBGSVI010000024.1:0-12813 GCA_041753035.1 Anaerolineales bacterium | reverse complement strand
AAATAACCACCTTCGGGAGGCTGCTGAGCAGGCTCCTGGCTTTTGCTTGTAGAAAGCCGCCTACCGATCAAAGTTTTAGCCGTACTTGTGACGGTTTTTAATGTGCTATTCGCCATCTTTGGCGAAACTACAGTAATGAATCCACGCAATAAAGTATTTCTTGTTCTTCTGGCCGCCGTTGCGGTCATGGTGATCATCGCCTGCTCCTGCACCGATCTGACCGGTGGTGGTGGCGGTGGGACGTCCCCGGAGCCGATCACCGGCCTGGCAGGACGCTGGGAAGACCAGTATGAACTGACCGTGCACACCATCACCTGGGATGGCACAAAATACGTGGTCACCGATGCGACCAATCCCGATCGAGGCCAATACTCGATCGTCGAGCAATCCTGGAACGGCAGCTCCCTGCGCTGGGTCTATCGTGTCCCGGATGGCGCGGATGTCACCCTGGAAACCATCTCGGTCAGCGGCGATGAACTGTTCCTAAACTGGTCGAGCACCAACGGCAATTCCGGCACCGACACCTTCATCCGCAAATAGCCTGGAATTCAGTATCCTGTTCACAGCCCCAAGGGTTCCCCCCTGGGGCTTTTCCTTCTCCCCCATTCTACCTATTCCATGCAGATTTCAGCGCAGGAGTTGTATAATGCAGATAACCTGCAGTTGACTGGATCAGCAACAGCAGGGTGTTCGATCCCACATCATTTTCACCTGAGGAGAATCCCATGAACCCACGCAATAAGATCTTTCTTGTCCTGCTGGCTGCCCTGGCAGCCATGGTCATCATCGCCTGTTCCTGCTCGAACATCATCCCAACCACCACGAGCCAGGAAGCCATGCCCGGGCTGGCTGGCACCTGGCAGGACCCGGAAACATCCGACCAGTTCGTGATCGCCTGGCAGGACGGGAAATACGTGGTGACTTCGGTCACCTGGGAAGGCACGAGCTACGACATCACCGAACAGTCCTGGTCGGGCAGCACCCTCACCTGGACGTATTACATCCCCGAGAATGATGTCTCCCTGAGCTACGAAACCATCTCCCTGAGCGGCGACCTGCTTTCCACCAACTGGTGGAACAGCGCGGGGAACTCCGGCACCGAGACCCTGGACCGGGTGCGCTGAGAGCTGCACCCCCTGCGCAATGATCTGGAAACCACGCAGGAACCCTGGAGAGTCCGGACAGTAGTAGATGAAGAGGGCTGCCAGTCAGCCCTCTTTTGCCTGTTCTTTAAAAATTCCTCCCCAGGTCGCAATCGGAAGTATAATGCCGGGCATGAGCAAAGCAAACAAGCGGGTAAGACGAAGCTCCTCCTATTCAGCGCTTTTCATTCCAGTGGCTTTTTTTGTCGGCCTGGCGGCAGGCTACTTACTGGGGAGCAATGGTTCCACATCAACCAAGCTGGATCCGTTCACCAAAGATGACCCCACTCAAGGACCCAAGGGTGCCCCGGTAACCATTGTGGAATTCAGCGATTATCAATGCCCCTACTGCCAGCTCTGGCACGAACAGGTCCTGCCGCGTTTGCTGGAAGAGTACGCCGGAAAGATCCGTTTCCAGTACCGCGACTTTCCCCTGCCCGGGCACACCGAGTCACAACCGGCTGCCGAGGCGGCCAACTGCGCCGGGGACCAGGATGTCTACTGGGAATTCCAGGAGGCCATCTTCAGCGGGCTATACGGGTATGGGCGCTCTGCCTATGAACAGTATGCAACCGACCTGGGATTGAACACAGAAGATTTCACTGCCTGCCTCGACAGCCGCAAACACCAGGCAGAGGTGCTCGAAGACCGCAACGATGCCGTGCGCCTGGGTGTGCAATCCACACCGACGTTCTTTGTCAATGGGACTCAGATCGTGGGCGCCCAACCTTACGACGCCTTCAAGCAACTGGTCGATGCGGAACTGGCCAAGGCAGGAGAATAAAGTGCAATTTTCCCCCCACAGCAGGGAATGAGGTTCAGATGAAAAAATTCATTGCCATTGCAGGGAATATTGGTGTTGGCAAGTCCACACTGGTGGATATGCTGTGTGAGAAACTGGATTGGACACCCTTCTTTGAACCGGTCGCTGAGAACCCTTACCTGGCTGATTTCTACCGGGATATGCAGACCTGGGCATTCCATTCGCAGATCTTCTTCCTGACCCACCGCCTGCGCGCCCATCACCAACTGGCACAGTACCCCTCATCCGCCATCCAGGACCGCTCTGTTTATGAGGACGCGGAGATCTTTGCCCACAACCTGTTCCTGCAGGGGCACATCCGCGCCCGCGACTACCAGACCTACCGGGAACTGTACCTGACGCTGACCGAGTTCCTGCCCCCGCCCGACCTGGTGATCTACCTGCGCGCCTCCGTTCCCACGCTCGTCCAGCGCATCAACCGCCGTGGGCGCGATTATGAGCGCACCATCCCCGCCGATTACCTTTCTAGCCTGAACAACCTTTACGAGACATGGATCGCCGACTTCACCCTGTGCCCCGTGCTCACCGTCCCGGCGGACACGCTCGACTACGTGGCCCATTCCGGTCACCTGGACCTGATCGCCCGGAAAGTGGAGGAAAAACTGACCGGCAAGGAGGAAGTCATCTTTGAGCCGGAAGAGGTTGAGCGGGCGTCCCGCGAATAAGAGAAACGAAAAGTTCATCCCGGAGAACGAAGCCGGGATGAACTTTTTCTCAGCCATCGACCGCTATTAATCGATCCCTTTTATTCCACGAACACATCCCATTTCCAGCGCCGCTCCAGCCAGAATTCCCGGGTGAGGCTGCGCCGCCAGATCTGCGCCCCCGGGGAACTGCACTCTGCCATCCAGAAAGCCTGGGGGATCGTATCCGGCAGCGGGCACTCGGACTGCACTTCGGGCTGAACTTCGCCAGAGCCAGGAGAGGAGTCCGCGGCACGCAAATTCAGCCTGCCAGGGGTGGGCCGGCAAATGAATGCCCAGGCACCGGAACCATCCGGCAGGCGGCACCAGGAGCGGTCCGAGGCAGTGACGACCGGGTAATCCTTGATATCGGCAGTCCGCCCATCCGGCTTGCGCAGCAGCACGGTATCCCCTCCGTCACTGAGCGAGAGGCCGGTCTCGGAGGCGTAGAAGCGCACGATCTGGTAGGGAGCCAGGGTCAGGCTGGGCAGGGTGAAGGGGCTGGAACCACCCTGCGGCAGGTCATCCAGCACCCAATTCCGGATGTCGATCTCCGCTGACCCCATGTTGATCAGCTCGATATATTCATCCCGGCTGTTGGCCTCGCCATCGCCATTCCAGTCGCTCCCCGGGCGGGGCAGGAATTCATTGATCACCACGCTGCCCGGATACGCCGTGGGAGCAGCGGTGGGGGTGCGGGTTGCGGTGAGCGTCCTGGTGAGCGTGGTGGTCCGGGCAAGGGTGGGGGTGTAGGTGGAAATACCGGCGCACACCACTGCTGGGCTGGAGAGGTTCTGCGGATTCGAGCTGGTGAGCAACTGGAAATCGGCGGCGTTGTTGTTCGTATCCACACAGGATGTATTCCCGCCCGGTTTGCGCTCATAAGAACGGTTGAGGTCGTCTTCGATCGGGGGGAGGAAATTCCCCTCCACGAATTCCGTATCCGCGCACATACCGACCTGGTCCAACGGCAGGGAACTGGCAGGAGAATAAAGAGCGATGCCACCGGTATTGACGATGCCGGGGGTGAAGGTCTGGTCGGCTCCGCTCAAGCTGGCATTGAAATTCGAGACCAGCAGGTAATGCTGCCCGGGCTGCAGCACCACCCCGGCCTTGATGGTGACCAGGGAATAGACCGTATCGCTGCAACCGCTTGAGCGCTTCAATTCCCAGCCGCTGATATTCACCGCACCGCCGGTGGGGTTGTACAGCTCGACGAACTCATCCCCCGCCCCATTGATGCCGCGCGGGCGGAACTCGCTGATGACAATATGCGGCGGGAGCGGGGTGCGCGTGGGGGTGGATGTTGCGGTGCGGGTGAAGGTGGCAGTAAATGCACTGGTGGAGGTGGGCGAGGCCGTCACAGTGGGGGTACCGGTCGTGGTCGGCGAAGGGGTGTCGGAAGGCGTGAAGGTGAACGTGATGGTCGGCGTCCAGGTGGGAGTCTCCGTGGCTGGCGCACAGGGGGTGACTGCACTCAACAGGTTCTGCGGGTCACTGGGGACAGGCAGATCACCAAAGTCGAAGTAATTATCATCCGAATCGAAACAACTCCCGAGGAATCCACCCGGTTTGCGTTCATACCCGGTATTGGATGCGCCTGTCAGGGGGAAGAGAAGTGCGCCTTCCTTGAAGGCGGAACCGACATTCATCCCCACCTGGTCGATCACTGCGCCGTCATCCAGCGGGGTGGCGCCGGGTTTGACCAGGGCGATCCCACCATTATCGGGGATCCCGGTCGTATAGGTCCCGTTGGGAGGCACAACCCCGCTGTAGCCATCACTGCGTCCATTGGCGACCAGGTAATGCCCCCCGGGTGCCAGGGAGATGCCACCCGGGACGGTGTAGCGCAAGGAAATTGCGCCATCCTGGTCCGAGACATACAATTGGATTCCACCGATGTCCAGGTATACAGTTGATGGATTGAAGATCTCGACAAACTCATCATAGATACTGCGCAGCCCCCGGGTGCGAAATTCGCTGATCACCAGCGCATCCTGCGCAGGGCTGGCAGGAGGGGCAGCATGGGCACTGTTTTCAACAAACCCAGCAAAGGTACCCCCCAACAGGGAGAGAACCAGCAGCAGGGTGAAGATCTTTTTGCGCGGGATCATCCTGTCAATGATAACATAAGGCGCCTCAGCCATGTTGCCGGCGCTTGAAAGCATCCCTGTGGACTATCCTTTAAAGTGGGGTCAGCGGGGTTCGACAACGATCTTGATCGCCGTGCGAACCTTGTCCTCGATCTCCACATCGACGAACTCGGGCACTGCGACCACATCATAACCGTCCGCCTTGAGGTACCCGGTGGCCAGCACCAGAGCTTTGATCGCCTGGTTCACCGCTCCGGCGCCGATCGCCTGCACTTCCGCCCTCTTGTGCTCTCGGATCACGCCTGCAATCGCCCCGGCTACAGCAGAAGTACGGGAGGTGGCAGAAACTTTGATCAGGTCCATGGTTTTGCTCCCTTCAGTGAACGGTCAGTAAAAGGGGCTTGCTTTATAGATTGTACAATATTTTCAGGCCTGATTCAAGATGCGGCGTGCACTTGTCTGAACATCTCCGGGAACCCAGGAGGACGGGCTGGGAACGGCAGGTCAATCAAAATTGATTAAGGAGGCTGCTGTATTGGAAGAGTGCAGTATGGGGAAATTTTATCCACCCCTTCCGGTTCTCCGACTGCCTGTCCAAGAACTTCCACCCAGGCAGTCAGACTCCCTCGCCACAGAACTGGTACAATCTGCCTGCAGATCACTCAATGAGTACCAACCCACAGCACAGAAAGCGAGCAGGATGAACACCTACAAATTCAGCCCTTCCGACCTGACCTTTACCTGGGATGAATGCAGGTTCTGCTTTTATATGAAAGTGAAACACCAGGTCGCTGCTCCCAAGGGGATCTTCCCGGGCATCTTCAGCAAGATGGGCAGTCTGACCAGCGGTTTCTACCTGGGCAGGTCCGCCGCGGTGATCTCGGAAAACCTGCCACCGGGGATCATAAAATTCCGCGAAAAGAACGTAAAATCAGCGCCGATCATCGTCCCCTGGGCGGAGTCGCAATGTTACCTCTCCGGGCGCTTCGATGCAGTGATCGAGTTCGAAGACGGTTCTTATGGGCTGGTGGACTACAAGACCTCGGAGGCGAAGGATGAGCATGTTCCCTTCTACAGCCGCCAACTCTCGGCCTATGCCTATGCGCTGGAAAACCCGGCACCCGGAGCACTGAGCCTGGCACCCATCACCCGCATGGGTCTCTTCGTGATCACCCCGCAGCGCTTCGAGTACGCACCAGCCGGTGAAACCATCTTCGTCAATCGGACTTCCTGGATGGACGTGCCGCGCGATGACCACGCCTTTCTATCCTTATTGGGGGAAATATTGAGCGTACTGGATGCCCCCACCCCGCCTCCTCCAGGAGAAACCTGCACGGTATGTGCCTACCGGCAGCAGATGCTGGAGCTTAACTTGTAATCACCCACGCCCCAGGGATGCGTTCCTGGATAAACCTGACCATTCATTGCCCCTGGTCGAAATCCGTTTACGGACCGTAAACGGATTTCGACTGTTATGATCTCCAGGCATTGAATAATTAGATAAATAAGGTTATAATTATATGAAATATATTCATAATCCTCTATTCCAAACTCTTGGTTTCTTTTCACGGAGTGTCCGATGACTCATACAAAGCGCCTTTCTTTTTCACCGGTATTTTTGGTGAACATTTTCCTCCTGCTCACCCTTGTCGCTTGTACCATCCCCGGCGATGTGATCGATGACATCGGCGAGGGGCTTGCCAGCCTCGAGTTGTTCGTCGCCACGAGCGGCAACGATGCCAACGACTGCCAGACTGCCGAGACTGCCTGCCAGACGGTCTGGCGGGCAGTGCAGCTTGCCAATGACATGACCGGAGCGTCCATCCGCATCGCCCCGGGGACCTACAACGAGACCAATGACCTGATGATCCAGAAGGGCATGACCCTGCAGGGTGAGACCGGGGTGGTGATCAACCGCCTGTACAATTTTCCCGGCATCCCCAGCACCGTTGTGATCAATCTCACGGCAGGACAGCTCGTCAACATCAACAACGTGGAGATCCAGAGCAGCCATTATGGGGTCTGGGTGACCAGCGGGCGGGCAAACTTTGACCAGGTGATCTTCAGCAACATCGCCACACATGCGCTTCATATCGGTCCTGATCATGAACAGGCGACCATTATTATCGAGAATTCACGCTTCACCAATATCCAGGGGTACCCCATCCTGGCGCGTGACCGCAACGTGGAGATCACCCTGCGGAATGTGAGCATTGACAACAACGACCAGACCGCGATCATCAATTATGGCAGCACGCTCACCCTGGATGGCGTCGTCATCTGGAACAACCAGTCCGATGGCTATTACCCCTCCGCGATCCTGAATGGGCTCGACAGCGACATCGGCACTGGCGAAGGTGGGATCCTCCATATCTCAAATTCAGCCATCTACAACAATACCAACCGCAGTGATCCTGCTGCCAGCGTGGCGATCCGCCATGGTGGCGAGTTTCTTGAGATCAGCAACACCACCATCAGCGGGAACAGCGGTAGCGGCATCTCCCTCGGAAGGAGTAATGAGACCCTTCTCACCCACGTGACCATCGCCAACCATGCCAACACCGGCATCCTGGGACAACTTTCTCTTACCTACCGCCTCACCCTGCGCAACAGCCTGGTGGTCTACAACGGGCGGGATTGCGATTTCACTACCATCTATACCACCGGGTTTCCGGAATTTCGTACGCGCATCGTGGATAGCATCGACTCGGACAATACCTGCCGCGACCCACTGGCAGCCGAGCGCGCCGCCTGGGACTACTACCCTGGCGTGGACGGCGCCTTGCGCGACAACGGTGGAAGCAGCCCAACCCATGCACTGCTCCCGGACAGCCCGGCGGTGGACGCAGTGCTGTGCATCCTCGGTCTGACCGGCGACCAGCGCGGCGTGGCGCGCCCCCAGGGCCTGCGCTGCGATATCGGCGCTTTTGAGCTCGAGGCTGAACTTGTCGCTCCGCCTCCCGCCGCCACCTGGACGCCGGTGTCCATCCTGCAGCAGACCACACCCAATGCAACCTTCCCCCTACTGCCCTCCCCCACCACGCTGCCTACCGCTGTCCCTAGCGCCACCCCCCTCCCGCAGCCACCGGCTACCCCCGTGCAATTCGCCATCGAAAGCCGCATCTGCACTGGCCAAGCCTATTCTGTCACCCTGCGCTGGCAGGATGCGGCAAACAATGAACAGGGATACCACCTCTACCGCGACGGCGTATTGCTCGCCACCCTGGACGCCGACACAACCAAATATACCGACAACCCAGCGTATGGAGGCCCCTATACATACGGCGTGGAAGCCTTCAACACGGTCGGCGCATCCTCCCGCCCAACCGTTGTGGAAGTCGGCTGCATCCCTTAAGCACACCGCCTCCTCTCCAGGTTTCCCAGGCACAGCCTTCCTCCGCCCAGGTGGGTGGAACACGGGTTTTGGAAGTAGCAAAGACTCCGCACAGATCGCGGAGTCTTTGTTGTGGGGATCAACGGAAGAAGTGCCGCGGTCCGGTAGTTGTCTTCTCCTACCCCCCATTCTCCGCCAGCTGCCAGAGATCGCGCATCTCCTGGCTCGACTCCAGCAGTTCGTCCAGTGTTCCCTGGGCCGCGAGTTGACCGTCCTTGAGCACCAGGATCCGGTCGGCGCGGCGCAACACCGGGCGCCGGTGCGACACCACCAGGCAGGTGGCTCCCTGACGGTGGAACAGCCGCTCCCACAGTTGGCGCTCGGTCTCCACGTCCAGCGCGCTGGATAGGTCGTCAAAGACCAGCAGTTCTGGCTGGCGGATGAACATGCGCGCTGCCGCGGTGCGCTGTACCTGTCCGCCGGAAAGTTTGACGCCGTGGGCCCCCACCTTTGTTTCCAGTTTGTTGTCCAGCGCTTCCAAGTCCCGGTCCATGACGGCCAGGCGGGTAGCGCGCTCGATCGCTTCTGGCGGGCTGTCCAGCCCAAGCAGGATGTTGTTGCGCAAAGTGTTGCTGAACAGGCGCGGTACCTGGGCAGTGTAGGCACAGCGCGGCGGGACAAAGAAATCTCCCGGGTTGCGGACCGGCGCTCCATTCCACAAGATCTCCCCGGCTTCCAATGGCAGCAAGCCGAGCAGGGCGCGCAGCAGGGTGGTCTTGCGACTCCCCACCCTGCCCGTGACCACCGTCAGGGTGCCAGCAGCCAGATCCAGGTTCACGCCCCGAATGCCATTCTCCGAATGAGGGAAGCGGAAGGTAAGGTCGCGAGCCGAGAGACTCGACAGGTGGTCAGCCTCCGTCCGTTCGGGGTAGATCACTTCCGGGAGCGGGCCGGTCAAATGGATCGGGCTGTGTTCCACCAGCGCCGAAAGCGGCGCATTCTCCATCAGCCGGTACATACGCTGGACCGAGACACCGAGTTGTTTGTAGCGGGCGGCCAGCATCCCGGCAAAGGTGGTCAGGTTTCCCACACTCTGCAGGAGGTAGACGAACAGCGAGAAGTCACCCACCGTGAAGTTGCCCTGGCGCATCGATTGGCCGACCAGAACCAGGATGATGCCGGTGCTCAGGGTGGAGGTGTTGTTGTAGAGCGACCCGAGGATGGAGTCGAACAGGCTTTCGCGGATGGACATCTTGCGGCGGTTTTCGTTCATTCGGGCAAAGTGGCTGATGACGTGTTTCTCTGCAGAGGCCACCTTGACTGCCTGCACCGCACCAAAGAACTCACCGATGAAGCCGGTCACTACTCCTGTGGCTTGCCGGGAGGCCCGCCGGTAATGTTCGATGCGCCCGGTGGCGGCGTTGGCGATCAGGCCAACCACGATGATGGGGGCGAGTGCCATCAATGTGACCGGAACACTGATGCGGCTCATCAGGATGATGGCAGCAACAACGACGCCGATCCCCACCATGATGTCATTAATGAGGATCACGAACAAAGGGATCTCGTTCACATCGTTGCGGAAGCGGCTGATGGCTTCCCCGGTCGAGTCGGGCAGGGCCGAGGCCCCCGGGCGACGCAGGATGTACCCCAGCAGGTTCTTGCGCAGCAGGGTGCTCATGTCAGCAAAGATGGGCACGTCGGCATAGTAGAACCCATAACTGGCAAGCACCCGTCCCAGCCAGGTAGCCACGAAAAAGGCTGCCACGCTCCAGATGCCAAATGTCAGCGGGGCGTCACCGGTCAACAGGTCGAAGAAAGCCTTGATGACCAGCGCTGGGGCCACCTGCCAGCAGAAGCGGATCAGGCTGACCGAGACGAGGTCGACGAACCAGAACCAGGGGCGAAAACGCAGCATGTCCCAGATCACGCGCCAGGCCGGCAGAGCCGGCACGCTGGGCTCGCCAGGGGTGGAGGTGGAATTCTTTTTCCTCATGCCAGCACCTCCTCCAGCCCGGTCTGCAGCAGGTGGTGGAAGCGCGAGTTCGGGTCGGATGCCAGGTGACGGCGTTCACCATGCTCCCTGGCCTGTCCATCCTCCAGGATGAGGATCTCATCGGCGCGCTGGACCGTGTGCAGGCGATGGGCAATGATGATGGCGGTGCGGCCCAGCAGAAGCTTGTCAATGGCGCGTTCAAGGCGGTTCTCAGTGGCCGGGTCGAGGCGGGACGAGGCTTCATCCAAAATGACCAGGCCGGGGTCGTTCAGGAAGACGCGTGTGAAAGCCAGCAATTGTGCTTCCCCGGCCGACAGGCTGTGACTGCCGGTATCGAGGACGGTGTCAAGACCCTGGGACAGGGCGCGGTACCAGTCGCCGAGTTCGAGTTGTTCCAGCGTGGACAGGATGCGCTCATCAGGGATGGAGCGGTCGAAAAAGGTCAGGTTGTCGCGCACGCTGGCACGGAAAAGCTGCACATCCTGGGTAACGATGGCAATGTGCCGCCGCAAGGTCTCCAGGCGTGCCGCTTTCAGGTCTGCGCCTTGCAGAAGGATGCGCCCGGCCTTCGGGTCATACAGGCGGAAAATGAGCCGCGCCAGGGTGGTCTTGCCGCTGCCCGTCCGCCCAAGCAGGCCAAGCACAGAACCGGGACGCAGGTCAAAGGTCAGGTCGCGCAGCACAGGATCATCGCTCTCGTAGGCAAAGGTGACCCGTTCGAAGGTCAGGCCGAGCGCCTGGTCGGGGAACTCCGCACCGGGACCATCCACCACCTCCGGCTGGAATTTTCGGAACTCGGTCAGGCGTTCCACGCAAGCGCCAATGGTCTGGAAAGATTCGATCTCGTGGGTCATGGCCCATAGTGGTTCTTCAAGCATGGTGAGATAACTGATGAACAGGTAGACTGTACCGATGGTGACCAGCCCGGCAGTGTACAGCCAGAAACCGCTGGCGATGGCAAGCAGGCTGCCTATGGTCAGGGCCAGGCCCATGGCGTTCTCGATGATCCAGCGTTTGAAGTGCGCCCGGCGGTTGTGGGTGAGGATGTTGGCCTGGTGGCGCACCAGTTCACGGAGGGAATAGCCCACCGCGCCGCTGGCGCGGATGTCTTCCATCCCGGCCAGTTGCTCTTCGATGAAGCCGTAGAGTTCTGCTTCGGCCTGGCGGCGGGCTTTATGGTGGACAACGGCGATATCCTTGACGCGTCCCAGGATGAGCAGGGTGGCGGCAGCAAAGACCGTGAATCCGAGGCCAACACGCCAGTCTTCCAGGTAGAGCGCTGCAAGGATGCCGACCATCAGCAGGCTGTTGCTCACCAGGTTGAGGGCAAACTGCGAGAAGAAAGTGGCCAGCTCACTGACATCCCCGTCGATGCGTTCGATCAATTCGCCGGGGGTGTGGCTGGTATGGAAACCCATGTCCAGGCGCAGGGCGTGGCGGGCCAGTTCCAGCCGTAAAGCATTGGTCGCGGTCCAGGCAACATTCTCGCCCAGGTAGGTGACCGCGATGGAGACTCCCTGTTGCAGGACCGCCACGATCAGGTAACCCAGGGCGGTCAACAACAGGACTCTCATTACATCCCCGGCCAGGGCAGCATCGATGAATCTGCGCATGATCTGCGGGGCAAAGAGACGCAGGCCGATGCTGCCGAACAACAAGCAGGCCAGCAGGAAGAATCGTCCTTTTTGCGGGCGGATGTGTTGGGCAAGCAGGTCCCAATAGGCTTTAAAGGGAATTTTCATGAGAAATCTTTCAAGCTCAGGCACAGGCAAGAAAAAAGCCATGGTCTGGAGTGCACCATGGCTAGCAGTGGCAGGAAGGAGGGACCGTTACCGGTCTGCAGGCGCGCTCCGCGGAAAAATCGAACAGTTTTTTTTAGCAGCGGTCAAGATCATCGGGCGCGCCTCCTTTCTGGTGGATTTGGTACCCAGCGAGTTTACTGTAGGATGACAGGGGTGTCAATGGGAGCATTGACATGGGAGCGTTGAGTTGCGAACAACAATTCAGGTATTTCGCGTGGATCTGTCAAAAAAAGGCTGAGCCCGGCGTCCTATTCAAGGGACACTATTAAAGAAAAAAACACCCACAAGTTGTGTGGATGTTTTTAGTCGGGGCGCCGGGAATTGAACCCGGGACCTCTTGCACCCCATGCAAGCGCGCTAGCCGGACTGCGCCACGCCCCGTCGGGCAAGGCGGTATTATAGCCGCAATCGCGGAATCTGACAATGAACTATGGCGTCACGCCCGTATCGACGGTGCCGTTCTGCAGGTTGGCCAGCAGCTCCTGAACCAGGCGCAGCTTGCCTTCGGTGAGCAAGTCGGGATTGACGTCATTGAGCACCAGCGGTGTCGCCAGGACCTGGCCCCCCTGCCCGGCAACCAGGTCGGGGAAAATGGCCTGAATGGATGAATCCAGGTCTGGTTGGATGCTGACGATCCAGTTCGCACGGATGTCCTCGCCCGGCAGCGTCTCGCCGACCAGCAGCATGCCGTACTGGGCCAGGTAAGTCTCCACGTCAGCCGTGGCGACCGACGGGTAGACGAAGGCCACCTTGACAAAGTAATCCAACAGCACGTTGGCATAGCCCGTGTATTCGCCCTCCTGGGCATCAGCGGGGATGCGCACGACGATGGGATATTCGTAGAAGGGCTGGGTGAAATAGGGATTGCGGCAGAACCCGCAGTAGAAGCGGTACCCGTTGGTAAAAGCCGTCCAGGCTGCGTCGCCGCCGGGCGTATCCT
>JBGSVI010000023.1:0-10887 GCA_041753035.1 Anaerolineales bacterium | reverse complement strand
CGGGCGCGCGTCCACCTGGAAGCGCGCGGCATCCCCTTCCAGGAGATCGACATCACCCGTGACCGCGAGGCTGCCGCCCGCGTGCGCGGCTGGGCGGAGGGCAACGAGACCACGCCCACCTTCTTCATCCGCGGTCAGGTGCTGGTCGGTTTCGATGAGCGCAAGCTGGACAAGGCTCTCGGCATCCAGCCCTGAGCGGCCTGCCTGGCAGGCGCCTCCCCATTCTTAAATGTATCCCATCCTTTTCACCATCGGCACCTGGGAAGTCCGCGCCTCGCTCGTGTTCACCCTCCTGGGCATCCTGCTTGGGCTGTGGGTCGGACGCAGAGAAGCCAGGCGGGCCGGCTTCACGGATGGCGACATTTTCTCATTCTTTCTGATCGCCGTCCTGGTTGCCTTGGGCATGGGGTTTGCCAACGGTTTCCTTTTCAGGCTGGTCAGGCACTGGGGCTTTGTTGGGCTGGATGATTTTTTCAGCGGCGGGCTGGTTTCCTTCGGCGCAGTGCTGGGTGCGCTGCTCACCGGCTGGACGCTTGCCAGGGTCCGCAGGCAGTCCAGCGGGCAGACTCTGGACGTGATCGCCCTGGCACTGGCATTGATCCTGGCGGTGTACCGCATTGGCTGCCTGCTGAATGGCTGTTGTTATGGGCTGGAGACTGGATGGTTCTGGGGACTCCTGCTCCCGGGGCGGTTTGGGGAATGGGCGCCTCGCCATCCCACCCAAATCATGTACATACTGCTCGACTTTGCCATTTTTGGGTATTTATATTGGCGCCGGAGGCAACCACCCCCCCCCGGAAGCCAGGTGCTTGCCTTCCTGTTCCTGTTCTCCCTGGGACGCGTGCTGATTGACTCTTTGCGCGACCTGCCTCCTTTCGTGGGGGCGCTGAATTTCCACCAACTGGTTGCGTTGATATTTCTCGCTGCCACCAGCGGGGTTTGGCTTTTGCGCAGGATGATCCCCGCGTACCAAAACCGCAAGGCGCGTTGAGCACGCCAGATCTGCACGGAGAAACCCTTTTGCCAGAGGGACTCTGTACACACCCCATCCATGGGAACCCCATTGTCGGATGTGTGCGAAAAATCACAGTATTGTATAATTGATGCGGTTTCCCATTCTTTGAACTGGAATAGCGGGAGGGTGCAATGCAGAAACGGTTGATGTCTCTTTCCTTGATCGGAGCCGCGCTCCTATTTCTCCTGACGGGATGCTGCGGTGAGCCGGTCCAACCCAGCGTGGAATTCGAGATCCAGGCTGCTCCAGCCACTTTCTCGGTCCCCGGTCAAATGATCACCCTGGCGTATACGGTCAGGAATCCGAACCAGCTCATGCAGGTGGAGATCGTGGATGGCAGCCGGGGCGCCGTGTGTGAGCCGTTCCCGCTGGCATCCTCTGCGGACCAGAAGACCTGCACGCTGCTCTATACCACCACTGCCGCGGATGTTGCCGCCGGTGCGATCCACATCAGCGCGGTTGCCAGGGCATCCGCCGAGAGCGAAGGCTGCGCCACCGAGCCGCTGACCAGCGAGATCAACGCCAGCCTCGAGCTGGCATTGGTGGCGGATGAATCCACCGCACCCCTGGACCCCTCCAACTGGCCCATTTTCTCCGTTGCCTGCAACCCGGACACCACCCAGATGGATATTCTCATCGATACGGGCTATGCCTGGCTCACCCCGCAGGCGCGGGCGGTTTTCTCTGCTTCGGATGGGGAGACGACCTATACCTGTGAGGTCCCCGACCTCCCCGGGCGGGTCCGGTGTTATGGTTCGCAGTCGTCCACTCCCGGCCCGTTGACCTTCTGCATCCAGAGGGATACGGACCCCTCCCCGGTGTGCCGCACCTATACAGACTTCCCGGACTGGCTGGTGGGATTATCCTGCCAACCGGAATGGGAACTGCTCTCCACCGGTTGTGACGGCACCACGCAGATCTTCTTTGTCATCGACACGGGATACGAGTGGATGGAATCCGGCGGTTTATACAGCTTTACGGCGGATGACGGCGAAGTGACCTACTGGTGTGCTGCCGCCCAGGATCCCGGCAAGGTGAACTGCTACGGTCAGGACCCTGTCTCTCCCGGCCCGCTGGAATTCTGCTTCCAGCGCCCGGAAGATACCAGCCCGGTGTGCAAGACCTTCGCCGACTTCCCCGCCCGGATGAATTCATATACCTGCCAGCCGACCCCCACCGTACCTGTTGCCTGTTCTTCCATCACGAGCCCCACCACCTGCCAGAGCACCCCGGGCTGCAAGTGGGATACCTCACCCAATAAGTGCGTTCCAAAACCGTAGACACTTTATTTAGCAAGATATAGGAGGCGATCATGAAGAACGATAGTTCCCTGGGTTTTGTGCTTGGTTTGAGCATCCTTCTGGTGGCCTGTACTCTCTCTCCAACCCCGGCCACCGATCCGGTTCAGCTGCCTGGTGAGGAAAATGAAAATACGCCAGTCAATCCAACCTCAATGGACGTCACCTTGGCTGACAGACTGACTCCGGAGGTTCTCCCCACCAGCACCCCAATTCTCTTGTTCGCGGATGATTTCTCGGATCCCAATAGCGGTTGGGAACGATATCGGGAGTTCGATGGGATCCTGGACTATGAAAACGGGGGTTACCGGATGCTTGTGGATACGGTCAACAACATGTTCTGGGTGCAGGCCAACCTGGCGGAACCCCTGGCAGATGTTGTGGTGCAGGTTGCGGTGACCAGGCTCAGTGGTCCGCAGGATGCTCCCTTTGGCGTGATCTGCCGCCTGGACGATCAGAACCAGTATTACTATTTCTTCATTACTTCCAACGGTGGTTATGGCATTGGCAAGCAGATCGCACAGGGTGGTTTTCTTTCCAGCCAACTCATTGGCATGGATGCTCCCGGCGTCAGCGATGCCATTCACGGGAGTGAGAATGAGATCAACGAGATCGTTGCCTCCTGTGCCGGGCAAAGGCTATCTTTGATGGTCAATGGACAACTGCTGGTCGAGGTCCAGGATGGCGATATTCTCCAGGGCGATGTGGGTTTGCTGGCAGGGGTGCGTGCCGAACCAAAGATCGATGTGTGGTTCGATACCATCAAGGTCATGAAGCCGTAAGATCATCCGTTCAAGACAATTCTTGTTCTGAAGCAGATCGATCATCTCTTCCCGAGCCAAGCAGGGCTTCGTCCAGCAGGCGCAGGAATTCCTGCGGGTCTGCCTGCTGGATGATGCGGATGCGCGTCTGGCGGGTGAAATGCTGCAGTTTCATGTACTGCATGGCATGCTTGCGGAACAGGTTGAGCCCCTTGTCCGGCCCGTAGAATTCCAGGCTGCGCTCCAGGTGGGTGTGGATCACCTGGCGGACGGCTTCCAACGGGACGGCGTCCCGTTCCTGGCGGGCGAAGATCCACGGGTTTCCCACTGCGGCCCGGCCGATCATCACCGCCGGGCAGCCGGTGTGCGCCTTCATGCGCTCGATGTCTGCCGGGCGGCAGACGTCCCCGTTGCCGATCACCGGGATCTTCACCGCGGCGCGCAGCTCGGCGATGGCATCCCAATCCGCCATCCCGCCGTAGCCCTGTTCCTTGGTGCGGGCATGGAAAGCGATCGCCGCGCAGCCGTTGTCTTCCAGAATACGGGCGATCTCGCGGTAGTTGCGGCAGTCATCCCAGCCCAGGCGGATCTTGGCGGTCACCGGCACTCCCACGGCAGCCACCAGCCCCTGGAAGGTCTGCGCCACCTTGAGCGGCGTGCGCATCATGCCCACCCCCGCCCCGCGCTGCGCCACCGTGCGCGCCGGGCAGCCCAGGTTGATGTCGATCACGTCCGGGCGCATCTCCTCAACGCGCCGCGCGGCCTGCACGATCATCTCCGGGATGTCGCCGTAGATCTGGATGGCGACCGGGCGCTCGATCTCGTCGAAGGTCATGCGCTTGCGCATGTGCTGGAAGGCTTTCACCAGGAACTCGGCGCGGATGAACTCGGTGATGCTCATCCCCGAGCCCATTGCGCGGCACAGCGGGCGGAAGGGCCAGTCCGAGAAGCCGTCCATGGGAGCCAGGAGGACGTCCCCATAGACCGGCACGTTCCTGATCTGGAAGGTGGGGAGGGAGGGTGTTGCCAAAGTGCTCAAAGGGTCTGCCCCGGGCAGGGAGCCTATCTGCCCCCGCCAGTTTCGGCACAGCGGAAGCCGATGGCAATATCCTGGGTGCTATCCAGCGTGCCGTCGCGGTAAATGGCGTCGTTGCGCTCCACGCGAAACCCCGGGGCGACGGGCTGGGCGGGACCGGTTGGGTTGTGGTCGGGTGAAGTTGTGTAATAATCAGGAGTGAACCAGTCCGCGGTCCACTCATGTACCCAATTGTCCAGGTTGAGAACCCCGTAGGGGCTGGCTTCCTGCGGAAAACGATGGACATCCACAAAATCCAATTCCGGATGGGCCACCGGGGAGGGATCATTACCCCACGGGTAGCGGCGACCGTCCGTGCCGCGGGCGGCTTTCTCCCATTCTGCCTCGGTCGGCAGCCGCCTGCCAGCCCACTCGCAGTAGGTGCTGGCTTGTCCCCAGGCAATGAAGACGACGGGATGATTGGCGTACTGCGGGTCGTCGTAGTAATGGTCGCTTTCATAAGAGCCCATCTCGCCGGGAGGCGAACAGACACCCGCCGCCACGCACAGGGCATACTGCCCATTGGTCACCTCGGTCTCGTCCATCCAGAAGGCATCCAGGTACACTACATGTTCAGGGCGGAAGAATTTGACACTGTCAGGTACATCCTGCAGATCGTCTGCCCCCATGATGAATTCACCTCCCGGGATGTAGATCTGCAGCATGTCATCCACGGGCGAATTGCGGTGCGTGGCGGGGATCTCTGCCTGGCTGGTTGTCGTGCTCCAGAGGATGACCCTTCCATCATCGTCCACCGAGACCAGCCGGCTGCCATCTGGCGAAAATGCGACTGAGCGCACGGGCGCCTGGTGTTCTTCCAACGTTTGCAGTGCTGCGCCTGTATCCGGGTCCCACAGGCGCACCGTGGTATCCTCGCCTGCCGATGCCAGCAGGGAATGTTCGTTGTCCGGGCTGTAGGCGACTGCCCATACGATGCCGGTATGCCCTTGATAGAGCAGGCGCCGAGAGGCTGTGTCCATATCCCAGGATTCCAGGGCGGTCCCGGCAGAGACCGGGTTCTCACCCTCTTGAGAGAAAAGACGTACCGCGATCTTATACACCTGCCCCTGCGGGGTGAAGATGCGCGGTTCCCCATCCCCGCTGTAATCCCAGATGGAGAAGAAACTGCCGCCGACGAACAAGCCTCCACCGGGCAGGAATGCCACGCTGTAGATCTTTTCCCCTGGCTTGGAAAGCGTTTTGACCGCTTCCCCCGTCCCTGTATCCCACAGGCGTGCCAGGCCGTCCTCGCCTCCAGAAGCCAGGTAGGCATTGATGGGGTCAAAGTCGAGGCTGGTCACCGGCCCGGTATGACCTTTCAGGGTTTTGATGATCTCCTGGTTGGCAGTGTCCCACAGGATGATCCTGCTGTCCTGGTAGGCTTCGGCGAGCAGCGGAGAGTCCCAACTGAACGCCAGGGCCAGCACAGGGCTGGACTGCTGGTGGTAGGCAACCTGTTCATGGGTGAACGTGTCAAAGAAATAGACCACCCCATCCTGGCTGCCGACCGCGAACAGGCTCCCGTCGGGGGAGAACGCCACGCTGGTCAGTGGGCCGCTTCCGGCAGTGAAGGAATCCAGCAGCACCATCTGCGCGATGGTGGGGATCGGGGTCAGCGTGGGTGTGGGCAGCGGCGTGCGGGTGGCGGTGGGGGCAGGCGAGGCGGTTGCGGTCGGGAGCAGCGGTAGGGTGCTGGTGCCTGTCGGGGTGGGCAAGGGGGCAGCCGGTGGGTGCAGCAGGGTCCAACCCAGCAGGCCGACCACGACCAGCGCCACCACGACCAGCAGGATGACCAGGAAGATCTCCAGCGGGTGCGCCCGCATCCGGGATGGCTGGGGTGCTTCCGGCATATGAGTCAACTGCGGTGTGAGCAGCGGGGCGGCAGTCTTTTTCACGGCTGCCGGCTTTGGGGCGGGCTGCACAGGGGAGGCAGCCGGTTCCGGCAGGGGAGCGGCTGGCGCCTGTGCCCTTTGTTCCATCCGGCTGGCGATCCCGTGATCGGCAGGCAGGGGCGCCTCCTCGGAGGCGGCTGCCGGTTCTGCCTGTCCCAGGCGCCCGAACCAGTCATCCAGTTCAGACCCGGACGCCGGGGCTTGCGCCTCGGCCTGGGGGGTGGCAGGTGTCCACCAGGACTGCTTTTCCTGTTCCAGGCTTTCGAGCCGGCTTTCCAGCCCGGCCTCGGCCGGCAGGGGTTCTGCCTGGGACTCGGGAGCGACACCTTCCTGCCAGGTATCCCCTTTCTGCTCGTCCAGCCAGGCCAGGCGCTGGTCGATCCCGTCCCCGGCGGAGGGAGGCACTTCCTCGACCGGGAGTTCGACGGAAGCCTGTGGTTCCGGCACTGTGACTGGCTGGATGTCGGGCGCGGGTTCTGCTTCGGACTGGGATGCGGACTTGGGTTGAGTTTCCTCCGGTGGGGCGCTTGACTGTCCGGAGGTCTGCCGTCCCAGTCCAAAGAGCGCCAGCCGACTTCTGATCTCCGGTTCGGGTGTCAGGGGGGTCTGCCGCGCTTTCAGCACTTCCAGCGCCATGCGCGCCGGCTTGCTGCCGGGGATGTGTTCCAGACACTGCTCCAAGGCCGAGATGCGCAGCATGTCGCTGGGTAGAGTCTCAGCCAGCCACAGCCAGGCGGCTTCATTTTTGGGATCGGTCTGCAGCAGGGAGACGAGGAAGCGCTGGGCTTCCTCCTTCTGTCCCGCACGGATCAGGGCGATCGCCTGGGAAATATCTTCAACCATCTGGGCCTCCGGGGTACGCCTGGCTCACTCTTTCCTCATCCAACGCCGCACTGCATCGTGCGGGTGACGGTGGGTCTGCATGGCTTCCAGCAGTTCCCCCGGCGCAGAAGCGCACAGCAGCGAGATGCGGTGTTCGGGGTAGAGGAATTTTTCGCGCACGGCGCGGTCGAGCATTTCGAGCAGGGGGTCGTAATAGCCGTTCACATTGAGCAGCCCGACCGGCTTGGCATGTTCGCCGATCTGTCCCCAGGTGAGGGTCTCAAAGAGTTCGTCCAGGGTGCCGTACCCACCGGGCAGGGCGATGTAGCCATCCGCCAGGGCATACATGCGCGCCTTGCGCTGGTGGATGGTGGCGGTCACTTCCAGACGCTCCAGTCCGGTGTGCGCCAGGGCGGGGGTGTTCATGCTCTCGGTGATCACGCCGATCACCCGCCCGCTTGCTTCCAAGGCAGCCGAGGCCAGCGCGCCCATCAACCCGGTCTTCCCGCCGCCGTAGATGACGGTCAGGCCGTTTTTCGCCAGGGTGGCGCCGGTGGTACGCGCCGCCTGCACGAAATCGGGGGAGACGCCGTCGGCAGAACCGCAGTATACGCAGATCGAATCCATGCTTCCATTCCAATCGGGACAGGATTTTCATCAAGTATACTGCAAAGAGGACAGGTTAGAGTTGGATTAGACCACTGCCTGTATGCTTGACTCGCTCATTTGGGGAGGTCTAGAATCCTTATCAGGAGTAAGGTTATGAAAAAACAAGTTGTTTTACCGATCTTCCTGGCAGTCGTGGTATTGACCATGCTCGCCTGCCAGTTCACCGGCGTCGTTCCCACGGAATCGGTCACCCCGCTGCCCACCCTGTCCCAGGACGTGCAGCCGGTCAGCCTGACCCAGCAGGAGCAGCGCCTGACCTCCATTTATAATCAGTTCAGCCCCGGGGTGGTCTCCATCCTGACCAGCACCTCGCAGGGTTCCGGCTGGGTGTATGATGGCGAGGGGCATATCGTCACCAACAACCATGTCGTCGCGGGAGAGACGCGCGTCGAGGTGGACTTTGCCTCGGGCTATAAAGCCTACGGCGAGGTGATCGGTACCGATGCCTATGCCGACCTGGCGGTGATCAAGGTGGACGTGCCTGCCGGGGAACTGTTTCCCCTGCCGCTGGGTGATTCCGATACCCTGCGGGTCGGTCAGACGGTCATCGCCATCGGCAACCCCTTCGGTCTGAGCGGGACGATGACGCTGGGCATCATCTCGGCGCTCGGGCGCACCCTGCCCTCGGAGGCCTCGGTCCCCGGCGGCGGCTATTTCTCCAGCGGCGACATCATTCAGACCGATGCAGCCCTCAACCCGGGCAACTCCGGTGGGCCGCTGTTCAACCTGGACGGCGAGGTGATCGGCATCAACAGTGCCATCCGCACCACCGGGTACACCGAGAGCGGCGAGCCGGTCAATTCGGGCATCGGCTTTGCCATCTCGATCAACACGGTCAAGCGCATCGTCCCCAGCCTGATCCAGACCGGCAAGTTTGACTATCCTTACCTCGGGCTGTCGGCCATGGATGACCTCTCCCTGGGGGTCATCGAGCAACTCGGCTTACAGAAGACCACCGGCGCCTACGTGACCAGCGTCATCTCGGGCGGCCCGGCGGAGGCTGCCGGTATTCATGCCGGGAACCAGCCCATTACCACCCCCGGCTACCGGGGCCTGGTTGCAGGCGGAGACTTGATCATTGCCGTCGATGGGCAGGAAGTGCGCCTTTTTGACAACCTGCTGCGCTACCTGCTGCTGTACAAGGCGCCTGGTGAGACCATCACCCTCACCGTGCTGCGCGGCAGCGAGCAGGTGGATATCGACGTGATCCTGGGGACGCGACCCTGATCTTGTGCTGAAATGGATCAAAAAAACAGCCAGGTGATCTCCCGGCTGTTTTTTGATCTACCCTCAGGCGTAACGTTCTTCCTTCCAGATATCGGCGCTGTTGCTGTAGCCGGCTTTTTCCCAGAAGCCGGGACGGTCGCGGCGCATGAACTCCAGCCCGCGCAGCCACTTGGCGCCCTTCCAGAGATACGGGCTGACCAGGTCATCTCGCCCGGGGATGGCGCCCACCACGCCGCGCAGCGGGTAGCCATGTTCAGGGGAGAGCGGCTGACCGTCGTAATGGGTCGCCAGCAGGAAGTTCTCCTGCAGCACCACCTCCAGCGGCAGGTTGACCGTGAAGCCGTGTTCGGCGTGCTGCATCACGTAGGCTGCCTCCGGCTTGAGGCGGATCAACCCCGCTTCCACCAGCGCCTTCACCTGCACCCCTTCCCAGGTCGTGTCCGCCTTGCTCCAGCGGGTCACGCAGTGCAGGTCCATGCGCACCTGGAGGCGCGGCAGGCGGTTGAACCTCTCCCAGTCCCAGGCGATCTCCTCTTCCACTTCGCCCCAGATGCGAAAGTCCCAGGTGGCAGGGTTGAAGGAAGGCACGGAGCCATAATGCAGCACGGGGAACTGCACCGTCAATGCCTGCCCGGGCGGCAGGCGCCCTGCACTGCGGATGCGTTCTTCTTCCTTGCGGCGGTCGGGGTGGGGAAAGGTGAACATTTATGACAACTCCTATCTGAATTATATCATGCCGGGGGCGCGGTATAATCCCTGCCAACATCCATGAAAAAACTCCTCCTCGCTGCCGCGGCTTTTGCCGCCAAACTGTTGCCCAACTCTGTCAAGCAGGCCATCTACGGCTACAAACCCCTAGCTCGCCTGATCCGCCGCGGGTTGAACCGCGCCGCCCCGCACGGGCTGAGCGAAGTGCGCGTTGCCTCCGGTGACCTGGCCGGCTTCACCATCCTGCTGGACATGCAGGTGGACAAGGACTACTGGCTGGGCACTTATGAGCCTGAACTGCAGGCTGCCCTCCATGATCTCATCCCCCCGGGGGCGGTGGTCTACGACGTGGGCGCCAACATCGGCTACGTGTCGCTGCTGCTCGCCAGGGCCGCCGGGGAGGCAGGGCGGGTGTTCGCCTTCGAAGCGCTGCCCGCCAACGTGGACCAACTGCGCCGCAACGTGGAATTGAACGGGATGCAATCCCGCGTGCAGGTCATCGCCGCGGCGGTGACCTGTGCTCCCGGCCCGCTGCGCTTCCTGGTGCATGCCTCCGGAGGCATGGGCAAGGCGGTCGGTTCTGCTGGCAGGCAGGATGCCTACCAGGCCGAGATCACTGTCGATGGGCTGTCGCTGGACGATTTCGTCTACCGCCAGGGCAACCCTGCCCCGCAGGTCGTCAAGATGGATATTGAAGGCGGTGAGGTGCTGGCCCTGCCGGGCATGCGCCGCCTGCTGGAAGAAGCGCAGCTGCTGATGCTCATGGAACTGCACGGTCCCGAGTCCAGCCAGGCCGCCTGGGAGGCGCTGACCGCCTGTGGATACAGCCTGCACTGGATGCGCCCTGGCTTCCCCCGCGTCCCTTCGCTGGAGGCGATGGGCTGGAAGGCGTACATCGTTGCCCGCCCCGCGCCCCTCCAGGGTGGTGGAGAGGCGGCATGACCCCCTTCCCCGGGCGCCTGGCCATCCAGCAGCGCGTGCTGGCTTCTTACCGCCTGCCACTCTTTGACCTGCTGGCTGCCTCCTGCATGGGCGGGCTTTCCGTCGGCGCTGGTCAGCCGACCGCCCGGGAATCGATCGCCGTCAGCGACCGCCTGCAGGTTGCCCGCTTCACCCCGCTGGACAACCTGCACCTGTTCGCTGGACCGCTCTACCTGTGCCACCAGCGCGGCCTGAGACGCTGGCTGACAGAGTGGGACCCGGCGGCGCTGATCCTCGAAGCCAACCCGCGCTATCTCGCCTCCCCTGCTGCCATCCGTTGGATGAAGCAGCGCCGCCGCCCGGTGCTGGGCTGGGGACTCGGCGCCCCGCCCACCTCCGCCCCCTTTGCCCTCCTGCGCAGCAGGCGCCGCCTGGCCTTCCTGCGGCAGTTCGATGCTCTCATCACCTACAGCCGCCGCGGCGCGGAGCAGTATGCCGC
>JBGSVI010000022.1:0-50142 GCA_041753035.1 Anaerolineales bacterium | reverse complement strand
GCGAACGCTATCGCAATCGACGCAAACGCTTCGGACTTCGTTTCAACCTGATTGCTGCCATCTACAACATGGAACTGGCTCATGTCCGCTAACTTACTTTTGCAAGAGGTCTAATGTCTTCCTTTGAAAGTGACAACGTGATATATTATCCGTAGGCGTAAAAAATATAAAATAGCATTTCGTTAACCCGTTCCTGTTTTAGGTTATCAAAGGAGGTTCCACCATGTCTGAAGAAAGAACATATTCAGGATTGCGCCGCTTCAATTTGGTAATGGCCTTTCTACACCTGGCGCAGGGCATCTTTATGATCCTGGTCAGCAATGACACCACCTACCCCATATTCACCAATTACCTGAGTTTCGATATTGCCACCTTCTCCCTCAAGCCCAGCACGGAGCTTCTCTATGAGCTCCCGTTTGGCATAGCCGTGTCTTTCTTCCTGCTGATCTCAGCCGTAGCGCACTTATACCTGGCAACGATCGGCTACGGACGCTATGTGGCAAACCTGAAGAAGGGTATGAACCCGGTTCGTTTTTATGAGTATGCCCTCAGTTCTTCGCTGATGATCGTCCTGATCGGCATGCTGATCGGTCTTTGGGATCTGGGCGCGATCATCCTGATCTTTACGCTCAACGCCACGATGAACCTGTTTGGTATCATGATGGAACTGCACAACCAGCACACCGGGAAAACGAACTGGACAGCTTTTATCTATGGCTGTGTCGCAGGTTTCGTCCCGTGGGTGGTGATCATGCTGTACTTCGTAGGTGCAGTGAACTCCGGTGATGGCAGTGCCAAGCCGCCGGCCTTTGTATACGCCATCGTGCCCACGCTGTTCGTCTTCTTCAACATATTCGCCATCAACATGGTTTTACAATACAAGAAGATCGGCCCGTGGAAGAATTACCTGTTCGGGGAACGCGTCTATATCATCCTCAGCCTGTTAGCCAAGTCCGTGCTGTGCTGGCTGATCTGGACCGGCACCCTGGCCCCCGTTTAGTGCAAGCCGCTTATGGCTCCATACACAAAAACCCCGTGTTCGGGTTCACTCAAAGGTAAGGTAAGGGAGCGCTCATAACGGAGTGATTGACAGACAAGCGAAAAACCGGAAAGGTTGGAAACAGGTAGAAGTTTCCAACCTTTTTCTTGTCTATGTTTCCTGCATCAACTGAGGCAGATCGCCTATCACTTCCAGCCCGGTATGAGCGCCAACCCCCTCAAAAAGCAGTTTCCCTTGCAGGGTTTCTAGACGCACCTGCACCGTGGCACTCAGGGTTTCCAATACCCGCTGGCCCATGTCCAGGCGGGTTGGTCCGCGCAGCAATCCGCCCTGAACACGGCTGGCTTTCAGGAACAGGCGGGATTGACGATTTCGCAGTACCCAGTCCACATGGTCGTCAAAAATTTGCAGTGATTCGATGCGTGCTCCGCTGTAAGTGGCAAAATGATGGAGTTTGCCTTCCAGCCATAGGCCGACAATGAATCCCCGGAAGGCGTGCCCTGTCCAGGGGATGATCGCCACCGAAGCGGTGATACAGGCATTCATGCCGGCAAAATGGTTGCTCTGACACCAGACCCATGCTGCCGGGAAGGATTGTCCCCAGTCCTTCTCGATGTACCCTTTTCCGCCGCTGAAATCCATCACTTTGCCATTAAGAGTCAGAGTGCCTTGCAGGGAATGCGAAAAGCTGAGTACTCCGTGATAGCATTCCATGCGCGGCACCCAGGCATACCAACCCATGATACCCGGTGAAAGCCATGTTACCGGCCAGGGGTTGAGTGGTCCCAGGTGAATTACGCCATTGAGTTGACATGGGGGATCATTCAGTGCCAAATGGAGATGACGGTCATCGAATCGGTTTTCACCGATCTCGATCGCAAAATGCCGATCGTCAGCCCGGAATTCCTGAACTGGGAACTTGGGATAGGCTGTGGTTCCATCCACGCCATCCAACACCTGAACAAAAGCGTGTGCATCCTGACCCAGGATCACCCCCGGGATAATGGCAACTTTATCGCCCTCATCCGCGCTGACCAGCTTGTAGTACCAGCCTTCAAAGAAGGGTGGTTTTTTCTTTAAACCATGATAAACGCCCGGATTGAGTGTGGAACGTAGAGACATGGTTGACTCTCCTACCTCAACAGCTTCCCACAGATCTGGCGCAGGGCTGCCTCCCCATCGCGGCTATACGGGCCGCGCGTGCGGAAGAACTCTTTTCCCTGGCGGTCCACCACCAAGATGTAAATGTGCTCTTCATCCTTCATATCTAAAGCAGCACGGAAATCTGGCTTATCCAGGTAAAGGGTGATCGTGCGTTCACGCGTTTTTGGATCGGGGATCCCGGCGCGCATGCCCTCATTGATGAAAGTCTTGTAGAGAATGTTCCTGCTCTGAATGGTCGGCAGTTCGTAGTAAACCAGGCCGTCGAACTGCTCTTCTAATTCTTTTACCACGGTCATCCAGGAATCCACTTCCATTTGATGCCACTGTTCAAAGGGGATGAAAACCAGATTGAACCTGCCCTGGAAATCCTGAGGCAAGGTCAACTTCTCTCTGAGCAAATTGGAACCACTTACCGTTGGAAAGGTCATTGCTCCACCTATAAGGTTCTCATGAGATGTTGTAAGTAAGAGAATGATGCTGGTAAAATATGTGGGGTTTCAGTATCCTATTTATCAGTATTTTACCTTAATTGGCGATCATGCAACCGTATTCAGATCCAGGCATCAGATCAGCGAAGCAAGTGTGGTTATTCCAGGATACCGCGCACGGAAGCGAACAATGACCCTGTCAGTGGAGCAAAATTAAGATCATGGAATCACTTACTCCCGAACGGTTTCGTGAACTATGGTCCCAAACCTACAACTCAGAAGGAAAGCCTGACTGGTCGCACATCTTCCCTTACTATCACGAGGATATCGTCTTCGAGGACAGCATCCAGCGTATCGAGGGGATCGAAGCGTTCCGCGCCCTGTGCGCGCGGCTTACCAAACGCTGCGAACAATTGAACATGGAGATCCTCTCACTGGCGATGAATCCTGGTGAGATTTTTTTTGACTGGAAAATGGTGATGGTGTTCAATAAATACCCGCCCACGCCGGTCTTTGGATGCACCAAGCTGACACTCGCTTCGGACAACCGCATCATCCATCAGCGGGATTACTTCGATATGTGGGGCGATATTTTCAACGGCATTTGGTACTTCCGCAAGCCGTATCGCAAGTTCTTACACAAGCATTTCGGGTAACGGTGTTTACGATGAAATGGCCTGATGAACTCATCTTCATTCCCAACAGCCGAATGCCTCAAAAGACCACGACCGCTCGCATGGACGGGCGCGTGTGCGTACTCACCGGAGCGACCTCGGGCGTTGGATATCACGCCGCAAAACGATTAGGCGAGGGCGGTGCGCGCCTGGTGTTGGTGTGCCGGAACGCCGAAAAAGCCGCCCGGGTCAAAGACGAGCTGGAAAGTGAATACCAGACCAGCGTACGCATCCTCCAGGCGGATCTCTCCCAACTGGCGGAGGTCAGAAAGACCGCCGCAACCATCCTGGAGGAAGTTCCCCGCATCGATGTGTTGATCAACAATGCCGGTTTGCACAACACCAGGCGAACCCTCACAGAGAACGGGATCGAAACTGTTTTTTGCGTCAATCACCTGGCGTCATTTCTGTTCACCCGCTTGCTGCTGCCCAGGATCCTGGAAAGCGCACCCGCGCGGATCATCCAGATCAACTCACAGGGTCACCGTTTTGGCGGACTGGATTTGAACGATCTGAACTGGGACAGGCGCCGTTACCGCGGCCTGCAGGGCTATGGTGCATCCAAGGTGGCGCAGCTTCTCACCGTCTGGGAGCTGGCAGACAGGCTGAAGGGAACCGGCGTAACCATCAACGCCATGCACCCCGGGGCGGTCCGCACCCACATCGGCATGAACAACGGTTTGCTCTTCCAGTGGTATCAGCGTTATCTGATCTGGCCCACGTTGAAGGATCCACGCATCTCCGGGGAAGCGATCTATTACCTGGCTGCTGCTCCCGAAATGGCAGCGGTCAGCGGGCGCTTCTTCAATCTGACGATCGACGAAAAACCCGCTGTGCATGCCCTGGACCGTGCTCTTGGGAAACAGGTCTGGCGGATCAGCGAAGAGTTGACCGGTCTTGATGGAGCAAATGGGTAGCGCTGGGCTTGTTGCCATCATTTTTTGCTGTCGTTTTCTGGAAGGAGATGAACTCCTATGAAATATGATGCCATTGTTGTTGGTGGGGGGATCGCCGGCTTGACCTCGGCGGCTTTTCTTACCAAGGGCGGCTATTCTGTCTTGCTTTGCGAGAAAGAGCACGCCTGTGGTGGGTTGCTGAACACCTTCGAACGCGATAGTTTTTTCTTTGATGGAGGCATCCGGGCGACTGAGAACTCGGGCGTCTTGTTCCCGATGATCAAAAAGCTTGGACTGGATATAGAATTTGTGCGTAACAAGATCTCGGTTGGCATCGAGGATCGGGTTATCCGCATCAATGACAAAGGGGCAGTGCTGGAATATCAGGAACTGCTGAACGAACTTTACCCGGAAAGCAAGGGGGAGATCGGCGCGATCATCGCCCAGATCATCAAGATCATGGAGTACATGGAAGTCCAATACGGGATAGACAACCCTCTCTTACTGGATATCAAAGAGGATCGGGATTATTTTATCAAGTCCATTCTTCCCTGGATGGTCAGGTATGCCTTCACGGCACCGAAAATAGCCAAACTCCAGGAACCAGTGGAAGTGTATTTACTGCGTTTTACCCAGGATCAAAGCCTGCTGGATATCATCTGCCAGCATTTTTTCCAACAAACCCCAGCCTTCTTTGCCCTCAGTTATATCAAGCTGTATCTCGAATATAAATACCCACTGGGTGGCATTGGCAGGATCGTTGAGAAAATGGTTTCCTTTATAGAGGATCACCACGGGGTGATCCGTACGGATACGGAGATCGTCGCCGTCGACCCGCAAAGGAAACTGGTCATCGATTCGATGGGCGCCAGCCATGAATATCAACGCCTGATCTGGGCTGCCGATCAGAAGGCACTCTACCGGAATATTGATGCAGAAAAGCTCGATCCCCGGGTGAGGTCTGCCATTACGAACCGGCGTGCTTTGATCGCCGACAAGATCGGGAATGACTCTGTTCTTACCTTGTTCCTTGCCTTGGATCTCGATCCGGGTTATTTTGGCAGGATCGCCAGCGAACATTTCTTCTACACGCCATCCAGGGTTGGTCAAACAGCGGCTGGACCTATTCCTGTGGATGGAGACCGGGCAACCATTGAGCAATGGCTGGAACGATTTTTCGCCCTGACCACCTATGAGATCTCCTGCCCGGTTCTGCGCGATAGCTCCCTGGCACCCGCCGGAAGAACCGGGCTCATTGTAAGTGTTCTGTTCGACTTTACACTCACAAAACGCATCGAAGAGCAGGGATGGTACGAGGAGTTCAAGACTTTCTGTGAGACACTGCTCATCAAGAACCTGGATGCATCCATCTATCCCGGCATCCAGGAGGCGGTCCTGCAAAGATTTTCGTCCACCCCGGTCACCCTGGCAAAGCTCGCCGGGAACACGGATGGCGCCATCGTTGGCTGGGCTTTCAGCAATGATCCCGTGCCGGCGGAAAGTAGAATACCAAAGATCCTGCATGCCATCCGCACCCCGATCCCTGGTATCTTGCAGGCGGGTCAGTGGACATTCAGCCCTGCCGGGCTGCCGATCTCCATTTTGACAGGAAAATTAGCCGCCGATCGGGTGATCAAGGAAATCAAGAAAGCCTGATCGGGTGCATCAGCAGCCATGCTTTCAATCGCCTTGATACCCCTCGCATTCTTTTGTGGATCGCTCCCGTTCTCTGTTTGGTTGGGAAAGATCCTGCTTGGTTTGGATGTGCGCAAGTTTGGGGATGGCAATCCTGGTGCCGCCAACGCTTTCCGGACCGGGAACAAGCTGGTCGGTCTTCTGGTCTTGTTACTGGATATCAGCAAGGCTGCCGCACCGGTAGGTTGGGCATATTTCGATCTGGGCATCCGCGGCATCCCAATGCTGCTGATCGCCATCGCGCCGATCCTGGGACATGCTTTTTCCCCTTTTCTCGGCTTCCGGGGCGGAAAGGCACTCGCCACCGCCCTGGGCGTATGGATCGGATTAACGATCTGGAAGCTCCCAATTCCTGCAATAATTGGAGCAGTGATCGGGATCGCACTTTTCACGCCCCCTGGCTGGTCGGTTTCAATTGCAATGAGCAGCATCCTGGCGGTGCTTCTGATCTGGTTGCCCGATCCACTCCTCCTTGCCGTTTGGTTCTCTGAAGTGTTCATCCTGGCATGGACACACCGCCTTGACCTGCGCCAGGGGATCCACCTACGCCCCTGGGTGATGGGGTTTTTTTCGAAGAAGAAGGACTGAATTTCTTGATGGTTGATTATCTTACGCATGACTTGATCTTCCACCTGATCATCTTTCAGATGATCATCCTGCTGATCATTCTAAGCAACATTTGGATCACTCGCCGCATCCGGCGTCATTCTCATCCCGCTGTGTTTCCGCTGGTCTCAGTTCTCATCCCGGCTCGCAATGAAGACAGGAACATTGCCAGTTGTGTTCGATCGGTGCTCGCCCAGGATTACCCTTCTTTTGAGGTTCTTGTCCTTGATGATCAATCAAGCGATGGGACAAGAGCCATACTGGAAGAGCTGGCGATCTCGCAACCGGCATTGCGATTATTGCATGGGGAACCTCCATCCGGCAGCCAGGTGGGAAAGAATTGGGCTTGCAGCCAGCTTGCCCGCCAGGCGCGAGGCGATCTGTTCTTTTTCACGGATGCGGATACGCTGAACCGACCAGATACGCTGAAAACCGTTGTCACCGCCTTGCTGGGAGAACAGGCTGATCTATTGACCGGTTTCCCCCGCCAGGAAGTACTTACCTGGGGCGAGCGTCTGCTGGTTCCGTTCTTTTCCTGGGCTTTCTTTTGTTTTATTCCACTGGCGCTGGCATACAGGCTTCGACTGCCGTTCCTTTCCATAGCGGTGGGCCAGATGATGTTGTTCCGGCGTGAGGCTTACCGGGCCATCGGTGGGCACGAAAGCATAAGCTCTTCCATCGTGGATGACATGAGCCTGGTTCGACAGATCAAGGCAAAGGGTCTCAGCTGGCGGGTAGCCTATATCGCCGACCTGGTCTCCTGCCGAATGTACCATTCGAGCCGGGAAGCGGTCGATGGATTCACCAAGAACCTGTTCGCGGCCTTCGATGATCGCCTGCTGCCTTTCCTTTTTGCATTTTTCTGGCTGCTGGTCATGTTCTGGGAACCCCTGGTCGTGGCGGCGGTAATGCGTTCCGGCCTGGCGACTCAAGCCCAACCAACCGCCGTTGTGGCCTGTCTGGCGCTTTCGTTTTTTTTGTGGTTGATCCCTTTTATCGAAATGAACATCCCGTTCATTCTTGCATTCCTCTATCCCTTGACGATCCTGGCGAATACCGGTGTTGCCTTCCGATCTTTGGTGCATAGCATGGGGGGACGCGTAACCTGGAAAGGCCGAAGCATTGCCCGGACTCGCTGGAAGTGGCTATAATTCAATCCTTCCTTCACCATACCCTCTCGACTTATTATTATCCATATATACACTATCCCCTTGCCCCCTGCGGGGGTGCTACGCGAGGGGCACCAGTTCGAACGACGAATACTTTGTGAGAGGCTTCCCCCGGATCAATCCCGGGGAAAGCTGCTTAATGAGGGAGTTAGGTCAGAAATATCGGATATGGTATAATCATGCCAATCCGATACCGATAGAGGTCAAGATGATCGAACCTCGATTACAAAAGCGGCTGGAAACAAAGAAAGCTCAACTGGATGCACTCCGTCCCCTTCCGACTGCAGCCATCCATCGTTTACGGGAAGAGATCCTCGTCGAATGGACCTACAACTCCAATGCAATTGAGGGGAGCACAGTGACTCTCCAGGAAACCCGCTTGATCCTCGAAACTGGATTGACGATCGGCGGGAAATTCCTGCGTGAGCATTTTGAAGTGATCAATCATCGAGATGCCATCCAGTACGTCGAGGAACTGGTTCAAAATACCGAGCCCATCACGGCCTTCCATGTTCGTCAAATCCATCGACTCATCCTGACACATATTGACGATGAGAATGCCGGCAGTTATCGGAAGACACCGGTTCGCATTACCGGCGCACCTTTCACGCCGCCCGAACCCTGGCAGGTAAACGGTCTCATGGCTGAATGGAGCGATTGGGTCAAGAATGTAGCAGGGTCCATGCACCCTATCCTTCTCGCTGCGCAGGCCCACCACCGCCTGGTGGCGATCCACCCATTTATCGATGGGAATGGACGCACCGCCCGGCTGGCAATGAACCTGCTGCTCATGCGCAGCGGATATCCCCCCACCGTCATCCTGCGAATAAACCGGGGACAGTATTATTCTGCGCTGGCAAAGGCCGATTCAGGCAATCCCACGGTACTTGAAAACTTCGTCGGTCGTGCCGTGGAAAAAAGTCTGGAACTTTATATCGAAGCATGCAAACCCGCAGTGAAATCTCCCAAGCCGGAGGAGGAATGGCTCCCGTTACGGGACGCCTGCGTTGGTACACCCTACAGTCAGGAATACCTCAGCCTGCTGGCACGCCTGGGTCGTATCGATGCCAGAAAAAGGGGAAGGAATTGGTATACAACCAGACGAGCGATAAAAGAATATCAAAACCCGGTATGACCCCGCTCACCTTCGGATTATCCGTATATACAGCCCCCCCATTTCGGCAGCTCGTGCTGCGTACCGGCTGATGGCAGCTTGAGGCTGCCTCGGCCAGTGCCCCCTGCGGGGGTGCAAAGCGCGCCAGGGGCACAGAAACATGGTGACCATGTACGCCATATGGTGCAATCCCCCTGATTGCGCCCTGTTTTCAGGGTGCATTCGTTTTTGTCGCCTTCAGGCTTCAGGCGAATATGTAGAACCCTATAATGAAAATGGCCTGTCGGGGGAGTAGATGCTATCAAAGAAGCCCTTATAAGGTAGATTGTTCTCGATACACTTGATCTTATAGCTCAGCCGCTTTTGCATTTTTGGGTTGGGTCCATCCATGTACTGGATGTAATACAACAACTCTTCAACCTGAATCAACTGCACAAATATCGGTAGACGCGCCATCCATTCAGCAGGCAGAACATTCTCGCGGGCATAACCCTCCATGACCTGTTCCATGTAGTGATCCATGAAAGCCCTGCGTTCTTCCAGACCGCTGAACATGATCCTGCCGATACCAGCTTCCCAAGCCGAAGCCAGTTCATAGATGAACCAGAAATAGCCGCAGTCGTCAAAGTCGAAAACGGTTATGTCCCCATTAGTATAATCAACGATGAAATTACCGTCGTTAAAATCGCCGTGGATCAAGCCGTAGGAATTCCAATCCTGCGGAAACGATCGGATTTTATTCAGAAGAGACCGAATTCGATCACACAAAACCGGGAACCGCTCGGATACCTGCGTATCAATCACTAGCCTTGATTTATTGATCTCGAACCACGGTGGACGTTTTAATTGTTCATTCATCGGTTGGTAGTCTTTTGCCTGGGCGTGCATTTGCCCCAGAACCCGTCCCCAGTTTTGAAAATACTCTTCGATGGGTGCATCCTTGCGGTAGTGATAGTCATTATCTGGAACCCGCATCCCTTTGCCCCTGACGAAAGAGGCGATGTGCAGCGGTATTCCTTGAACTGGAATTATCTCAAGCAGCCTGCCGTTTTGAGAGGGCATCGGCCTGGAAACGCGGACACCGTGCCCGGCCAGGTAATCCACAAAGTGCAATTCGGCCCGAATCTGATCGGCAGTCCTGTCGGGACGGAAGGAAATTCGCAGAATGCTGGGTTGTCCTTCACGTTCGTACTCGTACACAAGATTTGCGCAGCCTTCAGAATCGGGGAATACTATTAAGGTATCCTTCTTTCCACCGAACAACTGGGCTGCTGTATCGAGAATTTCTCGTTCGCAAATTTTGATTAACTCATCTCTTTGCATAGGGTCTCCGGAACATTGTATTGGAACAATCGTTTTGGGATGGCCCACCGAGCGCGCAGTCATGCTGCACGACTCATTCATTATGAGTATAGCAAAGCAGAATACAGTGGGCAAGTGACTGCATTGCTGTGCAAAAATATTCGACCTATTGCTTTGCGCATTCGGGCGGCATATCGTGCAATTCGCCGAACAACGTAACCACGCTTCAAATAGAATGGCAAGGCATTGAAATCGCCAGTCATCAGGTGAGCGGAATGGCAACCGCGTCGCCGGGCTTCTTGTTCAGCCTGTTCGAGAAGTTGGCTGCCCAGCCCAGTCTGGCGTAATCGCTGATCGGTCCATAACCGCCCAACGTAGAGATAGCCCCAGTAGGTGCTGCCGGTCAGACCGGCGATGATATTTTCCTCAGGATCACGGGCAAACAAAGCCAGCGGTACCCAATCGACAACCGCGCCTTGAGAGGCATCATAAGATTCCAAACCCTGCCTCACTACCTCGATATCGGCAGGAGCAGGTGAGTCGGTCAGCGTAATTGGATAATCGGGCATCGTAGCACCCTATGATATTTCACGCGTATGGTCTGATGGATAGTTTCATGGATCAATCCTTCGGGAACGAGAAATGCATTTGCACGATGACCCATTGACCGGCGCGCTTTTCAAGCGTGCCTGTCCAGCGGCAGTTGTCCCATCCCGTGGGCTTCCCGTTCCATTCGGCGTGATCATCAAGCATGCACGAATACCACACCGCGTTTCCCAATTCCGCGAATTTGACCAGCAAATTCCTCACTGAAAAATCGGTGGCTTTGAACTCGTCCTTCAACCAAACGCGCTCGCCTAACTTCTTGAATGCCTCAAAGCCGATTATCGTTGACTTTGAATCGAGGTGGAAAATAAAGAAATCGTCATCCTGCGCCATGATGGAGAACAAACGGTCGATATCTTTCGTCAATGCCCAGCCGATGGCGTCGTGGATGATTTATTTCGACTTCCAGTCTTTCAGAGTCTGTTGGCATAATGGTTACTCCTGTAATTGGTTTGCATGATGCATCCTTTATTGTACTGTTTACGGTGTGGCAGGGTCTAGTCTTCCTGTCTCCAGAGAGTGGAGATCCATGCGACCAGCCGCGCGGTGCAGACCACAACATTGTAAGAATAGCCCAGCAGGAGCAGGAAAACAGCGGGAAACAGGGCCGCAGAACCTGCAATTCGATTCAGGAATATGGTCGCACTGGCAAATACCAGTAAGCTCAATCCGACGATCAGGATCGGCCGCCGATACGCCAGGATCAGATAAACCAGATAATATTCAAGCCGTTCACGCTCCAGCCGCCGACGATTAAACATATCCTTCTCTTCCATCGCTTTATTCGCCTATCAAGGTTATTCCGGGAAGGATCAACGATCCTTTTTTGCCAGGTACAGCTCCATCCACGTCAGGATGCGCTCCATGACATCCAGCAGCAATTTTGGCTCCGAGGGGACATGCCCAGTGCGGGGATAAACCACCATCTGGGTGGGGATGCCGCGGCGCTTGAGCGCGTTGTGAAATTCATATCCCTGCCAGATGGGTACCCGCTGGTCGTGTTCTCCGTGCAGGATCAGGGTGGGGGTGGTCACCCGGTCGGCGTGGGCGATGGGCGAGCGCTCGAGCAGCAGGTCCGCCACATCCCAGATCTCCCCGCCGAAGTGGCTGGGAAGGTAATCGGGGCTGTCGTGACCCAAGGCGTAGCTGACCAGGTTCACCATCCCCGCACCGATCACTGCCGCCCGAAAGCGCCCGGTTTGTGTCAGGGTGGCGGCGGTCAGGTAACCGCCGTAACTCCAACCGGTGATGCCCAACCTGTCCGAGTCGGCAATGCCCAGGCCGATGATGTGGTCAACGCCTGCCAGCAGATCCTGCACATCCATGCCCCCCCAGTCGCGGTAGTTGTCGCGGCGGAAAGCCTTGCCATAACCTGTGCTGCCGCGCACGTTACAGCGCAGGATAGCATAACCCCGGGCAGCAAAGGTGGCAATGGGACCAAAAAAGGATTGCATGCCGATGAAGGACTGCAGCCAGGCATTTGCAGGCCCGCCATGCACGCTGACCAGCAGGGGATAGCGCTGACCCTTTACGTAATCAACAGGGTAGGTCAGCAGTCCTTCGATCTCCAGCCCATCCACCGATCTCCAGCGGATGACCTCCGTTCGCCCCAGGGGGATCTGGCTAAATTCTGCGTTGACCCGGCTCATCTGCACAGGAGCAATATCATCCAGCGGAGTGAGATAGGCTTCCGGCGGTTGGCTGGGGGTCTGGAGCGTGAATCCCATCGCACTGCGGGATCGGTTCAGACTGGCATTTTCGATGCAGCCTTCCCATTCGAAGAGCAGCATGGGTGGGCTGCCATCCGCCGGCAAAGCCCCCAGGCAGTGATGGGTGCCAGCCGTTTCCAGGTAGAAAAGCCGTTGGCTGTCTGCCGACCAGCCGATCAGGTTCGGGCGGCGGTCACGGGTCTCAGCCAGGGGGTGTGAATCGCCTCCCCCGAGCGGGAGAACATGAACGACCGACGACCATTCCCAGGCGGGCGTGTCGTAAGCCTTGTAGGCGATCCAGCAGCCATCCGGGGAGATATGGGGGTCGTGGGCGGTCGTATCCTGCCCACCCAGCGGTTGGATCGAGCCGTCCGCCAGGTTCAGGAGAGCCAGGCGCGTGCCCGGCCAGTCGTTTGGCTGGGGGGAAGGGGAATGGGCGAAAACGATGGCATTGCCATCGGGCGACCAATTGTATGCCTCCGGAACTTCCGGGGCGCCCACATGCATCTCTGCCCCGGTCATGGGGTGCCCGCTGCCAGGTCCGTGCGGGAGTTCTGCCAGCAATATCAGGTGAAGACGCTGTCTCTTCAAGCCCTGGCCGACAATGCGAGCACCGCTCTTCCCCTGGGCAGCCTCGATTTCCGCAGGGGTGAGGTCATCCGCGGCTGTAAAGGCGATCATGCTCCCATCCGGCGACCACTTGAAACTGCTGACACCCGCGGGGACATCCGTTAGCTGCTGGCGATTTCCTGTCTCCAGCGAGTACAACCAGACGTTATTTTGGGAGAGGAAGGCAACGAATTGCCCGTCGGGAGACCACCGGGGAGCAAACGAGGAGCATTCGCCCGCGGTCAACTGGATAGGTTGGTTGCCCTGCGGATCGGTCAGAAAAACTTGGGACAGAAACCCGCCTGGCTCGGAGGTCATCACCGCCTGCATGACCGTGAAGGCGATGCGCCTGCCATCAGGTGAGACATCCAGGCTTGTGATGCGTTTGATGGCGAGGGTATCGCCGGGGGACCAATGTTGGTCAGTCAAAGTCATAGGTTCACTTCCTTCCGGGTATCATCCACGAACCCGTGTGATTCTGACATCACAGGGTGAAGCGCAGTTTTCGCCAGCAAGCCAAACGCCAGAACGCCCAGCGGGAGGCTGAACCATAGTAGCTGCGTATAAGCCAATATTCCAGGCTCAACCAAGGGCGTTGTCAGGCTTTGCACCGCCACGACTGCATTGCCCACGAAATGGAGCAGCACTGCTGGCCAGATACTGCCCCCCCTAACCACCAATGCTCCCCACCAGGTCGAGACCACAAATGCTTGAAGAACCAGAAGCAAAGCGGAAGCAAGGGACGTTCCGTATGTGAAAATCTGGGTAAGATGCACCAGTGCAAAGAGCGCAGAGGTGAGGAGAACGCTCCCAAGGATTACCCGGGTCGTATTTCCCCAAACGCGGATCAGCGCAGAAAGCAGCAGCCCGCGAAACAGGATCTCTTCGCTCAGTCCGGCTACGAAATGGGTTGTGACTGCTGCGCGGGCATCAGGCAGTCGCAGCAGACTCGAAAGATCAAAGGCAATGCTGCCATAGAGCGAGTAGAGGCTTGCGCAAGCAGAGTAGACCAAACCTCCCAGAGCCAGCAGCCAGACCTGCAAACTGCCCAACCTGGAAATCCCCGAAGCTTTCAACCAATCCAGCCGCCACGCCAGGAGGAGAACGCAGGCTGTGACAGCCAGGCGCCCAATGGTAACCGTCATGGCATCGCCATACGGTTTGTGGAAAACAGTTGACGCAATACCCATAAAAGCCAATAACAGCACAACCCAGAGGATCGGAAAAACAATCGCAAAAACGACAGGGTGATGCCTGGAGAAGGTTGAGATATTCATGGCAAAACTCTCTTTCCCTATTGGTTGGCGAAGGTGGTCTCCACCCCCGCCAGTTCAGGATCCTGGTACACCGCCGGGTGTTCGGCGGGCAGTTTCCTCCACATGCGGCTGACCAGGATCAGCACCAGCGCGGCAGCCGCCGCGGTCAAATCGTAGATCCTCCAGTTCGGGATGACCAGGTAGGCAAAGGCGGTGTTGGCGGCGGCATGGACGATGCCCGCCACCAGGATGCTGCCCTTGCTGCGGTTATAGAACCAGACGATGAGTACCGTGGCGGAGAGATGGGTCAGGTATGCCTCCCCCCAATACCCCGGGGAAAGGACCGCTTTACCTTCCGCCATCCACAGGAAGAAATGCCACAGGGGCCAAAAAAAGTTGAGCACCAGGCAGGCGACCAGCGGGTTGACCCGCGCTTGCAGCCTGGGCAGGGCAAAACCGCGCCAGCCAGCCTCTTCTCCGGTGGCATTGAAAAAGAGGTACTGGTAACTGAAGGACACCACCACCAGGACGACCAGCTCCAGACCCTGCGCCGGCAGTTGATATCGGGCAAAGGACAGTCCCCAGCGCGGGTCGTCGATGAAGATCGCCAGCACCACCAGGGCGGGGACGAACAGCAAAGCCAGCAGCGCCCAGCCCCAGACGCCGCGCAGGCGGAGCAGCGAAGCCATGAACCTTTTCACAGCAGGGAGACGCGAATAAGCCATGCTGATCACAAAAGCCACAGGGATGACCGTGATGCTGGTGATGGCGACCAAGATTGGGTTCAAGGGTGCATGGTTGATGATCGTGTTATGGGCAACGCACACCAGTGTTGAAACCGCCCAGGCGACCAGAAAGGCGATCCAGATTGTGCGTTTGCTTCCCTCCCGGGGCTGGGTGTTGACCACGGCAGAGATGATGATACCCGCCAGCGCCGGTCCGCAGGTGGCAATAAATGCCAGTGGCGTCAGCAGGAAGACACCCTGGTTCAGGACAGCCTCATACGTGAAACCCAATCCCCAGGTGATGCCAAAGGTGATGGCGAAGAAAGCGATGATCTGGTGGCGCTTGATCCAACCGGTTATCTTTTCCATGATATTCCTCCTCAGGAGGCTGTCATCTTGTCAATGACAGCCTCCTTTTTTGGTTACTTGACGAATGGGATGCTCAACGCATAGTGGATGGGCTTATCCGACAGTGCGCGCATGGCATTGACCACGCCCTGGTAGGTGCAGAAAATCCCGATGAAGAGGAAGGGAAGGATGCTGACGATGCTCAGGGTGGAGGCCAGAACGACAAATCCTTCTCCCATATCCATGCTCAACAGGATCAGCGTCGGCAGGCCAACGAGCATGAAGAACGATGCGGCAAAGAGGCACAGGGTCATGGTGATCTGGAAGTTCAGCACCTGGCGTCCATGCTGGTCAATCTTGTAGGATTGGTTCTTCTTCCACGACCACAACAGCAGGGGAACGATGAGGATGCAGAACACACTGCTGAGGTGCAAAACAGCCAACCAGAGGTTTTCGTTGGAGGCATTCTCCAGACCGAAGTCGAATTCGAGCGCTTCACCCAGGCAGTGCAGGGTGTAGGCACGCGGGTCCACTTCGCCGCTTTCGATGCGCTGGATGGTGCGCGGGCTGACTTCACAACACTCCGCCAGTTGTTCCTGCGTCAGGCCTTTCTGCTGGCGCAGTTCCGAAACTTTGAAACCGAGATCGGGTTGGTTCATGATGGTTTCTCCTTGATTGGGTTGCTGCCATTATCAGGAGTTGGGGCTGGAATCACAACGGCGTGCAGACGACATTCGGGCGACATTCCGATTTTGGACATGACATTCCGGTTTCAAGGTAATTCGCTTGACTCGGCGTGCTTGTCATGCCCACCTCGGCAGCAAGATCAAAGAAAGTTGGTTGATCTTTCATTTTTGCTTCACCTACCATGCCTAGTTGCCCGAAAGTACAACAGAGCGCCATTCTCACAGGCAATCGGCTTGAATTGAAAACCATGCCTTCGACAGATATCACCAAGTTCAACTTCCGAATACAGAACGCCCCTGATCGTGCTTTGGAGCCGGTTCTTTTCTGGAACCGGAACCGTGCAGACGAACACACCATTAGGAACCAGGGCCCGGCTGATCTCCTGGAAAACCTGCTCCACACTTCCGATGAAGTTCAAGGATAGGATACACAGGCACACGTCAAAGCTTTCGCTTTCGAAGGGTAGATCAGAGGCACTGAGCACGTAAAACTCCGGGTTTTGGAAACCAGCCCGGACAAACCGCCTGGCCGCCTGCTTCAGAAGTCCCGGGCTGACATCCACCCCGGTATACTGATTATCCTTATGGAGGAAATACACCGCGCTTCCACTTCCTGTTCCCAATTCGAGAATACACTTCCCCCTAATTCCTGCCAACTCTTGAGTGAGGATGTCGTAGTGTTTTTGAATGTCAGTCCCAAATTTACAGGGAAAGGCGGAACGACTCATAATGTAGTCGTATAGGAAGGAAAAACCATCCCCAAGCCAGGGTGTGAAACGTATCAAATGATTTCCATTGTCTGCAAGGTAGAACAGGTCACCCCGCTTGATGGTGCGGATACCGGGTTTTATGTTGCTCATGATCTTCCTCCTCGAATGACGAATGTGCTTTCTTACCCAGGACAGTGATCTTCCTATGAAACAGGATGCCATGCACGATGCACCAGGGGATGTATGCAGCAAGCATGGAGATAACGATCCAGGAAAGAACAGGATCATAGTGTTTGAATGGTAAAAGACAGGGGGCAACTACTGCAAGGACGAATGCGCGGATATAAAACGAAATGGGCTTGAGATTGCGATGCCCTAGAAGAACCTGCTGGATGAAACCGTGAATATCATGCAGCCTGAAAGGAGTGGGTTCCAGGCCGCCGGTTTGCAGGCGCAGCGAGGTCCAATAGAGCTGGCGCGTCCGGGCAAAGCGCCAGATAAAGACCAGGAGCATCAGTATCCCCAGGGTGATCGTGTCCATTGTCGCTACATGCCGGTAACAGCGCGTTGGACAAAGGTCAAAACCGCCATGACCAAGAAGAGGATGATCGCTGCTATTTTCCAGGCGCGTCCGGCGTTTGACGCAATGCCGAGCAGCCCACCGGTACCCGCAAAGAACAAAATGACGTAGCCGATCACCATCCACTGTACGTTTCGAAAGTTAATTTTCAGGATGTGATCGAGCAGCGCTTCCAGGATCAGCCATGCCAGCATGCAGGCAATCTGGATGTAGTAAAGGGCAGGTCGCCCCAACTGCGGAGCTCGTGTGAGCAGATAGATCAGCGGGATGGCAAGCAGGAATTCGAAGTAGCCGATCCAGTTTTCATATTGGGTTTTGCCCAGGAGCCTTAATGCGAAGATCAGGATCGCTGACACAAAGAATGCGATCGCGGTGACAGCTCCAAGAAGATTGGTTTTTTTTAACATAGGATATACCTCCTCAGCTTTCTGTCGTACTTGCTTTCCCCAGTACGAGACTCTGCACCAGCATCCAGGCGATGGAAGCCAGTACAGCCAGCCATTCCCAGATCACCGGCGTGCTCCGGCTGACGACTCCGGCCTCGTAAAGGAAGATCAGCGTCACGAATATCAGGAACAGGATCACCATCAACAGGCTCATCAGCGGCAGCGCCCTTGGGAGCGATTTCAGCGACCATTCCCGGAAGAAAATTGTCGCCTGCAGGAAAACCACGCCCAGGAAATACAAACCGATCCCGGTTTTATGCATGATGGGCGCCTGGCTGAACCCCACCGCGGTCATCAATGCAGTCCCGCTGGTGGACAGGAAACCGATGACAAACACGGCGATCATGAACCCTTTCCCGGCACCCAGCTGCCTCAGGCTCAGCGCGAGCAGCACCAGTAACAGGTAACGGATGGGAACAGCGATCAAGGTGCAGGAATTGAATATGATCTGCGGCCAGCCTGCGGTATCCCCGATGTCACTCAAGTAGGTGGTAAATGGGGAAAAATCCGGGTTTGCCGGCAGGTAGGCAAGCACGGCTCCCAGGATCAGCAAAACAGCCCAGGTTGAGCCGATGATGCCGACCCATTTCAATGCCAACGGAATGGATATGGAATCACTGCTCGTTCTCTTGGCGTTCACCTACTGCTCCTTTCTACTCGATCTTCCGGGTATGGTACCTGTGCGTTCGGTGATAAAAAAACCACCAAAACCCGGCTCGAACATGTAAAAAGCACGCTTTCGAACCGGTATTACTGCTTCAAGAACAGGATCGACAGAGCCTCGATCAGGCGTTCGTCCGAACCGATAGCCAGGTCCTTCTCGTGGGCGGTCATCTGGCGGATCAGTTTCTCCTTCCGGATCCAGTATTCGATCGTGCCCCTGATGATGAACGGCATCAGGAAGGCATCGATGTCCTCGCGCACCAGGCCGGATTGTTGGCCGGCCTTCATGGCGGACACGAGCGCCTTGATGAAACGCTCCTCGATCTCGTTGGTACGCTCCTGCCCCTCCAGGTAGGACCAGAGAGAGATGCGGCGATAGGCCTGGTTATCCTTGAAATGCTGGAACGAGTTGCGGATGGTTAAGGCAACCAGCCTGCGGAAATCGCTCTCCTCCGAGCGAACATTTGCCATCATGTTGATATAATCCGAGATCAATTGATCCTGAACGGCGGCATACAGTATCTCTTTTGTGCCAAAATGGTGCAGGATCAAACCCTTCGAAACGCCGGAATCCTTCTCGATATCCCGGATGGAAGTGCCATGCAGCCCATTTTGGCTGAACAGCGACATGGCAGCCGAGAGGATATCCTGGATCGTTTGATCCTTGTCGCGTGCTCTTCTTTTACGCATGATTTCCTTTCAGTATATACCGAACGTTCAATAATTATATTGGGGTTTCAAAACATTGTCAAGAGGATGTGAAACGATACCCTCTCAACTGTGTATTATCCGTATATTCAGCATCCCCCTGGGGGCACAGGAACAAATAGACCATATGGAATCTTTTTCCAAGATGGTCTTTTAATTGTGGAGTTACCTCCATAGATGAATACAGAAGAAATGGATTATAGAGTATTCATAGCCCCATATGTGTACTAACCCCTCTGTAGAGGGGTTGTAAAAGCGACCAGTATTCGCTTATACTATAGCGAATACTGGTCGCTTTCGATTACTGAAAAGGAGTTATGTATGCCGAAAGGGATTCCTCTTACCGAAGAGGTACTGGATCACCGCCGCGGTGAAATCTTCAAAGCTGCCATGCACCTCATTGTCGAAAAAGGCTTTGCGGAAACCTCGATGCGTGAGATCGCTGAGGTGGCCGGGGTGGGCAAGTCCACCCTGTACGATTATTTCCCTTCAAAGGATGAGATTCTGATCTCCTACGTGGTGGATGAGGTCCGCCAGATGACTGCCTGGGCAGAGGAAATCATTGCCCAGGAATTAAGCATCGCCGATAAATTCCGCCGCATTCTGCGCCGCCACCTGGAATACATGCTCTCCAACAAACAACTTTTCCTGAAATTGACTTTTGAGGCCCAGCGGTTGAGTTTCGAGAGCCAGCAGCGCATCCAGGTGCACCGCCATGCCTACCAGGATATGCTCTGCGAGCTGATCCGTGAAGGTATCCACGGGGGCGAGTTCCGGCCGGTCAACCCCATGCTTGCCCTGCGCAGCATGTTTGGACTGCTGACCTCGGCTGCCTACACCTCACGCCCTACCGGCTCCCCGGAGGAAATGTTGATGGAGGCGTTCGATATCATATTCAAAGGCCTGGAGGCCTGATCCCAGGAGGAATGCACGAAAAAAACACCTTTTCCCCCCGAAATGAAGCGCAAGATCATTTCCTGGATTCGCGCCACAGCCCTGGGAATGATCGCCTACGCTGCCATCCTGCTGCTCACCTCCGGAAAATGGGATTGGCTCTGGGGTTGGGTTTTCATCGTTTTGCTGACCCTGGCAATGGCCGCCCATGTTTTCGTCCTCGTACCGGTCAACCCGGCTCTGCTTGCCGACCGGGCCGGGGGCTTGCGCCAGCCGGGCGCGAAACTTTGGGATATCTGGCTGGCTTCGATCGCAAGCCTGTGCTTTACCGCCATCATGGTCGTTGCCGGGCTGGACGAGCGCTGGAGTTGGACGGGAAGGATCCCGATCGGCTGGCATATCGCCGGAGGCATCCTTTTTATCTTGTGGGCTGTCCTCTTTCTCTGGGCAATGGCATCCAATCCCTTTTTCTCGGAAAGCGTGCGCATCCAGGAGAATCATCAGGTCGCCAGGCGCGGTCCCTATCGTATCGTCCGGCATCCGGGATACCTGGCCAATTTGTTCGGCTGCCTCGGTCAGCCATTGCTGTTTGGCTCGTGGTGGGCCCTTCTCCCCGCCCTGCTGGCGATCACAGCCTTCGTCATTCGCACCGCGTTGGAAGACAAGACCCTTCGTAATGAACTTCCCGGCTATACGGAGTATACCCAGAATGTCCGTTCCCGCCTGATCCCATGGATCTGGTAACCAGGAGGAAACCATGAAAACATTCGTACTTCCCCTTTCAGACTCACAAGCCGATCTTGCCACGGTCGGCGGCAAGGGTATGTCGCTGGCGAAACTGGCCCGGGCAGGATTTCCTGTCCCGGATGGCTTCCACGTCACCACCGAAGCCTATAGGACATTCGTCGCGGCAAACAACTTGCAGACAAAAATCCTCGCCGCCCTCGCAGACGTGGATGCTTCGCTTCCCGCGACGCTCGAAACTGCTTCTGCTTCGATTGGCAGTTTCTTTGCCGAATCAAAAATCCCCAACGATCTTGCTTCTGCTATTACAAACGCTTACACCGACCTCAATCGGAAATCGTCAATCGAAAATTGTAAGTCGGTCGCCGTTCGCTCCTCCGCGACTGCCGAGGATCTGCCTGGCGCCTCCTTTGCCGGCCAGCAGGAGACCTATCTCAATGTCCAAGGGACGGAGGCCGTCCTGGAGGCCGTGCACAAATGCTGGGCCTCTCTGTGGACGGGGCGGGCCATCGCCTATCGCATCCGCCAGAACATCCCGCCCGATAGTGTGGCCCTGGCCGTGGTGGTTCAGCTGCTCATCCCGGCAGAGGCGGCGGGCATCCTGTTCACCGCCGACCCGGTCACGGGTAAGCGGGACGAGATCGTCATCAACGCCGCCTGGGGCCTGGGCGAGGCGATCGTTGGAGGGCTGGTCACCCCCGATTCCATAACGGTGGACAGGTCCACGGGCCGCGTGATCCACCGCGAGACAGCCCAAAAGCAGGTGATGACCATTCGTACTGACTCCGGTACCCGGGAGCAGCCCGTCCCCACGGATCTGCAGAACAAAGCCGTTCTCGACGATGCGCAAGCTGCTGCACTGGCCCGGTTCGGTGCTCAGATCGAGGAACATTATGGCGTGCCAATGGATATCGAGTGGGCCTGGTTCTCCCCGCCCACCCGGAGAGGGGGTGGGGGAGAAGGTAAATTTGCCATCCTCCAGGCCCGGCCGATCACGACGCTGGGCGAAACGCCGCTGGAATGGAATCCACCCCTGCCCGACGGCGTCTACATGCGCACCAGCGTAGTCGATTTGATGCCTGACCCGCTCAGCCCGCTCTATGCCACCCTGGGCATCCCGGCCATGGTGGAGCAGATGTACCCGCTCGGCAGGCGCTTGATTGGCGGCGATCCGGTCTTCCCGGATGGATATTTCACGAACATTAACACGTACGCTTACATGAACGCCCACTTCAAGGGCAGCGCCTGGGGTTGGATCCTGTTCCGCATGCTGCCAGCCTACCCGCGCCTGCTGCGCATGCTGGTCAAGTTCTGGCGCGAGGAAGCACATCCCGGATACCGGAATGCCGTGGCTGAATGGGATGGGAAAGACATCGAGCGAATGACCGCTGCTGAACTATGGCAGGCAGCACAGGCGGTTGTAAACGCCGCCGGTTATTACACTGGCGCGTTGATGTTTGCCACCATGGGCGCATCGGCAGGCTCGGAGGGATTGTTGACCAAGGTTTACGAAAAGATGGCCCGTCGGGCGGATGATCCGCCTGCCGCTGCCCTGCTGATGGGCTGGGACAACCTGCCAGCTCGGGCCGAGAAATCATTGTATGCGCTGGCCATGTTCTGCCGTGAGCATGAGCGCTTCGGCGCGTACGTGCTCAAGGCGGATTCCGGCCAACTGGCCGGGGAACTGGCTGGTGAGATTGTCCCGGCAGGACAGGCGGCGGGCGAATGGTTTGAATTCCGCGGGCGCTTCGAACGTCATCTGGACAGTTTCGGGCACATGATCTTTGAGCTCGACTTTGCCAAGCCGCTGCCGCGCGACCATCCCGAGCCGATGTTGGAGAATGTCAAGATGTACCTGCGTGGTGAAGGCACCGATCCGCATGAACGGCAGAAGGCGAGTGAGCAACGGCGCATCCAAACCGGCGAGAATGCAAAAACCCGGCTGAAGGGCTTCCGCCGCTGGGCCTTCACCAAGGCGCTCAACTGGGCACAGTCCCTGTCCGAGGTGCGCGAGGATGCCCTGGCCGAGATTGGCCTGGGCTACCCATTGATCCGCCGGGTGCTGCACGAACTGGGTGGACGCTTTACCCGCGCTGGAGTCGTCGGGAAAGCGCAGGATATCTTCTGGCTGGAAAAGGACGAGGTCGCCAGGATGGTGGCGGCGTTGGAGAAGGGTTCCACCCCGCAGGATCTGCGGGAACGTGTCGTACAGCGCCAGGCCTTCTGGAAGAAGGTCAAAGCTGTCACACCGCCGCCGATGATCCCCTTCAAAAAGAAATACCTGGGGTTCAACACATCCATCTGGCTGGCGGAGACGGAGGCCAATCGGACAGGTGAGTCGCTCAAGGGCGTGGCAGCCAGTCCGGGCCGCGTCACCGCCCCGGCGCGCATCCTGCACGGACCGGATGACTTCTCCCTCATGCGTCCCGGCGAGGTACTCGTCGCCGGCACCACCACACCCGCCTGGACGCCGCTCTTTGCGATGGCCTCCGCGGTTGTCACCGACGTCGGCGGGCCGCTCAGCCACGGAAGCATCGTCGCCCGCGAGTACGGCATCCCGGCCGTGATGGGCACGGGCGTGGCCACCAAACGCATCCAAAGCGGACAAGTTATCACCGTGGATGGCGGCGCGGGGATGGTGGAGTTGAAATAATTCGGATGTTCACAATGAAAACATTTGCGCCAGCCCAGCCTTCCGTACACAACCCAGGATACAGGGATGACTGCCAGAAAGTCAAGGCCGCCCTTGATTTGAATGAAGTTGACGCCCCGATCCGCGCCTTCATCACAGCCTTTAACAAACTACACTATTGCTACACCCTGCAATGCTGTTATGGACATTTCCTTCATGCAACGCAAAGCGATCCTCCCAACCTGGAATGCCTACCCGCCCATGACGTTGGGCAGGTGCATTACCGGATCGCCTACCTTGCGTTGTGTCTCGAGGACAGCGCTCCCGGCTTTCGTCTGCGTTCGCTTCTTGAGAGAGTCCCCGAGATCGGCGCAGGTTACATCCAGTTCGGCTCCCCGGGTTGGTTCTGGGAGCAGTGTCCCAATTCCTATGCCCTGCAAGTCGAGCCGGAACGCTTCTATGATCGCGACGCGGCGACAATCGAGTATCAAGAAGCCCTGCATGTGCAGAACGTCCGGGATCGTTTTTTCAAACGCCTCGCGGAAATCGGACGCGATTGCACGCAAGGTTGATGTTCTCACAGGCGCGCTGCATTCAGGATGGGCAGCCATAACCGTTGATGGCGGGGCTGGCCTGGTTGAATTGCATGTAGAACGCTGAGGAATCAGGAGCACGTATGATGGCAACGGATAAAAAAGTTGTGCTGGTCAGTGGAGCATCGAGCGGTATCGGCCTGGCAATCGTTGCACACCTGGCAGAGCTTGGTCATACCGTCTTCGCCGGTGCCAGGCGGGCGGAGGATATCGACCGCTTATCTTCCATAAACAACGTGCATGGTGTCCGGCTTGACATCACCATCCCGGATGATATCCTGACGCTTGCCGAACAGATCGAATCGAGTGCAGGGTGCCTGGATGTCCTGGTCAACAACGCTGGGATCCCGGGCTGGGGTGCAGTCATGGATCGTCCTCTGGAATACTACCGGAAGATCATGGATGTCAACCTGTTCGGGCACATCCAGATGGTGCAGACCTTCTATCCCCTGTTGAGGAAATCCCGCTCCTATCCCATCATCATTAACATGAGTTCACAAGGGGGGAATTATGCTTTTCCCTTTTGGTCTCCCTACCATATGTCGAAATTTGCGCTGGAGGCGTTCTCCGAAAGCCTGAGACGCGAGTTCCTTCCCGTTGGCCTCCGGGTGGCGGTCATCCAACCCGGTGCGATCGCTTCAGACGCCTTCCGCAATCAACGCGCCGACTTCGAAGCCTACAAGACCGCGAGCTCATCGGAATTCTCTCAGCGTGCAGCCAGATTCCTCGAAGCAGCGTTTTGCAACCCCGCCAGAAAGGAAAAAGAACCAAAACTGGTGGTGGATGCCGTCCTGCACGCCATTTTCAGCAAGCACAACCGATTGTATTACCAACCAGGCCGGCGCCTGATACCAGACGTGCTGGTTGCGTGCCTGCCCCGCAAAATGGTTGATCGATTTCTACGGAAGCTCTAATGATTCCTCTCCGCAACTACGACCCGCAAACCGGCGAATGGAATGACTCCCTGCTGGGTGACTTCATTTGGTCGAATGTCAACACCAACGAAGCCCTGCCAGACGTGATGACGCCCGCCAGTTGGTCGCTGTGGCAGATCTATTTCATCGACACCAATCCGGTCAGGCTGCCGGGAAAATATCCTTTCTGCGGCAACATCGCCGGGCGCGCCTATATGAACCTCAGCCTGGTCATCTCGTTCTATCGCTCGGTGGGTATGGACCTGCGCCGCGGGATGCATGCTGACCTGCTCGGCCTGGTTCAGACTGACGATCTGAACCTGGATATCCCGCTGATCCCCATGCCGCCGCTGGCGGCGCTGTGGATGGTGCTGCCGGGCAGGTTGGAGTCTAAGCGCCTCGCGCGGCGTAATCCGCATGGCCTGACCGACTTCCTTGACAGCACGCCGGGCTGGTGCCGGGCGGAACATGAGCGGCTGGGCGGTTTGGATGAGCCGCATGATCTGCTCGAGGCATGGCGGGCCGGGATCAGACCGCGTTTCATGGACGCCTGCAACTGGCTGCGCAGTGTGTCGATGAATTATGCCGACCCGGCAACCCGGATGCGTCGGGAACTGGGGAAATTGGTGGGTGAAGTGGATGCCGTGGCGATCCTTTCCAACCTGGCGGGCGAGTCGGCGGAGCTGGAAAGCCTGGGACCTCTGCTGGGGCTGGGACGGGTGGCGCGTGGCGAAATGACCCGCCAGGCCTACCTGGATCGCTACGGCCACCGCGGGCCGCACGAGTTGGAACTCTCTGCACCGGGGGGCGAGGAGCACCCCGGCTGGCTGGATGAACGGCTGGCGGATTTCCTGCGCGCCCCGGCAGATGCCGAAGAACTTCTGACCAGCCAGCGCGAGAAATCCCTGGCCGCCTGGCAGCGCCTTGAACAGATGGCCCCCGGGCGGGCATGCCGGCTGCGCAGGCAGGTGGAAAGCATTGCCGCGGCAGCCCGCGGCCGGGAGGCCATGCGCTCCGAATACACCCGCCTGGCACGACTGACGCGCCATTTTCTGCTGCGCGCTGGTGAACTGACCAGGCTGGGGGATGGCATCTTCTTCCTGATGCTGGATGAGGTGGAGGCGGCCCTGTCTGGCAACCTGCAGGCGGCTGAATTCATCCCCGTTCGCCGGGATGCCTGGCAGCGCCAGCGCAGCTTTCCGCCCTACCCGCCGGTCATCATTGGCCGCTTCGACCCATTCCGCTGGGTTGCGGACCCCGACCGGTGCAGCGATTATTACGATACGCGCAAGGTGGGCGCCGCAATGATTTCCCCGTTGATCAAGGGCTTCCCCGGCGCGGCTGGCGTGGTGGAGGGGATCGTACGCCGGATCGACAGGGTGGAGGATGGCCATCAGTTGCAGCCGGGTGAGATCCTAGTCACCGTCACCACCAACGTCGGCTGGACGCCGCTCTTCCCGCGCCTGGCCGCGGTCGTGACCGATGTCGGTGCGCCGCTTTCGCATGCCGCCATCGTTGCCCGCGAGTTGGGCATCCCGGCCTTGGTCGGCTGTGGAAATGCCACAGCCCGCCTGAAGACGGGCGACCGGGTCCGGGTGGACGGCGGGGCTGGTACAGTGACGATTCTGGGGTGATGTCATGCTTGCATCCCAAAAGACCACCAACCGCAGGAATCTTTCCCTGCTGGCTTTCAGTCTGGTGGTGGTCATGCTCGGCTTCGGGATGGTTATCCCGATCCTGCCCTTCTATATTGAGCGCTTTGGAGCGGGAGGAAGCGCTTTTGGCTTGTTGATCGCCATTGCCTCCCTGACCGAGTTCCTGTTCGGGCCGGTCTGGGGCGGCATTTCAGACCGAACCGGCCGCAAGCCGATCCTGATGATCGGCCTGTTCGGTTATGGCCTGGCAATGCTGCTCTTCGGTCTCTCGACCGAACTGTGGATGCTGTACGCCTCGCGCGCCCTTTCCGGTGTGCTATCCTCTGCGGCCTTATCGACCGCCATGGCCTACATCGGCGACAGCACCTCGGAGCGGGAACGCGGTGGGGGGATGGGTCTGCTGGGTGCATCGGCCGGCGCGGGGACAATCATCGGCCCGGGAATCGGGGGCTTGCTGGCCAAAGGATCGCTTTCGACACCCTTTTTCATAGCAGCCGCATTGTCACTTCTGTCTTTGAGCTTGATTGCCTTCTTGCTGCCCGAGTCGCTGCCCCGCGAGCATCGTGTCCCGGCTGGCCGGGGATTAAAATTCGTCAATTTCCGCTCCCTGTTCCAAGCGCTTCGCAGTCCAATCGGCTTTTTGCTTTTCCTGGCTTTTTTCGCCACCCTGGGAACCAGTAATTTCGAAGCCATCTACAGCTTGTACATGGTCGAAAAACTCGACTATCTCCCGGAACGCATCGGCTTGATCCTGACAATCGTGGGCATGATCGCCCTGATCGGCCGCGGCCTGCTGACCGGCATCTTTACGATGCATTGGGGGGAGACGCGGGTTATCCAGGTCTCGCTATTGGCTGCGGCGCTGGGATTCGGTTTTTTACTGCTGGCTGGGACCTTTCCGGCTGTCCTGCTTGCCACCGCATTTTTTTCCTTTGCCGTCACCTTCCTGCGACCGTCCATCCATTCGCTGACCTCGCAGCGTGCCAATGTTGGCCAGGGCACAGCGCTGGGCCTGAGCAATTCCTTTGTGAGTCTCGGGCGCATTGCTGGGGCGATTGGGGCGGGGGCACTGTTTGATTTGGGGGTGGAATATCCATACTGGACGGGATTGGTGCTGCTGCTCATCGGTTTTGCCGTCAGCCTGGTATGGTTGAAGCCGAAGGGGTGAGAAGGGGAATATGAGAGTAAAAATGCTATTTTGATTTAGTCCGGCGCTTGTAGCCTCATCAGTCCACCCTGGACTTCCACCAGCGCTTTGGCGATGGCGAGACCTAGCCCGGTTCCACTCTACCACACACAATATCCGATATTTTCAACCCGGCGTAGAATCTGTCACGGAGCGAAAACCCGGCAATTTTGCACAGCGTGTACGGTATCTGCTGGCTCAGATATCTTCAGAGTGATCGAATCCAGAGCCGAGAGCTGGCCATACTGGCTCAATAAGCTTTCAGGCGGTTTGAGATCCAAATCTCGAGTCATGTCTGTCTTTACCCCCGCTCATCTTTGTATCATCCGTATATACAGCATCCCCTTGGGGGCGCAGGAGCATATTGACCAAATTTTCCAGATGGTAAATCCCTTTTGAATACGCTCTGAAATCAGAGCCTATTGTTTTGTCGATCGGTATAGTAGACCTCTTGCAAAAGTAAGTTAGCGGACATGAGCCAGTTCCATGTTGTAGATGGCAGCAATCAGGTTGAAACGAAGTCCGAAGCGTTTGCGTCGATTGCGATAGCGTTCGCTCAAAATACGAAAGATTTTCAACTTGCGAATGATGTTCTCGATCAAAATGCGCTCTTGCGATAACGCCCGGTTACTGGCTTTCTGTTCCTTGCTCAACGGATGCAGCTTGGTCTTTTTGACAGGCGTGCTGCTGTTAGAATGAAGCTCGGTCAGCCCCTGATAACCGGCATCTGCCAAAGCTTTTACATGTGCTGCCATCGCAGTGCGGCTGTCCTTGAATAATTGATAATCGTGTTTCTTGCCAAAGCAGAAAGCGGTCGCAAGGATTTCTTCCGTGTTCAGATTAGCCATCAGCTGCGCTTTTTGGGTGTGACGCTTCTTTTTGCCGCTGTAATGCCTGCGTTGTCTTTTTTTGGCCGTTCAATCGGTTGTTCTGTTACATCCACCAGCACAACTTCAATGACCGTGTCACTGGGTTGCAAGACTTTTTTGCCTGGCAGGTGAAATTGCTTCGACTTGATCAACACATCTTCCACCTTCTTGATCGTGCGGCAGACTGTCGCTTCACTGACATCATAGTCCAGACTAATATGAAATTCCGTACGATACTCTCGCCAGTACATCAAAGTCATCAGAAGCTGATCTGCTCGGCTCAACTTTGGCGGCCTGCCAAAATCTCGCATTCCTTTTTCGATCACTTCCAGCATCGTATCAAATGTGCTGCGCTGAACGCCCGTTGACCTTTTGAATTCTTCGTCTTTTAGTTTCTGCACCGTTTCGTATCTCATGCACCTATTATCGCATACTAATGCAAGAGGTCTATTGAAGAAGCATGCTCTGGACCAGGGAATGCTATTTCGTTTTAAACCATCTCGATATATGGGATTGATCTTCTGGAGACAGGTCAGCGTTTTTGTTGCGCCTTCATTGGATATCCACTTCTCCGAGCTCGGATCAAGGATCTCCTTTGACTGATATTCGTTCTTCATGTATCCTTACTTTGTTGGACTCTGGTATTTGCTTTTTGGATCATCCAGGTAAAAAGGAACTATCAATGGAAAAATTTCAACCGACACTCGAGTCAATATCCACGCACACGGTTCCTGACTGGTACCAGGATGCCAAGCTAGGCATCTTTGTCCACTATGGTCTCTTCTCGGTTCCTGGTTGGGCTGTTGTCAGCAAGGGGGATATCACCCAGACTCTCGGGAAGATGGGCTGGTCCGGTCATCTACGGTTCAACCCCTACGCCGAGTGGTACCTGAATACCCTGCGGATCAAAGGCAGCCAGACGCAGGAATACCACCGTAATACTTTTGGTCCAAATTTCTCTTACGATGATTTTGTGCCGTATTTTAATGAAGCGAACAGATCTTGGAACCCGGATGCCTGGGCGGCTCTCTTTGAGCGGATTGGGGCACGCTATGTTGTTTTGACCAGCAAACACTGTGAAAGTTTCCAGCTCTGGCCTTCGACGCACCCCAACCCATTCAAGAAGGATCACACCTCCAGGCGCGACATAGTTGGTGAGTTGACAACTGCTGTGCGCGCCCGCGGGATGCGCATGGGACTCTACTATTGTGGCGGCTTCGATTGGACCTTCAATACAGTCCCCATCACCAGCGCTGCCGACCTGGGATTGAGCATCCCGCAAAGCCCCGAATACATCGAGTATTGCACGAGCAACTGGCACGAATTGATAGAACGCTATCAACCATCCGTGATGTGGGGCGATGTGGGCTTTCCCTTCAAGGCGGATATTCCTGCCTTGTTCGCCCGTTATTACAATAACGTGCCTGATGGTGTGATCAACGACCGCTTCTACCAGGTGGACCCTGTTCCTTTGAAAAAACTTGTACGGATCCCGGGGATGCGGTGGCTGATCAATCGGATCCTTACCAAAGCGTTCCTGGACGGTAAAACCTCCACGCCCACCGTCCATTCTGATTTCACCACCCCGGAGTATTCCTCGAATCGGGTGCTGACGGCCAAAAAATGGGAGACTTGCCGCGGTCTGGGCTATTCGTTTGGCTACAACCGCAACGAGACTGCCGTCCACATGCTCTCGATCGAAGAACTGGTATGGATGCTCGTGGATATTGTCAGCAAGAATGGCAACCTGCTACTCAACGTCGGGCCGATGGCTGACGGTACGATCTCGGACCTGCAACTGGAGCGGTTGGAAGGGCTGGGCGCATGGCTGACGGTCAACGGTGAGGCGATCTTCAGCACCCGGCCATGGCAGGTCGCGGAAGGTGAGACCAGGGAAGGGTTCAGCGCACGCTTCACACAGAAACCGGATATCCTCTATGCGATCCTGCTGCCTGTACCAGGCGGTCCCGCGATCACCATCAAGAACTTGCGCGCCAGACCAGGCATGACTATCAGGCACCTTGGTCACGAATCTCCACTGGCATGGCATCAATCCGACGATGGTCTGACCATCAGCCTGCCGCTGGATTGCTGCTCCACGCCTGCCATTGCGCTAAAGATCGAACCACAACCTGCATTGCTCGTACCTTCAAGGAAATGAATTCCATTTTTTGAACTCATTCGCATCTGCCCGGATGAACCTTGAGGAACCGACCATGGAAAGAACCAGCAACTGCCTTCTCAAATTAGATCGCCTGACCAAAGCCCTACGCCACGAAGAGCCCGATAGGATCCCGGTCAGCGATTTTTTCTGGGGAAGTTTTCTCGAACGCTGGTACAGGGAAAAAGGCCTCCCCGTCGATACCGATATTTATCAATACTACGATCTCGATCTGTTCGTGACCACTCACAACATGGATCCCCATATCAAGGATTTCGAGGTCCTGCGCGAGGACGAAGAGGAGGTCGTTGTCCGAACCGGTTTTGAGGCCGTGCTGCGGAAAAAGTTCGCCGACCCCATGCACGAGTTCATGGGCTTTGCAACGGATACGATCGAAAAAGTTGAGGCTTTTGAATTTGACGACCCCGCCGATCCGCGCCGTTTTTTCAATGAAGGGGACAACCAAATCGGTGGCGTGGGGGATGGATATGCCCGCAACCTGCCTGCCTGGATCGAGACCGTTAAGGCCAAACGCCCCAATATCCCTGTCTACGGCAGTCAATGCGAGGCCAATGAATATATGACCCGTATCATCGGTCAGAAGAATATGCTTCTCTGGATTGGTCGCTATCCTGACCGCTTTGGACAATTCGTCAAGCGCACCAATGTGTGGGCTCTCGAAATGCTCAAGGCTCAGATCAAGGCTGCTGAGGGCCTGACCGATGGCATGGTCATCTGGGGCGATGTTGCTTACCGCAAGGACCTTTTCTTTAACCCTGAGTACTGGCGCAAGTGGTATAAACCCGGACTGGCAGCCATGGTAGATGTCTGCCATGCTGCTGGATTGCCCGTCATCTACCATGGGTGCGGTAATGTTCGGCGGATCTTTGATGATTTCATCGAGATCGGCATTGACGCCTATAATCCATTGGAAGCCAAGGCCGGTCTGGATGTTGTTGAGTTACGGCGCCTGTACGGGCACCGGATTGCTTTTTGCGGAAACATGAACGTGTTGGAGTGGGCAGACTGCGAAAAAGAAGAGCTCAAAGCCATCGTGTTACGCAAGCTTAACGCTGCCAAGGGTGGCGGCATGATCTTCCAATCCGATCATTCTGTCCCTAGCAACATCTCCGCCGAGAAATACGAGTATGTGGTCAACCTGGTTCGCGAATATGGCCAGTACCCTCTCCAGCTTCGGGAGTATGACATCCCCGACATCATTTGATCGCCTCGATCGGGCCAGCGAGACTGTATGGGTCTGGTAAGGAAAAATCAGCGATCGATTGGAATCGCTTTTTGGCTGATGCGGAGAGGTGAAAAGGTGGTTGAGCACCCTCTCGACTCTCAATTACCGTATATAAAGTATCCCCTTGGGGGCACTGGAACATATAGACCATATATTCCATACAGTACTTTCTCGTCTACTACGCTCTGCTTTCAGAGCGTAGATTTATTATGCGAGCCGCAAGTACGACTTGATTTTTGGACACGAATCTGATATACTGTGGTTGCAGTAATTCTGCATTAGCAGATATGCATATAAAGGAGAGATATGGAAATCACAATTCAAGTCCGAGAACGTGGTGTGGTCACGCTCCCTGCTGAACTGCGCGAAAAGTACAACATCGAAAACGGGAAGATCTTCCGCCTGGTGGATCTTGATGGCATCTTTGTATTTGTCCCGATGGTGCCGATGGTTCCGGAGCTGGCTAACGAGATCGAACGGATCCGCCTGGAAGCTGGCGTGAGCGTTGATGAACTCCTGGATGATCTCCGCAAGCAACGTGAACGGTACAACAAGGAAAAGTATGGCAAGCAGCCCGCCTAAACCCCGCATTTTCGTAGATGCTGATGTGCTTTTTGCGGGTGCGGCTTCACCAAATGAGCATAGTGCCAGTTTGGTGATCCTCCGTATGGCAGAGATCACATTGATCGAAGCAGTGACCAGTGAGCAGGTTATCACCGAGGTGGAACGAAACCTTAAAGAAAAGATGCTGGCTGCGATGCCGGCATTTCAGATGTTGGTGAGTCGTTGTCTCCGTGTGGTTTCTGATCCGAGCGTGGCCGAAATCAAGGCGTTGTCACAGGCTGCTGACCCCAAGGATGTCCCCATTTTGGCTGCTGCAGCGCGCGAAAGATGTGTTTACCTTACCACACACAATACCCGACATTTTCAACCCGGCGTAGAATCTGTCACGGTGCTAAAACCCGGTGATTTGGTACAGCGTATACGGTATCTCCTGGCTCAGATGTCTTCAGAGTGATCGAATCCAGGGCTGAGTTTTAGCCATACTGGCTCAATGAACTCGTGGGCGGTTTGAGATCCAAATCTCGAGTCATGTTTGTCTTTACCCCCTCTCGCCTTTGTATGATCCGTATATACAGTACCTCCTTGGGGGCACCAGAGAGACCATATGGAACGTAGATTCCGCATGGTCTTTTTTTTAGTTAGTACAGAAGTGTCGATGATGCCTGTTCCTGCTTGTGTACCAATAGAGAGCCTTCCCATACATTATCCCCTTGGGAACAGGCGCACTTATGATGCTCAACTCGCCTGACAGTTCATCCTGCCAGGCGAGTTGTTATTTGGGTCATTGGAGATGATCAGCAGGGCATTAATCACAGCGATGGTTGATTCCAAGTCCATTATAGACCAGCCCGTTCCAACCAGAACAGCAAGAAGAAGATCAGCACCGCCACCGGGATGACAACCACCCAATCATTGACCTTGAACAACTGCGGCAGTGTGAGTTTGCCGAAATCTCCTTTCTTGAGAATGCCCTGGCTGAGACGGGGATAGGCAGCGGCAAAAAGAGCGGAACCGATGAGGATGCCTGCCAGTCCTGCCACGGCGGCATCCAGGTAACCATTGCCGATGGCACCGGCAATGGTGCCGGGGCAATAGCCCAGCAGGGCAAAACCGACCCCGAAGATCAGTCCGCCGATGATGTTTATACCTGCCGAGCCTGCTTTGGGATGCAGTTGTACCCAGCCGAACGATTTCATCAAGTGGATACCGATCATGCCGGTCAGGATAGCAGAGAGCATGATCTTCAGGACAGTGAAATCGGTGAGCAGCAACTGTCCAATGATTACATCGTACTTGGTGGCGCCGCCCTTCTGCAGTAGAAAACCGAAGAGGATGCCGAATATCAAGCCCCAGATCAAGGTTGGGGCATCAAGGACACGTTTGTTTCCTGGATCATTCGTTTGCATGTGATCCTCCATTAGGCGAACAGACCGAAGATCAGGAACGCCGTCAGGATCCCACCGATGAAAAAGCAGATCGCCGAGATCCAGGATGAAACGGCAAGTTGCAGCGTGCCGCTGATGCCGTGCCCACTGGTACATCCGTCCGCCCAACGGGCGCCAAAGGCGATGATCACGCCGCCCAGCAGGGCAACTCCGCCACGCAGCAGCGGGTTGTCACCGAAGGAGCTCTGCCAGGCTGGCGGTACCCATTGCCATTGCAGATCGCCAGACAGCAGTGCAGAAAGCAGCGAACCAATGACGATACCCAACACCAGCATCATTTGCCAGCCTATCACAAGTCTCACTTTTTGATAATAAGGCTTCTGGTCCACCCTGGCACCGCGGAAGAGCATTTCGATTAAACCGCTCAGCCTGGCGAAGGTGGTCGAACAGGCAAGCGGCCTCTTGGAGATTAGAAAGGTCAACCAACTGAGGATACCGATGCCAATACCGACTGCGTAGGGGGACCACCGCGCCTGGGTCAGGAATTCGATCATTTACGCCTCCATTCTTTCTTCTGCGTCCCAGTGTTTCTTGACCACACGAATGTCGGTGAAGAACCTGGAACCATGCGGATTGACACAAGCACGGCACTCGCGCGTGTAGCCGGCAGCGCTGTAGCCGCTCATCCCTCCGGCGACATTATAGAGATCCCTGAAGCCATGTTGCTCGAGGATGCTGGCGCCAAGGCTGGAACGATTGCCTGAACTACAAACCAGGACGGTGGTCTTGTCTTTGTTCAATTCATGGTAGCGGGTGCGCAGTTCTGCCACCGGGACGTTGATCGCCCCAACGATATGGTTGTCCTCATATTCCAACGGAGCACGGACATCCAGGAGCACAAAGTCCACATCGCCGGCGATCATTTCGTGCAGATCCCTGGTATCGATCAGTTTGATGCTACTGGAAGCCGAACCTGCCACAGCCCATGCCGCCATGCCGCCATCCAGGTAGCCAACGATCCGATCCATGCCCACCCGGCGCGCCCAGATGTTGGCTTCATGGGCTTTCTTGTAATCGTCCGCCACCAGCAGGACATCCTTGTCCGTCGGCAGGACCCAGCCGGCAAAGGTCGGGAAATTACCATTGAGGTCAAGGTGCCAGGCGCCGGTGATATGCAGACCGGCATAGGCGTGATAACTGCGGGAATCCAGCACCACCGTCCCGGGATCTTTGATGCGCTTGCTGAACTGATCGGTGCTTAATTCCGTCATCGATGGGAGTTGGTCGAGGCGGCTCGGTCCGTGACGATTGATGTCGCTGCAGCGGCTGAAATGGTCGGGCGCGGGCGGCATGTTCTCAGTCAGTGAGCGGATGAAGGTGGATCTGTCTTCGATCTGCAGAGCAGTGTTGAAGCGGCGTTCATAACCAATGGTGCTGGTCCATTTGGCGCCCATGGCACGACCGCACAGGGAGCCCGCTCCGTGCGCAGGATAGACCTCGACATAGTCGGGCAGTTCCAAAAGTTTGCCATGCAGGCTGTCATAGAGCTGTCCTGCCAGTTTCTGGGCAATCTCCGGGAACAGGTCAGGTCTGCCCACATCGCCGACAAAAAGCGTGTCGCCGACGAAAACACCGACCGGGTCATCGGAACGGGATTTGTCGATCACCACATAACTGAGATGTTCGGGGGTGTGTCCTGGAGTTTCCAGCACCTGCAACACCATGTCTTCCAACTCAAAGGTGTCGCCCTCAGAAAGGGGTACATGATCAAACGTGCATCCCGCCGACTTTGCCACATAGATCCTTGCCCCGGTCTTTGCCAGATCCATATGCCCGGAAATAAAATCGGCATGCAGATGGGTTTGCAGGATGAGGGTGATGTCAACACCCATCGCCCGGGCTTCCTTGATGTAGATATCCACATCGCGCTGGGGATCGATCACCGCACAACTCTTCTTGCCAGCAAGGATGTATGAACTGTGGGCAATCTTACCGGTGAAAAAATGTTTGATCAGCATGGGAGGTCCTCCTCAACTAATGAGATTGGATCACAGGTAGAAGAAATAGAAGGTGATGATGACCACGGTTAAAAAGATCAGCGTCATTCCACCCCCGGCTCGAAAATAATCCGCATTACGGTAACCGCCGGAGGGCATCAGCAACGCATTGACCTGATGGGTGGGCAAAAGGAAAGAATTCGCCGTGGACACAGCCGCCAGCAATACCAGGGGACGAGGATCGAGACCGGCGATCTGCGCCATGCCCATGACCAGCGGCGCAAGGACGACAATTGCGCCGACATTGGACATGAAGAGCGAGAATGACATGGAGATGAGCGCTACTGCCAGGACGATGAGGAATGGATGTCCACCCTGCACCAGCGCCATCATCCTTTCCGCCAGAAAGGCAGCCGCCCCGCTTTTCTCCATGGCAATTCCCAGCGGAATCAGCCCGGCGATCAGGAAAACAACCTTCCACTCAATGGCTTGAAAGGCTTCCTGGATGGTCAGCACGCGTGACAGGACCATGACGATGGCACCGGTGAGGAATGCCATCGAGAGCGGCGCGCCAGACATCGCCAACCCGATTGCTCCAAGGAAACACAGCGAGGCGATCCAGGCTTTTGAACTATCCCTTTTTCTCACTGTGAATGGCGTTGCTACCACAAGATCGGAACCGGTCTTCAGATCATTGATCTTCTCCCACAGACCATGGACGATGATCGTATCGCCGGTAAGGAGCGGATGGTCTGAGAAATCACGGCTGAGTGCTTCACCTTTACTGAAGAGCATCACCGGTTCCACGGCATAGCGCTTGCGCAGTCCAAACTGGCGCATGGTCTGACCCACCATAACAGAACGGGGCGGGATAATGACCTCGGCAAAACCGGCGCTATCTGGATCATGGAGGTCGGTGAATGGGTAGGGCTTTTTCTGTTCCACCAGCTGGTAGAAAGCAACAAAGCGGAGCGCTTCCTCCTCGTTGCCTAGCAGCGCTAGTTCCTGTCCTGCCTCGAATATCCTTTCCCGCCAGGGCGCATATTCCACATCCCGTTCACGGGCAATGCCAAGGATATGCAGCTTGTAGGTATCCCAGACACCCGAGCGCTCAGTTGTCATGCCGATGAGCGGGCTGTTGGGGGGAATGGTGTAGTGCCTGATCTGATTCGGCAGGTGCAGGGCAGCGACCAGTTTATCCTGCTCTGAAAGTGGGTTGTCGTTGGGTGCTGTCTGAGGAAGTACATATTTGCCAAAGATGAGAAAGAAGGCGATCCCAGAAAGAAGCAGCAGGATACCCACCGGTGTGACGCTGAATAAGCCGAAAGCAGCCAAACCAGCATTGTCGAGCAGATCATTGACCAGGATCAACGGACCGGAACCGACCATGCTCATGGTTCCGCCCAGGATGGCGGCAAATCCAATCGGCATGATCAGACTGGATGCCGGCATCCTTCCCTTGCGGGAGATATTGAGAATTCCTGGGAGGAAGAGCGCTGCGGCACCAATGTTCTGAATGAACCCGGATAAAATGCCAATAGAGAGCGACATGAAGACGATCACTTTAGACCTGCTCGTCCCCACACGCCGCAGAACGGCTTGCGAGAATTGATCCATGATTCCGGTCCTGGCAATGCCCCTGCCCAGGATCATCACCGCCATCATTGCAATGACCGCATTGCTTGAAAAACCAGCAAACACTTCACTGGTTTCAAGGATACCGCTCCAACCCAATGCCAGCATGCACAGCAGGGCTGCCACCTCGATGCTGACGAATTCAAAGACAAGCATGGCAACGGTGGCGATCAGTATAAGAAGAACGGTGAGAACAGTACCATACATACTATTAATTCCCAGTCGATATCATTATAGCTGCCACCCGAAAAGCATGCAGGTGGTGGTACTGGTAAGCAATCCCAGCATTTCCGCATGAAATCGATCCTGCATTGTTATCTGTATCCCTGCGGAGGACAACATGGTTTCTTAAGATCCATTCTGCTTTCCTGCATGATGAACCTGCGTGGTGCGTACAGAGGGTGGCAATAAAATTATAGCATGAGACAAATTTGGGGCACAACTCGATGATTAACATACATGGCTGGGAAATATCAATAGGAAAAAATGGGTTAACAACGGCACGAGCATAATAAGCTCGCCAGAATCCCCCTTGATCCCCTCTCAGCTTTCAATTATCCGTATATACAGCACCCCCTTGGGGGCACCAGATAGACTATATGGAATATATTTTCCATGTAGTCTTTTTGTTATTTAACTTGATAGACATAAATGCCTGGCGTGAACAGATGGCTGACACAATCGACCGGCAGAATATCCAAGCGGCCAGGATCATGATCGAGCGTGTCAGCATCCAGATCATGTTGGCTATTGACCTATGGAACAGCCTCTGGTTCGGGATCTTTTTCGATTTATATCAGGCTAGCCACCTGGTTTCTTCCACCGCTCTTTGCCTGGTAAAGCGCCTGGTCGGCGATATGTAACAATTCATCGAGTGAAGTTTCCTCTTGGCCATGAAATACATGGATGCCAAAACTGGCGGTGATGGTGATCCTATCTTCCTCAAAAGGAATGATCAGATTTTCGATCTGCTGCCTGAGGCGCTCAGCAATCTGAATGACAGCGGGCAGGTCAGCGCCAGGGAGGAAGGCGACAAATTCCTCGCCGCCATAACGCCCCAGGATGTCGCCGTCCCGCAAACCATCCTGTAAACATTTGACGACCCTGCGTAGCACATCGTCCCCAGCCAGATGCCCATGGACATCATTGATGAGCTTGAAATGATCCAGGTCCATCATCAATATCCCAAGATACATCCCCTCAGGGCGGGCGCGTTCCAATTCCTGAGAACCCCATTGGATCAGATAATGGCGGTTATAGATGCCTGTCAACTCATCTGTAGTGGCTTGCTGGTTAAGTCTTCTCATCAGCACAATGGTTTCAGTGACGTCATTGATCAGGATCGCTGTGCCGTTGTCCCGGAGTGTCGTCGTCTGGATGGGGTATGCTTTGGCGTTATAGAAATGGATCGGCCCGTCAGGAAATTCCATTGAAAACTCAAGTTGCTTCACTTCTCTTGTTAGCAGGGGGCTTAATTGCTTTGCCAGTGAATTCCCTTCTGGCAATGGGCTTCCGATGCAGAAATTCCTCGCTCCGGGCAATTGCAGGGTAGCATCATTCAGATCCTGCAAATTTCCACGGCGATCCAGCACCAGGAAGGCATCGCGGATCGAGTCGAGCGCCAATTCCCTTGCAGTGGGAACGAGTTCAAAAAGCCCCAGTTTGAAGAGGGCGAAGGCAAGGAACACCCCCCCCACTACCATGCTAAAGGAGACGGGTTCGATGTAGCCCGGAATGAGACCGAACAGGTTCAGAACGGAAGTAAAAATTGGCAGGAACGCTCCAGCAGCAATGGTGATCGCCTGCCTCTTTTGTTTTTTCGGCGCACGCACGGCGTTCACCAAAAGCAGGATGAAGGCAGAGATGGTGGTCAGATCCGCCCAGATGAAGTTGACCCAGTACCAGATGCCGCGTTCGAAGACGAAGACGCGGAAGAATTCGCCATCGAGCAGGTGGGGATCGATGTAATAAAGCTGGTGGGAGCGCGCCGTCCAGACCATAAGGATGGTGGTGATTGGGACGACCAGCATGAGCGCCGTCAGGGTTTTGGACAGCGGTTTGCGCCGGACGAAATGCAGCGCAAAGAGCAGCAGCATGGTTGGAAATGTGGCAAGACCGAGGTATTCAAAATTGATGATCTGGAAGGTGCTTTCCAATGTGTTGCGGGAGATCTCGATCGAATACCCCAGCGAGTAGATCGCCACTCCCAGCATCAGGAAGGAGAATTCCCGCGCTGCAGTCACACGGGAATGAAAATGGGCCCAAGCAGTTAAGTATACTGCCAGCAAGGCGGACAACCCAAGAATGAGGGAGAGCATAGTAGGTGCCTGGGACATGCTCCTATTTTACTTCATGACCCCCCAAATCCGGTTCAGCGAGCAACCCAATGGACGATGGAGTGACTGTCCAATATTCTACCCGGGTTGGGACGTCAAACCGCAAAAGGTAAAAATGAGATTGCCACTTTCACTTTAAAAAAATAACTTAGCCAAAGACCAATGTCTTATTGCCATACCCTCTCGACTTGGCATTATCCGTATATACAGTATCCCCTTGGGGGCACTGTATATACGGATACAGTTTTGTAAGAGGATCCCTGGCTTTGTCCGGGGATTTTCATTCCAGAGCCAAAGGGGGCAGTCAAGGCTTTGTCAGGTTGCAATGTTAAAATCATACTTATTGGGCAGTATGATTGCCCAGAAGAATATTTGACACAAGTCCCATCCTTCCCGTACAATCACCCCATGTCCATCCCCCAGTTGCTTCATACCATGTGCGTTGAACTGGCAGAGGCCGACCTGAATGCCATCCGCAAGGCACGAGGCTTCAGCGCCACGGAGACCGCCGCGCGCAATTCCTTTGCATCCTTTTACACCACATCCATCGGCATAGCGGAAAACATGGCCGCCCTGACCAGCGCGGAAGCCTTCGCCCTGCGCCTGCTGCACGAAACAGGCGAAGTGGATATTAAATTCTTCGAGCGGCTATACCCCATCGACAAGCACTACGGCACCTACACTCAAAAATACAAGCCGGTTTTCGATGAGGTCAAAAAGAACCTTGTCCGGCGCGGGTTGGTGGTCATGGCTGAGGTCAAAGTGCGCGGCGACAGTGTCCAATTGGAACGCTGGCGCTTTGCCATGCCGCCCGAATTCGCCCAGTTCCTGCCGCCCCTGCCGGTTGTTCACAGCAAGGAGGGGGGCATTGAAAGCGAAGGCATACTACGCCGCAAATTGCTCGAACTGGTGGGCGGCAAGCCGGCCATTCCCAATGACCAGCGGCCCATCTACATTAATAGCGGCAGCATTTACCTCAAAGATCTCTTTTTCTCACTGGCTAGCTTTGGCCTGTGGCAAATCGATGCCTGGCAGCAGGCGCTGAACGCTCACGCGCCCAGCACCCCGGCATCGTTTGCCCCCACCCAGGCGGCATTAAAGCTGCTTGACAGCAGCGCCTGGATGACTCCGCAAAGCATCAAGCCTGCCCTGGATATCTACTCATTTAGCGGGACAATCCCGCCAGTTGAAAAACTATTAAGCCAAGGCTGGGAACTGGGGCTGCTGGAACGGCTGGAGATCGACCATCACCCGCATTACCGCCTTGCCCCGGCACACTTACCTGCCGATCCAAACACCCCTTATCCTGTCCCCCTGGATTGGGCGGATACCAGTTTCAATCCACACGCAGTCAAAATCGACCTGCGCTTGATCCCGCTCCACGATCTGGATCTGCTCAACACCTTATCCTTTCTCAGCGTGGAAGGCGGAGAACTGCTGGCATTCCCCAGCTCGGTCAAGCTCGGACGCGCCAGCCCCGCGCAACGCAGCGCCCCGCTTTCGCTCTGGCTGGCAGAACGTACCCCAGCCTTTGGCCGGGCGCTCGAAACAGTCAATGCCCGCTGGGGCAAAACCCTGCTGCACGAGAACCTGCTTTTCGCCCAGGTGCGTGACCTGAGCTTGCGCGTCCAACTCGAGCGTGAATTCGGAGACTCCCTGATCGTGCTCAGCGACCACTATATTGCCTTCCCCCAAGGATTGCGTACCAGCGTTGAAAAAGTGCTCAAAAAGACGGGGTTTGTGGTAAAGACGGTGAAAGCATAATGGAACTCGAACACATCGATCCCCAAACCTTCACCATCGTCTCTAATGAGCGCGACATCCTGTGCGACCTGTTCACCTACCTGGACTATTTTGGCGAGCGCAGCGTCAAGCGCATGACGCGCAGCAATGAAATCCCCAGCGGTGATATGCAGCGCCTGTGCAAGCTGATGGGCGTGGAAACTCCACAAAAGGATGACTGGCACAGCTTCAGAATGCACTGGGTTGATTTCATCGGCCACCTGGCCCTGCGCCTGAAGCTGGTTACCTATGATATCAAGGGAACTTATCGCGGCTACAGCAGTTCCGAACCATCTTTCATCGATAACTACATTGTTGTCAACCAGGCGCCATTGCAAAAGTTTCTCGAGCTCACGCCAATGGCGCAGGAAAAGCACATTCTGGAGACGCTCATCCATCCCAGCATGCGGCAGGAATACGATAATTACAGCAACAATGAGTTCTACGAGCGCAGCGTGCCCGGCAGGCTGGATGCTTTCTCAATACGAGGATCAGCCACCGGGATCATGCCAATGCTGGATTTTCCACAAGTACGCGGTTTCCTGCTGGATTTGCTCAAAGATTGTCCTGTCGGGCAATGGTTCAGCACGAACGCACTGATCGCCTATCTGAAAACCAATCACCGTTACTTCATCATCCCAGAAAAACTGCCGGCAGCAAGAAATAAGTGGGAGACCATCAGTGCGCGCTACAGCAATTTTTATGAAGGCATGGATGAATGGCGGCACGATGAAAAACCCATCCCTGACAGCGCACCAGACGCCTTCGAACGCGTCGAAGGCCGCTACGTGGAACGCTTCCTTGAAAACATCCCGCTGCTGATGCAGTTTGTGGATGTAGCCTACGATCCCAAGCCGTATGCAGGCCCGCTGCCATCCACGGGAACACTGAAAGCTTTCCGCATCACCGAACGCTTCCAGCGCGTGATGAACGGGCAGGAATCCGCGCCCAGGGTCACCGTCCAACCCAATTTCGATGTGGTCATCGAGGCAGATACCTACCCGGCAGCGATCATCCGGCAGGTGTCTGCGCTGGGGGAACAGGCCTCCAGCCCGCAAAGTGGACACGGGGCATATGTGGGTATTTACCTGCTCCAAAAAGCCCGTGTGGCGGCGGCGCAGGTCAAAGATCCCAAACTGGATGTCATCCAACTGCTGAAAAAACTCAGCGGACGGAAACTGCCCCAAAATGTCCAGGTGGAACTCGAAGAGTGGGCCGGTCACGCCGACCAGTTCACTTTGTACGAAGGATTTGCCCTGCTTGAAATGGCAGAACTGCCACCCGAAGCCGAAAAATTCAGTGTCGAGCGCATTGCGCCCAACATGCACCTGGTGCGCAACCCTGAAAAGGTTTTTGCTGTGCTGGAAACGCGCGGAGATGCTCCGATCCGGATCCAACACCAGGGGGTGAAGTTTACCCAGGTGGCAGAAGCAGCCCAAAGCGTGTTCCCCAAAGAAAAAGCGGCGGTTGAAACCCAGAAAGCGGCGATTTGGGTGAAGTTGACCAGGGTAATCACCATCAGTTACCAATTCCCGCAGGCCGAAGCCTTCGATGCCATCCAAAAAGTGCTTGCATCCCTGCGCTGTCCCTTTCAATCCGACCTCGTTACAAAAACCGTCAGCATCCAGCAGAAAGAGCAGGAAAAATTCAACGAGGCGGTGGAGAAGCTGGCAGACGAGTTCAAGTTTGAGATCGAATAATGCCAAACCCATCCAACCCCCTGATCGTACAAGGCGACAAAAGCCTGCTTCTGGAAGTGCAAAACGAACGCTACGAGGCGGCACGGGATGCATTGGCGCGTTTTGCCGAACTGGAAAAGTCGCCGGAGTACATCCATACCTACCGCATCACAGCGCTTTCGTTATGGAATGCGGCCTCGTCCGGGCTGAAGGCGACCGATATCCTGGCGCAACTGGAAGATTTTTCGAAATATGGCCTGCCCGCCAACGTGGTCCGTGACATCGAAGAGTACGTGGGGCGTTATGGGCGCGTCAAACTCATCCGGGAGGGCGAAAACCTGATCCTGACCAGCGAAGACGCCACACTGGTCATCGAAATCCTGAACCATAAAGCCACGGCGCGCTACCTGCACGGGCAGCTGGATGCACAGCGGGTGCTGGTGGCCCCCGGGCGGCGCGGGCACTTGAAGCAGGCGCTGCTGCAGATCGGCTATCCCGCCGAAGACCTGGCCGGTTACGCAGTGGGCGATGAACTGCCCGTTGCCCTGCGGGCAATGACACTGGGCGGCAACCCATTCCACCTGCGGCACTACCAGGAAGAATCGGCAGAGGTCTTTCACGCCGGTGGTGCTGCGCGCGGCGGCAGCGGTGTGATCGTCCTGCCGTGCGGGGCGGGAAAAACCATCGTGGGCATGGCAGCCATGGCGCAACTGCAGACCTCCACGCTAATCCTGACCCCCAACACGGTGGCGGTCCGGCAATGGATCAGCGAACTGGTGGACAAGACCTCGCTGACGCCAGACCTGGTTGGCGAGTACACCGGGCTGCAAAAAGATATCCGCCCAGTAACCGTCAGCACCTACCAGATCCTGAGCTACCGCAAGCGCGGCTCGGGTGAAGAATTCCCACACTTCAGCCTGTTCACGGCCCGCAACTGGGGGCTGATCATTTACGACGAGGTTCACCTGCTGCCAGCCCCGGTTTTCCGCATCACTGCTGAAATCCAGGCGCGCCGCCGCCTGGGTCTGACAGCCACGCTGGTACGCGAAGATGGGCTGGAAGGCGATGTTTTCTCACTGATCGGGCCGCAAAAATACAATGTACCGTGGAAAGACCTGGAAAAGCAGGGCTGGATCGCCACCGCCATGTGTCACGAAGTGCGCCTGCCGCTGGCCGAAAGCCTGCGCATGGAGTACGCTGTGACCGACCAACGCAACAAGTACTCAGTGGCGGCGCATAATCCCATGAAACTCCCTGTCTTACAGGCCATCCTGCGACGGCATGCCGGCGAAAGCACCCTGGTGATTGGCATGTACCTCGACCAGCTTGATGAAATTGCGGCATTATTGCAGGCCCCCCTCATCAACGGGCAGACACCGGTGAGAGAACGCGAAAAGCTTTACGAAGCCTTCCGAACCGGGGCTGTGAAAGTGCTGGTGGTCTCGAAGGTGGCCAACTTCAGCATTGACCTGCCGGATGCCAGCGTGGCAATCGAGGTCTCGGGCACCTTTGGCAGCCGCCAGGAAGAAGCCCAGCGCCTGGGACGCATCCTGCGGCCCAAGGCTGACGGGGCGATGGCACACTTCTATACCATCGTCACCCGCGAGACAGTAGACCAGAGCTTTGCGGCCAACCGCCAGCGTTTTCTGACCGAACAAGGCTATAAGTATGAAATATTGTACGAGGATGAGGTGCTATGACCCAGCCTGTGCTGCATAAAAACCTGCCCCTGATCGAAGTTGCCGATGCCCTGATCCTCGACGATCTGTACGCCGACCCGCAGGCAGCGCGCCACCTGCTCGCCCAACTTGGCCCCACGGTGGCCGTTGTGGCACCGGGCGAAATGGACAACCTGCTGATGCGCTTGCTCAAGCTCGGTCACACCCCCAAGGTGATGGAGGCTTGAGCCATGCCGCGTTATTTTGACGAAGACCTGCCGCGCGTTGGCGCCGACAAACTTAAAAAAATGAACGCCCTGTGGGGCGGCAACAATAAGATGCGAAAAGATGATGGCATCGCTTGCATTTCCAACGGTTTGAAAGACCATCAGAAGGTGCGGGCAGCCGTTGCCAACCTCAAGCCATGGGAGCGCAACGCCCTGGCACTCATCAAACGCATGGGGGGAACCATTCCATCCCACACCCTCAAAATCGGTATCCTTGCTTCCGGTCTGCACCCTCCCCGCTCGTACGGTTACCGGGACGATTTAATCGAACACTTGCTGCACCGCGGGCTGCTGCTGGTAACCGGATCCTACAGCCCAGATTACCTCGAAAGTTATAGCTATAGGAGCAGCCTGCTGTACTCCGATGAACGCTTGCTCGTTCCCATTGGGCAGCCGGAATGCCTTCCTCTGGAAATCCGGCCCATCCAGCCATCCGGGGAAGCACACTTCCGTCGCCCATCGGCAATTGCGTTGGATGTGATGGGCATACTGCACGCCATTGAGAATATGGGTGGGCTGAGACTCACCCAAAACGGCACGGTGCGCGTCAGCGATGAGGCCAAGCTGCGCAAGGCCATGCGCTGGGATGAAAAAGGCATGGAGATCGAAGGTTTCTTGTTTCCTAATCCCGTGCATGCCTGGTTGAGCGCATTCGGTTATTCAGACTTACTTCAAAAGACGGAAGGTGGTCTGCTGGTACTGAAAGAGTCTCCGGAACACTTTGCCAGCCGCCCATTTAGTGAACAAATCCGCCTGCTGCTGGAAGGTTTTTTGCGGATGGACACGTGGTGGGAAGCCTCGATAAAAAACTCTTACTTTGACAACGACGGAAAAGGCCGCAGCCAGGGACGCATGGCGATCACCATGGCTCTGACAGCCCTGCCGCTCAACCCCGAATCAGTTTACTCCATCAGGGATTTCGATAAGGCGCTTTATCAGCGCATTGGCGAAGATTTTGCCCTCGATTATCCTCCCAACCGTCCCAGTTATTACAGATCCACTGACGCGGCCAGACAGAAACAAGAGCTGCTCCAATGGCAGGAAACAACCCGCTCCGACTGGCTCAAACAGGAATTCCCCTGGCTGGTTGGCGCCTTTACCACTTGGCTTTACTTCATGGGGCTGGTTGAACTGTTTGTGGATAACGGTCAATTGGCCGGTTTTCGTTTAACCGACACTGGCCGCGTCACTTTCCACCCGGAGCTTGCCACTGTTACGCCAGAAGAGCCATCTGCCCAGACAGAAAACCAACCGGCATGGGTGGTGCAGCCGAACTTCGACATCATTGCCTACCTGGAGCGGGTCAGCGCCCCTCAACTGGCCTTCCTGGAACGGCACGCCGAACGGACAGCATCACACAAACACACGGCCCACTACCGGCTCACACGCGAATCCGTCTATCGCGGGCTGGAAAGCGGCACCAAGCTCGAGGAACTGGTGCACATCCTGCAAACCGGCTCACAGGCGGAACTGGCCCAAAATGTTCTCGTTGAGTTGCGCGAATGGGCCGGCCTGCGCGAACGCATCCTCCTGCGGCGCGAGGCCCGCCTGCTGGAATTTGCCAGCCCGCATGCGCTGCAAACCAGCCTGGAGCAAGGGCTGAAGGGCAGCATCGTTGCCGGACGTTTCCTGTTATTGGAACCTGATGCGAAAGTTCCCGAGGCGACCAGCATTGATTATGCCAAACCACTGCCCAAAAACCTGACTGCCACCGAAACCGGGCTGATCGGCTGGAAACGCATCCCATCGGACCTGGTTACTGCGGCGCAACTCGACCAATGGGCGGAAGTCACGGCTGACGATAGCTGGCAGATAACCCGCACAAGCGTTACAAAAGCCTTGAAGCCGGGCAAAAAACTCACCGAACTGCTCGATCTGCTCAATAACCGGCTCAAGCCATCCCTGCCTCCTTTGCTCGACCTGGCTCTACGCTCCTGGGCCGGCGCGAGTTATCCCATTGAACTGGAGTCCGTCATTGTATTGCGCTGCAGACCAGAAAAGGTTTTCCAAGTCTTGATATCCAGCCCGCTGATGATATCCTATTGGAAAGGTTACATTTACCCAGATCTGCTATTCGTGGAGCGGGAACAACTGGAACCTTTGCGAGAAAGATTGCAATGGCTGGGCTGGCAGATTTCTGAGCGGCTGAATATCATACCGATCGGAAAACATTCGCCTTGACATGGTTTTCTCTCATCGGCATTACACGGTACAAGATCTGCCCATCAAAATCAGGCGACCAATCATTACATCCCCCCTCTCAATATTTAGTATCCGTATATAAGGTATCCCCTTGGGGGCACACATATGGTCTATATGTTCCATCTGTTCCACATGATACGCCCTAGATCTGGGCGCATTTTTTTTTTTGGGGGGGGGTGGATTATTGACAATGAGTCTGTAACATAAGCGGTGGGTTTTGAAAAAGAGACGAGCTTCTTGTAAGATAGTGATTGCTGAAGTCACTGTCCAAGGAGCTCGTCATGTCGATTGCTGTCCTGAAACTGCCAGATGTCAAGATGTACACGGAAATTCGTCCAAAGAGGTGCCCGTATTGTGGCGGGGAGACATTCCAACGCTGGGGGCAGGTGAGGAAACCGGTCAGGGATACCCAATATAGAACCATGCGGGTCTATCGCTATCGCTGCTGTCAATGCAAGAGGACGTTTCGTCATTATCCAGAAGGGACGACGAAAGCAGACCAGACGGAACGGCTGAAACTGTTTGCCGTGTTGTGCTGGCGGCTGGGATTGAGCTATCGGGGAGTGAGTACGATCCTGAGCGGTCTGAAAATAACGATTTCCCCAATGACAGTTTGGCGGGATGCACAGGAGCATGAGAAGAAACTCAGGAGACACAACCAATGGAAACCGGTGCGGGTGCTGGGGTTGGATGGTGCCTATGTGCTGGGCTGGGGGGAGAAGCGTCCGGTGCTGGTGGCAGTGGATCTTGGGAGTGGACAGCCAGTGGCAGTTGGGTATGTGAACGAATACGATCCACGGGCAGTGCAGCGCTGGCTGGAGCCGTTGGTACAGAGGCTGGGTATCAGTGTGATCGTCACGGATGATCTGGCAGCGTATTAGGTGGTCGCCCGGAGGCTGAACCTGGAGCACCAGATCTGCCAGTTTCATGTCCGCCGCTGGGTGAATAGAGCCCTCAAGGAACTGGAGAATAAGCTCCCCCGGGACTGGGTCTGGGTACTGGCGGAGATGAAAGAATTGATGGAAGAACTGCCGCCAGACGGCGACAAGCTCTTGTATGCCCTGTGGAAACAAGTCAGATCACCTGGGGGAAGACACCCAGGCGAATATACTCCCATCCATCAACTGCGTGACTTGCTGCTGCGCTTGAGCGAAAACTGGTCTGCGTTCTGTGCTTTTTACACGGATCCAGCCATTCCCTGGACGAATAATGGCACCGAGCAGGTCATTGGACGTATGAAAATGCGGGCCCGTACCGTTCGAGGCTATAAATAATGGCAGGGCATGCAAACTGGCTTGATGCTGGCTGGAACAACACACATCTGAACTTGGGAGGCCTGCCAACCTTCCCTTTGTCTACCAATTCCCCGATGTCACCAACCGTGTATGTTACGTAAACTTGACAATGCGAATCTTGCTATAATATAATATCCGTGTTATTATATATAAGTGATCCAGAATTTCAAAACCAAGGGCACGGAAGATATCTTCAACGGCATCAGCTCCCGTGAAGCCAGGCAAACCTGCCCAAATGTCCTTTGGCGAGTTGTAGTCCGGAAACTGGATCAGCTCGATTCGGTCGAAACGCTTAATGAACTGCGCATACCGCCAGGTAATAGGCTGGAGCAACTTTCAGGAGAGCGTAAAGGCCAATATAGTATTCGGATCAATGATCAGTACCGGATTTGTTTCTTGTGGACAGACTCAGGCCTAGATCAAGTGGAAATCGTTGATTATCATTAGTTCAGCAGGAAGGTAGCTATGATTCGTATTCCGACAAACCGCACCCCAACCCATCCGGGAGAGATGTTACTCGAAGAATTTCTCGTTCCCATGGGTCTCACCCAGCGCGAGCTGGCAGATGCGATCCATGTTCCCTATCAGCGTGTCAATGACCTGGTCAATGGACGGCGTGGGATCACCCCCGACACTGCGCTGCGTCTCGCTAAATATTTCAGCAATACGGCTGCTTTTTGGATGAATCTGCAACTGCGTTGGGACTTATATTTTGCTGATCAGGCAAATAAGCAAGTATTGAAAAAAATCTCACCCCACCAAATTCATGTGGCAGGGGACTAGTCATACCACGATCTGACTCAGACCTCCCTCTCACCTTTACATTATCCCTATATAAAGTATCCCCTTGGGGGCACTGGAACATATAGACCATATAGACCATATAGACCATATAGACCATATGGAACAATGATTCCAGGTGGTCTTTTTGTTTACAGGCCGCGCTCGGTCGGCAGGATATCCACGCGACCAGGATCATGATCGAGCGATTCATCATCTTCGTTCAAGAGATGATGAATGATCTTGTTTTTTTGGCGAGACATGTCATACCTTGATTCCCGAACCTTCTGTGCCGATCCGACAGTCGTTTATTTAGGGAATGCCCAAGGTAACTTTTGTCCCGATGGAAAGTGCCAATTCTCACTTTCTGCGGGGTCTATATTCAATATAATGAAATTGATAGGAAAGCAGAATGGAAACAAGGCAGAAAACCCTCTTCCACTTGGTTTGAGCATGCACCCCGGGTGCCGGTCGGCGCCCGAAGGACGTCTGCGCGCACCAGGATCCGATCCTCCTCCGCTAATTGACGCGGCGTGATGACTCCGGGACCGCCT
>JBGSVI010000021.1:0-101024 GCA_041753035.1 Anaerolineales bacterium | reverse complement strand
TGCCAAAATCTCGCATTCCTTTTTCGATCACTTCCAGCATCGTATCAAATGTGCTGCGCTGAACGCCCGTTGACCTTTTGAATTCTTCGTCTTTTAGTTTCTGCACCGTTTCGTATCTCATGCACCTATTATCGCATACTTATGCAAGATGTCTATTAATGATGATCCGGTAGGTTCGTTTGACTCTTGATCTGCCTAACAGTAGATGAAAACAGACCCGGGGTATTCCTGTCTGCGGGTCTGTTTTTAATGTTCATCTTGTGCACATTCTATTATGCTGATCTCCGCAAATCTGGCACGGGTTAACTCTGCGAGATGCTTGACCGCCAGGCAAATATTCAACCCCCGCTGACCGCCGCTAATATGAAGTTCGAGCTGCCTTTCAGCCTCAGCCGCAATTACCACCGTTAAACTCTTGTTCAGCAGAGCTAGCGGTGAGATCCCGCCAGCCTGCAGCCCGGTTATTCTTTCTGCTTCCTTTTCCGTTGGCAGAAATAGTTTTTTCTCGCCGAGGCATGCCGCCAGCATCTTGAGATCCACCCGGTGAGGGCCAGGGATAACTACCAGGATGGGTTTCCCGCGCTCGCGTGTCACCACGATCGTTTTATAAACGGTCATTGGATCCAGTCTCAGCAATGTAGCTGTTTCTGCCGCGCCGAGTTTTGCGATTGGTAACTCATGGATCACGTAAGGGATTTTTCTCGCATCCAGTAGCCGGGTGACATTGTTTGCAGTAGTCATTTTTCCACCGAATACATACGGAAAAGATATAATAAGCTGTATTATAGCGAAAGATGCTGGTAATCAATAGATGAAAAATTCGACAGTCCTCAACTTGGAAGAACTGCTCAAGCTCCTGCCCGATTACTACTCGACTGCCGATAGGGAACTGGTTCAGCGTGCCTATCGTCTTGCCGAAAAGTGTCATGCCGGTCAAAAACGTGCCTCAGGTGAACCCTACATCAATCATTGCCTGGCAGTCGCCGCACTGCTTGCCGACTACTCAATGCCCGCTGATGTTGTCACCGCTGGCCTCCTTCACGATACGGTTGAAGACACAGTTTTGAAGCTGGAAACGATCCAAGAGGATTTTGGTGACAAGGTTGCCGATTTGGTCAAGAGCGTGACCAAACTCACCCAGTTGCCACGTGTCTCGCGTGGAGAACATTCCGAAGAGGCTCAAGCTTTATCTTCAGGAGAAGACACTCCACCTGATCCGAGCGATGAGGAGATTCGCTTCCAGAAACGTGAACTCTCCATCGAAAACCTGCGCAAGACATTCCTTGCCATGGATAGCGATATTCGCGTTGTGCTCATAAAACTGGCAGATCGCCTTCACAATATGCGCACGCTTAGCTTCTTTCCAGAATACAAGCGCAGGCGCATCGCTCAGGAAACATTGGATATCTTTGCCCCACTGGCAAACCGACTCGGCATCTGGCAGATCAAGTGGGAATTGGAGGATCTTGGATTCCGGCACACCAATCCGGAAAAATATGTAGAGATTGCCGAACAATTGGCTGATCGCCGGGAAGCCCGCGAAACTGAGATTACGGCTATCTCTAGGAACATATCCGATCTACTGACCCAGGCAGGGATAAAGGCGGAAATTTCTGGTCGTCCCAAGCACATTTACTCGATCTATAAAAAGATGGTTGAAAAAGGGAAATCCTTCGACTTGGTTCGCGATGTTCGCGGCGTGCGCCTGATCGTTCCAGATGTAGCCTCATGTTACGCAGCCCTGGGAATTATTCACACACATTGGCGCCCGATCCCCGGCGAATTTGATGATTACATCGCTGCGCCAAAAGATAACTTCTATCAATCCCTGCATACATCAGTTCTATACGATGATGGAAAAACACTGGAAGTTCAGATCCGCACGATCGATATGCACGAGAATGCAGAACTGGGTATTGCCGCGCATTGGCGATATAAAGAAGGTGGTGTTCCGGACAAATATGATGAACGCATCAGTTGGCTGCGGCGCATCATGGATTGGCGAAGTGATGCTCAGGATGCCCAGGAATTTGTCGACAGCATGAAAACCGATGTATTCCAGGATCGAGTTTATGTTTTCACCCCACGCGGGGATGTGATCGATCTGCCGGTTGGCTCTACGCCGATCGATTTCGCGTATCATGTTCATACCAATATTGGTAATCGTTGCCGTGGCGCCAAGGTGAATAACAAACTGGTTCCGCTCGATCACATCCTGAATACAGGGGAACAGGTTGAGATCCTAACTGCCAAACAGGGTGGTCCCAGCCGGGACTGGTTGAACCCGAACCTGGGTCTTGTCCATACCGCCAGCGCACGCGGTAAGATTCGTAGCTGGTTCAAGCGCCAGGACCGCGCGCAGAACATGGCCCAGGGGAAATCCGTCCTGGAACACGAACTCGCCCGACTCAGCATGCCAGTACTGGAAGAAGGTTCATTGGAAGCTCTGGCTCTCCTTTTTGATCGCAGCGTGGACGATTTCTATGTGGCACTGGGGTGTGGCGATGTATCCATAGGCCGCGTTCTGAACAAGATCCTGGAAGCAAAAGAGCCGGATGACAGCTTGGTGGCTGTTCCTGCCACCAGCGAACCAACGGTAACAGATGCTGTGACTGTTCTTGGATTGAAAAATCTACTGACCACCACAGCACGCTGCTGCAATCCGACCTCCGGTGACCAGATCGTTGGATATATCACCCGTGGTCATGGCGCAACCATTCACCGCCAGGATTGCCCGAATATCTTGCGCATCCGCGACCACGAAAGGTTGGTCAAGGTATCCTGGGGACAGAATGTCCGTACGTATCCTGTTCCGATACGCATCTCTGCCTATGACCGCCAAGGGTTGATGAGCGACATAACAACCTTGCTTAATAGCGAGTCAATTAACATGATTGATGTACAGGTGCGGGTCAATAAGAATCATGCCGAAGCTCGCCTGGTCATTGAAGTAAGGGACATCGCCCAATTAAGCCGCATCCTCGCTAGGCTAGAGAATTTACCCAATGTTCTCGAAGCAGTGAGGCTCAGGGGGGGATAATGGTATAATGTCGCCGCTTTTACATCGGCGCACTGCGTGATTAAATAATCAATTATTTTCTTTACGGATTATTCTCTCTGAGGTAAAATCCGTGCCTGCTGGCTTGGAGACGTTGGCATGCCTTCTGGGAATAAGAGCATCGTGACAAAGAAACATCAAGCCTCACTTTGGTGGGCACTCATCATCCTTTCTGCCCTTGGCATGGCAGATGCACTCTATCTATGGATTTATAAGATTTCCAGCAATGACCGTATGTGTCTGGGTAGCGGTGGTTGTGCTTCTGTCAATTACAGCCCATATTCTGAGATCTATGGCATACCCGTAGCCCTGCTTGGTCTTCTTGCCTACTTGACCATTCTCACGCTCCTGATCACTGAACCATCCTGGAGCCTCGCCGGGGAATATGGACCTTTTGGGGTCTTTGGGATCGGGTTGGTCGGGATCCTCTTCTCCGCCTATCTCACGTACGTGGAATTCTTCGTCATCCATGCCGTCTGCCCGTTTTGCGTTATTTCAGCGATCTTGATTATTTTGATATTTATCATCTCCATCATCAGGCTCATCAAACTTATATCCTAGGAGGATATCCATGCCCCGCATACGTTGCAAATATATTGACTGCATCTTTCTTGACGATAACTATTGTAGCGCAGCAGCCGTTGAAATTGACCCGGACACCGGTTGCGCCACCTATTCTCCCAGCGAAGAGTCTGCCGCCAGTGGAGAAGAATGGGACAGCGAACTGGAAGAATGGGAGGAAGACGAAGCAGAAGGCGAAGAGGATGAATGGGTGGATGAAGAAGAGGATGAGATTTAGTCATTGATTCTATTCTTCTGGAGTATCAATACTCCTAGAAATATTATCGGGCGGTGGATCGCACCGCCTTTTTCTTTTCTTCGGGCCTCTCCCAGGACCTTGCTAATCGAGTAGAATTACTCTCATGAAGTCCTTTCTCTGGCTATTTATTACGGGTGTTGTGCTCCTTGTCGCCTGCCAACCTAATCCCAGATCGGTAACCATCCTAGTGGATGGACAATCCTTGCGGCTGATGACAACCGGGCACACTGCAGTGGAAATGATTGCTGAGGCTGACTTGATTCTCCAGCCGGGAGACCGGGTGATTTACCTCGGTCAGCCGGTGCGGGTGGATGTCCCATTGCCACAAGCCAGTGCGTACACACTCTCCATCCGCCGTGCAGTAACCATGACGCTTCTCATCCTTGGGGGTGATTCGTTGCAGATCCAGACCTCGGCCCAGACAGTAGGGCAGGCCCTTTCTGAGGCAGGTTTTCATCTATATCCCGCAGACCGCATCGCCCCCCCCTCCGGAACACCAATTCTGGGTGACCTTACCATCAATATCCGTCCATCCACGGAATATATCCTCACCATTCAGAACCACCAACAGGCATTCCGGTCTTCCGCTTCTACGATCGGTCAGGCCCTGACTGAAGCAGGCCTCCCCCTTACTGCTTTGGATTACAGCCTCCCATCTGAAAGCGAACCACTCCCCAACGATGGGCATATCCAAATCATCAATGTGGAAGAGAGCATCACCCTGTCTCAAAATACCATACCGTACAACACTCGCGCCGAACTCTCTGCTGACCTTGAGATCGATCAGCAGGCTCTGATCCAGGGTGGGGAGCCTGGTTTGAAGATCAGCAGGCTGCGCACACGCTCTGAAGATGGTGTTCAGGTTTCCCAGACCACCGAAGGGGAAGGGATCGTCCGCCCACCGCAGGACCAGGTACTGGGGATCGGGACCAAAATTGTTATTCGCACCACTGTCGTGGACGGTATCTCGATCGAGTATTGGCGCGCTCTTCGCCTATACGCAACCTATTATATTCCCTGCATTCCCGGAACGACGATATGTCATTATGGTACCTCCAGCGGGACCAGGGTTCGCAAGGGCGCGGTCGCATTCGTCTATCCCTGGTATCTCCTTTTTGCTGGCGAACAGCTTTATATTCCTGGGTATGGTTTTGGCACCGTAGAAGATAATAATGGTGCTCTTACCAATGCCTTCGGCTCAACCTACTGGATTGACCTGGGCTATAGCCAGACAGATGATGTCGATTGGGACAGCCAATATGTCACTGTCTATTTCCTGACACCTGTCCCTGCCAATGTGGCTGATACCTATCTGCTGCCATGACCGATCTCATCCCATTGGATATTCCACATCTATTAAAAAAGTATGACCTGCATGCCAGCAAGGGCCTGGGGCAGAATTTCCTGGTGGATGAAAAATCCCTGGAGAGCATCACTCGGCTCGCCCAGATCCAGCCCAGTGACACGGTTCTGGAGATCGGTGCCGGGCTGGGAAGCCTTACGCGCCATTTGGCACTCGCCGCACGATCGGTGGTTGCCGTGGAATTGGATGCCCGTCTTTTCCCTGTCCTTCAAGGTGTGCTCGAACACTTCCCCAATGTCAGGCTGGTGGAGGGGGATATCCTCAAACTCAACCCGCAGGACCTGGTCACCGCATCTGGTTTCGTAGTGGTGGCGAACATCCCCTATTACATTACCTCGGCTGTGATTCGCCACTTACTGGAATCGAACCCCTGCCCCCGTCAGTTGACCCTGACCATCCAGCAGGAAGTGGCGGAGCGCATCTGTGCTTTGCCCGGCGAGATGAGCCTGCTCGCCTTGAGCGTCCAGGTGTTTGGTAGACCGCGTTTACTAGCTCACATCCCCTCCAGGGCTTTTTACCCGGTCCCGAAAGTGGATTCCGCTGTCCTGGGAGTGGAGATCTATGCAGAACCGGTGATCTCGCCTGCCCTTCTTGGATCATTCTTCTCCCTCGCCAGGGCAGGGTTCTCCCAGAAACGGAAGAAATTACGTAATTCATTATCCGCTGGGATGAGACTCTCGGTGGTGGATACAGAAAACCTTCTCGCTGCTTCGGGAATTGATCCACAAAGACGCGCAGAAACACTGAGTTTACCCGACTGGGCTGCCCTGACCAGTCATTATTGCCAGCCGAATGGACTCCGCTAGCCTACTTGACTTTCCCATCAAGGATCGTTGTAGCTTATTGCCCCAAAGCCTTCCAAACTAGCCGCCGATTCGCCTGGCCGCCCTTCCCTTTTTCCGTAGATCTCTGTTGTTCCATAGCACCCCCCAGACATGCAGTGCCGCTTCCACTTGGATTTTCAATGACATCTTCGATTTCCCCCAGCGCCTATCAGCAAAGTAGATCGGCACTTCCCCAACATTGAACGCAAGACAATAAGCCAGGTAAAGTAGTTCCACTTGGAATATATATCCAGTTGCCCGGATGCGTTCCAGGGGTATGGCCTGAAGGGTTTCCCGCTTCCAAAGACGATATCCACCGGTCACATCGCGGAAAGGCATCCCCAATATTGATCGAGCATAGAAATTCCCCCATGCCGAAAGCCCCTTGCGCCACAGCGGCCAATTCACATCGGTGCTTCCCCCTTGGATGTAGCGTGATCCAAGTACCAGGTCGCAGGAGTTGATCTTATTTACCATTTCCACCAGCTCGGCAGGGTTGTGGGAGAAATCTGCATCCATTTGGGCAATGGCATCTGTCTTCATATCCATCAAGATGCGGAAAGCCTGTAGGTATGCAGATGAAAAACCTAGTTTTCCGGCGCGGTGCAATACCTGCAAACGCCCTGAGTGCACCTGCGACAACACGTCTGCGATCCTGCCAGTGCCGTCCGGGCTATTGTCATCCACCACCAAAATACTTAGGTCCAGAGGAAGGTCAAATAAAGCGGAGACCAATCTGGGAAGGTTCTCCGCCTCATTATATGTAGGAACGACAATAGTGATATGCAAATGATATCCTTATTTCTTGGAATCAAGTAATGCCTTCTTCAGGTCGTCTGTCGAGGGAAAAACACCCTCCCCCGGGGTCAGCGAACCGATCTTCACAGCGAGGTATTTTCCTTGCAACACAGGCCGTTCACGATCCTTGATCGGATAAAAATACCCCAACGATTGTTCCACACGCATACGGACGTGATCTCTCAAACTGGCAGCATGCTCTGGCGTGGTAAGTAGTAGAAATTCATTGACACCCAGGTGTCCCAGGAAATCGCTCTGCCCCCCATATTCGCGCACTGCATTCTGGACCATGAAACTTACCGCCCGTAGAACATCATCCGAGGCGACAAATCCATACGCCTCGCGAAAAACATCCAGGTTCTGTAATGAGATTACCAGCAATGCCCAGTCAATTCGCTGAAGACAATCCCTCAAGCGTTCTTCCACCAATGCGCCTTCAGGCAGGCCGGTTACCGGGTTACTCAGCAGCTCGATTTCGGTGCGGCGCAGGGTATTTCTCACTCGCAGGCGCAGCTCTTGAACATCAAATGGCTTGGTGATGTAATCTATGGCCCCCAATTCCAGCCCCTGCAGACGGGAATCGCGATCCCGTTTATCTGTCAGGAAGATGATTGGTATCTCCATCGTACGCCGGTTGGAGCGCAGACGGCGCGCCACTTCGTAGCCATCGATATCAGGTAAACGGATATCCAGGATCACCAAATCTGGCGACGCTTCTTGACATGAGCGCACGCCATCTTCCCCCCAGTTCGCCATAACCACATCATATCCTTGAACACAGAAATACGCGTTAAGCATATCTGCAATATCGAGATCGTCCTCCACGATCAGGAGCTTACGTCGTGCTTCGGTCATTGATTGAATGTTCCGCTAGGAGATGGGTTCTTTTTGAATGACGAACTCGCACACCGTGTCACCAACCGCACAACACCGGGATTCATTAATCCGAAATTCCAAGCCTCCGGATACCCAGGTGAGCATGGCTTGCAGCAAGCCCGTGGAAATGTAACACACCGGTTTGTCCGCCCCCTTGCGTGTCCAGCAGATCGGGCAGCGGTGGATCGTCCAGACAAAGGATGAATCGGTCTCATCTACCGTTGAATGCTGATCAGTGACTTGTGAAAAGATCTTTGCCGCAGCCGGCAAGCCGATGCGGATCTTTGCTTGCAGGGGCAGCACCTTGAATGCCAGGTCGCCGACTCCCGCAAGCGCCCCAAAATTCTTGAGGGCATCGTTGAAAGTTGCCCGACCAGCACGCAAAGCCAAGCCACGCCCACCACGCGGTCCATACATTTCCTCCAGGGCAATGTGGATGGCGGTAAAATCCGAAAAATCGAATTGCCTTTCCAGGTTGTCCGGTGGGTAATTATCGATCAGGTTGCTCAAGCCGGCCAGGTTGAGAATGGCATTCAACCCATTCTTCCCCATCACCTCTTCATAGGCTTTGAGAGTGATCAGGGTAAACTTGTTGGCGTAGTAATAACCGCTTTTCGGGATATGCTCCATCTCTTTTCCGCCTCAGATCAGTTTCGTCAAGTCCTCGGTTGCCCGGCGCATATCAAGGAAGATCAAACCCAGTTTCGCCTGCTCACGCGCCAATGCAGTCAATACAGCTTCCTCCCCCACCGACATCAAGATCACATACCCCTTCTGACCTTTGATATATACCTGCTCAAGTGAGCCGCGTCCCAACTCGGTGGCAATGCGCTCACCCAGCGAGAGCATGGCCGCAGACATGGCCGAGACCCGATCTTCTTCCACGCCCTGGGGTAAAGCCGAGGCGATGCTCAGGCCATCCACGCTGACAATAGCGGAGGCTTCAATATCTGGTGAAGAAGCCTGCAGTTCACGCAGCCGATCCACCATCAGTTGGGTACGGTTCTTGGTCAATCTTGCCTCCTTGGTGTTGCTGTGTTTCCCGGTCCGTAATGTCTGGAACTATATAAATGTAGCACAGGCAGTACATTGTGTCAAGTTTGCCTATACCTACAGGAAATCACTCTTTCTATTATATCCCTTAAATCATGCCCGCTTTGGGAGGATGCAACAAATGAATATTTTTTTCAACTCCCGCGAATTAAGTGCATTCGCTCTGGGGCTCTTGCTTGATTCGCCACAATTTTCCTGGATCACCATGATCTCCCATCTGCCAAGGGAATCGACATAACAGGATACATAAGCGCACAATGTGAATCGATTTGACTGCAGTTTTCCATGCTATAATCCTCCGCCAACACCGGAGTACCATGCGATCCTTCTATCTCTCCCTTTTCTTACTACTGGCTCTTGCCAGCCTCCCCTCCCCCATCCGGGCACAGGAAGTTACCCAACCCGCCGAGAATCCCGCCGGCGCGGTGGTCTGCCTGCCCGGCTTGTACGCCCTGCTGCCGGATGATTGCCTGCCACTCGGACCCTCGGTCGATTTCGCCCGCGCGGCCGCGCAAGGCGTACCCCAACCTCCCCTTCCACTTCCATCCTACTCACCAGACCCCGAGCTCAACTACATCCCTTACCAGTATTTCAAAGTCAATGAAGCTGGCACGCCGCTTTACCTCTCCCTTCAGAGCGGGCTCAACGACCAGTTCTCCACCAGTCTTGCACCTGGTTTTCTATACGTCTCCTACCAATCGCGCGCCGATACAGATCAGGGTGTCTTTTACCAGCTGCGCTCCGGTGCCTGGATTCGCGGGGATGGTGCCCGTGCAGGAGTACCATCCTTCCAGGGACTGCTCTTAAGCGCCACCCCGCCCAATGCCTTTGGCTGGATTCTGGGAGAAGTCGCCTCCCGCACATCGCCAAGTTTCAACGCCCCTCTCACCGGACGAACCTATTACCGCTACAATGTAGTCCAGGTCTATTCCCTCCAGGAGGCGGAAGGTATTACCTGGCTCTTGGTCGGACGTGATGAATGGCTGGATTATCGCCATGTAGCACGCGTCACCCCCAGCCTCACTCCGCCCGCAGGAGTCTCCGCCTCCCGGTGGATCGAGGTTAACCTGGACGAGCAGACCCTGGCAGTCTACCAAGATGAACAACTCGTCTTCGCCACGGTCATCGCCAGCGGAGTGGAACCCTTCTGGACACGCCCAGGCCTCTTCCAAATCTACGAAAAGAAACCCACCGAAACCATGAGCGGGTCAACAACTTCCGACCGTTCGGATTACTATTATCTCGAAGATGTACCTTGGACGATGTACTTCGATGAAAAACGCGCTTTGCACGGCGCTTATTGGCATAACTTCTTCGGTTACCCGCGCAGTCACGGTTGCATCAATCTTTCAGTGGGTGATTCTCACTGGCTCTTTGACTGGGCGGTGGAAGGCGACTTCATATATATATACGACCCATCCGGGCGCACTCCCACCGACCCGGCGCTGTTTGGTTCTGGTGCTCCTTGACGCTCTGATACCCCTGTGGTAATATTGCGCCCGCTACTGGTCCCGTGGTGTAATGGTTAACATGCGGCCCTGTCAAGGCCGAGACTGCGGGTTCGAAACCCGTCGGGGCCGCTCAGGCAACCAGCTTTCGAGATAAATCGAAAGCTGGTTTTCGTTCTTCACTGGACATAATACATCTGTTTTTCGCCTACCCCGCGGCAGAGTACATCTCCTTCAATGCCCTGACGGGCAGGAAGATCTCTCCTTCCTCTCGGTCCCCCACCCGGATACACTCCTCCGGTCGATTGACCACCAACCATGCAGTGAATGCCCCCGCCAGCGCATCCAGTTCTTCAGGTGTGTAAATATTCTCCCACGGCAGCGTACCTTGCAGGATCTTGTGTCGTGTGATCTCTTCAAAGAAATCCATTGGATCACCAATATCAGCGCCCTGGTTGTGCAGGGCAAGTTGGCGCTGCAGGCGGCCTTCCAGTGTGGGCTTGGGTAGCGGCAATTGCCCCAGCAGCGCGCAGAAGACAGCATGCGGATTCGTCTCCATCCGCTGGTAGGGCGCTTCTCCTCCAGGATAGAGTACCGATCCCGAGCCTTCCAGTTTCTCATGCAGGTGGAAACCCATTTGGATCCAAGCCGCACAAGATTCTTTCCGCGCAGGTGTGGGCGGGATCGAGATACCCCTGCCCTTCAGGATGTATTCTCCCAGGCGCATATCCGCACCGCGCAAGTGGACCGAGGAATTTTCCGCAGCCAGACGGAATCGCACCAACCCTCGGTTGGGATGTGCCGGGGCATTCACGGCCACCAGAATGGAAGGCATCCCGTTGACCACCTCCAGCGCGTCCTCTAGTTCTCCGCCAGCCAGCGCCACCAGCCGGGAGTCTGCATCCAGAACAGCCCAGGTGTACGGTGTACGTCCCGCAGTTGGGTCGATCCCGATAAAAAAGCGAGGTGATTGTTCCATGTTTCTCTCTAGTAGATGTGGTAAACTGCCACCCATAGTGTAGAACAAACTGGAAAGTTATGCAACAGGTTTCAAGACGAATTTTCTTCTTTTATATCCTTATCTTCGGTCTGGCGTGGATCATCGTCAGCCGGGTGACGCCTGATGGCACGTCAGGTAATACTGTTTCCGCGCCTCGCAAAGGCTTCATCGCACCCGATTTCACCCTGGCGACTCCTTCTGGGGAAAATGTCACGCTCTCCTCCCTGTACGGGAAAGCGATCATTCTTAATTTCTGGGCTTCCTGGTGCCCTCCATGCCGGGCGGAAATGCCTGCCTTCCAGGCGATTCACAGCCAGTTCCACGACCAGGTGATTGTGCTCGGGATCAATGCCACCAGCCAGGACAACCTGGTCGATGCTCTTGCATTCCTCACCGAAAATACGCTAACCTTTCCCATTCTGCTTGACCCGGACAGAGTTGCACAGCAATCGTACGCTGTCACATCCCTGCCTACCACCTTCTTTATCGATCAGGAAGGCGTGATCACCGAAGTAGTGGTCGGTGGCCCCATGACCGAAGCGGGATTGGCTGCGCGACTTGCCGACTTGCTGGCGGAGGGACCCTGATGCTGCCCGTTCTGCAGATCGGCCCACTCGCCATCCGAACCCCTGGGTTGTTGTTGATCCTCGGTCTCGCGCTGGGTCTCTGGCTGGCCGAACGCCGCCTTCCAAGGAACGGAATGAAAGCCGACCATCTCTACAACCTGGTTTTCCTGGCAATGCTCGCCGGTGTACTTGGCGCCAGACTTTCCTTTATCGCCCAACACATCTCTCTGTTCGTTAACTCCCCCCTGGTGGCACTCTCCCTGGACTCCAGCCTACTCGACCTTCCAGGAGGCCTTGCGTCCATCCTGATTGCGGTATTGATCTATGCCCAGCGCAAGAACCTGGCTCTGCTCCCAACCCTGGATGCTTTCGTTCCTGCCCTGGCGGTATTCTTTGTTTTTCTTGGGCTTGCCCATATTGCTTCCGGGGAGGCTTATGGAGCGCCAACCTCTCTACCTTGGGCGATCGATCTTTGGGGAGAAGCACGTCATCCCAGCCAGATTTATGAAACACTGGCTGCACTAGCCATTCTGGCAATACAATGGCGCAAGTTTGAGAGATCGGCTCAAACAGGCAATTCGTTCTTGATTTTCCTAATAATGACAGCCGGGGCTCGCCTCGTTTTGGAAGCCTGGCGTGGTGATAGTACAATCTTGCCAGGCGGTTTCCGCCTGGGTCAATTACTTGCCTGGGTAGTGATGGCAGCCGGCATCTTCCTGTTGAAAAAATTGGATTTAACTAGAACAGGGGAGGGTTCTCAAAATGGATAAGGTCTTTATCAAGGACTTGCACATCCGGGCAATTCTCGGCGTGCGTGACTGGGAACGCAACATCCTGCAGGATATAATGGTGAACATTGTTCTTTTCACCGAAACCCGCCCGGCAGCCCGCAGCGACCAACTCCAGGACTGTGTCGATTACGCCAGCCTGGCACACGATGTCCGTGTACTGGTCGAGAATGCCCGCTGCTACACTGTGGAAGCGCTGGCAGAGGCGATCGCCAGTCTGTGTCTCACCCGGGAAAGGGTTGTGCGTACATTAGTCAGGGTGGAAAAACCAGGCGCAGTCACTGGTACAGCGTCGGTCGGGGCGGAGATCGAACGTCCTCGGGAGTAGCTACACATTCAGCGGCGTCGCGCCGCGGGCGATATTCGCCAGGAACTCTTGTCGGGTTGCCAGGTTGGCACGGAATGCACCGTGCATGGCCGAGGTGGTCATCCGCGCGTTGTGTTTCTGCACGCCGCGCATGGACATACACAGGTGCAGTGCCTCCACCACCACCCCAACTCCCTGAGGATGTAAAAGGTCGCGGATGAAATCCGCGATCTGGCGGGTCATCCTTTCCTGGACCTGCAGGCGGCGGGCAAAGATATCCACGATGCGCGGGATCTTTGAGAGGCCAAGGACCTTTCCGTCAGGGATATAGGCCACATGGACACGTCCCAGGAAAGGCAGCATGTGATGTTCGCACAGGCTGTAGAATTCTATGTCTCTCACCAGCACCATCTCATCATACTGCACATCAAAGATGGCACCGTTCACCAGTGCCTTTGGATCAACGTAGTATCCGGATAGCAGTTCATCGTACATCATCGCGATGCGCTGTGGCGTACGGGCAAGCCCTTCCCGCTCGGGTTCTTCTCCAATGGCATGCAGGATCTGGGAAATGGCAGACTCCACCGCTAGAGTGTCGATCTTTCCTTGGGGTACCTGTTCAGGTCTTCGATCGTCATCAAATTCTTTATTTTCCATGTCACTCCCACAAGAGAACTGGCCCGGTTTTTTGCCCGGGCCAGCGGGTCGTCCTGGTAACGTTAGTTTTCTACTGGCCTTTCGCTAATGTACTCTCGGCTCGATCAAACCATACGATCCATCACGGCGCTGGTACAGCACGTTGATTGCGTTGGTTTCCACATTGTAAAATATAAAGAAATTTTCGTGCCCAAGCAGTTTCATCTGCTCCAGTGCCTCTAATTCATTCATCGGGATCAGGTCAAATGCCTTGCGCCGGACGATTACCTCGCCTTCCTCGCGGCCTTCCATCGGGGTCGGCACCACTTCCGCTGCCGAACGGCCATCCCCGCGACCGCGCGCTCGTTTTCCTTTATAACGTTCTGCCTGGCGTTGCATCTTGTCCACCGCGCTGTCAAAGGCCGCCAACAGGTCGTCCGCACGCTCTTCCGTTCGCAGGAGCACCCGGCGCCCCCGGGCAGTGATTTGGGCGACATTCCGGTCCTTGGCATCCCGGGCAGATTTCACATAGGCAAGGTCAATTTTTATATGCTCAAGCTCATTCAGATAACGATCCATTTTTGACACTTTTTTGGTCACATATTCCTTGATGCGCTCCGTCAGTTCCATGTTGCGTACCGAGATCTCGATTTCAATTGCCATAGGTTCCTCCTGAGTGGAATTGGGTGGGATAAACGGGATTCACATCCTTGAGTGTCCAGGCCCGTGCGAGAGTGAAGGCATACACCTCTCCAGCGCCCACCTCAAGCAAGGCCTGGGAACAAGCCGATAGGGTCGCGCCGGTGGTGGCAACATCATCAACCAGGAGTATGTTCTTCCCGGTTTCCCTGCCGGGGTCGGCCTGAAATGCGCCGCTGATATTCTCCCTGCGCTCACTTATTCTACGTCCTACCTGTGAGCGTGTTTCACCGCTCCGCTGCACCGCCTGTGGCTCATACTTCCAACCGCGTAGCGCTACCAGGGGCATGGCGATCAACCCTGCCTGATTATAGCCGCGTTCCTTCATTCGCCTGCGCCCCAGGGGCACTGGCATAACCTCAGCGACTGGCCATTCCTGGTTCTGAACAAACGGAAGCAATTGGCGAAACGAGAGGTGTATCTTGTTGCACTCATGACAAAATCCAGGATGAGCAACGGATTGCCCGCAGTCCAAACAGACCGGCTCCGGTGAAGGTCGGGCTTTTTCTGGCAGTCTGGACACCAGCGAAAGCCATCCTGGTTGCATCCCTCGCAAGAAGGCGGAAAGAGCAGGTCGAGACTGCCCACAGCCACTGGCTCGCGCTGTATTTCCAGGACACGGACTGTTTGCTATCCTATATCAAGAAGTTTAGAGATCTCCACAATTTCAGCGCCGCTGGGGTCAGCAGCACGATCATCAGGGACGGAAAAACGAAAATACCCAACGGAATGATCATCTTGATCGGTGCCTTGTGCGCTTCTTCTTCCGCCCGCTGGCGGCGGCGGACGCGCATCTGCTCCGACTGGATACGCAATACTTTAGCCATGCTCACACCCAGCATCTCCGACTGGATGACTGCTGCTACAAAACTGGTCATTTCCGAGATCCCTAATCGCTCTGCCATATCACGTAATGCATCCCGGCGAAGTTTCCCTAACTGGATCTCTCGGATCACCCGGCCAAATGCCATGGATAATTCATTATCCCATTTCTCATTCACTTTCGACATCGCTGCATCAAAACCCAGGCCGGCTTCCACGCAGATGGTCAGCAGGTCAAGGGCATCAGGCATTGCCCTGCGAACCCCCTTTTGCCGGCGATCGATCTTGCTCTTCAACCACAGGTCAGGGAAGAAATACCCCAATAGTGTGAATACCACCACCAGCAGCAATTTAATCGGCAATGTGAACATTACCGAAGCCAGGGAGAGTAGGAATACCAGGCCTCCGAAGATTCCCGCAGCCACAAAATGGAGCACCATGAATGTGGAGGCGTCCATCCTTCCTGGATTTCCCGCCATTTCCAGTTTTTTCCTGGTTTGTTCCAGAACATGCTGCGGGGTGAACCGGGAAGACATCTCGCCCAGCCGCCGAATGAGAGGCAGGATCACCCGGTCCATGAACGGCTGCGACATTTCGATCTGTTCCAGGCTGACTGCATCGCCGCGTTGGCTGAACTCCGCCAGGCGCGATGCCAGGGGGTCTTCATCCTGGTTTCTTGCCCTTTTAATCCCCATCACCACCAGGAGGATCGCCCCGACGATGACTGCCAGGATGATTAAAACAATGATGCCGGTGATTAAATTCATCTTATACCTCGATCTGGGCGATCTTATTCATTACGACTCCACCAATAATAATGAGAAGAATCGCAACCCCGACTGCAATGGAACCGCAGAGCACATTCTCCGGCGTGAACAACTCCAGGATATAGTCGCGGTTCAGGAAATACAAGATCACAATGAGAAATACAGGCATCAACGAGAGGATTTTCCCTGAATACGTGACCTGAGAGGTCAGCACGCGGATCTCTCCCTTGATCCGCACCCGTTCACGGATGGTGTAGGAGATGATATCCATGATCTCGGCCAGGTTACCGCCAACTTCCCGCTGAACATTGATGGAGGTGATCACAAAATCCAGGTCCTCGCTTGGGATGCGCCTCAGTAGGTTTGCCAGTGCTTTTTCCATGGGGATGCCCAATTGCATTTCCTGCACCACACGCCTGAACTCATCACAAATGGGAGCCGGCAGTTCCTTGCTCACCGCCTCCATCGCCTGTAAAGTCGAGAAGCCTGCCCGTAAACCGTTCACCATCAAATTCAACATATCTGGCAGTTGGTCATTGAATTTCTGCAGGCGCTTGACTTGTTGCCTTTTAAGATACATGCGCGGCAGGAATGCACCAATGACACCACCGATTGCCGCAGAGAGGGTCAGGCGCCCTCCGATCAGGAAGGCGATCATGCCCATCCCGACGATGGCGATCACATACAGGGCAATGTATTCGCCAGGTTTGAACTTGATATCTGCGCGTGCCAGTTCACGGGCGATCTTATCTCCCAAGGAAGATTTCTCAACCCGCCTGTTCACCCAGTCAGTAATAGCGGTTTTCGACTCTTTCCCTGAACCGCCCGTCTTCTCATCTTCGAGGTATTTGTTCAGGCGGTCATCCACCAATCCCTTGTCACCAGACGCAGTCATGGCGATCCCAACGACCAGTAGGATCACCGCGATAACACCACCAAGGAGTAGAACCAGGTATATTGTCGGCATGAATCACCTATCCAGGATCACCAATATTTCTACCGTTGCCGGGACCCAACCCCAAAAATGGATGGGGGCAAGTGAAGACCGGCCGCTTCGATCTTCTCCATGCCCTTCGGGCGTAAACCGGTTGGCCTCAGGCGGCCCATGACTTTGCCGTTTTCGAAACCCGTTTGTTCATAAGTGAAGATATCCGTCATCGTGATGACATCGCCTTCCATTCCGCTGATCTCGGAGATGTTCACCACCTTGCGGGAACCATCCCGCATACGCTCTTCATGTACGATCATATCAATTGCCGAAGACACCTGCTCGCGCACTGCCCGAATGGGCAATTCCATGCCTGCCATCAAGGTCATGGTTTCCAGGCGCATGATGGTATCACGTGGCGAGTTGGAGTGCAGCGTGGTCATGGAGCCATCGTGACCGGTGTTCATTGCCTGGAGCATATCCAGGGCGGCATCGTCGCGGATCTCTCCGACGATGATCCGGTCGGGGCGCATTCGCAATGTGTTGATCACAAGTTGGCGGATGGTGATCTCGCCGCGACCTTCAATGTTCGGGGGGCGTGACTCCAGGGTCACCACGTGTTCTTGTCTCAATTGCAGCTCCGCTGCATTTTCAATCGTGATAATGCGCTCATCCCCGGGGATGAAACTGGAGAGCACGTTCAACAGGGTGGTCTTGCCAGAGCCGGTACCGCCGGAGATGACAATGTTCAATCTGGCTTCCACGCACGCCTTAAGGAATTGAAGTGCTTCGGGCGTCATGGTCCCAAATTGGATCAGTTGTTCAATGGTCAGCGGGATCTTGAAGAATTTTCGGATCGTCAATACCGGGCCCACCAATGAGATGGGCGGAATGACTGCATTGACACGGGAGCCATCCGCCAGGCGGGCATCCACATATGGGCTGGATTCATCGATGCGGCGCCCCAGTGGAGCAACGATACGGTCGATGATCCGTAACACGTGGTCATTGCTCTCGAAAGTCACCGGTACCCGGTGAAGCTTGCCTTTTCTTTCAATATAGATGTTCTTAGCGCCATTCACCATCACTTCCGTGACGGTGTCATCCTGCAGCAGCGGCTCCAAAGGTCCTAACCCCAGGATCTCCGCAGAGATCTGCTCGAACAAACGGGCACGCTCAGGGCGGGAAAGGACGATATTCTCTTCTCCCAGGATCTGCTCAAACAGGTCCTGGATCGTCTTGCGGACTTCCTCTGTTTTGGTGACATCGATCGAAGGGTCCAGTTCAGCCACCAGCCGGTTTTGAACCCGGCTTTTGAGATCGAAATAAGAACCTGCTTGGGGAGCCGCGTTGGGGGCACTGATCCGGCGCGCCTGGAGTGAAGACAACCGCGAAGCGTCCCCACCCGAGGGGTTTTGGGGTGTCCCGGAGGATGGTTCGGGGTTTTTTCCTTGTTCGATGCGCCGCAATAAAGACATTCCTGCCTCCTAAAGGGTACCGCTTAGCGCTTTGGGGCTGGTTCCAGTTCTTCCATTCCCCGTTTCAAGAGCTTGGCGCGCAGCGCCTCAGCCAGGGTATAGATACCGCGTGCTGCCGGTTGGGTTTTGTTATCCAGCATGAAGGGTACGCCCCGGTTCACTGAGGTGATTACGGTCCGCTCATCCAGCGGGATCACGCACATGATCTCCTGTTTAAGGTTTTTTGATACGGTTTCTGGAGTGATCGGGATCCTCTTATCGTACCGGTTCATCACCAGGCTGGTTTTGGATGCAGGAATACCCATGCCGTTGAGAATATCCAGGAATAGACTGCTGTTCTTGAGCGATGGGATGTCCTGTGCCAGGACCAGTACGATCGCATCGCAAATGTCGATCAGGGACAAGATTGCCTCGGTCAGGTAGGAACTTGTGTCCACGATAACATAAGCATAGAGCTGCTTAAGATACTGGACCACTTTGAAGAATTGTTCCGCATCGATCTTCTCTGCCTGTTCTGGGCGCGAGGGGGCAGCCAGGAGGTGCACGCCGGATGCCGCATTCTTGATCATCACCTCATCCACGATCTCAGGATCCAATTCATCCGAGCGCACAGCCAGGTCCAGGATGGTGTTCTTACCCTGCTCGTTCATGATGAAGGCTACATCCCCAAATTGGAAATTGGCGTCAACCAGTGCCACCTTGGTCTCTTCATTATGTAATGCGATTGCCAGGTTCACTGCCAGCGTTGTACAACCCACCCCTCCCTTGGGGCTGTAGACCAGGATGATATTTCCCTGTGCCGAGAAGCCTGCCTGGGGGGATTGCCCCCCCAGGCCCGGCTGCATTGCAGATTGCTGCCCGATCTTCGCCCGCTCTTCCTGTGCAACCTTGCCCGCTTTCCGGATGGCCGTGATGAGTTCATCCGGTACGGGAGGCTTGGTCAGGAAATCCCGCGCGCCCACCTGCAAAGCCCGGCGCATGTACTTCTCATCGCCCTGCACCGATAAGATCACCACCTGGACGAATGGCATCTTGGCACGAATCTGCTCCGTAGCCTCAATGCCATCCATATCAGGCATATTGATATCCATCAGCACCACATCCGGTGCCGTCTCCTGGGAAGACTGGATCGCCTCCTTGCCGCTGCGGGCAACCCCAACCACTTCAATATCTGCTTCGAACTGAAGCAGTTTGCGCACGGTTTCTCGCGTTTCAGCAGTATCATCAACGATGAGCACGCGAATTTTGTAACCCTCAGGCATGGAAACAGGCTCCGTTATACGATTGTCTGTCAGGCAGGTTCAAGAACAGCCGGTGTCGCTCCGGTTATTTCGGGGTGGTCATGGCATCATTTGGCAGGGTTGGCTGCGTAAGCTCATCCAGGCGCGGTTCCAATGCGTAGGGCAGCTTGGCCGGGATCGGAATGTTATATTGTGTCAATAGATACTCCAGCATTGCCGCTTCTGGCTGTGCAGAGATCATCTGGTCGTTCGGGTTTCGCAGCGTCAACGTGATTTGTGCGCCGCTATATACCAGCCAGGTCAGGGTCACGGCATCCTGGTTCGGCACCATTAAGGTGATGATATCCGGACGCACGATCACAGCGACAGCCTCGTCCGTCTGAGCGGCCACGGGAGTTGGGGTTGTTCCCGCGGGCGGAGCGACCAGGTCATCGGTCAGATTCTCTCCCGGCAGGGGGAACGTGCCCACGTGGAGCACCTGGATATTCTGCATGATCATCTGGGTTACCAGCCGCGGCCGTTGGTTTTCAGAAGGCAGCACATAAAAAGGCTGCGCGAGGTCATCGTTATACTCGACCCGTCCGATTGGACCCCCACTACCTGCACCAACCGACTGCGCAGTGAGGTTGATGATTGCTCCCTCGGCGAGGGACGTCATTGCATCCGACCCCGCTCCGCTCCCAATGAGCAGCGCGCTACTATTGGATGCGATAACACCACCGCTGATGTTGGGCAGGATCGACTGGTATGCCGAATCAATATCGGCAATGAGGAAGGTGACAATGATATTGACATAGTCACCATCACGGATGCCATAGGCTACCGATGTCAATCGGGTGATCGGAATGGGCACGGCGGTCAGTCCCTGGGGAATGAACGGTGCCCAGGTGGAACCGGGAAGGTTCACATTTCCGGGTGTCGATGAGATCATCGAACTGACGATCGGCACGCCCTGGGTGATGGCCAGCTTGGCATACATGCCCACAACATCCGCCTTGTTGGTGAATTCGCCGACCACCAGTTGATTCTGGGGGATCTGGATCGAACTCAGCATCGCCTCGGTGATCGGGGTTCCGGGATATATGTTCTGTCCTGCGGTGATGATTTCGATATATTGGGTCACCGGTGTGGCTTGTGTTCCGGTCGAATCTGGGGGCGTGGTCGTTGAATTTTTTCGCCACCACCAGATGCCCACGGCAGCGATCACCAGGATAATGATCAAAGCAATGTATATGAAAATTCTTCCACGGCGCATAGGAATCTCCTCATCACTTGGTTTGAGTACTTACATTATACAGTAAAAAGGTTTGGATTACTACCACCCCAATTCCAGCGCGGTGCAGGGGAAAATAAAAAAAAAGAGACCCTGTTTGAACAGGGTCCCTCTTTTTTCGTGCTGGTATGGGCTTAGGTAGCGCTGAGACTGGTATTGATCTTGGAGAAAACGTTGCCGATGATCGGGCCGAGGAGAAGCAAAACAGCGATCACAACGACTGCAACCAAAACAAGAATCAAAGCGTACTCAACGAGGCCCTGGCCTTTTTCCTTGGGGGCGAATAACATGGTCTTTCACCTCCTTTCGCTTTTGGATTCTCTGATAGCCATATCAAAGTTATGCGTATTATAGTGCGTGGGTATCCGGAATACAATACAAGAAACGTTACAAATACTTAACAATCATGTTCATGTCCTGTCGCTATTTCCATTCCCTTTTCTGGCAGATCCCGCTCCCTGTGCGCTTACTTTTGCGCAGGTATGGCCAGGGTGAAGCGGGAGCCCATTGCTGGTGCGCTGTCAATGGTCAAACTGCCGCCCATCATCTCCGCTCGCTCTTTGATCAATTTCAAGCCGATATTCCCTTCCTTGTTAAGCACATCGGTATCCGTGCCTTTCCCATTATCGTCCACCGAGAGTTTCACCGTGGTATCCCCAAAATCGATATGCACCTTTACCAGGTTCGCCTGCCCCTGGTGAAGTGCATTGCTGAGTAACTCTTGCAGGGCACGGAACACCATCACCTCAACATACGATTCTAACCGTCGCTCCGCCCCGGTGACATTCACCCCGATCTCGATCCCAGCCTGCTCCTTGAAGGTTTCAGCGTAGCGGCGTATGGTGGGTACCAGCCCCAGGTCATCCAGCATCATCGGCCGGAGTTCAAAGATGAAGTTGCGCACCTTCTTGAAGGTGCTCATCGCAGCTACCTTCAGGCTGTCCAGTTCACTGCGCGCTTGCTTCGGGTCCATATCCAGGAACTTGATCGCGATCTCTGTTTGCAGGATGAAGTTTGAAAGTGCCTGCGCAGGTCCATCATGCATTTGGCGGGATAGCCGTTGCCGCTCCGCCTCCTGGGCATCCACCAGCATTTCCACGCTGGTCATCAGCGTTTTTTCGCCCTTTCCACTTACAGTTTTGGTGGTATACGCAGCCTGGATGCGTTCCAGGGTCTTTTTCAACCGCTCCATGTGCATCTCGTCATTTTGCAGTTTTTCCAACTGGCCGCGCATGACGAACAACCGCTGTTGCGCATCCAGGGCCGTATCATAGGCTTGGATGATCTCATGAGCCGGGATCATCTCAACCTGGGATCGCACCTGCTGGAGTTGGGTGGTAACCACTGCATTCCGCTGGGTCAATTTTGCTACTTCCACGCGGCTTTGTTCGAGCATGAGCAAGATCTCTTTATGGGATCGGTTGACTTCCTCCAACTCCACTTGAAGCAGTTGTAGCGGATCTTCCACGGGGGATGTGTTGATTCGTTTATCTTCCGGTATTGTCATGACCTGCTCCTTTATTCTTTTTCCTGATCCTTCAAAGTCACCCAGCCATGCTTGAGTGCATGCACGACCGCCTGCGTTCGATCCTCAACATTGAATTTCCGCAGGATCGAGGTGACATGGTTCTTGACGGTCTGGTGGCTGATCTTTAGGTTCGCTGCGATCTCCTTGTTGCTCATTCCCCTGACCACGCAGGCAAGTACTTCCATCTCCCGGTCGGATAACGGGTGAAAAGGGCTGCCGGGCTCGCTGTACAGATGGCTGGCTTGTGCCATCTGCCCTTCCAGCCACTGGGAAAATTCTTTGGAAGTGTATATCCGCTCCTGGATATAATACTTCCCCTGTGCGACCTCTTTGATCGCCTCGACGAGGCGGGATGGGTGGATATCCTTGGCGCAAAAAGCCGCCGCCCCCGCCCAGGAGGCATGTAGGATCTGTTCCTGGTCATCGTAGGCAGTCAATAGCATGATCCGCGTGGCGAGCTTCTCTGTGCAAGCCTGGTGGGTCACCTGGAGTCCGTTGATCCCCGGCAGATTGATGTCAACAACCGCCACAGCCGGGCACAGCGCTCGGATCAACGCCAGGGCATCGTTCCCGTTGGCAGCCTGCCCAACCACGCATAGCTCCGGCTCAAGGGAGAGGGCGTTAACCACACCTTGCCGGAATAAAGGATGGTCGTCAACAACAATGATAGTGATCTTTTCCATGCACACCTGCTGACACGTGACTGTTGCACAGTATAGCACAGGTCAAACCAGCCGACAATTTTATGCTTCCATCAGGCCCTCCTGCGACCGTAATTTTGGCTTATCGCCTCTGCCACTTGCCTTATTTCAGTCGATTTGCCAGATAGATGTTCGTCGGTCTGCGCTTGTCGCCGGTCACTGGGTAGAAAACAACCTCATCAGCGAACATCTCCCCCACGCGTGTGTAATACAGTTCTATCCCTTTGCAACAGAAATTGGCATCCGAATCCAGGATGATCACATCAAAACGTTGCTGGCGGATGGCATCTTCCAGGTCGTTACCCAGTTCCACCTTTGCCGGTGTAACCTTGTCCGTCCGCAACACATCCCAGATGGCGGAATGATGGGCATGGGTGCCTTTTCCAGCCAGAGAGGCAAGATACCCGTGGTCAGGAAGATAGACTTCCCCTTCCACCTGCGCCAGGTATTGGAGTAGCTGTCCACCCGCATTCAGATCTGCTTTGGATGGCAGTTGTGCGAAAGGATTGTATGAGAGCAGCAGTAGTTGAAAGATGCACGCCAGCAGCACCAACGCCTCCAGTTTTCTCTGTTGTTCCACCTCCAGGCGCGTGAGGAATGCCAGGATCTTGTTCAATCCCAGGCCGAACAGGATGGCGAAGATGGCAAAGGTCGGTAGAAGGACATTATCGTAACCACCGATCTTCACCCGGGTGATGAAAGTCCCGCCCAATGCGCCGGCTGCTATTGCCAGCCATTGCAGCCAGGGATTACCCTCTTTTTTCTGCCACCCGACGAAGAAGGCAATCGCCCATAACAGCGCGATGGGTAGATGGTCGAGCAGGTCGGTCTTCCAGAACCCGATGAACTCCAGAGGTAGCCATTGCGTCTGCTGCGAGAGCAGCGCGAACGTATAGAACGAGAACCATCCGGATGTGCTCTTGTCCATCACCAGGGTGAAAAGAGCCACGCTCCCAGCGGAAGCAACCAGGAATGCCAGTCCTTGTTTCCAGTTCCGATAAAACAGGTATAGCATGATCGGGATGCAGATGACAAGCGCTGTCTGCTTGGTGAGATATGCCAGTGCCGCACAGGCTCCCCCCAGCAGGCTGCCGGCAAGCGTCCGCCGGCTGGTGATGAAATGTATCGCCACCAACAGGAATGCCAGGAACAGTGAATCCACGCGACCGATGTCCAGCCAGGCTCCCGTCACGCGAAAGGATGCCGCGAACAACCCTGTCGAAGCCAGCGCCAGCCAACCATTCCTCGTCTCTGCATGCACGATCAGGAAGATCATCCAGAAGGAGACCAGGGAAGCCACGAACGAGACCAACCGCAGCGGAAAGATGCCCCCTCCCAGGAGTGCGGAAGCAGCCGCCGAAAAGTAGAAATAAACCGGAGGGTACAGGAAGGGAACGAACTCCAGGCTCGGTGCTGTGTAGATCGGTTCCCCTTTGACCAAGCGCGCCACCTCATCCACCATCCCGCCCTCGATCCACTCCAGTTCATAGGGATACTGCAGCCGGGTATAGGCCATCCACAGGTACACCACCAGGTAGGAGACCGAGAGTGCGAAGATCGCCAGGCGCAGGTATTTCAATGGATTGGATCGATGGTTTGGGAGTTGGTTCAGCGTATTCATAGTCTTCACCTTGGAAAGGATCTTATTTGTCGCTCCACCATCTTCATGGCGATTGCCATTCGTAAACCGCCAGGTTCGTCCCCCCCACCGAGGGGGAATAGGCTGCCCCGCTGGAAAAGACCGGCTGCAAACCGGCGGTCAGCGTGGGATACCAGTTGGGGAACACGACCAGGTAATCGACACCCTTGTCATCCATGTATTCCGCCAGCCTGCGATCATCCCGCAGAAACGGGATGATCTCTGGTGTCACTAGCCCTGCCAGGTCGATCAGGCGGTGTTGGTCGAAATATCCCAGGGCGCCGATGTCATGCGCCGCCACGAGCGCCTTTGCAGGCACATTGGTGGATACCCAACGCGCCGTGTCAACCATCTCGGACTCGATGAACTCGACATCGCTGGCATACGAGCGCATCCCCAGGAACCAGAATCCCAAAGCGGTCATCATCAGAGTGGCAGCCCAGGCAAATCTCAAATTCGCCACCCACCTCCCCTGGCGTTGAGAATGTAGGCAGGCCAGGAATCCGGCCATCCCCAGGGGAAAGAAAACAGCCATCGCCGGGATGAGATAACGTGCATGCTGATATGCCGGCATGCGCAGCAAATAGATGCTCACAAATCCAAGCATCCAGGCGAACATGCTCACCTGACCCCAACTCTTTTTCCGGACCGCCGTCACTCCCTGAAGGAGGAGGCCCGGAATCAAGAGGATCGCTGGTCCGGTCAGGAATTTGATGGTTACATCCACGCTCCTCCCCAGCAGCGGGCTTGCCTGCCAGGCTGCATATTCTGACTGTTTGGCATAAAACGTGGTCGGAAATATTTCCCCGGTCAAAACCAGGTTGAAGATCAAATAGGGTACCGCCAGGGCTGCAAAACCAGGCAAGAGCCTGGCGAATGCGCCCGCCTTTTCCTTCCATTCCTTCTCGTGCAGAAACGCCACAAACACCAGCGGTCCCAGCAGGGTCACCCCGTCGGGACGCACCCACATCGCCAGGCCAGTCAGTATTCCCAGCCAGAACCAGCGTGGCGCGTTACGCAATAACAGCAGGGTCACCGCCAGCACAAGCAGGACATGCAGGACGGTCTCCATTCCCGAAAGTGCCGCCCAGGTCAAGTGCCACTCCACGATGAAAAGCAGTCCCACCCATGGGATCCGCCCGGGAGCGCGGCCCGTCATCCGCGCAACGACACCCTCCGCCATCCCGGCACAGGCGACCAGGACCAGCAGGTTGACCAAGCTGCTCCAAGCGATTGGCGGGACTCCCACCAGGTGGCCGACCGCGAGGAAGATCGTCCACAGCGGAGCAGTGGAACCTCCCGAGATTTGTCCTGGAATAAATGCCCATTCGCCGCGTAGAGCCAGGTTGCGCGCATAGGTCTGGTGGATCCAGGCATCATCCAGCGGAAACCCGCTTCGATAGTTGGCCGCGCTGTACGCCAGGGTTATTCCCATGCTGATCATCGCCACACCGAGCAGGAGCAGCCAGGCTCGCCACCGCAGTCGTGTTTCAGGGGAATTCGATCTGGAAGATGCGTACCTCATCAAAGCCTCCGATTTCCCTGAACTCGGGATGGTTTTCCGGATGAACAGCAATATCACTAATCGGTTCCAGGGCGCGATCCCTTTCCAGGATCAGGATGGTAGCGCCATATTGCCTAGCTGCCTCCAGCAGGTCATCCACCTCACCGAAGGGGATGACGATCGCCTGCCTGCCGGTCATCACAAAATATGCCGGGGGGTTGGTGGTGACAACGATTGCCTCCGCGGTCACGCCTTGCGCGACCAGGATCGCTTCTGCTTGCAGGTATCTGTATTCGCCTTCGTTCCATCCCGAATCGATGACCCGTATCTTCACCAGCATACCGCTGAGCACGATCATTAGCAGCACAGGCAGGCTGTGCAGCATCATCTTCATCCGCCGGTCAAATTTTAACCTTTTCATTCTTTTGATCACTGTCTCAATGCCGATCGGCACAAGCCCGAACCACAGCGGTTGCAGCACTGCTCCGGCATGGAAGAATCCGCCGCGTACGCTGGCGAATGGGAACAGGAAGCTGTGGATCAAGATCAGGCTGAGCCAGCCCACGACCCCGAATTGGGTCACCAGGCAGCGTCTCGTCCTCCACGCGCCGATTGCCATCAGGGGGGAGAATAAGATCATCCCCTGCCCCATCAGCGCCGTTCCCAGGTTCTGCCACAATGCCCCCAACCGTGCAGCCACGATCGCCTGCCACCCGGAGGCCAGCCATGTTTTGAACGTATAGGTTTCTGGAGTGAGAGAATAAAGCTGGTTGTAGTCGGTCATCCACAGGACGTGCCCCGCGCCGGGTGGCGTCAGGCTCCCAAAGACCAGCCAACTGCGCATTAGCCAGAATCCCATGCTCAGCAGGTAGCCTGCAAGCACCAGCAGTCCGGGCAGAAAGGCGTGGGTTGCCTGCTTGTTTGCTGCTGCGCTGTTGTTTTTCCTGGCAGCTGCAACCACGACGGACAGGATCGTAAGCGGCAGCCACAGCAACCCGTCCGCCCGCGCAAGGTTGAGCAGACCCACCAGCACACCTAACACCAGGGCGCTTGTCTTTGTTCCTCTTTCCACCAGCAGGAACAGGATCGCCCCGATCAGCATGTAGGCGGCATAGTGATCCGTCGTCACCACGAACGGCAGGTAGTACCCCGAAAAGATCGCCAGGCACCCGGCGCTGAGTGCCAGGGCTCGCCTCCCGGAAAGGTGGAAGGTCAGCCGGGCGACAGCCACAGGGAAGAGCACCGCCGTCAGCAGGAAGAAAATACGCGCCGATAGGAAATCCATCCGCCCGGTGACGAACATCCCCAGCGCTCCGACCAGCGAGGCCAGCGGATACCAGTAAGCATGCGAGGGATGAGGCAGGGACTGTGCTGGATCGAGATAGTTCCATAAGAATGGCTCAGAAAACCCGTTGCCCCCCGCCAGGCGCAGCGAGCCGGCATAATAATACGCCGCGTCCATGTATCCCGGCACCGGTTGCAGCGCGACGATCAACACGTTCACCGCTAGCGCGATTCCCAACAGGAGCAGGATATCACTGCGCTTCAAACGCTCAGGGTTGGTTGCTTTGCTCGGTTTGGATGGAAAATACACTCGCCCCTGCCACTTCTCCAAGATGGGTCAATCCAGGAAACGCCTCGGGATTTTGTAGTACCGGCAGCAATCCGTCCGGAACACTGCCCGGTTCCAGCACCAGGTATCGGGCCTCATACCGTTCCGCCAGGGCAAAGATCGTCTCGACATCCCCATCGGGGACGGCGATGGCAGGATTGCCTGCAACAAGGTGGAACCCCGGTGGGTTGGAGAGCATGACCACCTCGGCTTTCTCCATTCCTGCCAGGACGAGAGCTGCATTAATTTGGCTATACGCAGTAGCCTCGTTTTTCCAGCCCGGCAGGCGCATCAGCAGCACCGCGCCGGTGACAATCACCATCAGGAGCACCGTCCCTGCCAGGAACACCGGGCGGGCTTGGTCCAACTTCCAGCCGCGCCGCTCTCTCCCCCACTCCAGCAGTCGTTCTAACCCTGTCGGTTCCAGCGCCCACAGCAGCGGTTGCACGGCTGCTCCGGAGTGGAAGAAGCCGCCCCGCGCCCCGGCAAATGGAAAGACCACCGTCATCACCAGGAAGGTAATCAGCCAGCCCAGTCCCGCCATCCGCACCCGCTTGTCCTGCCGCAGGGTCCAGGCTCCCGTCAGTATCAGGGGCAGCAGGAGGATGCCCCCCTGCACGGAAGCGAAGGTCGCCAGGTTCATCCCCAGCGCCCACGCCCTATCCCCCAATAGCGCAGGCACCCCGCTCCCCCACCAGGATTGGAAGGTGAGTTGGCTGGCTGGGTAGGAGAACAGTTGATCGTAGGAGGTCAACCACAGCATCCGGCTCCCGCCTGGTGCAAGCACCGCGCCAAAAGCGGACAGGTTCCTGGCGAACCACGGAGCCATCACCAGCAGGTAACCGCTCAGCGTCGCCCCGCTTGCCATCAGTACCTTCCGCAGCCCTCCACCCGATTTGGGGAACAACCAGCAGGCTGCCAGTCCAAGCAGCAGCCACAGCAGGCCGTCTGCACGGGAGAGATGCATCAGTCCAGCCAGCATCCCGGTGAGCAGTGGATACCAAAGCAGCCCTGCCGTTTTTTCCTGTTTTCTGTTCAGCAGCAGGAAGAACAGACCGCCAAACAACATGTACAAAGCAAAGGTATCTGTCGTCACCAGGAAAGGCAGATAGAAACCGGAGAACACCGCCAGCAGGCCCGCCGCGATCGCATGGGATCGCCGGGAAGAAAGGGAATACGCCAGCCGTGCCGTCACGGGTGGGATGCAGGCTGCAGCCACGTAGAACGGGATCCGGGAAAGGAAGAACGACGTGGAGCCGAAAAGCGCCGGCACGATGGCTGCCAGCAGGGAAGCCATCGGCATCCAGTAGGCATGGGAGGGGTGGGGCAGCCCGCTGGGGTCGTCCAGGTAATTCCACAGATAGGGTTCGTTGAACCCCTTACCGGAAGCGAGCTGCTTCCCCCCGGCTTGATAATAGTCTGCGTCCATGTATCCCGGCACCTCCTGCAAGCAGGCCACACCGAGCGCCACCAGCAAACCGAGCAAACCGAGCAGGAGGATGCTGCCTCGGTTCATGGGAGCATCTCGAGCAAGGTGCGCGGCGGGCGGGTCGCCCACCACTTCATCCAGTAGAGGCCGATCACCAGCAGGACGGGCAGGAACAGGAGCGCTCCGGGGATCTGTGCCAATCCCCACGGCAGGACCAGGGTGATCAGTAGGAGCAGGCCGGAGATGAAGCCAAATTTTCGCCCCTTCCAGCGTTCGCCGAAGCTCACGAATAAGAGAAAGATAGGCAGCAGCAGCGCAGAAAGGTCCTGCAGGGAGACTGGAAATCCTAGCAGCGGTGTGACCACCAGTGTGAGGCAGACTGTCCACAGGATATGCCGGAGATCCTGCCTGCGCACACCTGACCATTCGATCAACAGTAGCAGGGACAGGCACCCCGTCAGCACCCACCCCAGGCGCGGCCCGAACACCGGCCATAAGGCTGCCAGGCTGCGCTGGGTCGAAAGCGCGGGCGTGTACGGCACATGCTGGAAGAGACCGTGCAGGAACGGGAAGAGCCAGTCGGGAAGGAACAGGAACGCCAGCAGCAGCAGGATGCCCAGCGTCATTCCCAGCCCGGCCAAAAACCGCCCGCGCCGGTGATACACCGCCCACCACAGCAGGAATATCCCCACGCCGCTGAAGATGCCCATCTTCAAGAATAACAAGGCAAGCAGTGCGCCGGCAATTTCATCCTGCTCTGCGCGCAGCGCAACCAGGCAGCCCAGGCACGCCGCCAGCACAAAGGGCACCGGGCTGGCAGCCAGGATGTTCATCAGTCCGAAGATCCATAGCACCGGAAAAAGCAGTGCTAATGGGAGAATCAGCCGGGATTTCTTCCCGCCGGTCAGGCGAATGGCCAGGATGACCGTCCCCACCAGAGCCGCTTCTGCCAGCGTCATCCACAGCCCGCAGGCCAGGGCGTAGTCCGGGATCAAGGCAAAGGGAAAGTAGAACAGGTGTGCCGGGAAGGGAAGCCATAGCTCCAGAGCATGCTCCTCTTCGCTGGCGATGCGCCCATAATAGACCACTTGCGCCCGCCGGGTGGCGGGGTCGCTGTACGGCGTGATCCGCTCGGGATCTGCCGGGTCCCCGAACTGTAGGAAGGTTTGCGCCGCCAGCCAGGGCACCAGGAAATCTTTTTCCACCGGGCGGGTGCGTGCTGAATACGTGTTCGCCCAGACCATGCCCCCCAAAATTGCGACCGCCAGCAGCACCAGGATGATCGTTCTATAGACCGTGTACCAACGTGACAAGGGATCTCCTTAGATCCCAAAATTCTACCCTACTTTTCACTTTCAAGGAAATGTTCAGGCTCGTTGCCTTGTGTTCCCCTGGTCGGTCTGTTCAAGTACCCCACATCCCCCGCACTGCCCAAGCCAGCATTCGCACATCATGGCATACCCGCGGGGTACCCCCAGAGCAAAGCGCCGGCATCGGGTGTCCCGGGAACATGGTTCCTGGGACACCGCCGTAGGGCAGGTAGCGCGTCTGCTGTACCAGGTCACCATCCTCGTCAGTCACAGCTGCGCGCTGGCGGCCTCCAGCCGCAAAGCGCCACTCCAGCGACACATTGATCCCTTGTGGGATGAGTCGCTGGAGCTCAACCGAACTCAGGTGATCCGTCAACAGGTACTTCAACCCCTCCTCGTTCCTCATCACCGTCTGCCCGCCCAGGGAATAATACTTCAGCGTGGTCGTCACCGCACCCTCCACCCGTACCTCATACGCCCCACCGAAGCGCAGTCCCGAGCTTGACGAGGGAAAGTAGTACGTCGTGACCGTGCCTCCGGCATCCGTGTACACTTGCTGGACGCGTACCCCGTCCCCATCATACACAAACGTCCAATGTCCACGCCCTCCGCCCCCATCCGGATGGCGTCCAGTTGCATGCCATCGGCATCCAGCCCGTTCAGGCATTGCTTTTGTTCACCGCCCAGCCACAGGCACATCTCCCCGCTCTGGTCCCCCGGCAGGAAGAATCTCTCGAGCGCATTCCAACCTCCCGTCAGGGCATACCAGTTGGAATATGCCCACGTCCATGGATCAATGCGCGCCCCTATCCGCACCCGGAACACTCCGCTGCTCTTGCTGATCTGCAGGCGGAAGACCGTGGTTGTATCGGAATATCCTTGCAGCAGGTCAAAATTGTCCCCGGCAGGCATGCTGTGATTATATTCACGTTTCATCTTCTTCGGACCGGTCTCGCGCCATCCTCCTGACAGGCTACTGCTCACGAATCAATAAGCAAGCATACTGCACTGCGCAGATCAGTAATTCTTCGCCGCCTGTTCGCAAATGGGGGATTATTGCTGCGGGATCACATTTCCCATGCTTCTATCCGCCTCATCCACTTGATCCGGGTCATCTGCGTTCTATTCTTGACTCACACAAAACCCTTGAATAAACAGTACATATGTACTAGTATTCTCCTCGGCACGGGAAGGCCTCTTTCTGTATTCGCCTCACCAGGAGTCTCTCATGCCCACTCTCCCTCGGTTTGAACCTCATTCGAACCTCTGCACCTCCCTGCCTCGCCCCGCAGTACGCTCCTGCAAAGCGATTTAATCTTCACTGCCGCAAATTTCAATGCACAGTGCCTATCATCAAGAATTGCTTGTGTTTTCCTTCATAGCTATCTCTATGTTTATGGGCCGGAACAGCATTCGTTCCATTCGAAATGCCCGCAGAATAAAGAGTAAAGATTTATTCCCTGCCTCAACCTTCCGGGCTGCCCAGAGCTCAGGCAAGATCGCACTTGCCTTGCGATCCCCACTCTCATTCGACCCTCATTGGCTTCAATGCATCCAATTCCTCCAGCCGCGCGGCACATCCCCGGCAACGGACGACTGGCAAGTTTTTTCCCAAAGAGGCAGGCAGGATACACCCTTGGAAGGTTTGTGCTATAATACCGCCATCTCGAGGCCGTCATGCAAATCACCTCCTTCGCCAATCTGAATTCCAACGATGATAACGATCCTTTGAGGAGCGTTGGGCGAAGCCTTGCTGGATAAGGAAGTAGGAACACCACTTCATCGCCCAACGCAAATGCGGAGGGCGATTTATTTTATAACCGGATGTGTACGCCTTTGCTTGTTTTAAAAAGGATTTATGGAAATTATGGAGGCACCAAATGTATAAGACTCACACTTGTGGCGAAGTACGCGCTTCCCACGCCGGGCAGGTTGTCAAACTGGCGGGCTGGGTGCACAACCATCGCACCTTTGGAGGGGTTGTCTTCCTCGTTATGCGCGATCGCTTCGGCATCACCCAGGTGGTCAGTGATCCCGACCACTTCCCCGCGGCAGCCAAAGCCATCGAGGAACTGAAACCGGAATGGGTCGTGCAGATCGAAGGTCTGGTCCGCATGCGACCGCAGAGCCAGTTCAATCCCCGCATGGGAACGGGCGAGATCGAACTGGAAGCCCACAAGGTGACCGTCCTGAACCAGGCAAAACCGATGCCCTTCGTCGTCAGCCGTGACGATGAAACCGTTGATGAGAACATCCGCCTCAAATACCGCTACCTGGACCTGCGCCGGGAGAGGATGAAAAATAACCTCATCCTGCGCCACGAAGTGGTCCTCTTCATGCGCAATTATCTCTCCGACCGTGGTTTTATCGAGGTGGAAACGCCTGCCTTGTTCAAGACTACGCCCGAAGGGGCCCGCGACTACCTTGTCCCCTCCCGCATCCATCCCGGTCAGTTCTACGCCCTGCCGCAAAGCCCCCAGCAGTTGAAACAACTGCTCATGGTCGCTGGCATGGAACGCTACTTCCAGATCGCCCGCTGCTTCCGTGATGAGGACTTGCGCGGCGACCGCCAGCCCGAGTTCACCCAGCTGGATGTCGAAATGTCATTCGTGGAACGCGAGGATGTGCTCGCCCTCATGGAAGACCTCTTCACCAGGATGCTCCCAGCCGTTGCTCCGCACAAAAAACTGCTCCACTCCCCCTGGCCGCGCCTGACTTACTCCGAGTCAATGGAAAGGTACGGTACGGACAAACCCGACCTGCGCTTTGGCATGGAATTATTTGATGCCAGCACCCTCTTTACCGCCAGCGATTTTATGGTCTTTCGATCCGCCTTGTCCTCCGGCGGGATCATTAAGGGCCTCGTTGCCCCCGGCTGCGCCGCTTACACTCGCAAGCAGTTGGACGACCTCACCGCCACCGCACGGGAACTCGGTGCCAGGGGTCTGGTGACCCTGGCTCTGGCACCCGAGGGGCTGAAAGGATCGGGAGCCAAATTCGTCACCGAACAGGATGTCACCGCGCTTTGTTCCCTCAGCGGTGCCAAATCCGGCGATCTTCTGTTGCTGGTTGCCGATCAGCCCAAAGTGGTGAACAAGGTGCTCTCCGCCTTGCGCATCAGCTTCCGCGATGCCCTGCAACTGGCGGACAAGGACACCATGGCTTTTGCCTGGGTCCTGGACTTCCCCATGTTCGATTGGAACGAGGAACTCCACAAATGGGATGCTGCCCACCACCCCTTCACCATGCCGCGCCTGGAGCATCTGGACCGCTTTGATACCGACCCTGCCTCGATCCTCTCGGATGCCTACGACATGGTCTGCAATGGCTACGAGATGGCTTCGGGCTCCATCCGCATCCACCGCAGCGATATCCAGTCCAGGGTTTTTCAACTCCTTGGCATTGAAGAAGAGGAAGCCAGGTTCAAGTTCGGGCACATGCTCGAGGCGTTTGAATATGGCGCCCCTCCTCACGGTGGGATGGCGCCCGGTATCGACCGCCTGGTGATGCTGCTTGCCGACGAACCCAACATCCGCGAAGTGATCGCCTTCCCCAAGAACCAGGCTGGCCGGGATGTGATGGCGGACGCTCCCTCATTCCCGGATGAGGGTCAATTGAAAGAGTTGCATCTCAAGATCCAGGACTGAACTATTTTCCAGCAAATGGAATGTAGCATATTCGCAAAATTGAAGGAGCATGACCATGGCGCTCATTAGAGTGGAAGAGATCTCCAGGTTCACCGGACAGGAAGTGACCGTTCAGGGCTGGGTGTACAACCGCACAGACAAGGGAAAACTGGTCTTCTTGCTGCTCCGCGATGGCTCGGGCTTTATCCAGTGCGTGGCTTTCAAAGGCGACCTGGAAGCGGAACTTTTCGACCAGTTGACCCGCCTTCCGCAGGAATCTTCGCTCATCATCACCGGTCTGGTCCGCGAGGACCGCCGCGCCCCTGGTATCCCCGGTGGGTACGAGATTGGCGTGAAGACCGTCACGATCGTCCAGGCGGCAGAAGCCGATTATCCCATGGCGCTGAAGGACCACGGGGTGGATTTTGCCCTCGATCATCGCCACCTGTGGATCCGCATGCAGAGCCAGTGGGCGATCTTGCGCATCCGCGCCACCGTGATCGCTGGCATCCGCGAGTGGCTGGATACCAATGGCTTCATCAACATGGATACGCCCATTCTCACCCCGGCAGCCTGTGAAGGCACCAGCACGCTCTTCGAGACCGAGTACTTTGACGAAGGCAAAGCCTACCTCAGCCAATCCGGGCAGTTGTACAACGAAGCGGACATCATGGCCTTTGGGAAGGTGTACTGCTTTGGTCCCACCTTCCGCGCCGAGAAATCCAAGACTCGCCGGCACCTGACCGAGTTCTGGATGGTTGAACCCGAAGTAGCCTTCTGTGATCTCGACGGCTTGATGGAGATTGAGGAACAATTCGTCACGCACATCGCCCGGCGGGTCCTCAAGGAAAGGCTGCCCGAATTACAATTCCTTGGCAGGGATATCAGCCGCCTCGAAAGGATCACCCCGCCCTTCCCGCGCATCTCCTATGACGACGCCGCCAGGAAACTCGCTGAACTCTATGCTGCCGAAACGGATCCCGAGAAGAAAGAACTGCTTAAGTTTGACTGGGGCATCGATTTCGGCGCGCCGCATGAAAGCGCTTTGACCAGTCTCTACGAAAAGCCCGTCTTTGTCTATGGCTACCCCACTGCGGTCAAGGCGTTCTATATGGAGCCCTGGCCCGGGCGTCCGGAAGTGTGCAAATCCGTGGACCTGTTAGCGCCCGAAGGCTACGGCGAGATCATCGGCGGCTCGGAACGCATGGCCAGCCATGACTTGCTTCTCCAGCGCATCCATGAGCATGGCCTTCCGGAAGAAGCCTTCCAGTGGTACCTGGATCTGCGAAAATACGGCTCGGTACCGCATTCGGGTTTTGGCATGGGCGTGGAACGCACGGTGGCTTGGCTCTGCGGTATTGAGCACATCCGGGAAGCCATCCCCTATCCACGCACGATCAAGCGCGTCTATCCATAGGCTCCAGGGTGGGAATGCTGAGAACGATGCCCATCAGCAGGGGTTAATCTTTCCCTACCCAGCCCCTATCGTTTATGGTATAAAACAATTGCCCTGCTGTGTACGCGATGCTGTACCGCCGTTCTGAGCCAACACCCAATAAACAGGGCCCGATCTCGCGACATTGATGCGATAGGCTTCGGCCAAGGCTGATGTGCCGGGTAGGGTCCGTACCTGCGAAAGCAGGTTCAGAACTTTACAGCACACGGCATATGCGGGGTATTTTTCTACCTGCTCGATGGATCTCCGCTTTTCTTGACGGGCGGATGGATTGTGTGTACAATCTTCCCGATTTGACTGGGAAGTCTTAACAACCGAGGAGAAATAGCGGCTGGCTCCTGGGAACCCCAGGAGTACGAGGTGGAGGTTCTGTCCTGCGAAGGACACGCTAAGGAATGGGTCACTTCCCTGCATGGGAAGCAGATCTTCCGAAAATCGGATCGATCAGCGGATGCCTCCGGAGCATGATCACAAGCTCCTTTCTCCCTTCCAGAAAGAGCGCTTCTGCATAAAACTGCCCGGTAACGGACAGGCCAAATGCAGCGCAGTGATGGCAAGCAATTGCCGGATTTGCTTTGGAAGGGCTGCCAGCCTGTTCTGATCCTGTATCAAAGGCATGCCCACCGGCATGCCTTTTTGCATAGGAGGACGGCATGGAACAAGGTCTGCACAAGAACTTCCTATCCACCCTGGTTCGTGAACCCGACCACGTTCATTTGCCGCGTTCCTGCGGCTTCCAGCCTAGGCCGTCCACCCGGGAATAGGGCTACCCCTCTGGTGCGGTGTGGACGGCGATGGTTCTCTTTCACAAATTCATTCAGCCTCAAGAAAGGATAAGAGTATGGATACAAAGGAATTGCTCTCTCGTGTTAAGGCCGACAATGTCAAGTTCATCTCCTACCAGTTCACCGATGTGACCGGTGCGGTCAAGTCGGTCGATGCTCCGATCTACCAGTTGGAGGCCGCACTGGAGGATGGCGTCTGGTTTGACGGTTCCTCCGTCGAAGGGTTCGCCCGCATCCAGGAAAGCGATATGCGCCTGGTGATCGATCCGGATACTTATGCCGTGCTTCCCTGGACGCCTGCAGATGCCCGCCGCGCCCGCCTTTTCTGTGATATCTATACCCCCGATAACAAGCCCTTCGAGGGCGATCCTCGCGGGGTGCTCAAGCGATTGCTGGAAAAAGCCACCTCCCGCGGTTGGACTTTTAATGTCGGGCCAGAGCCTGAATTCTTCCTGTTCCGTCGCAACGGGGGCACAGGCATCCATCCTGTCCCCCAGGATGTGGGCGGTTATTTCGACTTCTCCGCCGATGATGAGGCCGTCCGTGTGCGAGCCTCCCTGATGGATGCCCTCGCCAGCATGGGACTGAAAGTGGAAGTGGGGCACCATGAAGTCGCCCTGGGACAACACGAGATCGACTTCCGTTTTGATGATGCCCTGCGCACCGCCGATAATGTACTCACCCTCAAGTATACGGTCAAGGCGATTGCCGCTCAGCACGGCCTCACCGCTTCTTTCATGCCCAAGCCGATCTTCGGCATCAACGGCTCCGGGATGCACTGCCACCAGTCGCTGTTCGATGCCCGAGGGAAGAATCTATTTCTCGATAAAAGCGATGAGCATCACCTTTCGGCGCTGGCGTATGGTTTCATCGCCGGTCAATTGGCCCATGCCCGCGCCCTGGCTGCCATTGTTGCCCCCACCGTCAATTCCTACAAGCGCCTGGTTCCCGGGTATGAAGCACCCGTGTACATCGGCTGGGCCCAGATCAACCGCTCAGCGCTGATCCGCATCCCACGCTACACCGAGGGGCGCGACAAGGCCATGCGCGCCGAATTGCGCTTCCCCGATCCATCTGCCAACCCCTACCTTGCCTTCGCTGCCATGTTAGCCGCCGCCCTGGATGGCATTGATCGAGGTCTCAAGCCACCCAAGCCCTTGAATAATGTGAATGTCTATCATCTTAGCGAGCAGGAGCGCAAGAAACTGAAAGTCGCCTCCCTGCCTGGTTCATTAGCAGAAGCGTTGCAGGAATTGGCCGTGGATAAGTTGATCCAGGCTGCCCTTGGGCCGGTGGCCACCGAAGCCTTCATCCGCGCCAAGACTGCAGAATGGGATGAGTACCGCATCCATGTGACCGATTGGGAAGTGGACCGCTACCTTGAGATCGCCTAAGGCAGGCGCATAATCCCAGGTAAACCCAGTAGCCCGGAGGCTGGATGATCACCCAGCCTCCGGGTTTCTTGATGAATTTAACCGCATCTGAGCAAGATCCGGGTTGTTTTGGCAAGAGAATAAGGCTACAATCTCGCTGAAGAAAAAGGATGCTGATCGTAATGAAGATACGTATTGCCATCGCCATGCTTGCCATCTATCTCATCTGGGGGTCCACCTACCTCGCCATCCGCTTTGCTGTCGAGACGATCCCGCCCTTCTTGATGGCTGGCGTTCGCTTCCTTATCCCGGGATTGCTGCTGGTCATCTGGCGTCGCTTGGCTGGCGATCCCGCTCCCACCCACCGCCAATGGCTCTCCGCCATCCTGATCGGTCTGCTGCTCCTGTTGGGAGGCAATGGTCTGGTCTCCTGGGCAGAACAGCGCATTGACTCCGGTATTGCTGCCGTGCTGGTGGGTACTGTGCCGATCTGGATGGTCCTGATGGACGCTTTCTTCTTCAGCAGGCAGAGGCCACGCTGGCAGGCAGTTGTAGGCCTCTTGACTGGTTTTGCAGGCATCATCTGGTTGATCGGTCCACGCAGCCTTTTTGGCGGCCATACCCAATATGATCTGCTTGGTATAGGGGCTGTCGTTCTGGGCTCTCTTTTTTGGGCGTTTGGATCCATATACAGCCGCAAGGCTGTTCTGCCTGGATCACCTTTGCTTGGGACGGGTATGCAGATGTTGGCTGGGTGCGTCGGGTTGATTCTGGTCAGCCTGCTCAGTGGCGAATGGCAGTCCTTTGACCTTGGAGCGGTCTCGCTTCGCTCTGGACTGGGTCTACTGTATCTGATCGTGTTCGGTGCCCTCGGCGGATTCGTCGCTTACACCTGGCTGCTCCGTAATGCCCCCATCCAACTCGTCTCCACCTACGCATATGTCAATCCGCTGGTTGCCATCCTGCTCGGTAACTGGTTGGGTCAGGAAGCTTTCAGCCCCCAGACTCTGCTAGTCGCAGGCGTTATCATCGCCTCCATCATCATGATCAATTCCGGGAAAAAGACCAGGGAGATCACCCCTTCTGAAAAGGATTGAAATTGGTGTCCCGGTCGAAGTGATCCACCCCCTCTGCTTTTTTTAGCGCCCTTACCACTACATAGGTCAAAGGGGTCAACAACACTTCCACGCCTACTTTGAATAGATAATTGGTTACCACCAGGGTCAGGAAGATTCCCCACGGAAAGATACCGAAGAAAGCCGCGATCAACACAAACACCAGTGTATCGACCAGTTCACCTGCGATGGTGGACCCGATCGTGCGCATCCACAGCCACCGCCCACCGGTCACGATCTTCAGCTTTGCCAGGATGAAGGAATTTGTGAATTCACCAGTCCAGTATCCTGCCAGGCTGGCGATCGCGATCCCGCCGGAAGCCATGCCCCCCAAGATGGCAAGGTAGGCAGCTTCCCCGGCGTATTGTTGCCACTGCGCTTCACCCGGCATCGCAGCCACCAATGCAAATACACCTGCTGAGAGCGCCAGGCAGAAGAAACCCGCCCAGATCACCCTGCGGGAGGCCTTGTAACCATACACTTCGGTCAGGATATCCCCAAAAATATAACTGGCCGGGAAGAGCAATGTCCCGGCGTCAAAAGCCAGGGGAATGCCAAGGATGCTTTCACCCCAATCCACGATCTTGGCCGAGGAGGCGATATTGCTGACGATCAGCACAGTGATGAAGATCGCCATGATCAGGTCGAGGAATTTGTGGGTTCTCATATCCTAACTCATGTCAAGTATTGTCCTCAACGGACTCAACAATCTTTGGCTGATTGCACCAGCCGGCAAAAGGAACACAGATCGGGTGCGGAAGTAGGCTGTCCACAGAGTGTGCATGGGTGCAGTTCCGGACGGATCTCGTCTTTATGGATGAAGGATCCATTCCGGCGGACTTCCAGGAACTTGAGATAAAAAGACAACTTGGTTCCCGGGCTTCGGTTCTCAGCCTGGTTGAGCAGATCCTTGTAAAGCAACGAAGAAGCATCCCGGGAATATGGACATTCTTCGTAAATGTAGTCGATCCCCTGTAGCAATGCATATGCAGTCATCTCGCGTTCATAGATCCGGCATAGAGGTTTCACCTTTCGCGCCAACCCGGGAGCTTCAGGCAGTACCGGGCCCTGCCTGAGGAGATGATCAGCATCCCAGGTGAGTGTATTGCCAAGCAGGACGGCAGCCTCATCATCCAAATTATGGCCCGTTGCCAGGACATCATAACCAAGATCGCGGGCGATCCGGTTCATTTCATGGCGCTTGATCAATCCGCACAGCGAACAGGGTTTTCCGCGCCCGCGCTTTGTGCTTTCTGCCCATTGCGGTAGGGTACGCCCTGTCTGCTCCTTTACATCTGCAATGTGAAGTTTCAGATCGCGCCTCTCGGCGAATTCCATGCACAAACGTTGCGATTCTGCAGAGTACCCCACCCCGCCATCGATCCCAAGTGCAATATAGAGTCCATCTGCTTGGTACCCCAGGCGCAGCAGGATATCCCACAAGGAGAGCGAGTCCTTGCCCCCGGATACAGCCAACAGGATCTTCTCCTGATGGGTGAACATGGCATACTTGGTAATAAAACGCTCTGTTTGCTCAGGGATCCACGCAAGAAAGTCCCGCTTGCACATTCCCATGTTATGCTGCGGCATCTTGAGCACGGCTTTTTCACCGCACTTCTGGCACTTCATTTACCCTCCAGAGATGACAGTGATCAGTTTCACGATATCCCCATCTCGAAGGATCTCATCTTCTGTGAGCATCTCACCGTCTCGCGTGGCGATCACCGCCTCCGGTAAAAGTTGCACTTTTCTAAGTGCATCCAGCAGGGCCATGCCTGGGCGAACCTCGTATCGTTGATCACGCAGGATCAGGGTCACCATCTTCTCGCTCCTGGGTTGGTAAATAAGGTATCTTTGGTCCGCTGAGGCCTAAGTATTCTGCCAGCGCAGCACGCATGGCTTGCCGGTCATCCCACGGATATTCCACCTCACCAAAGCACATCGACTGTTCATGTCCTTTACCACAGGCGATGATAATATCTCCCGCTACGGCCTTGCGTATTGCCGATCGGATGGCATTACTCCGATCCGGAACCAGGAAAAAGGTCTCTCCTTCGATCCCCCCACCAGCCCGAGCACCAACAGCCATCTCGTCTAGAATGTCAGTCAGCGATTCTGTGCGCGGATCTTCTGCTGTCAGGATGGAAATATCCGCCAACCTGGCAGATGTCTCGGCCATTAACCCGCGTTTCTCCTTGTCGCGTAATCCGGCTGAACCAAATACGGTGATCACTCTTCCCGTAGTCATCATCCTGGCAGTAGTAATTGCTGCACGCAAAGCATTGGGCGTGTGGGCAAAATCGACAATCGCAGTGAAGGATTGCCCAAGATCGATCCGCTCCATCCTCCCAGGCACACCCGCCATCGCCGCCACGCCTCTTGCCGCCACGCCCGGTTCGATCCCCACACCAAAGATGGCTGCGGCCATGGCAGCCAGGCAATTCGAGACATTAAACTCACCCACCAGGGAGCTGGCCACCGCCTCCCGGAACGTCTCGGATACTGCTTCAAATCGTATTCCTTTGGGTGAGTGAACAATGGATTCCGCCTTTAGGTCCGCCTCCTCACCGCAGCTATAAGCAATCACCTTGATCGAAGGGGGCATATGTTCGCGCAGATATGCGTAGGAGCTGTCATCGCGGTTGATCACTGCCAGGCGCAGGTTTCCTTTTTCCTTGGGGCTTGTCTTCTCCAGGAGCTGGAAGAGTCTCCCTTTGGCAGCACGGTAATTCTCATACGAACCATGCTGGTCGATGTGCTCGTGGGTGATATTCGTGAGTACCGCAACATCATATTGCGAAGCATCCACGCGGTGTTGCACCAGTCCATGCGAAGTTGTCTCCAGGATCACATGGCTCATTCCCGCCGCAACCATCCGCGCCAGGTAATATTGTACATCTGGTGCATCCGGAGTCGTGACGTGGAATCCGGTATCCAGCACATCATCCCCGATTACGGCATTGACCGTGGAGATCAATCCGGCCTGTATGCCAGCAGCACGCATGATCTGGTAAAGAAGGTTGCAGGTTGTGGTCTTGCCATCCGTGCCGGTCACTCCGATCACGGTCAACCTGCGCCCCGGAAAACCGTGGAATGCAGCCGCCAGCCAGGTGACCGCTTCCAGCGATTTTTCCACCTTGATATACGGGACGGACAGACCTTTGAGCATGCGCTCGCCAACGATGGCACTGGCTCCTCGTGCAATGGCCTCTGGGATGAATTCGTGTCCATCCATCGCTCCACCAGGCCTGGCAACGAATAGGTTTCCCGGGGCCACTTTCCGGCTGTCGATGGCAATACCGGTGACTGCTACATCCGGGATCTCCACTGGCAACCAGGAATACGGGAACTCTGCTAAGATTGACTGCAGGGAAACAGGTTCGCCCACTCTAGCCATCATGCTCCTTTTTCCGGGAATGCTCTGCGCAGATCGCTCAAGTGGTCGTGATAATGCTCGAAGGTATTGCTGGCGATCACTTCCCAGGGGAACCACTCGGCTGGCATTTCCTGAAAGCGACTGGCTTGCAGAAGATCATCATCATTCAAAATGGCCAGCTCAGAAAATAATGATTGGTGTGTGACCATCGAATCCATCAGCACATCCTCCAGACTGCGTTTCCGGTTGGCTGCATGGATGGCATCATTCCGGGTTTCGATGGGCTGGTTCCATAAGTCCGAACCACGCAGGGCACGCTGCTGGATCATACCGATCATTTCATGCTCATACCAGGTCACGTGCGCAACCACATCCTTAACCGACCAATCCCCGCATGTGCATGGAGCAAGCAATTGTTCTTCATTTAATCTCCCAATGAACTGGTCATACTCTTGGCGTGTCTTCTTCACGCGTCTGATAAAGTCTGCAGCCTTCATTGCCATGCAACTCCTACCTCGGAAATTGTCTAATCAGTTTTACCATGAACAACAAAGACCTGACAGGTTAAACACGATCCTGTCAGGTCTGCTGGAAACGCTAGTAGTTTATTTCAATGTCTGTCGCAAGCCTTCAAGTTGAGCAGCCACAGAACCATCCAGGATCTTGTCACCCACTCGCACCATCAGGCCGCCCAGGATGGTTGGGTCAACCCGGAAGGTTACATTGGCCTGCTTGCCAATGCGAGTCAACACTTCCGCCTTGACAGTTTCCTGCTCATCAGGGCTGAGGGGCAGTGCAGATGTAACTTCTGCAGCCTCACCACTTGCCGAAGCACCTTCAAGCACCACGACTTTACCCGATTTCACTCCAGAAAAGAACTCATTGATCAGTGCGTGCTGGCGTTTTTCATCAAGCGCTTCCCCAACCAATTTCTGGGCTGCAGCAATGGCAAGCGCTGCCACCTGGCCGCGCAGGTCACCAAGCATGCGGTTGCGCTCGCCTTCCACTTCAGCCAGTGCGCCCGTACGTGCCTTGATAATATCGTCTTCGGCTGCCGCACGCGCATCTTTCATCGCAAGTCCTGCCCGTTCAGCGGCCTCGCGGGCGACCTGGCCTGCTTTTGCCTGAGCATCGGCGATGATCCGCGCTGCTTCCTTCTCTGCATTGGCGCGCGCTTCTGCAGCCACCTGGGCATCTTCCATGCCTTGGGCGATCTTTTTCCGGCGTGTTTCCAGCATCTTGACGATCGGTCTATATGCAAATGCATACAACAGGATCATCAAGACCAGGAAGTTGAAGATCTGGAAGAGCAGGAAACCCAGATTGATCCCTAATTTATCCATGGGACTCCTTCCAGCCTAACCGACAAAGATGATGATCAGGGCGACAGCCAGCGCATAGATGGCTACCGCTTCTGCAAATGCCATGCCCAGGATCATGTTGGTCTGGATGATCGGGGCGGCATCCGGGTTGCGCCCCATTGCCTGCACACCGCCCGAAGCAGCAATGCCCACTCCTGCACCAGCGCCGATCGCACCAAGCATTGCCAGGCCGGCACCGAGCAATTTCATTCCATCCACAAAGAATTGATTGAACTCCATGATTATGTCTCCTTGTTGTGTATGTAAGAATTCTTCATTGACTAGTGCTGTTCTTCATGTCCGTGGGCAATGGTGGCACCGCTGATGAAGATGGTCGCCAGCAGGAAGAACACGTATGCCTGGATGATCCCGAAGAATACTTCGAAGATATATAAACCAGCCGGTACAACTACAGCCGTCAAGGCGCCGATGATCGACAGAAGTAGTGCACCTGCGAAAATGTTGCCAAAAAGACGGAAGCCAAACGAGAGGATTTTTGCGAACTCCAGGATGATCTCCAACAGACCGACCGCGAAATCAATGATCCCGAACGGACCACCGTTCACTAACCGCTTGATCTGGAAGAACTTTTCAAAATATTTGGGTCCCTGCGCCCAAACACCAAATACCTGGGTCAGGACCACGGTAAGGATGGCCAGAGCAAATGGGAAGTTGATATCTGTCGCCGTTCCACGCAGGTATGGCACCACCTCACAGGATGTGCACAATTCTGTCGATCCTTCCCCATGTTCCGTGGACACTTCATGTCCTTCTTCCGCCGCGACAACATCAACCGGTTGACCTTTATCGATGGTATAGGCGCTGAAATTCCCGATCTTGAACAATTGTACCGGTGCATACCCGGTCCCCTCGTGCACTTGTTTCAGATAGCCAATGCTCTCGAATCCAGGCACCAGCTTGATGATGTTGGCAACGAATATGATCAGGAAAATGGTTGCCACCACTGGGAAGATGCGTTTCGCCCATTTCCCTGCCGAGCCGGAAACTGTGTTCCACATGAATTCGATGATGGCTTCAAAAGCATTGATCAGCCCCTTGGGTGCCTGCCCACCACGGCGATAGAAGCGCCATGCGGCAAATGCGAGCAGGATCAAGATCAAGTCCGCCAATAGGGTTGCCACGATCGTGTTGGTGATCTGGAATTTCCCGATGTGCAGACCCGTCGGCTCCGCCGGCAGCACGACCACCGGGCTGATCGGTTTCAAGATCGAAGGGCCTATGAACGCAGCATAGATCCCCAGGGCGATCAGCCCAAGGATCAACCAGCGTTTCACGCCAATTCGTTTTTTCGGCTTCGCATCGCTAGTCACTCGTCTCATCCTCCATGGGTGGTTTTGGTTTTCCATTCACGGGTGCAGGCATCGCAGGGTTGATTTCTTTCACGGCTCTCATCGCCAGGCGAAAAGTCAGGTATATCGAAACCGGTAGTGAGCCGAGTACCATGATCAGGGTGACAACTTTCCCGGATTGTAGAACTTTATCCAACCACAAGCCCAACAGCACCGAGGCGAGTATGATAACCGGGACAACACAACCGATCTGGCCAGCCAGACCCGCCGCTGCGAGGTTGGTACTCCGCTGAGCGGCTTTTATATCTTCTCGTATCGGCTCATTCATGGCGGCGAAATTATATCAGAGCCTATTAATACCGTCTAGAACAATGCGAGCACTGCATTCATTGCCATGTTGAACCAAGGGCCAAAGATCGTTCCCAGGAGAAGGATCCCGGCAATTAGTAAGCATATGGCAGCCATCGCATGACGTGACACATGTACAGGATGCTTTTCCTCGTCCTGTTTTTCCAAGCGGTAAAGATAGACTGCCTTGAGCACATTCAGATAGTAGTAAAGTCCAAGAATGGAATTCAATACACCCGCAATTGTCAGCCAGATCCAGCCAGCTTTCACCGCAGCTACAAAAACGAATACCTTTCCCACAAAACCTGCGAACGGGGGCATACCCGAGAGAGACAAAAAGGCAACCAGCATGGCCAACCCCAATGCTGGGTTGCGGCGGCTGAGTCCATTGTAAGAAGAAATATCGTCCGAACCGGTGGCGTTTCCAACAATGCTGATCACACCGAAGGCAAGCAGGTTGGTCAGCAGGTAGGCGACCAGGTAGAACACAGTGCTTGCCAATCCCAATTGCCAGTAGGCCACCACACCGATCATCGCATACCCGGCATGAGCGATCGACGAGTATGCCAGCATGCGCTTGATGTTCTTTTGCGTCATGGCGGTTAGGTTGCCAACCGTCATCGTCAGTGTGGCCAGTATGGCAAGCAGCAGGCTCCAGTCTGCATTGATCGCTGGGAATAATGCCGTCAAAAGGCGCATCAACACGGCAAACCCGGCTGCCTTGGATGCGGTGGATAGGAAGCCAACCACAGGAGATGGCGCGCCTTCATACACATCTGGAGCCCAAAAATGGAAGGGGAACAGGGCAACCTTGAAAGCCAGTCCTGCCAGCACGAGGAAAGTAACCCCCGCGGACACCAGGTTGAAATTCTTGAAATACGCCTGCAGTCCATAGAGACCGGTCTGTCCTGTGACACCGTAGATCAGGCTGAAGCCGTACAACATCACCGCCGATGTGAGCGCACCGAAGAGTAGGTATTTAAATCCAGATTCAGTGGATTTTTCATCGTTTTTCAAGAAACCAGCCAGGATGTAGAGGGGAATGGATGCAGTTTCGATGGCCAGGTATAACATCACCAGGTCTGCAGAGGCAGCCATCAGGCACATGCCAAGCGTGGCTGCAACCAAAAGCAGGTATGCTTCGGCACGGCGGCCAAGCCGATCATCATCCATGAAAAATAATGCGCTTATCGCTGCAGCAAAAAGGAAGAACGATTGGAAAAGAAAACTCAGCCAGTCAAAACGGATCATACCGCCAAAATAGAGCCTTGGGTCTGTCGGACGGTTCAAAAGTAGGCTGGCCACCAGGGTTGCGAGTAAGCCGCCAGCCGTAAACCATCCCAGAAAGTTCCTGCGGATATTCTCTTTCTTGATGAATGGATCAATGAGCAGTAGCAGAACGCCTAGCACCAGCAGTGATACTTCAGGAAGAATGGCAAGAATGGCAGCCACTTATACACCTCCCAGCAAGGACAGGATATGCTGGACACCGGTTTGTACCCACGGGACCATGAGCGCAGGGAAAATGCCAATACCGATCATCAACGCCATCAGCACAAGCAGGGCAATCGTATCGAGCAAATTGATCGGGTGCATATGGCCCTCAAATTCATCTGGCATGTTCCCAAAGAATACCTTGAGCACAACTCGCAGCACATACCCTGCTGTGACGATGATCGAGATCGCCGCGATCACAGCCACAAGCCAGTTGACCTGCCAGATTCCCATGAATATGGGGAACTCAGCCACGAAGCCGGAGAAACCTGGCATACCCATGGAAACGAGACTACCAACGATGACTCCAATTCCCACCAGCGGCAGCACTCTGATCATGCCGCCCAGTCGAGGAATCTCACGAGTGTGCGCTCGATCGTAGACCATACCGACTGCGGCAAAGAATAGTGCAGTCATCACCCCATGGGAAAACATCTGCACCCCTGCTCCGATCATTCCATTTGCATTGAGCGTGGCAAAACCCATCGCCACAAGTCCCATATGCGAAACCGATGAAAAACCAATGACATATTTGAAATCCGTCTGCACGCTGGCGATGAATGCACCATAAACGATATTCACCAAAGCCAACCCCATGATCAGTGGTGCCCAGAACCTGGCGCCCTCCGGTAGCAGCATGATGCCCACCCGCAGGGCCGCAAATGCACCCAATTTCATCAGCACACCCGCATGGAACATCGATACAGCTGTCGGTGCAGCCACGTGACCGTCAGGTGACCAGTTGTGAAAGGGGAAAATACCGCCCAGGATGGCAAAGCCCAGGAATACCGGCAGGAACCAGGTTTTCTGGAAGGCGGGGGTGAAATTGGCTGTTTCCAGTACAAGCATATTGAAAGTCTGCTGCCCGCTGGTCCAATACATGACCAGAGCGCCTACCAGCGAGATCACTGAACCTATGAACAGGTAAAGTGTCAATTTCATCGCCGCATATTCGCGCGTCTTGATCCACCCCCAGATGGCGATCAGCAGATACATCGGAAAAACTGCGATTTCATAAAAGAAGAATAACATGAACAGGTCCAGCGAGGTGAACACGCCAAACACGCCCGATGCCAGGATGAACAGGAATGCAAAGAACTCGCGCGGCCGGTCATCGATTCCCCAGGAGATCATTACGCCCGTAACCATCACGATGCCTGTCAGTAATACCAGCGGTACCGACATCCCATCCACGCCAAAATGCAGGCTGATTCCCAGTATCGGCATCCAGTCGTATTTTTCGATAAACTGGTACCCAGCAACAAGTTTGTCGTACCCAAAATACACCCAGAAGGAGAGCGCCAGGGCAAACATTCCAGCCGCCAGTGCTGTCCACCGGATCGCTTTTTTCCATTCCGGCTTATAAAGCAGGAGGATCAGCGCCGTGACGATCGGTGTAAAAACAATGACACTCAGGAACGGAAATTGCATGGTTACCTCTTAGCGGTAGAGCATCATCATGGCTTTATTAATGACATCCAGGATCCAGGCCGGGTAGATCCCGATCACCAGGATCAAAACCATCAGCGGAGCCATCACGATGATCTCGCGCAGGTTGATCTCCGTCAGTTTATGTTCACCGTGCGCCCAATGTTCGTTCATGGGGCCATGTAATACACTCTTGATGCCCTTAAGGATGTATGCACCCGTAAACAGCAGGCCGAGCATGGCGATGGCCGTGTAGATCGTGAGCACTGACCAGGCTCCACTCACCACCAGGAACTCGGACACGAACCCGTTCAAACCCGGCAGCCCAAGCGAAGCCATGCTGGTGAAAATGAGCATCCCGCCATAGATCGGCACAAGCGGGAACAACCCGCCAAAGTCATCCAGGTTGCGGGTATGCGTCCGTTCATAGATCACCCCAACCAGGAAGAACATGCCGGCTGCAGACAACCCGTGATTGAACATTTGCAGCACCGCGCCGTTCAGGGCAATATTTGCATTCAGTGTCCCCGCCACCTTCGCCGCTGCGGCGATGCCCAGCAGGACGAAGCCCATGTGGTTGACCGATGAGTAAGCCACCAGCCGTTTAAAATCCTTCTGCCCGTAGGAGGCGAATGCCCCAAAGACGATCGCCATCACGGCCAGGAATGCCAGCGCTCCGGCATATTTTTCCGATTCAGCCGGGTACAAGGGTAATACCAGGCGCAGGAAACCGTATGCGCCCAATTTCAACAGCACTCCTGCCAGGATCATTGATCCTGCAGTTGGTGCTTCCGTGTGTGCATCCGGCAGCCATGTATGGAATGGCCATACCGGGACTTTGATCGCAAACGCGATCACGAATGCCCAAAAAGCGATTGTCTTTACTTTCCCCACTGAAAGGGTCAGGGCTCCAATTTTTACCAGGTTGCTGGAATTCAGCCAGTTGGGATCAGAAAAGATCTTCACTAGGTCAAAATGGCCGACGACAACACCGATCATCTGGATGGCCAACAGTAATCCCAGGGAACCAGCCATGGTGAAGAGGATGAATTTCAACGAAGCGTAGCTGCGCGCTTCCATCTTTATTCCCTTCCACAGGATGCGCTCCCCCTTCTCGCTGCCCCACTGGTTGATCAGGAAGTACATCGGCACCAGGCCGATTTCCCAGAACAGGAAGAAGATCAGCAGGTCAAGTGCCAGGAATACTCCCAGCATCCCCGTTTCCAGGAACAGGAACAGGAACATGTAGGTTTTCACCCGGTCAGTGATATTAAAAGAAGCCAGCAGGGCAATTGGGGTCAACAGAGTGGTTAATAAGACCATTGTCAGGGATAGCCCATCCACCCCGATATGGAATGATGAATTGATCGCTGCATACCAGGTTGCCTGTTCCGTAAACTGAAAACCATCCACACCTGGCTTGAATTGGATCCACAGGAGGATCGTCAGCACGAGGGGAACAAGGCTTGATCCGAACGCAGTCCAGCGGATGACTTTGAGATTATCCTTCGGCAGGAACAGGACAAGTACCGCCGCCAGCATAGGGATGAAAAGGATCAAGCTCAGGATATGACTGTAAAGAAAATTCATCATTTGCTCCGTAACGACAAGAACATCCATCGGCTCATGAGAATAGGAAAAAATACAGTACTGCGAAGACGATCAGCACCACCATGGATACCACCATGTAATACTGAATGCGCCCGGTCTGGATCTTGCGCAACCCAGATCCGGAGGTTTTCACCGCATTGCCCGTTCCATCGCCGAGTAATTCATTGATCACCGGTTTATCTATACGGTCACGGAAGAAATGACCCAGGGAAAGGGAAAAACGCGCTGCACTGTGTAAAATACCATCAATGATCGTACGGTCCATGTACAGGGAGGTGAATTTTTCAGCGATCCAGATAGATGGCTTGACGAAGAGAAGATCATACGCCTCGTCAAAGTACCATTTGTTCTTCAACACCGGGATTTGTAGTCGATCCTGCGCCGGTGTCTTCACCTTACGGTACACCAGCCATCCCAGCAACAAACCGCCCAATGCCACGAACAAGCTTGTCGCCAGGGGAATCCAACTAAAGGCTGGCACTTCAGGGATTTCTACCAGGGTACCACCGACAAACTCGTGGAACCAGTTGGGTAGGATATTTCCCAGGAGTGGGAAATGCTCCGGGATGCCAACCCAGCCAAAACTCACTGCAAAGACTGCCAGAATGATGAGCGGCAGGGTCATCGTCCAGGTTGTTTCCTGGGCATGTTCCGCTGCTTTGGTGCGTGGCTGCCCCAAAAATGTCAGTGTAATCTGCCGCATGGTATAGAAAGCCGTAAAAAATGCCGCCACTGCCAGGGTTAGGAACACGCCCCAATGCCCATGAGCGAATGCATCCGCCAGGATCTCGTCCTTTGACCAGAAACCAGCCGTGAGAACAGGGAAACCAGAGAGCGCAAACCCGCCGATCAGGAAAGTCCAGAACGTGATCGGCATCTTTTTCCTTAACCCGCCCATGTTGAACATATCCTGGGGATCCACGGAATGTTCACCCGTATGCATCACACCATGCTCCATCCCATGGATGACCGACCCGGAGCCAAGAAAGAGCAGCGCCTTGAAGAATGAATGTGTAATCAGGTGGAAGGCAGCCGCCACGTAAGCGTGAATGCCCAATGCTGCGATCATGAAACCAAGTTGCGAAATGGTTGAATAAGCCAGCACACGCTTGATGTCATTCTGTGCCACTGCGATGGATGCCGCAAATATCGCGGTGAATGCCCCAATGAAAGCCACGATGGTCATCGTGCCGGAATCCAGGCTCAACAATGGGAACATGCGGATCGCTGCGTAGACACCTGCTGAAACCATCGTGGCAGCATGGATCATCGCCGAAACCGGGGTCGGGCCTTCCATCGCATCTGGCAGCCAGATATGCAGTGGCCACTGGGCAGATTTTCCCACTGTGCCGATGAACAGCAGTAGGCCGATCAATCCTGCAGCCGAAAGGCCAAGGATCGGCGTGCTTGCCGCAGCCAAGGCTTCCAGGACTTCAGGCCTAAAAATATCGGTGAAGGACAGGCTGCCAGTCGCCGAGTATAAATAAGCGATCCCCAACAGCATGAACACATCCCCCACCCGGGTGGTCATAAATGCCTTGACTGCCGCATTCCGGGCGGATGGCTTTCCATACCAGAAGCCAATCAATAGGTACGAACACAAGCCCATGATCTCCCAGCCGACGAACATTGTCAACAAGTTGTTGGAAACCACGAGAGTGAACATTCCAAATGCGAATAACCCGATAAAAGCAAAGAATCGGGAATACATTGGTTCGATTGACGGAACCGTGTGCTTGTGTCCATGTTCCGTGACCGTCTTACCGTGTGGTGGCAGGCCGGCATGGTCATCATCGCCCTTTGGCTGGCCGTAATTGTGATACCCAATACTATAAATGAATATCATCAACACTGTCCAGGCAACAAAGAAAAGTGTGACCGCCGATAGCGGATCGATCCGCACGCCGACCTGGAACCACGCTTCTCCAACGGGAAGCCAGTTGAGCGCAGACTCGAAGAAGTGCTTGCCAAATTCCTCAATTCCCAGTGCGCGGATGAATACGATCATGCTGCCCAGCCAGGAAAGTCCTGCCGCACCAACCGCAATGCCATGGCTCAGTGCCCGGTTTTTATTCGTGAATAGGGTGATTGCAAAGAATGCCAGGAGTGGGGGGAGCGGAAGCAGCCAGATCAAAGTCGTCATAGGATCTCCTACCACTTCATCAGGTCAATCTCGTCCGCCATCACCGTTTTACGGCGGCGGAAGACCGAAATGATCAGCGCCAAGCCAACAGCCACTTCGGCGGCAGCTACTGCAATCACAATGACCGCAAATACCTGCCCACTCATCTGCACAGGCCGGAGATAACGCCAGAATGCCACCAGGTTGATATTCACAGCGTTCAACATCAATTCCACTGCCAGAAGCATGGCGATCGCATTTTTCCGGGCCAGGACACCATATAGGCCAATACAAAAAAGTGCCGCCGCCAGGAATAGATACCAGGAAAGAGGAACACTCATCTTGCTCTCCTAATCCTTTTTAAATACACCCGCGAGATAGACAGCGCCTACCAGCGCGGCCAGTAATAGCACCGAGGCCACCTCGAATGGGAGCACATATGCATCTGGAGATACCAGCGCTATTCCCAGCGACCGCACCGGGTCAAATCCTTCTGGCAGCGCCGTAAATGTCCGGTCAACGCCCGGAATGCCCAGGATGATGGAGCTCAACCCAACCAGCAGGAGCAGCCCAAGTAGTGCCGGCAGCCACCAGTTGGAGCGAGTTTGTTGTCCTTGATCGCGCAGATCCTTGCGCGTTAACATATCCGTAAAGATGAACAGGATGGCGATCGCCCCAATATAGACCACCACCTGGGCGACTGCCAGGAAACTTGCCTGCAGCATCGCAAAGAGGACGGCAACCCCAAATAATGCCGCCACCAGCCACAAGGCGGCATGCATCAGCATTCGGCTGGTCACCACCTTCAAGGCAGAGGCCAGCAAGAAAATGGCAGTCAGAATGAAAACGATTCGTTCTGCAGTCATCGATACTGCTCCTATGGCCTTACCAGGATTTTTTCGATCTTTCGCTGCTTCCGGGCAGCCGCACGTAGGATCTCGAAAGTGCCGGAGGCGATAACCAGGTTCGAGGCGAACATGCCCAGGGTGTATTGCCATGCAGGCAGTACGATCAATACTTTGTTCAGGATGGCAGTCGTCACCAGCACCACCAGCGAAAGTGGCACCAGGAATTTCCAGTTGAAAGCCAACATGTGATCGATGCGGATGCGCGGCATCGAATACTTGACCCACATGATTGCCCAGTATCCGAACATGGCCTTGGCAATGAAAACCACTACCTCCACAAAGGGGTTGGTCAACCAGCCAAACCCATTTATTTTTTCCAGACCGAAGAAACCACCATACCCACCAAAGAACAAAAGCGCAACGAATCCGCCAAACGTGAAAGCATGCAGCAGTTCGCTTGCAAAAAACCAGCCAAACTTCATCCCCGAGTATTCAACATTGAATCCTGCTGTCAATTCAGATTCGGCTTCCATCAGGTCAAAAGGCGCACGCCCCAATTCTGCGATCGCACAGACGAAGAAAATCAGGAAACCAAGAGGCGAGAGAATGGCAAACCACATCCCGCTCTGTGCTTGGGTGATTCCCTGGATGCTCATCGTATTCGCCAGAATGGTCGGGATAAGCAGCACGATCACCATAGGGATTTCATAAGAGATCATGTTTGCCACCATGCGGAAAGCCCCCACCAGTGCATACTTGTTATTGGACGACCACCCTGCCATGATGATGGCCAGGGTTCCCAGCGCCCCGGTCGCCACCAGGTAAAGCAGTCCGACATTGAGATCGACGCCGATGATCTTTGATGATAGCGGCAGGATCGCCCATAGCGCGATCACCGAGGCTGCCGCCAGCACAGGAGCTATGTTATAAATGACCTTATCCGCACCGGCTGGTGTGATATCTTCCTTGATAACCAGTTTTATTATGTCCGCAAACGGTTGGATCAGGCCGAAGGGTCCTATGCGGTTCGGTCCCAATCTATCCTGAAAACGTGCAACCACTTTGCGTTCCACCCAGACCAACATGATATCCAGTACCATTGCAAAGACGATCAATACCGTGATCCCAACCAGGGTGACCAGGAGCACAGCCAGCATATTCGAGAGACCCCAGCCAGATAGCAGTCCCGTCAACCATGTTGCGAGAGAACCGATCGGGTTATTTAGAAATTCCGTAAAGGACATGGACAATTACTCCTTGGACAAGAAAAAGGCTGAATTCACTCAGCCTTGGCATTTTATCCCTATGGGATCAAGCCCATTCCAACATCCCTTTTCGCCAGGCATAGACAAATCCGACAACCAGGATGCTAATGAACAGGATACCCTCAAGGGTCACAAAAAGGGGCAATTGGTTGATCGACAAGGCCCACGGGAACAGGAATACTGTCTCTACATCAAAAACAAGGAAAACAAGAGCGAAGAGATAGTATTGCGCCTTGAACTGCACCCAGGAGTCACCCACCGTCTCGATACCGCACTCGTAAGTGCTTTGCTTAATCGGGTTTGGTTTTCTGGGTGCTATGAATCGCGCAAGTATCAGGGGGACGATCGGTACAATGATACCAATAATTAGGAACAGCCCAATATAAACCCATTCGTTCTGCATAGGTGCTCCAGCAATTTTATATTGTCATACAGCGCAATGACTTGCCGATTTTACCATAAAGGAATGGCAGCAGAATAATACTCCCAAAGAAACGCACATATTTTGACCACTAGACCTTTCACTGATCCTCATTTTGGCCGATTTATTATCAATGAATCAATTTTCAATGTAGAATAGCACTGTAGGTCAAACCACATTCTTGCTGCTACATATCTCTCTTTGGAGTGCCAATGCCCACCTATCCCCCCGAACCCTTCCGCATCAAAGTCACCGAACCAATTCATCTCATCTCTGCACAGGCACGTGAGTCAGCGCTCAGAAATGCAGGCTTTAACCTCTTTCTGATGAAAGCCGAGGATATTTTTATCGACCTGCTCACTGACTCCGGCACCGGGGCAATGAGCCAGGAACAGTGGGCCGCCATCATGCGTGGAGACGAATCGTATGCTGGTGCACGCTCATTTTATCGCTTGAAATCCGCTGTCGAGGATATCTTTGGGTTCAAATATTTCGTTCCTACCCACCAGGGGCGTGCTGGGGAGAATATTTTGGCTGCCTGCCTGGTAAGGCCCGGTAAGCATATTCCCTCCAACATGCATTTTGATACTACGGATGCGAATATTCGTGCCCGTGGAGGGCGACCAGCTAACCTCGTTATCGATGCTGCATACGATCCCGAAGACCAGCATCCATTCAAGGGCAACATGGATATCGACAAGTTGCGTGCTTACGTAGAAAGTGTAGGCGCGGAAAACATCCCCTTTGGCATGTTGACCGTTACCAATAATGCTGGTGGTGGTCAGCCTGTTTCGATGGAGAATATCCGCTCGGTTTCCGCTCTTTATCACGAATTTAAGATCCCCTTCTTTATTGATGCTGCCCGCTATGCAGAAAACGCTTATTTCATAAAAGTGAGAGAGCCGGGTAATGAAAACAGGTCCGTCATCGATATCGCCCGTGAGATGTTCAGCCTCGCTGATGGCATGAGCATGAGTGCAAAGAAGGACGCCATCGTCAATATCGGCGGTTTGCTATGTATCAATGATGAAGCCTTGTTCCAACAGGTTCGCAATGAACTGATCTTGCGGGAAGGGTTTCCCACCTATGGGGGATTGGCCGGGCGCGACCTGGATGCCATGGCAATCGGTCTCTACGAAGGGCTGGAGGAGGAATATTTATCTTATCGCATAAACCAGACTGCCTATCTTGCCAACCAGATAAATTCTGCGGGTATCCCCACCATCCAACCCGCAGGTGGTCATGCCGTCTACATCAACGCCCAGGCTGTCTTTCCGCATATCCCCCAGCAGGAATTTCCAGGCCAGGCACTGGCAGTGGAACTTTACCGCCAGGGAGCTGTGCGCGGGGTGGAGATCGGCTCGGTGATGTTCTCCCATCCCGATCCTGAAACCGGTCAGATGATCTTCCCCAGGCTCGAGTTACTGCGCCTCGCCATTCCTCGCCGCACCTATACACAGAGCCACTTAGATTATGTCACCGAAGCATTGGCTGAGATCAAAACCCGCTCAAGCGGGGTGCGCGGCTATAAATTCTCTTATGCACCTGAATTACTCAAGCACTTCACAGCCCGGTTTGAACCACTATGATCGTTATAGAGTGAAAATATGATCCCCAACCAATGGTATGCCGTCCTGGAATCAAAAGAACTTAAAAAAGCGAAACCTATTCGATTTACACGCATGGGCGAAAAGATGGTTGCATGGCGTAATACTAAGGGTGAACCGTCCGTCATGGTTGATAAATGCCCGCACCGCGGGGTGGCTTTGAGCGCCGGCAAGGTTATTGCTGATCACATTCAATGTCCCTTCCACGGATTCGAATTTGACCATACTGGGAAATGTTGTTTGGTCCCTGCCAATGGGCGTAGCTCAGAACCCCCAAAAGCATTGCACGTGAAAACATACCCCACTCGCGACGAACATGGGTTTATCTACATTTGGTGGGGTGAGCCCAAGCCAGATCTTCCGCAAACGCCATGGTTTGAGTCGATCCCTGAAAGCATGGTCTATTCCACCCTGAAAGATCACTGGCCCACGCATTATTCGCGCGCCATCGAGAACCAGTTGGATGTTGTCCACCTCCCCTTCATACATAACAGTACGATCGGAGCCGGTAACCGCACACTTGTGAACGGACCACTGGCAAGAAAAGTGAGCGCTTGGAGGGGAGATAACCTGATTAACCTGTGGGTGTATAACGAACTCGATGAAGGTCAGAAACCGAAGCGCGCCTCTGAGCTTCCCGAGCCATCCCGCCATCCCTTCCTACAATTTCGTTATGGGAACTTGTGGCAAAATTGGATCGCAGACAACCTGCGCATTGTTATTGCCTTTGCTCCGATCGACAACGAAAACACCCTGATGTACCTGCGCTATTACCACACCGTTCGCCTGCCAGTCCTTCGCCAGATGATGGGTACAGTGGGCAACCTGATGAACTTCATCATCGAACGCCAGGATCGACGCGTGGTCATTACCCAGCGCCCATATCGTCCCGATCTCGATATTGGCGAGATTCTGATCCCGGGAGATAATCCGATCGCCCTTTACCGCAAGGTGCGCCAGGCGTTGATACAGGATAACACAGCCTGATAGTAATTACAGCAGCCAGCAGGCTGCCGTAATTACTATCAATACTCCTTAAGTGGCACCTTCCCTTTGTTTCATCGCCTGGAATGCGGCGATTGCCACTTCGAGCATCATCTCGTCTGGTTGGCGGGTGGTCAGGCGCTGTAAAGCCAGGTTGGGCTTGACTAGTAGGCGCACAAGTGGGTTTTGAATATGGTTAGCCGTCCAGCGGATATATTCATAGGCGATCCCTGCGATGACCGGTATCATCACCACCCGACTGATCAACCTCCAGGCTAGCGGCAGCGGACCCAGTAATGTGAAGATCAATAGGGAAAGCACCATCAGGCTCAGCAGGAAGGCCGTCCCGCAGCGGGTATGAGAAATGGGGAATTTTGATACAGTGACTGGATCCAGTTCTGCTCGCGCTTCGTAGGCATTGATCGTCTTATGTTCAGCGCCATGGTAGGCAAAAACACGCCGGATTTCAGGCATGAATCCGATTCCCCAGATGTAAATGACCAGGAATAGCAGGCGAAGCACACCTTCCAACAGGTTGCTCCACCACGCATTCCAGTGCAGGAAATGCTCGGTCAACCAGCCCACTCCTGCTGGCGCCAGGAAAAAGATACCGATCACCAGCAGGAAGGAAAAACCAAGCGTGATATAGAGAGTCGGACCTTCGATTTTTTCGTCTTCTCCACTTTGAAGGTTCGCGGCATCGGTTATTGCCCGTAATCCCAGCCCGAGGGCATCCCAGAGTAGGATGAGTCCCCGCAGGAAAGGGATTTTTGCCAGCCTGGATTGATAGATACCTGCCAAGGGAATGAACTTGACCACTATGGCTCCATCGGGAGCACGATTTGCCATTGCGCATGCTTTGCGCCCGCGCATCAACACACCCTCAATGACCGCCTGCCCACCATACGAAATAAGTTTATCTTCCATAATCAGTATTCAAAAACCCCCGACCTTGTCCGGCCGGGGGAGGTCCTTTCTAAGGTTTCAAATTCAAGAAAAAGTGAACCAGTGCTTCGATGCCCCTGTACCAGGTGGGCAGGTGCAGCTTTTCATTAGGAGCGTGAAAATTATCGTCCGGCAAGCCAAACCCACCAATGACCGATTCCACGGCAAGTACTTGCTGCATGGTGCTGACTACCGGGATCGAGCCGCCCTCCCGCTTGAAATAGGGACGCTTCCCCCATACGGTCTCAAGCGCGTCTGCAAAGGCATTCACCCCTGCATTCTCCCGGTCCGAAATGGAAGGTTCGCCACCATGCATCTCGATCAGTTCCCAGCGTATATCATTGGGCGCGTTCTGCTCAAGATATTTACGCATCTGCTGGTAAACTTCCTTCGGCGTCTGGTCGGGAACGATGCGGCAGGAGATCTTCGCCATCGCAGTTGCCGGGATGATCGTCTTCGAACCTGCGCCGGTGAAACCGGAGAAGAGACCATTCACATCAAGCGTGGGACGAGCACCAGCGCGCTCAGTATGAGAAAACCCGGTTTCGCCATAAAGAGCTGGAACGCCTGTTTTTTCCAGGTAATATTTCTCATCTGTGGGGATGCGGGCAAGTTCAGCCCTTTCCTCTTTTGAGAGTTTCCGTACATGATCATAGAAACCCGGCAGTGTGATGCGCCCTTTGCCATCATGCATCCCCGCCACAAGTTCAGCCAGCACGATTGCCGGGTTGTGTACCACGCCGCCGAACACGCCTGAGTGCAGGTCATTGACCGGTCCAGAGATGCGCAGTTCAAAGTATGCCAGCCCCCGCAGAGCGTAGGTTATGGTTGGCTCGTCCTTGCCGATCATTCCCGAATCCGGGTTGAAGGCAAAGTCACACGCCAGCAGGTCCTTGTGGCTGGAAATGAAACTTTCCAGGTTGGGTGAACCGATTTCCTCTTCCCCCTCCACCAGCCACTTTAGGTTGACAGGTATCCCGCCATTCTTATAAAGCGCTTCCACCGCTTTGAGCACAGCAGCCAACTGCCCCTTCATATCAGAGACGCCACGCCCAAAAAAATTCTCTCCCCGTACAGTTGGATCGAACGGTCCTGTCTTCCATTGATCCAGCGGATCGGCAGGCTGTACATCATAATGGGAATAGATCAGCACCGTTGGCGCATCAGCCGCTCCTAAATATTCACCATACACGATTGGGTGGCGGGGGGTGGGAAAAAGTTGTACTTTCTGCATCCCCAGGGCTCGTAGTTGTGCAGCCACCCAGTCGGCTGCATGGCGCATGTCCGAATTATGCGTTGGATCGGTGGAGATGGAAGGGATATTCAGGAAGTCCTTCAGTGAACCAAGGAATTTTTCCTTGTTCTTGCGTACATATTGAATGGCTGCCTCACGTTGCGTGGTCATGTTTGCTCCTTTATGACTTCAGTCTGCCATGCAGGAACCAATACTCTGGTTCCGGGAAGATTGCCTCTACATCAGGTTCCCATACGAAACCACCTGAAAGCCAGGAGGATTTCACAATTGTATCAAGTTCCCTCAGAAATTCAATCTCTTCCATCGATATTGATGGGTATTGTAGTAATAATTGCAGGATCACGCGCCATTGCACCTGCTGCGGATAGAGATCAGACTGCGAATCGGGTGCCTGGGAGTAATCCTCAAGGTAATTCTTCCATAAGTTAACTCGGGCAAGGTATTCTCGCTTTGCCTTTCGCTGCCAGGCAGTACGCCACTTCGCATGGATTGCCTCAAGTTGGCGCTCCAGGTCTTCCATTTGGGTTCGTTCCTCTGGAGATTTACTTCTTGCATGCAAGCGTCTCATTCCCAGGAGGATCCCACCAATAGACAACATCGGCAGGCGGGAAGAGGAGTGCAGGGGCCAATAGAGTACATCTGAAAGCAGGTATGTCTCCAACTCTTCAAGAGCAGCCTCAATGAATGTAAAGTCCTGGCTGCGGGTTGGCATGGGTCAGGGGACTATCGTGGATTGTATGGTTTGGTCAAGAGCGCGCCGGGTAACCAGGTACCAGGTAAAAATTCCATTAAAGCGGTCGGCTGGTTCAAATAAAGGGGGGGACTGTACACCCAGAACCCGGTTGTCTACTGCATATGTCTGGACTGGGTAAAACAATGGCAGGGCTGGTAATTCGCGTGCAAAGATCACTTGGAAATTCCGGTATAGCCGCATGCGGGTATCCGTATCGGCGATCACGCGTGCTTGCTCCAGGTATTCGCTGGCAGAGCGATTGTCCCACTGCGAATAATTTTGCCCGCCCGTTGCTTCCGTTTGGTGCCAGAAGGGATAGGGATCAGGATCATAAGAGCGGGTCAAGTTCAGATCTACCAATGCTGCCTCGTATGCACGTGGTATGAGGTAATCACCAAGCAGCGCCTCATACGAAACCGCCTGTATGGTGACCTCAACCCCGATCTCTTCCCAGTTCATTTGAATTGTCTCGGCCAATTGACGATATAGGTCGGTATCTGGATATACCATGGTGAACGAGAGCGCCTCGTCATCTTTTATCCGTACAGTCCCCCCCCCGGTCAGCGTATACCCGGCATTATCCAATATCTCTCCAGCTGATTCGGGATCAAAACCAGGATGTCCCACTCCATCATAATATGCCCAGGTGCCGGGCAGGATCGGGCTGTCTGCCACGATCGCCTGGCCTTCCAGGAAATGGTCCACCATCCATTGACGGTTGATGGCAAGCATCAGCGCCCGTCTTACATTCTTCTCCTGCAGGAAGCTCTTTTCCGGGTTCTGCAGGTTGAAAAGAACCATCGTCAGCCTTGGTAAGCGGCTGGAATAGAAGGAGATGTTCGGTTCTTGAAGTGCTTGTGCCAGGATATCCGAAGTGATCTGGCTTATCCCCAGCACTTCACCATCCTGATAGGCCGCCAGAGCAGCCGCTGCATCAGCATAATAACGAAAAACGATCTGATCGATATATGCCGTTGGTCCATAGTAATCCTCATAGCGCGTCAAAACTACACCGGTTATGTTCCCGCCATCCGATAGAATTTCTTCGATGCGATAAGGTCCACTTCCCACAGGCGAAAGGTTAAAATCTGCATTTACCAACTGGTCCGCAGGAACGGTCTCAAGCAAATGTTTGGGTAAGACACTGAATGTCAGGTAATCCAGGAACGGCGCAAAAGGTTCGGGGAGGGTGAATTTAAGATTTTTATCATCCAATCGGGAGATTTCCACCAGATCCCACATTGACCGCACATCATCTGGATAAGCCGAGAATTGGCTGCGCATCAGGCTGAGGGTGAATAGGATATCGTCGCTGGTTACCGCCACGCCATCATGCCAGGTGGCATTGGATCGCAGGGTAATGTTGTATATCTTTCCATCCGCAGAAACACCCCATGATTCGGCCAGGTCTGCCTGTGGAACCCCGTCAGAATTGAACCTGATCATGCTGCTGAAGATCAAGCGATCGATATCTCGATCGGTACCATTATTCAGATCAAACAGGGGATTCAAGCGTCCAAATGAGCCGATCAATGCTTCCGTGTAGATTCCCCCATGCGCCGGCTCTATGGAAGCCGGGGTATTGTCTGGCTGCTGGGTAAGCAGGAGTATACCCACGATCACCAGAGTAATAACAACAATTAAGATTTGCCAGCGGAGCTTTTTCATAAGGAATAGAAAAAGGCCACCCACAGGACGCGTATGCATACCAGCGATGGCCTTTCCTTGATCAACCTAACGCGCAGATATGATGACCAATGCAATGGCCAGGCCAAAGAATAGAACAGAAAAAACAATGGTCACGCGAAAAAGAGTCTTCTCAATACCGCGGCGGGCGGTGAAAACACCACCTGTATCGGAACCAGAAAGTCCGCCCAGCCCAGCACCTTTACTTTGCAGGATGATGCTGGCAACCAGGGCGATTGATGTTAAAATCAAAGCCACATTCAGGATATTTTCCATTTACTGCCTCCAAGTTTTTTAGCCGTCAAATTATACCTGCGAAAAGATGAAACCGTCAAACCTTTTTCCGATCAAAATGGAGTCTCCATGAACGAGCTGATTGTCAATCTGCACATGCACACTACTTACTCAGATGGCTCCGGTACCCACCAGGACCTCGCTCGTGCTGCCATCCAGACCGGAGTGGATGTACTCCTCGTTACTGACCATAATACATGGGTACAGGGTGTGGATGCTTATCACCGCCAGGGCAAGAAGCGGGTCCTGCTTTTAGCCAACGAAGAGGTTCATGATCAGGGTCGTGATCCTCAAAAAAATCACCTGCTCATATTCGGCGCGGATCGAGAACTTGCCCAGTACGCCAGCGATCCTCAGGGTTTGATCGACAAGGTGCGAGCTGCAGGCGGCATCTGCTTCATCGCCCATCCCGTGGATCCGGCGCTGCCCGCCTTTGGCGAGGACGATATCTCCTGGGTGGATTGGAATGTGCGCGGCTTCACCGGACTGGAACTCTGGAACAATTTCAGTGAATTGAAATCGGTGGTCAAGAACAAACTGGATGGATTGTTCTATGCATTTTTTCCCGAAGCGATCTCCCGAGGCCCTCTACCGGAAGCACTTGCCTTATGGGATAAGTTATTGAACATGGGCAATCGCACCGTGGCTGTCGGGGGATCCGATGCTCATGCCCGGCACATGTCCCTCGGCCCTATTCACCGGGTTATCTTTCCTTATACCTACCATTTCTCGGCTGTCAATACCCACATCCTGGTTCCTGATCCTCTGCTTGGCAATGTGGACCTTGACAAGAAAGCGATCTACACCGCATTGGCCTCCGGGCACTGTTTTGTTGGTTACGATCTTCCTGCTTCTACGCGAGGTTTCCGCTTCTCTGCTCGGGGGCAGGACCAGTCAGCCATAATGGGCGATGAGATTAGGGTTGCCGGTGGCATCACATTGCAGGCAAAATTCCCGTCATCCGTCGAGGCACGACTTCTCAGAAATGGACAGGTGATCCATTCAACACGCGCCGAAGCAATTACCTATACCACCAATGAGCCTGGGGTATATCGCGTGGAAGCATTTCGTCATTACCTGGGAAGAAAGCGCTCCTGGATCTTCAGTAATCCTATCTATGCCAAATGAGAGATGACCATTTCATCCCTCCCAAAAACGCTAATATAGCGTAAAATAGCGCCCGTTCATGTTGCATATCCTGCAGCATCCTTCCGCCCCCATCTTTGCCTGCGGCATTGTATGGGAGCATATCCCGAGGAAAGGAGGTAATCCCTATGCGTAGATACGAGTTGGTGTGCATTGTCCACCCTGATCAGGATGAGGCTGCTTTTACTGCCCTCATTGAGAAGATCAAGGGCTGGGTTGTTGAATCCGGCGGTACAGTGGATAAGGTGGATGTCTGGGGCCGCAAGCGCCTGGCATACATCATTCGCAAGCAGAAGGAAGGTCAATATGTGCTTTTCAACATCACCCTTCCTCCCGAAGCAACTGCTGTATTGGACCAGAATCTTCGGTTCCTGGAAGCTGTAATCCGCTATATGCTCACGATGGTTGAGTGATCTGGTGGCAAACAGGTTTCCAGGCATGCATCTTTAACCAGCACTAGTAAGGAGCAGCACATGAGTCGAGGATTGAACAAGGTCATGGTCATCGGTCACCTCGGGCGCGATCCGGAAATGCGCTACACTCCCTCCGGCCGCCCGGTCACTACTTTTACCGTTGCCACCAGCCGCTCATGGAACAGTGCAGATGGAGAGCATCATTCCGAAACCGAGTGGTTCAATATTGTCACTTGGGGTAATCTCGCCGAGATCTGCAAGCAGCACTTGGTTAAAGGACAACAAGTCTATATTGAAGGTCGATTACAGACCAGGCGCTGGGAAGATAAAGAGGGCGTCAAACACTGCACCGTGGAGATCGTCGCCAATGAGATGATGATCCTTGGTGAACGTCGCGATGCCAATCATGCCTCCGCCAGCGATGAACCTGCTGCAGTCGAACCGGACACACAACCTGGATCGGAAGATGAATTTCCCTTCTAGGTGATTATCAATAACATAAGCGATGGGAATGATCAATTGCCATCCTTTGGAGTTGGAAAATGGATCAACGTAACGAACAAGATAATGAGCAGGGGCAGGAACGTCGCTACTACGCCCGCCCCAAGATCTGCCAATTCTGCGCAGACAAGAACCTTGCGATCGACTATAAGCAAGGTGATGTTCTGCGGCGTTTTGTCACAGAAGAAGGCAAGATTCGCCCGCGCCGCCAAACCGGTACCTGCGCCAAGCACCAGCGTGGCTTGGCCACCGCGATCAAGCGCGCCCGCCAGATCGCCCTGCTGCCCTTCTCTGGACACAGCGACGACGGCCGCTAGGCTTATAGAACAAAAATAAAGAAGGCATGGCCTATGGCTCATGCCCAAAGGGTTTATATTCAATCGGACGCCGGAGCAGGCTTAGCGAATTCTCAGGCCTATCTGGCGTCCAATCGAGGCAATTATGGCAAAAAGCAAGTCTACCAAGATCGTCTCCAAGAAACACCTTGCCCGCCTGGAACGTGAGCGACGGCAAGCACGCGCCATTACGATTGGCTCAGTGGTCATCCTGGCGATCATCTTTCTTTCCATCCTGTATGGAGTGCTGAACGATACAGTTTTCAATAATTACAGGACCATCCTGACCGTCAATGATGAAAAAATCACTGCCCGGGAATTTGAAGCGCGCATTAAGACTGCCCGAGAACAACTGATTGACCAATACATGTACTACTATCAGATGGCCATGATGTTTGGGATGGATCCATCCAGCGATTCGTCGCTCATGCAGGTTTTCACGAATATCCAGAATCAATTGGATTACCCAGAACTGCTTGCCAACCAGGTACTGATTAGCACTGAGAACGATCTGCTCATCAGGCAATATGGACAGGCAAACGGGATTAATATCACTGCTGCAGAGGTCGAAGAGTCCATTTGGAGTACCTACGGTTTCTTCCCAGAAGGCACGCAGACACCGACCCCCACGATCACGCTCTTCAGTTACTCCACCCTGTCTGCCTCACAGTTGGATCTGGTCACCGCCACGCCCACCAAGGGACAGGCTTTTACCCCCACCACCACAGGACCAACAGCCATCAGTGTCACTGCCACCCCGGTCCCGTCTGCTACCCCAATGACGGCAGAGGGTTTTACCAGTTTATATGCTGATGCGCTTGTGCATTACCGCACATTGGGCTTCTCTGAAAAAATGTTCCGCACCATTTTCTTTGAAAATGCGCTTTATCGTGAGCGGGTGAAGGCAATGGTGACTGCAGATATTCCCCACGAAGCCGATAAGGTTTGGGCCCGCCAGATCGTGGTTGCAGATCAAGCCACAGCCGAGACTGTATATGTATTGTTAAGGGCAGGTGGTGATTTCACCACCCTGGCTGCAGCATATTCAACCGATGCCACGAAAGATACCGGTGGAGATCTGGGCTGGTTTGCGGAAGGCATTCAGGCTGCCGAGGTAGACGCAGTTGTATTCGATATGGAGATCGGTGCCATCAGCGAGCCGGTGCAGACCCCTGCGGGATTCCATATCCTCCAGGTAATCGGTCACGAGAACCGCCCGCTTACCACCCAGGAATATGCAACCGCAGTGGATGATGCCTTTAACGCCTGGTTGGAGGAACAACGCACCGCAGCCACCATCGAAGTCAATCCAGACTTTATGAATTATGTTCCCACCGAGCCCACCCTGCAACAGGCATTCACTGATATGTTTGCAACAGAGACGGCTGTGGCACCTACACAGATCGCCAAACAGGCAACGTACGAGGCTGAGTTGGCACTCACTCCTTCTGCCACACCATTGCCTCCTACGGCAACATCCCAGCCATAAGTCGATCGAAGGATTAAAAAACACCCGGAAGCCAACATTTCCGGGTGTTTTTATTACCGGGATTTCATTTCAAGTATTCTTCAGATACTTCATCCAGCTTTAGGCTGATGACCTGGCTGGTGGAATCTCGCCCCATGGTAACCCCGTAGATCACATCTGCCGCCTGTACTGTGTTGCGGTTGTGCGTGATGATGACGAACTGGGTTTCCTTGCTTAGTTCAGCCAGCAAGTCCCGAAAGCGGCTTACGTTGGCTTCATCCAGCATCGCATCCACTTCATCCATCACGCACACAGGGGTTGGGGAGACTTTCAATAGTGCGAACACCAGGGCGATGGCAGTCAGTGACCTCTCACCTCCTGAAAGCAGAGATAATCCCTGCTCACGGCGCCCTGGCAGTCGCGCTTCGATATCGATTCCTGTCTCCGTAAGGTTTTCCGGGTCGGTCAGCACCAGGCGTGCAGCTCCACCGCCAAACAACCGATGGAAAATGGTACTGAATTGATCTGCAACCGCGTCAAACGTTTTCTGGAATTCGCGGCGGGTCATCTCGTCTAGTTCACCGATCACTTCATGTAGGTCCGCTTCGGCTTTGCGCAGATCTGCCATCTGCTCGGTTAGGAACTGGTGCCTTTCCTTCACGGACTGGTATTCCTGCTGCGCCTCCGGGTTGACTGCGCCCATTCGCCGCAATTGTGCCCGCTGACGAAGCAGGTTTTCTTCCAGGTCAGGTGCCAGGTTTCCCACCTTGGGCAGTTGTTCCACCATGCCTTCCAACGGGAGAGGTACAGGTCCTGAAACATCACTGGCATATTCGAACATGACCAGGCCAAAATCATCCACGATCTTGTTCCGCAAGTTCTCCATGGATTCTTGCTTTCGGCTCATTTCCAATTGGAATTGGTTGTTCAGTCGTTCTGCGCGTGCGAGCATGGCCTGCTCTTCTGTTTCCTGCTTTTGCAGGTCGCTCTCCTGCAGAGCCGCTTCTTCCAATTCTTTCTCCGCGGGTTCGATCAGGTTCCTCAGTTCTTCCAATTCCGCATTCACCCCGGCTGTGGCTTGATGCAAACTGGTACGTTCGGTTTCCACTCCTGCCAGGCTGTGCTCGATCCCGGTCAGGCGGGTTGCCTGTGCAGCTCGTTGTCCCTTCAAACGCGCCAGTGCCTGTTGTTGTTCTGTCTCCCTGGCTTTGGCATTGGCAATCGCCTGCTCCGCTACCGCCAGTCGTGTCGCCCAGATAGTGACCTGTTCCTGCAATTCATCCAGGATTATTCGACCCAGGATGGATGTTTTTTGCTGGATTAATTCTTGCGCCGTGGCTGCCAGGAGGTGATTGCTGCGCAGTGCTTCCTCAGTGACCGAATATTCATGACCTGCTTGAACAAGTTCGGCCTCCAGGGCTGCTTTCTGATTCTTCTGCCAATCCCATTCTCGCCTCGTTGCATCCAGCCGGATACCCGCTTGTTGTACTTCATATCTGGCAGATTCGAGTTTCTTCCGGCCTTCCGCCGCGGCAGACTCAGCAACCGACACCTTCTCTTTGGCAGACTCCAGCAGGTTTGTGAGGCTCTCCAGTTCGGCCCCCGTTAATTCTGCCTGATGAGCGTTTCGAGTAATTGCTTCCTGCAGTTCGCGCCGTTGACGCGGTCGGGCAAGAGTTCCACTCTTGGCAGGTTTGCCAGCCATTACCTGCCCACTTGCGTGGAAAACCTCTCCGTTCAGTGTAACTGCACAAACAGGTGCGATTTGCCCAACCAGTACCTTCCGCGCGGCAGCCCGGTTTCGAACGACCAGCACCTTCCCGAGCAGCAGGTCAACCACAGGTCGCAGTTCAGCCGGTGCTTTGACCAGATCTGCAGCCACGCCAAGGAGTTCCCCCCCCGCAGCGATGCTCAGCACCTCACCTGGCTCGAGCCAGTCAAGTGCAAGCAGTGATGCACGTCCGGTAGCATTTCCTTCCAGTAGGATCAGCGCCTGTTCGATCTCATGTCCGGATTGGAGCAGAACCGCATCGGCCGATTCCCCTAAAACAGCCGCAATGGCAGTTTCCAATTCAACCGGGATCTCCACGGTCGTCGAGAGCGCACCTCGAATGCCCTGCAGCCCGTGTCGCCGCGACGCATCCAGCAATAGTTTCGCCCCGTCCGCATATCCTACCAGGGATTGTTCAGCTTGCTCGAGTACATCCAGTTGAGCTTTATACCGCGCTCCTTCAGCCTGTGTGGCTGCCAAAGCAGATTTCTTTTGTTTTACCTTCTCTTCAAGCTCGGAGAGTTGCTGTCGGGTAGAATTAAAGGTTTCAAGGGTATTCCTGGTGGAAATTTCCACCTCGCTTCTGGCCCCAGAAAGTGCTCGCAATTCCTCTTCTGCATCTTCAACCTTGGTTTCGCCAGTCTGGATCTCTTGATCAGAACTGGCCAATTTCTGGCGTTGGATACTGGCACGAGAGATTAGCTCGTCCAGGTGCGCTTGCAGGGCAGCTTGCTTGGAGGCAAGGTCATTCGCCTGCTTCCGGGCAGTAATCAGTTCAGTCTCGAGGGTTACCTTTCCCGTCTGGGCAATGGAGAGAGACTCCTGGGCAACACCATTCTGTACGCGCGCCTCTTCGTATTCTGCTTGGATCTGTGTTGCTTTTTCGTTACTTTCCAACATCCGTTCTTCGGCGGCACGTATTTCTTCCTCAAGACGTGCTTCTTCGCTCAACGTGGCTTGCCGCTGATCAAGCAGGGAGCGTTGCCGCTCATCCAGGACTGCAAGGTCACGCGAACTTGATTCACGGCTGGCATGTAGCTGTGCCGACTGGCGATGCCAAGAATTGAGCCGGGCACGCAGTCCATTAAGACGATCTCGGAAGTTGGCAAAGTTCTGGCGCACATCCTGGTAGATTTTTCGCTCCTCGGCAAGCCGCGCTTCCTGGATTCGTGCTGCTGCCACTGCTTCCGTAAGTTCATTCTGGGAACGATGCCAATGGAATCCGTACCATTCTCGCAGCAGAACCCGCAGGTCGGCTTGCACCTGGGCATATTCATGGGCCCGTGCAGCTTGGCGCTCCAGCGAACGCAAGCGTGGTTCCAATTCTGCCAGGATATCGAGTGCCCTGTCCAGGTTGCGGTGGGTGGTATCCAATCTCCGCAGCGCTTCCTCCCGCCGGGTCCGGTAGAGCCCGATGCCAGCAGCTTCTTCGAACAAACGCCGGCGCTCATCAGCTTTCAGCGCCAGGGAAGCATCCACCAGCCCCTGCCCAAGGATGGTATAGGTGCGTTCAGAGAGACCGGATTGCGCCAGAAGCTCGTTGATATCTTTCAAACGAACATGCTGGCCATTGAGCAGGTAATCATTGCGTCCATCGCGGTAGGCACGCCGGGAAAGTCCCACCTCAGAGAAATCCACTGGCAGCCAATTATCACTATTATCGAAAGTCACCGTGGCGGAGGCCATGCCAGCTCGCGGGCGCTGTTCCGACCCGGCAAAGATCATATCCTCCGTTTTCTTGGCGCGCAGCAAGCTGTAAGATTGCTCGCCCAACACCCAGCGCAGCGCATCGGCAATATTGGATTTTCCTGAGCCATTCGGCCCAACGATGGCAGTGATCCCATCGGAAAATTCAAAATCGAATTTTGCTGCGAAGGTTTTATAACCATGAAGTTCAAGGGATTTTAGGCGCAGAGGCATGATAGGTAACTGTTCCAGGGTGGTTATTGATGATTGATGTGTTCAAGCGCATTCTGGGCGGCAGCTCGCGCAGCCAACTGCTTGCTGGAACCCATCCCGCGGCCTAAGATCTCTCCATGGATGCGCACTTCAACTTCAAACACGCGCTCATGATCGGGGCCGCTGGTATGAGTTGTAAGGTATTCCGGGATCCCAAAATGCTGTGCCTGAGACCATTCCTGCAGGGAGCTCTTGGGGTCAAAATTTTCCCGTTCCAGCACGATGGACTTAGCTGCTTTTTCCAGGAAGGGATGAATGAAATCCATCGCTGCCTCGATCCCTGCTTGGAGGAACAACGCGCCAACCAGTGCTTCAAAGGTTGCACACAGGAGAACGTCCCGTTCACGTCCCTTGGCAACGATCTCGCCTCTCCCAAGGCGCATGGCAGCGCCAAGATCAATCAGGCGGGCAAACTCTGCCAGTTGTTCCGTACGCACTAGGGCAGAGCGCATGCGCGTTAGCTCTCCTTCAGCCATCTCGGGGAAATGATTATATAACCACGCCCCGCTGACGAAATCCAGCACAGCATCACCGAGAAATTCCAATCGCTCATTATCCTCGATGGCCTCAGGATGTTCGTTGATAAACGAACGATGCGTCAGGGAACGTGAGAGAAGCAGGAGATTCCTAAAAGGCAGGCCCAGCCTTTTTACCAGGGCTGCCGGGGCTTCTTCTTTCGCGCCTTCCGGGGCATGATTCATTGGTGCCTCCCGGAACACAGAGAGCGCCAACCCCACCTATCCTTACCTTACCTGCTCTTCATCCCATTAAGTGCCTGGCACTTGAAGAGCATCTCGGGAGGGGTTCGCGGCCACTTTGTTCCACGGTTGATATCTATATTATTCTAACCTGATTCTAGCGGCTGGAACAAGGTTCAATCATACACCATTATTCCCAGTCCAGGTATCTACTACCCTGCCCCATCTGGCCGGAATATTCACCATGATATTCATCTGGCATCAGGAGCGCTATTTGGCGCATGATCTCATCAGCCATTTCCTGGCGAAGTTCACTCGTCACTTTCTTGCCCCTGGTATTCAATCGAAAAGGTCCTCCCACGCGCACATGAAAGTCCGTCCGCTTCCATTTCTTAAGATTATCCTTGAAGCACTCCCCGCCCCAGTGCGCAATAGGCAGGATGGGCACACCCGCGCGCAGAGCAATTGCCACCACGCCTTGTTGGCCTCGCTGTAACTTGCCATCGTAGGATCGGGTTCCCTCGGGAGCAATGGCAAGGATATTCCCCTCTCTTAAAACCTCCAGGCATCGGCGGATCGCATCCAGATCAGCTTCGCCTCTGCGTACTGGGATGGCATCCCAGAGGTCGAACAGCCAACCCATGAACTTTTTATCCCATGTTTCGATCTTCGCCAGACCGATCATCCTCCTTGGTTGGAGGTGGACAAATAGGAGCGGAACCTCGAGCGAACCAATATGATTCGTCACCAGGATGAGCGGTCCACGCATCGGAACCTTGTGGAAGTCCCCTTTCTCGATCCGGCAAAGCAGGTCAGTCCCCAGCCGGATGACCGTATCCATGAACCAGCGAAAGAAGGATCTCATGCCGGTTTTTGGGTGATGAACTCAATCTGGGCAGGCAGTAACTCGACATCCAATTCCTTGCCTGCAAAGCAAACGGTTTCCCCATCACAGTGCACCGGTAAAGTGCCTTCCATGGCAGTTACCTTCACCTTATGCGCCTGGGCCATGGTGACTTCTTTTTGGGTGGCTTGTGTTCCCTTCATGAAAAATGGGATCAGCCCAAAGATGCGTAACTGGCTGGCAGACCTTGCCAGGCAAAGGTCAAATATCCCGTCCCCTGGGTCCCCGTTGGGAGCAAAGAAGAATCCGCCTCCCATGCGCTTGCCGTTCATGATCGAGATCATCAGTGGGGATATATCCATGGTTTGCTCATCATAGAGTAACCTGACCGAGGGGGTTTTATAGTAAACAAAGATCGTCTCGATGGCCGCGATCAGGTAAAGCAGCAGGCCGCGCGTCCAGCGGATCTTCGCGGCGACAAATCCTGTGGCAGCATCGAAACCGATCCCCACGCCATTTCCAAAGTAACGGCCTTCCGGATAATCTCCTCCCTTAACGATTCCCACATCCACCCGTCGGCGGTAATTCTCAGCCAATATCCGGCAGCCCTCTTCGATTCCCCCGGGAATGCCCATTCCATAGGCAAAATCGTTCCCCGTTCCTACTGCGATTTGTCCCATCGCTGTCTTGTTAAAACCAGCTAGTTTGGCTCGCATCAGTCCATTCAACACTTCGTTCGCCGTCCCATCCCCGCTGGCGACAATGACCCGGTCATATCCTTCACGAGCTGCATGTTCTGCCAGTTCTGCCGCATGCCAAGGACGCTCTGTCAGCACCAGTTCGTAATCGATCCCATATTCCTTCATTTTCGCCTCCATTTCAGGCAGGGACCGACCTGCAAAACCACGCCCAGAGATGGGGTTCACGATTAGATAAGTATTGTGCATGAAATTGCTCCTATGTGCAGATTATTAATATTTTACTTTAGAACACCATCTTGAGCAGGGCGTTTCTGTTACAATAAACGCCGCAATGCTAATCCTCCTGCCTGTTTTCTTGCTTTCCCTGACTGCACTGGTTTTGTTGATCTTCCACTTGGTCAGGCCAGCCTTCAAGTATCCTTGGATAATGGCACTCGGTGGCGCTCTGGCAGCCTTTGTGAGTACTATTCTATGGCAGGTTGATCTCCCTGTAACGATCTCGCTGCCAGCCTGGCAGCCGGGAATCATCTTCCACTATTCCCCCACTTGGCTGGCGGATGGTACCTCCTGGGCTTACTCCCTGGCTTTGACTGCCCTTTCTCTGGCGATCATCCTCACCTCCGTTGCCCGCAGAGAAGAAGCCTCCATGCCCTGGGCAGGTACTCTGCTCCTTACTGCCCTCGGCATCCTTTCAGTTGCAGCGGGCGATCCTCTCACCCTGCTCCTCGCATGGACGGCAATCGACCTGTCCGAGCTCTTCACCATGTTGCGGTCCACGGAAGGTGAAGAGCAGAACCGCTCTGTCATCGTTGCCTTCGCCGTTCGTCTGGTGGGAACCGGCTTTCTCATTGGAGCGATTGCCATTGGCTCAACACCGGGCACACCTCTGACGTATGCAAACATCAATGTGAGTGCTGGTGTATTCATGCTGGTGTCAGCCGCGCTTCGACTGGGCGTCTTCCCCCTCCATCTCCCTTACCGGAAAGAAAATGTGCTCCGGCGGGGATTCGGGACCAGCCTTCGGCTTATCTCCGCCGCTGCCAGTCTGATCGTATTGGCACGCATCCCCAGCGGTGCCCTTACATCGCTATGGACGCCCTACCTGATTCTTCTGACCTCGCTCACAGCCCTTTTTGCTGCATGGATGTGGGTCAGATCCTCTGATGAGATACTTGGTCGCCCTTTTTGGATTCTGGGGTTGGCTTCGCTGGCGATCGCTTCCACCTTGTTCTCCGGCCCAACCGGCAGCATCGGTTGGGGAATTACGCTGGTGCTTTCGGGAGGCTTGATCTTTCTTTTTTCTGCACGCCAGAGAACGATCATTTGGGTATCGCTCCTTGGTCTTTGGGGTCTATTTTCACTACCATTTTCCCCGTCTGCCACTGCTTGGATTCCTGATCAGGGTATTTCTCTATTCTTTTTACTGCCCCTATTTCTCGCTCAGGGGCTCTTTATCACTGGTTTTATCCGCCATGCACTCCACCCCGGAGAAACCAGCCTTGAATCACAAGATCTATGGGTGCGAATATTCTACCCTGCCGGCTTATTAATTCTGGCAGCTTTGTCGCTCACCCTCGGACTATGGGGCTGGGAAGGGTCTCGGCAGGTTGGCCTCTGGTGGGGTATGCTCCCGGTTTCCATGCTTGCTTCTGGTGCATTCATCCTGATGCAGAAAGGTGTTGGGCGCAAGCCCAGCAGGGTGGCCCGGTGGAGCGATGTAGTCCAGTCAGCTGTATTGGATCAGACATTTAATTCCGTAGTTCGCTTCCTTGAGAGGCTTGCATCATTGATCACATCAACTCTGGAAGGTGAGGGGGGGATTTTTTGGTCGATCCTTCTGCTTGTGCTCATCCTTTCCCTGCTCTCTGCAGGAGGCGGCCAATGAACCTGCTTGCCTGGCTTGCGTTCACGCTTTTGCTCGCCGCTGCGTGTATAAACATCCTCCGCCAGGATTGGCGCTGGAACATTGCCTCCCTGGCTGTACAATACCTGGGTGTTTTCTGGCTGGTACACGCATCCTGGAGCATCTCCCTCGCCTCTGTAAAATTGGTCACCGGTTGGGTGGTGTGCACCTTGCTTGCGATTGCCCACATCAATACTCGGATGAATGCTGAAAAGGAAGGATCACATTGGTCGCAAGGTTGGTTCTTTCGCCTTGTAGTAATTTGCCTATTGATCACGGTTTCTTATGTTGGCAGCACCGGTCTGGGCAGTTGGTTGGGGATGTCATTGCCTACCGCCTGGGGAGGAGTGCTGCTGATCAGCATTGGCTTGGTGATAACAGGTCTATCCACCCACCCATTCCGCTTGGTAATGGGGCTGCTAACCGCTTTGGCAGGTTTTGAGATCCTTTATGCCGCGGTGGAAAGCTCCGCCTTGGTTGCCGGATTGTTGTCAATCATCAATCTTGGGTTGGCTCTCGCCGGGGCTTATTTTCTGCTCCACCCAACGGACAAGGTGCCTGCATGAACGCTCCTGCTATTTGGATCTTATTTCCCATCCTGCTGGGATGCATACTGACATTGTTGCGCAGCCAGAGGCTGATCACATTGATCGCGGGAATCACCTGCACCCTTCTCGCCCTGGCAGCAATCCTTATACCCATCGATACGCTGCTCGTCATCCGCGAGTTCACCTTCAAACTCTCCCCAATCTTCGAAGTTCTTGGGCGCCGCCTCACATTGGACAATTCCCATCGTTCTCTGCTGGCCCTGTTGTATGCCGCTGCAGCATTCTGGTTCTCTGCGGCTTCTGCTCACCGGATGACCCGCCAGCTGGTTCCGCTGGGCTTGATCATCACTGCGTTATTGGTGGCTGCGCTGGCTGTGGAGCCTTTTTTATATGCTGCCTTGATCATTGAGACCGCAGTCTTGTTGGCTGTTCCTCTTCTTGCACCTCAGGACAAGGGACCCGGAAAGGGCGTGCTCTACTTTCTGGTCTTCCAGACTCTTGCGATGCCTTTTATCCTGTTCTCCGGCTGGCTCCTTACCGGGGTGGAAGCCAACCCTGGCGATGTGACCCTCATTACTCGGGCAACAGCCTTGCTCGGTTTGGGATTTGCATTCCTGTTGGCAATCTTCCCCTTCTATGTCTGGATACCTCTCCTTTCCGAGGAAGCGCATCCATTTATCATCGGCTATATACTCTGGATTTTCCCCACGATCTCCTTGTTCTTTGGGTTGAGTTTTCTCGAGCGCTACGCCTGGCTGCGCACCGCGGCCTCCTTGCCTCCCACGTTCATAACAGTCGGCTCATTGATGATCTTCATGGGTGGCTTGTTGGCACTTTTCAATCGTCACTTGGGACGCATGCTGGGCTACGCGGTGATGGCTGAAACGGGATTTTCGTTGCTCGCCATCGGATTGGGGGGAACGTTTGGGATGAATACTTTCCTTCTCCTCCTCATTCCCCGGGTGATGGGGCTGGGACTATGGTCGTTCTCTCTTTCCAGCATTCAGGAGAGTGTTCCCGACCTAACCTTGCAGGCAGTCAAAGGTATGGCCCGGGTTTGGCCTTTTTCATCCACGGGCATTATCCTGGCTAGTCTATCTCTGGCAGGGGTGCCCATTTTGGCCTCTTTTCCAGCTCACCAGGCAATATGGAATGCCTTGGTAACCGATTCTCTATCCGCCCTGGTCTTGGTTTTCACCGGAAGTCTCGGTCTGACCATAGCTGCCATTCGGGTAATGATCGCCCTGGCAAGTTCTCCAGAAGGATCGGCATGGGGGGTACGTGAGTCCTGGTCGCAGCGCACCTTCCTTGTCTTGGGTTGTGTATTCGTGTTCCTGCTGGGGCTCATCCCGGCAGGGTCTGCGCTGCTCTGGGAAAAACTTCCTTCGCTCTTCGCCCATCTGGGACAGTAGCCTCTTTTGGGCATGCTATAATCGAAATGAGGGTTTTCTTTTCCTCCATGGAGGTATGAATGGAATTTGAACAATTGATCAAACGCTTGGATTGGTTGGATGAAGAACGCCGCAAAGATAAAACCGCGATTGCCACCTTGGGAGAACGCATCATTGGCTTGGAAGGGGACCTAAAAACTGCCAATAAGAAGATCAAGGACTTGAACGGCAGCTTATCAAAATTGACCGTCACCCCGGCCCGGTTGGACCAGATCGAGACCAGCATTACCCGGCAGAGAGGTGAGATCACGAATTATATCGATTCATTTAATGATAAACATGTGCAGTCCCAAAAGCAGATCGAAAAGAACGCCTTGGGCCAATTTGAAAGTCTGAGAAACTCCATTACAGAACTTCACAAATACAAGGATTCGATTGCCGACTTGAAACGCGAAATCAATGCCCACGCAGATGATGAGCTGCGCCGCAACAAGGTACTTTCCGATTGGGAAACGCGCATGCAAGAGACGGTGAAAGCCTCTGAGGAAGTTCAGCGATCGCAGCGCATGGTCGAGGAAGGCCGCAAACTGGAGACCAAGCGCCTTGCCGACCTTCACGGTGACTTGGTTGCCGCCCGCAAGCGTTTGGACGATGTCCGTGAAAAGAACGATCTCTTTACTGATGATCTACGCCGTGTGGAAACCCGGGTGAACGAATTGCTTTCCAGCGAAGCAGACCGCAAATTAAATCAGACCAATTTCATCGAAACACAAAGCAGGATACAGGTGGAGCGCGATCGCACTTGGAAGGAATGGGAAACCAGCCTGGTTTCGTTCCACCGGAATGCCGAATCATTGGAACGCCGCCTCCAGGAGTGGGATATTGCCCAGCGAGCTGTCAAGCGCGCCCAGGAATCCTATGAGGACATGGTCCTGAAAATCGAGCGCCGCATCAATGAAGTTTCCGAAATGCAGCGCCTGGCGGAAGATCGCTTCCGGCAGGAGTGGGTCACATTCAAAGCCGATGATCAGAAACGCTGGACTTCGTTCACCTTATCCCAGGACGAAACCATCAAAGATCTGCGTACCACACTCGCCAAAGTGAATGAACGCATCACTTCCACCGAGGACATGGCCCAAACCCTGCACGACATTCTCGAACAAACCAAGAATGCAAATGAACAGCTATTCCAGGGGATGCTCGCCCAGATCCACGACCTTCTCTCTGCTTATGAAAGGATCATGGTTACGAAATGATCCTTTTCATGCGGGACGAGAATCATCTTATTTGAGTAACGAGGCAGCATGCGCGTCATCGGAACAGCTGGGCATGTTGATCACGGGAAATCCACTCTCATTGCTGCGCTCACTGGCGTTCATCCCGACCGGTTAAAGGAAGAAAAAGAACGCGAAATGACGATTGACCTGGGTTTTGGCTGGCTTTGCCTGCCGGATGGCCAGGAGATCGGTATCGTGGACGTACCGGGACACCGCGACTTCATTGAGAACATGCTGGCAGGCATCGGGGGGATTGACGCTGTCATGTTGGTTATCGCTGCCGATGAAGGCGTCATGCCCCAAACTCGCGAGCACCTTGCCATCATTGATCTTCTCCAGGTCAGAGCCGGGGTGGTCGTCCTCACCAAGATTGACCTCGCGGCTGATCCTGCCTGGCTGGACCTGGTGGAGACGGATGTTCGCACCTGTCTGCAAGACACCGTCCTGGCAGACGCTCCTATCCTGCGTGTCTCATCACACACAAAAGAGGGGTTTCCAGAACTTACCCGCAATCTCAGCGTGCTGATGCAAGACTTGCCTGCCCGTGCTGACCTCGGTCGCCCTCGCCTGCCCATCGACCGGGTCTTCTCCATGCCTGGCTTCGGGACGGTAGTGACCGGGACACTCACCAATGGTACATTTTCCAGCGGAAAAGAGGTAACCATTCTTCCATCGGGGATCTCTGGTCGCATCCGCGGACTGCAAGTACACAACCGCAAGGTAGATAATACTTCTCCCGGTTCACGGACAGCCCTCAACATTTCCGGTGTGAACATGGACCAGGTGCTGCGTGGCGAGGTGGTCACGTATCCAGGCCAATACCAACCGACACAACGCGTGGATGTACACTTCCGTCTTCTTCCTGATGTCTCATCCCCGCTCCATCATCATACCCAGGTCAAACTATTCCTGGGCACAGCAGAGATCATCACGAATATCCGCTTGCTTGGCGCTGAGGTCCTGAACCCAGGAGAAACCGCCTGGCTTCAACTTGATCTTCAACAACCTATCGTTGCCATGCGTGGGGACCGCTTTATCCTGCGCCGCCCATCACCAGGTGAGACCTTGGGGGGTGGCATGGTGGTTGATCCGCAACCAAAAAAGCGACATAAACGGTTTGAGCCTCAAGTGATCCGTGCCTTGGAAAGGTTGGCCCAGGGCAGCCCATCAGATGTTCTCCTGCAGGCATCACTCGCACTTGGTCCAAGTTCAGTTGAGGATGTAATCATCCGCAGCCAATTGGATCGTCCTGAAGCAGAGAATATCCTTCAGGAGATGGTCAATGGAGGTAGCCTGGTAAGGTTGGAGAATGTGATTATGGCCGCCGGACAATGGACAGCGCTGAAAGATTCGGTTTTGGCGAAACTGGCCCAGTATCACCAAAACTACCCATTACGCCGCGGAATGCCGCGTGAAGAATTGAAGAGCCGGCACAAGTTGTCTCCCCAGGTATTCAACCTACTTGTCGCTAGGATGTCACAGGAAGGCTTCCTGGTCGAAAGGCCTGGATGGATTATGCTTCCTGGTCATATCATTGGTTTTAGCCCCAAACAGCAAAACCTGGTTAACCACCTGATGTCAGTTTTTATTACCAACCCATTTTCACCACCTTCAGTAAAGGAATGTCAGGCCGAGGTTGGTGAAGATGTTTTCAATGCGTTACTTGAGCTCGGAGATCTCATCGCAGTATCGCAGGAGGTTGTATTCAGGAAGGTGGACTTTGATACCATGCAGGCCAGGCTTCACCAGTTCCTCCGCGAAAAGGGGCAGGTTAGCCTGGCGGAGGTGCGAGATTTGTTTTCCACCAGCCGGAAATATGCTCAGGCTCTCCTGGAATACCTGGATTCAATCGGTCTGACGATCAGAAATGGGGATGTGAGAAAGTTGCGCAACGCCTAGATCCATTTCTCCGTATACCGGGCAAAGTGCATGGTTGTATACGTTCGCCCCCCGGGAACGCTTCTTGACCTCTGAAAAGGATACGCTCATGTGTGGTCGCTTTACTCTCACCCTGGAACCTGCGGATCTGCAGGCATCTTTCCCGGAGTATGTTTTCCCGGTTGAACTGAACCCACGCTTCAATATCGCTCCCAGCCAACCGATCCTTGTTCTTCCCAATGATGGCAGCCTTGTCGCCGATTTCTTCACCTGGGGTCTTGTACCCTCCTGGGCAAAGGACCCCTCCATCAGCAGCCATTTGATCAATGCCCGCGCTGAGACGCTGGCCGAAAAACCTGCCTTTCGTGGCGCTTATAAATATCATCGCTGCCTCATCTTTTCGGATGGTTTTTTCGAATGGCAGGCGCAGCCCGGCAGTAAGATAAAGATTCCTCATTACATTCACTTGAGATCAAATGCGCCCTTTGCCTTTGCCGGGCTGTGGGAGCGTTGGACCTCAGCGGATGGCTCAGAACTTCGTTCTGCAACCATAGTCACTACAGAGCCGAATGAGTTGGTCCGTTCCATCCACAACCGTATGCCGGTCATCATTACGAATAATGACTATGCGAAATGGATTGACCCCGCCCCGCATTTCCCTGTGGATCTGAACAGCCTGTTAGTTCCCTATCCGGCCTTGGATATGGAAGCCATCCCGGTCACTTCCATGGTGAACGACCCAAAGATGGATCAGCCGGAAATATTGCTTCCCAGATGACTATTCTTTGATCTCCCGGAATAATTCTGCATGAAACTGACAGAGCGCTTTCCAGCCCTTGCCTCCCGAGATTTTTTGATCTTCTGGGGGGGGCATTTCATATCACTCATCGGCTCCTGGATGCAGAACACCACTCTACCTTACCTGGCCTATCGCCTGAGCGGAAGACCGTTGGATCTGGGTATCATTGGCTTTTCTGCCACCCTCCCCACCTTGTTACTCGCCCTCCCCGGCGGCGTATTGGTTGAACGATTGGATAAACGCAAGGCAGTGATCGTCCTGCAGTTCATCATGATGCTTCAGGCTTTTGCCCTGGCCTTCCTTGCCCTCACCGGTCTGCTCCAGATCTGGCATATTATTCTCCTGGCGCTTGTGCTTGGCTCTGCAAGCGCGATCGAGATTACTGCCCGGCAGGCCATGCTGGTGGAATTGGTTGGCAAACCCGCCTTGCCCAATGCCATTGCCATGCAGGCTACTATTTTCAACCTTGCTCGTGTCCTGGGTCCTTCCATCAGCGCGGTCGTCCTGCTCCTGGTCAAAAACCAGGCGGAAGGGTGGGCTTTTTTTATCAATGGGGTTAGTTTTCTATTTATTATCATCGGCTTGTTCTTCGTTCGCACCCCTTACCGAAACGCCCTTCCAACCTCTGCCAGCACCCGACCCAAAATGGTACCGGAATTTATAGAGGGCTGGAATTATATCCGTAGTAATACATTGATCTTGCTGATCGTTATCCTGGCTGCCTTGATCGGTTTCTTTGGCTTCCCATTCATCCAACAGGTTCCAGCACTGGCACGGGATGTCCTCCAACAGGCAACAGACACGGAGACCCTGGTGAAAGCCCGCACAAGCGCCCTGTATCTGGCGCAGGGGGTGGGAGCACTTGCAGCAGCCCTGTTCATTTCAGGATTCAGCCAGATGCGCCGCAAGAGTCTCCTGATGACGATCGGTCAATTCACTTTCGCGCTGGTATTGATCTTGGTATCTTTCATTACTCATCTACCTATTGTGCTTATGTTGGTGGCTGTACTTGGCTGGTCCATGGTCACCCAGTTGATGATGATGAACACCCTGATCCAGGTGGATGTTCCCGATAGGTTACGTGGCAGGGTATTCAGTGTATACCTGTGGGCACTGCAGGGCGTCGCCCCATTTGGCAGCTTGTTCATCGGGTGGCTGGCGCAATCCGCCGGGATCCCATTCACCGCTTTGATTTGCGGGGGGATTTGTCTACTCGTTGTGGTATTGATTCAGATCAAATGGCCCCTGGTTCGTAATTATTTATCTTAATGTCTTATTAATGCCTTGCTTGACGGTCATTTTGGGGCATGTTATGATGATTTCTAATGGATACACTACCCCTGAAGGAAGAACCCGGCAAGCCTCCTGAGGCGCTGCCCAAGGCCAGTATTTTCCAGCGCCTGATGGCTGGTTTGGCACGCCTTGGCTTGGGTGAGACTGCCTTACGCTTTGGGACGAATTTCATCTCCATCCTGATAATCTTGGGGGTCGTCTGGCTGATGCAGTACCTATACCAGGATGCCAATCTTTCTACTGCGCCCGTCAGTACTTCCAATCCCCAAACTGTCGCCCCCCCTGGTGATGAGATCATCCTGCCCGAGTTGGCTGCCTCGCAATTTGTTGGCATCGCCCGTCAGGCGGTCATGCATACCAACATCCCAAGCCGGCCGCGCACCGATGTTTTACTATACACCGTACAATCGGGCGACTCCATCTTTCGGATTGCCGAGAAATTTGGCTTGAAACCCACAACCATCCTGTTTGGGAATTGGAGCATCCTTTCGGATAACCCGCACTCCTTGCGTCCGGAGCAGGTCTTGACCATCTTGCCGACAGATGGTACCTATTATGAATGGCAGGGTATTGAAAATCTGAATGTTGTCGCCGAAGTCTTTGGTGTCGACCCTGAAGTGATAGTCAACTACCCGGGCAACCATCTCGATCCAGAGACGATTGGTGATCTTAACAAGCCCAACATTCCTAGTGGTACCTGGTTGATCGTTCCGGGTGGAACGCGGGATATTGTCAGCCCGTGGAGCGCCCCCATCGGGATTACCCGCACCAATCCGGCGACTACCCGTGTTTTGGGCGAAGGCGCTTGCGGAGCGGTCAGCGGTGGCAATGTAGGATATGGCACATTCATATACCCGACTGTCGAACACTGGCTTTCAGGCACACCATATGCCCCGGAGATCGGGCACCCGGCACTCGACTTTGCCGGCAGGATGGGCAATGCCATTTATGCCACCGATGCCGGTGTGGTTGTTTATGCTGGCTGGAACGACTGGGGCTATGGAAACCTGATTATTCTCGATCATGGTAATGGCTGGCAGTCTCTCTATGCTCACCTCAGTCAGATCAATGTCGGTTGTGGTCAAAGCGTGGGTCAGGGCGATGTGATTGGCTTGATGGGCAGCACCGGCAATTCCACGGGACCACACCTGCATTTTGAACTGATGAACACTATCTACGGAAAGGTGAACCCCTTTAATTTCCTCCCCGCCCCGTAAAACCATTGCAAAAGCAGCGGGCATCGGCTATAATCCCGCGGCGTGAAAAAAAGGGCGCGTAGCTCAGTCGGTTAGAGCGCATCACTCACATTGATGAGGTCGGGGGTTCGAGCCCCTCCGCGCCCACCAGGACCGCCGTCACAGGCGGTCTTTGCATTCCCATCCATGTCCCTGGAAGATGACTTTTGCGTGAGACCTGTCATGATAAAAATAACCAGCGGATCATACCGCTGGTTATCATGGGGTAGATCGTAATCAATCTGGCAGTCCGCTAGGTTTTACGTCTTTCAAGTTCAATTGAAAAGCGGTCCGTCCCATGTATTCATTCGTTTCAAAGGTAAACAGCACATCGACATTCCCCGGTAAACTTCCCAGCATGTGCCCCAGTCTGAACCCGATCGCATCCAGGGTCCATGTCCCATCGCTGACCGTCAATTTGAGGTGTTTGCTGTCCGCGCCTACTGTGCGCCGACTCTTCACCTGCAAGTTGCGGCTCACAAAGGCGGCTTCCTGGTTGCCGTAACCGGTGGGCTGCAAGCGCTCGATCTGCATGAGCAGGTCGCTATTCAGTTCCTTCAAGGACACTTCCATATCCGCCAATAAGGTCGGCCGCAGGTCACGTCCGGCAAGTGCCTTGCAGGCGATCTCCTTCAGTCTCGTTTTCAACGGCTCCAGGTTCTCATTACGCACTGTGAATCCGGCTGCCGCTTTATGCCCGCCGTGCCGCACCAGCAGGTCTGTGCACTGGTCAAGTGCTGCTGTGATATTGAAATCCGGGATCGACCGGCAGGAACAGCGCGTCTCCTCGTCACCCTGCTGCCCAACCACCGCTGGCAGGAAATGGAGCTCCGCCAGCCGCGACGCCGCCAACCCCACCACGCCAGAGTTGAATTCAGGATGCACCGCGAAAAGGATCCGCGCCTCGGGATCTTCTGCCAGTGCCATCGTATCCGCTTCGCTTTGGATTTTCCGTGTCAATGCCTGCCGTTCTCTGTTTTGAACATCCAGCTTCTGCGCCAGTTCGCCAGCCTCATTGATGTTCGGTGTGGTCAATAAGGTCAAGGCGCTCATCGCTGAGTCGAGCCTTCCCGCAGCATTCAAACGCGGCCCCAGCGAAAATCCGATATGGGTGGAATTTATGGCTGGCAGGGATACACCGGCGACATTGGCCAGCGAAAAGAGACCGATCCGTTTTGTCTGCCGCATCTCCTGCAAACCGGCTCGCACCAGGACCCGGTTCTCTCCGGTCAATGGCGCCAGGTCAGCAACTGTCCCCAGGGCAACCAGGTCAAGCAAGTCGTTCGTTTCCACTTTTCCTGTAGGGACCTTTATTTTTTCGCACAACGCCTGGGCAAGTTTATACGCAATCCCCACCCCGGCCAGGTACTTTTCAGGATAATCATCATCCTCTTGCTTGGGGTTGAGCACGGCCAACGCATCGGGGAGTTCTCCAAAAGGTTCGTGGTGATCGGTGATGATCAGGTCGATTCCGACCTCACCTGCATGTCTGGCCTCTGCTGGAGAGCGGATGCCGCAGTCCACGCTGATCACCAGCTTCACCCCGTCCTTCGCCAACTGGTCGAAGGCTTCATTATTCAACCCGTAACCTTCATCTTTTCGGTTCGGGATGTAAGGGATCACCTTTCCCCCCAGGGCTGTGAGAACCTGGTGCAGGAGTGCTGTGGCAGTCACCCCATCCACATCGTAATCACCATACACCGCGATCATCTCTCCACATTCCAAAGCCTTCTCGATCCGCGCAACAGCCACATCCATTCCTTTCATCTGGAAAGGGGAGGTATCAAAATTCGTTCTGGCTTCAAGGAATGCCCGTGCCTCCTCATCAGTGCCATACCCGCGGTTGAAGAGCAGTTGGCGCAGCATCGGTGGAAAGGCGGCCAGATTTTCATTTGCCGTGGAGTTCAATTTGGGATTGATGATCCAGTGGTTGTGTTGTGTCATGGTGCCTGGAGTATACACGTTTTTCAAGATCGAGGGTGTTGTATAATTGAGTCAAAGTAGAGGAGACACGATGTACACGCTGGGTCCGGATGAAAGAACCGCGCTGGTGATGATCTATACCCACACCGCCATGGTGCGCGCCGATGCAGTATTGCGTAGCGCCATTGGCCGCGTGAGCATCTGGTTGCGTACGCAGGGTGCACCCGAATACATTCATATGTTGAATGTCCAGATGTTTGACTTCAGCCTCAGCCCGGTTAGATCCTATCAGTATCCGGAATACTACCTGCCTGCTTCCCAGGTCGTTGCCTACCACCTGGCTCCCCCTGCCGCTGAACCTCCCGATTATGATCCCCATGAACTCAACCGCACGACCCAGCCGGTGACGCTTCATGTGGGAGCGTTTCTTTTCAAGGGGATCTTGCGCATCCCGGGAAACACCACCGTGGGAGGCCAACTCGAGGCTGCCCACTCGCCCTGGGCGTCCATCTATGAGATAGAGATCCGTAACCCCTCCATGCCCAGCCTGCAATATCAGGTTCCCATGGCACTCTTTGCCCCCACTAAAGTATTGATCGGAATGCCGTAGCAGCATACACCTTCGCGAAGAGGAAACCAACCATGTCATACGATCCGCTGTTATCCATCGCCACCGCTGCCCTTGAGGTGTTCGCTGCCATCTGGGTGTTGCAGAGTCCCGGGCGCAAACACATTCTGCGCACCACTGCCGCCATCCTTTTCTTTTTAGCCGGCTACCAGTTCATTGAAGCCATCCTGTGCACCGGGTTGCTTCCCAATGCAGGCTCCACCCTGCCCCGACTCGCTTTCATTGTGGTTGCCTGGCTTCCTCCCACCGGGCTGCTCCTGGTAGCCCACCTGTTTCCCACTCGCACCGGGTCAGTCTATCGCTACGCGTTCGCGATGTACCTCTTCTGCCTGGCTTTGGTGATTGCCATCGCCCTGGAGCGCACCTTCGCCAGCATCTCGGTTTGCATGATCGTTTTTGCTCGCTATACCAACCCCACCCCCCTCTTCGGTCTCTACGGAATTTTTTACCAATCCGGGCTTCTTGGCATGCTCCTGCTCTCCGCCTATGGGGTCACGGTCTGTGATGACCGCCATCAGCGCCTGCTCCTAGGTCAGGTACTGCTTGGCTCGCTGGCATTCATATTTCCTGCTCTCGTCACCGTGGCGGTCATCCCCATCGCCGATCAGGCGCTCCCCTCCATCATGTGTCACTTTGCCCTTTTCCTGGCGCTATTCCTCGTCCGTTTGGTGGTCATCGAACGCAAGCAAGCCGTGAACTCCGACTTTGCCTCTGCTCTCCCTGAAACCCTGAACGCCAGTCATGCCGGATAATACCCTCAAAGGTTGGAATTTCGATCTGGTTGGTTGGATACTCTACCCATTGAGCGTTGTTGACCGCCAGTTTCGAAAAAGGTCTTTTCTGCTTGTAGACAGCTCACTGAATGGCGCAGCGTACGGCACACTGCGCGCACTGGTCCCGCATTCCCTTCGGGTATAATCTCTTCCATGTTCGAGTATTCCATCGCTGCCAGGCAAGCACGTGCCCGCCTCGGGATCTTCAAGACCCCGCATGGTGAACTGCTCACACCGGTCTTTGCCCCGGTAGGCACTCAGGCGACGGTCAAGATGCTCACACCTGGTCATCTTCATGAGATCAACGCCTCCCTGGTCCTCTCGAACACCTACCACCTCTATCTTCGACCTGGTGATGAATTGATCTGCGAAATGGGTGGTTTGCATGACTTCATGCACTGGTCTGGCCCCATGCTGACCGACTCGGGAGGTTTCCAGGTTTTCTCCCTTGCCGATTCCCGCCAGGTCGATGAAGACGGCGTCACCTTCAGATCCCACATCGACGGTTCCACCCATCGTTTCACCCCTGAGCGATCGATCCTCATCCAAGAGAACCTGGGAGCCGATATCATCATGGCTTTTGATGAGTGTTCTGATCCGAATGACCGGGCTTATTCTCAGCAAGCCATGGAACGCACCCATCGTTGGGCGGAGCGTTGCTTGCGAACCCACACCCGCCCGGATCAGGCTTTGTTCGGTATCGTCCAGGGTGGCGTGGATCCTGCTTTACGTGCCACATCGGCCAGGTTCATCTCATCCCTCCCTGTCCCCGGGATCGCCATTGGCGGATTGTCTGTTGGGGAAACCAAGGACCAAATGCATGCCATGCTCGATGTGGTCACCCCTCTTCTGCCGGAAGATAAGCCCCGCTACTTGATGGGCGTCGGCACACCGGAAGACCTGATCAATGGTGTCGCCCGCGGAGTAGACATCTTCGACTGTGTCCTGCCCACCCGGCTGGCTCGTCATCATGCTGCCTTCTCTCCGCACGGGCGTTTGAATCTGATGAATGCTGTTTTTACCCGCGACCGGCGTCCCATCGATGAGACATGCGATTGTTACACCTGCCGCACCTTTTCACGAGCCTACCTGCGCCATCTCATCATGGCAAAAGAATTGCTTGCCGGTACACTTCTTTCCATTCATAACCTGCGCGCCCTCATCCGGTTGATGGAGACGATGCGTTCTGCCATCCTGGATGGCTCTTTCGAGAGTCAGATCCCTCTCTGGTTGGAGACCTGGCAGGGAAATGCCGTACGGAACACCAGTCCCTTCAGCCAATAAGCCTGGAAGGATATTATTCTTTTTCTTTTCACCAATGGCATTGTCTATCTCATGGAGTCAAAATGACACTCTTTCAGGCTTTCCTCCTCGGGATCATCCAGGGACTTACTGAATTCATCCCCGTCTCATCCACGGCGCACCTGCTCATCGGGCAGAGGCTACTTGGATTGGAGGCCAGTGATGCCATGTTCTCCTTTCTGGTCATCGTTCAGTTGGGTACCATCCTTTCCTTGTTCTTCTTCTTTGGGAAGGATATATGGAAGATCGTCCGGGCAACCATGGCCAGTCTTAGGCCTCTCCTGAAATGGGATCTCGCCAGTGTGGATACGAAGGCGCGCCTCGGCTGGTTCATCATCATCGCCACTCTCCCCGCCCTTCTAGCAGGTTACCTGCTCAAAGATGCCGTTGAAGCCCTTTTCAAGATGCCGATGCTCGAAGCCTCCATCCGCCTGTTCACCGCCGCCCTGTTGTTGCTTCTGGCCGAGATCTACTCAAAACGCTCCCGGTCGCTGGACTCGATGAACTGGCTCGATGCGTTGGTCATCGGCTTTTTCCAGGTTATCTCGGTCTTCCCCGGCGCTTCCCGCTCGGGCACCACCATCTCTGCCGGTATGTTCCGAGGTTTTGATCGGAAGTCAGCAGCTCGATTTGCATTTCTCATGTCCATCCCGGTCATGCTTGCCGCAGGCGGCTATGAAATGCTCGATGTACTCAAAATGCCTGACTTTATTTCATTCCTGCCTGCTTTGTTGGTTGGCTTTTTAACCGCCGCTCTGGTCGGCTGGTTCGCCATCAAGTGGTTGTTGAACTACTTGAATAAGCACCCGCTGTATATCTTCGCTGGGTACTGCGCCTGCCTAGGGATTGCCGTTCTGCTCATTCAACTCCTTTGATCTGCACCCATGAAACGACTCTGCTTTCCCCTGCTTTTGACCTTGCTTGTATCCTGCGCCTCTGCGCAACCCGTGCTGCAAGGATTGCCATTACGGCTTCAATTTACCTTCTCCACCCAACCGTGGCTCGCCGCCATAGAAACCTGTGCAGACGATCAGCCGATTGATGCAGAACTGCGTTCTGCTGACCTGATCGATCTCTCCACCACCGATCTCGCCATTCGGTTGGGAGAAGCAGGTCTCCCCCTTCTCCCCGCGTACCAGGTCGGGGCGGAAGATATCCTTGTTATCGTCAATCTTCAAAACCCGGTGGATGAATTATCCAGGGCCGAAGTCCTTGGATTATTCACTGGTACAGTCAGCAACTGGCAGGAGATTAACGGACGTTCTGCCTCTGTCCAGGTCTGGTCCTTCGACAATGGTGAAGATGTCAGCGCTGTCTTCGTTCAGTCCGCATTAGGCGGGTCTCCGATCACTTCCCAGGCACGCTTGGCAACCAGCCCGCAGGAAATGGTACAGGCCATCGCCAGCGATGTGGACGCAGTAGGGATCCTTACGCGCGGATTCTTAACCGATGAACTGGTTGCGGTCTACTCTTTGGAAAACATCCCGGTACTGGTCTATCTTCCCACGGACAACCAGGATTCTTCAGAAGCAATTATTGCCTGCCTTCAAAAATAATCACCCTTGCCAGCCAAAGGGTAATTGCTTATTTCAGGGTTGAAATAGCTCCATTTTCTGTCAGCACGTATGGATGCGTGATCGATTCTTACAAGCGCAACAATCCGTCTGCGCCAGCTCAGAAGGAGCTTTCAATGCAAAGAAGCAGGAGTACAGACCGCCGAAACAATCGTTATAAAATTCCCGGATTATATGACCTCAGGGGGATTGAAATGCAACCATTTTCTTGTATAATAAATTATTGAATTACATGCCATTGCGGGGCTTCCTCTCCCACTCATCCCACCAACAGCCCCACGCAGAGGGGCTGTTTTTTTGTAGGAGGTGAGTATGGACACACCCATAAGGACTGTTGGTAAATTCGTTTTCTGGCTCCTTTTCATCTTCCTGTCAGGATGTGAACCGGGATATCAACCTCCAGCTTCCACTACTCCCGGTCTCGTAGAAACGGATTCCCCCGCTGCGCTGACCCAGGTTCAACCGGTAAGTATTCCACAACCAGAAGCAGGTACAGCCGTCCTGTGGACAGATAATAGTTACGTTGTCTTTGTTCCAGCGGGCGATTTCATCATGGGGCAGGATGAGATACAATCAAGCGACCATGCTCCCGCTCATGCGGTCACATTGGGTGGTTTTTGGATCCATCAGACAGAAGTCACCAACCGTATGTATGCCCAGTGTGTTGCTCTTGGCATCTGCACTCCTCCGTCAGTCGAATCAGGTGTACCCTATTGGTTTGACCTCCCCACCCACGCCAGTGACCCTGTGGTAGGCGTGAACTGGCTTCAGGCACAGACATACTGTGAATGGATCGATGGCCGTCTTCCAACCGAAGCTGAATGGGAAAAAGCAGCCCGTGGAACACAGGCGGATCCATATCCATGGGGGAACGATGAGCCGACCTGTAATTTGCTCAATTTTGATGGTTGTTTTGACCCTCCAGAGCCCCAGCATGTACGTTCATATGCACTCGGTGCCAGTTTTTATGATCTCGCAGATACAGCTGGCAATGTATTTGAATGGGTTCTCGACTGGTACGATAAGAACTATTACACTCAATCGCCAAGTTCGAATCCCGGTGGACCTGCCACAGGCGTTCAGAGAGTGATTCGCGGCTCTAGCTACTCATCAGAGCTGGATGCTCTACCCCTATTCATTCGTACATATTTAGAACCAGAAAAACATGCTTCCGATTTGGGTTTTCGTTGTATCCTAACAGCAGAAACCGTCCAGGAACTTCCTCCACCCGCGTGTGCAGTACAATCCTTTTATATTCCTCCTCTCGACCAACCAACTCCGCCAACCTCGGGATCACCAGACCCGATTGCCAACTCCTTTTGCATGGTCAGCCAGGATGGCACCGACTATGGAGTAATCAACCTTGTTTTTGGTGAACCGGTTGAAGCCCTTGAGTTCCTGATCACATCTTCGGTGGGTGTCCCCATAGTCAACCAGGATCCTGCTTTTCCCAATATTTTATCCATCACCAATGTACCATTGAATACCAACTTCACGTTGACCATCTGCCCCAGTCTTGCATCACCCCCACTTCCTCCCACCGTTCCTTTATGCCCACCAGGTTATTATTACGATAATCACGCTGATCTCTGTTTCTTTGACCATGAAACAGGCGATGCGTATATGTGCGCAGCAGACGCCATCGATATCCCGGGATTTGGTTGTCTCCCAAAACCCATCTGTGGTATCTGCCCGGTTGGGTATTTCGTGAGCGAATATGAGGGAACGTATGTTTGTGTCCCCGTCGGCATTCCAGATATTCAATCCCTTCTGGACTGCCTGGAGGGTATGGAATATGATCCCGAAAATGCTTGCTGTCAACTTCCGCCGGACAGCTATGCCCCCACCTGCCCCCCTGGATTCACTTTTGAGTCGGGGTGCAGCATTTGTATTCCAGGTTATGAGGAGGATCACTGCAAAACTTTTGAGTTCTTCATTTCTTCTTGCGAAGAGCCGATTGAGCTACAAAAGGTATGCACGAATCCTGATCAATATAAAGATAAAACCTCTTGTACTGCTGCGAACTGCCGGTGGGTGCCTGCAACTGTTCGCCCCCCATTTTGTACATATCCATAAAGCAAACAGGAGGCATCAAAATCCATCATCAACCCCTGCCTCTAGGTAGGGGTTGTTTTTTTGCAGCGTTCCCACGCTTCTCCTGCACGGATCAAATCCTTCTCTCCCCAGTGTCTGGATGCGATTTGCAGCCCAAATGGCAGACCGTTTATAAAACCCGCCGGAACCGAGAGCGCTGGTAGTCCTGTCAGGTTGAATGGCGCAGTGAAACGCGTTAATTGGCGGGCCGCTTCGAGTGCTTGTGTCCCTTCGATCAATGGTGCTGTGATCGGTGTGGTCGGGAGCAGAAGAAGATCATACTCTCTGAAGAATAGCATAAAACGGCGCCGACCTTCTGCCTGTAAACGTCTCGCCAGCGCATACTCGGTAGAGGTCAACCCTCTGCCCATCTCCAGCCGCTGGCGTACATCCGCTCCGAACCATTCTGGATGGGCTTCCATCCGTTCCCGGTGGAATGCAGCGGCATCCGCCTGGGTCATGCGCGTATTTGCCTGTGCCAGGTCAGCCAGCCAGGATAGATCCACTTTCTCGACCATCGCCCCCAGTTCAGAAAACACCCTCCCCGCTTCCTTCACCCCCTGCCAGATCTCAGGCTCTGATGCTTCGGTATACTCTCCGCCTCCCAGTGCCACCCGCCAGCCTCGCATACCTCCTTCGAGATCTTCGCCATAATCATCCACACGTACATCCACCGAGCCAGGATCTTTTTCATCGTAACCGGCTAATACCTGCAGCAATAGTGCCGCATCCCTTACCGTGCGGGTGAGCGTCCCCACGGTATCCAGGTTCCAGGAGAGTGGCATCACCCCACGCACGCTGATTCTGCCGTAGGTCGGCTTGAATCCCACCACGCCGCACAGCGAAGCCGGGATGCGGATGCTGCCCCCCGTGTCCGTACCCAGTGCTGCCAAGCACATGCCGGTCGCTACGGCCACAGCCGACCCGGAGGAGGAGCCTCCACTGATGTGTTCCGGATCATGCGGGTTCTTCACCACCCCAAAATGCGGATTCACCCCGGTCACGCCCAACGCGATCTCGTGCGTATTGGTCTTCCCCAGCAGGGCAGCGCCTGCGTCTTTAATTCGTTTCACTGCCTCAGCATCTTCGCGCGGGATATGGTTGGAGTAGAAGCGGGTACCGGCTGTGGTACGGATGCCAGCTGTGTCGAACAAGTCCTTGACCGCCATGGGGATGCCCCCCAACGGCTGGCGGACCACGTTGGCAGAGCCTGCCAAACGCAGTGCATCCGCACTCATGCCTGCCTGCACAGCCTGAACAGGTGTAGGCGTGATGAAAGCATTTAGTTCAGGGTTCAAACGTTCGATCTGCCGCAGGCACGCCTCCACCAGCGCCAGTGCACTGATCTCCCCTTCGCGCAGTTCTTTCAGCGCAGACTCAATGGTCAGTGTGACAGGATCAAGAGCCATGTTTCATCCTGAAATTGGGCTTGCTTTGTTCGGCCATCTCTACCCGCCTGGGCAGGTTCGTTTTTTACGTTCCCTGGTACTTTGAATTGTCCAGGTCTTTCTTCAATTTCTCATCTTCCGTCTCTCCGCTCACCGGCTGATCCGGTTGGGCCTTTGCCAGTTCAGCTTTTTCCGCCTGCCTTAATCTTACGCTGGATTCGACCCGCACCAATCCAAATCTCCCACAGAACGGACAGGCAGCCAATTTCGAAAAACCCAGGTTTGCAGAGAAAAAAGGCAGGGTGAAAGGACGCTGGCACTTCGGGCAGATCGCGCCTCCGCGCAGCCCGTAATGGCGTTCTGTGCCCAAAGGCAGGTTCAAGCGTTTTCCGCGGCTGGTTAGCAGCGGAACCAGGGTTGAGAGCAGGATGGCAACCACGATCACGCCCAGCACCGGAAGGAGGAATTTCAGCACATCTTGTTCGGGAACGAACTCCACGGTAATGACGTTCGAGCGGTACTCCTGCCCGCTGCTGGAATATCCTACCGCGTAGAGCTGGTGAATGCCAAGTGGATGATCATCAGTACTGAATTGCAGGTTGAATGGCGCCTGGGTTACTTCCCCGATTTTTGTGCTGTCAACATAGTATTCCACCCTCGCCAGGTCCGCCGGACCGGTTACTTTCATCGAGAAAAGCCCTTGAATATCGTTATTGAATCCCCCATAGCCCCAGTCGCGCGACATTTTTAGGATCAACTCTTCATTCTGGGCCAAGACTGTACCGGCTGCCAGCAAACCAACCACAACCGCCAAAAGAAAGGCAACATACATTTTTTTCATGATTTCACTTCCATCTCGTCAGGATTTGTTCACGCTGGAATACGCGTGTCGTCAGGAGAAGCATAGCAGCGTCCAGCACGAACAGGATGACTGCCACGATGCTGATCAATCGGGCATTCAATACAAAGAGACCCGCCACCTGCCCAAAGAACCCTGCCAGCACCGGTAGGATCACCACCATGGATATCTGTTCAGCCGCCCGCGGATCGTTCACCCGGGAGGATACCATCAATGAAAAAGTTACCGCCAGGACCGCGATCAGTGGACCGACGATGAAAATGGCGATCAACCAGCGCAGGTCCAGCAGTGCGGTGAGCAGGATCTTGTTTGCCAGGATGATCCACGAACCGAGAGCGAAGATGCCGAATGCAGCATACGTGGCTCCCACCGCCGGGATGATGGCCGCCAGGCACTTGCCCACCAATAACTCGACAGTGGTGATCGGCGTTGCCAGCAACGGCTCCAGGCTGCGTGTGGTTTTTTCTCCAACGATCGAGTAGGCTGCAATCGTCACCGGGATTGCCACTGGCACCAGCATGAACAACATCATGAACTGGCTGACCAGGAACACCTGCATGCAGTCAGAAGCATTCAGGCCGCCTGGGCACATGGCCTGGGTCATCTCGTCTGGCAGCGACCCGACTGAAGTGGTGGCTTGTGTGGTCGTACGCATGGCAAATAAGATCCCCAGCGGGATGGCGGTCATCAATAATGGCAGGAAGGCCACGGTGAAGATCACCATGCGGTTCTTGAAAACCTCGGCCCATTCTTTGCGAATGATCGTTTTGATCTTGTTCATGACTGCCTACGCATTCTGTACCAACTGTAAATAAACGTCTTCCAGCGAGTGCCGTAACTCGCCCACGAACTGGACGTCCGCGCCAGCCTCCACCAGCACCCGGATGATGGCAGGATTTCGGGATTCGGGTTCATCCAGGGCGACCAGCAGCTTGTTCTCCACTGTTTTCACCTCGCGCACAAAATCGAGGCTGCGCACGGCTCCCGCCAGGTTCTCATTCGCGGCACGAAGATGAAAGACTACCTTGCGCCCGAACACCGAAGCACGCAGGTTGCTCGGTGTATCCACCACCAGCAAGCGAGTTTTGAAAACCCCAATGCGGTCACACAACCGGTCGGCTTCATCCAGGTTATGAGTACACAGGAAGATCGTGCGCCCTTCTTTCTTGAGTTCGGCAATGAAATCTCGCACCAGGCGTGCCGCTTCAGGATCGAGACCCGCCGTCGGTTCATCCAGGAATAGCAGGCGTGGCTCATGCAGCAGGGCGCGTGCGATCGCCAGTTTCTGCTTCATGCCTTTCGAAAAAGTTCCCGCTGCGTCATGACGCCGTTCATAGAGACCGAGCATCTTAAGATATTTTTCCACCTGGGCGGCTGCGTTCTGCACCTCGTACAGGTCGGCGAAGACCTTCAGGTTGTACTCCGCAGACAGGTTGTCATACATTCCCGGCGTTTCGGTCAGCACTCCCACCGTGCGCCGGATCTCGGTATCCTGTCTCCCCAGCATGAACCCTGCAACGCTGGCAGTCCCCCCGCTGGGACCAATGAGACTGGTCAGCATGCGCACGGTCGTGGTTTTTCCCGCCCCATTCGGTCCCAGGAAGCCGAACACTTCGCCCTCCCGGATATCCAGGTCAAGCCGGTCAACAGCCAGTGTTTCTTTGAAGCGCTTGGTTAGTTTTTCAGTATGGATCATTTCATCTGCCTTATTGATAGCGGGTATTCTCCAGGGTATCGCTCGTTTCTTCAATTGGTTCTGGGAGCGGCACGTTCAAGGGTGTAGGTACATGTTGTGGGTTTCCATCCGAGTTCAGGGGTTCCGGCTGGCGCAGGAGCAGGATGACGATCACGCTCACAACAGCAAAGCCTCCCACGATGGCTTCCAACCAGTACATTCCGATATGATCCATCAGCAGCACCGCGCTGGCATCCACCAGCGCATGATACCCGATCGCTGCGAACAACCAGCCGATATTCTTGCGTAGAAATGCCTGGGTCACCAGCAACGCCATCGCGATCTGGATGGGGATGGTAAACAAGCGCTCCAGCGCGCCGAGTAGGGTGGCATACCAGGGTGCAGACCAGGCTGCCGCCAGTTGTGCCTGGGCAAGCTCTACATTGCCGGACCCAACAAGTTGTGACAACTGTTCTGGGGTTGCATTCCGCAGGACAAACAGTTGGATAAAACCAAAGAATACCAGCAACCCCAAAATGACCGCCTCCGCACCGCCATGCCCTGCGCCAAATAACACTCCCCTGCGCCAGGTTCGTGCATCTTTCGCCCAGAAACGCAGCACCAGGTAGCGCGCCCCTTCTTCGAACACGCCCGCGCTTAACCCCAGGAAGACCGCGTTGAAAATGGACTGCGCAAGCGGAGGCCAGTAAACGATTCCCGTTCGGTTGAGCAACAATGTCATTCCGGAATTGAACGGGATATGTCCCATCTGCGAAAGGACGAATGTTGTAGCGCCGATCCACCAGATGCGCCAGCCAAGTTTCCACCGGCGCGTCAGGAAAATTGCCAGGCCCACTGGCATGGCGATCATCAACAGGCTGTTGAGTGCGTACATGATTGCCAGGATATTCATTTCCATCTCCAAAATTGTACTAATTGTATCATTGTATCAGCGGTATGTAAATCCAGGAACGGTCAAACACTACGCAGCAGTATTAATTAAAAAGACGTACGGCACACCCCATGATCGAAGTCTGGCGACATGAGTACAACACGGTTCGCCCACACAGCTCACTGGGCTATCGCTCCCCAGTCCCAGCCACTCTTACCCTGCAGCCTTCCCCTATTCAACCACTTGCACTAACATTGTGAGTGGTGCCATTTCCGGGGGCAGGTCAGTCGGCCTCGCGGTTGAGCAGGGAGCGCGTCAGATGCGATAGCATACTGGCATCATACTGGTGATCCGGATGGAGCATTACCACGATATCCGCGTTCAATTTTAGAGCTTCCCGGCAGCAGGTTTTCTGATTTCCACCATAACCGCGGTTGACAGGATGCTCAACAACGATCAATCCAAAGGTCTTTTCAATCTCGAAAGTGTTATCTTCAGAGGCATCATCCACCAGGATGATGTGTTCCCGGTATTCTGGTGGAATTTCGGCCAGTGTGCGTTCCAGCGTTTTTGCGGCATTGTAGGCTGGCAAAGCGATACGATTCTTTGTTCCATTCCAGTTATTCTCCGCGCACAAGAATTACCGCTGTCTTATCCCGATAAACTTCCCGCCAGCTTGCTTCAGCCAGGGCGGTGGCTAAATCCCAATCTTGCGGAACCAGCGCCCAGTCAACGTTATATTTTGTCAGGATATCCTGCCAGCCATCTGCGAGAGTGATGACGGTTTCGTATTGCATTGTTATCGCTCCGCTGGTATCTGCCATGCTGTCAACAAAAGTTAGTTGTTCAGGCCATAAGTGAAGTGCAAGATAGCCCCCCCAATTAAGTTCGTTGAACATTTTCCCTTGTTGCGGATTCTTTTCCAACCATTCAACGGCTTGAACGGGGAAAGCTGGCGGGTTGAATTGATAGAATAATTGTGCAGTACGGTTTGTGATCACAAAGGCACTCACGAGAATCACGGTAGTTACGGGCCACAGTTTCCCTTTGACTTTACCTTCAATATTCTGAAGAGTATTCTCAAGCCGATCAATTAAGCGGAAGTTTCTTGATGCACCAAGTGTTTCTGCCAGGACAAATGGTGCTACCACTCCGTATAGGTGGATATTACGGACTGAGATCAGGCTCATAGCGCTGAATCCCGTTAGTAGCAATCCCTGCCCTGCAGACAGTTTCTCCTTTTTGATTGCTAGTAAGAAGATGGAAATGGCAAGCAAACCCAAAAGCACCCGCATTTCTGGCATTTGAAAGTTTGGTGTATTGGCTTCCAGCATGCGAGACATTAAATATTGATTATTCACGAAACCTAATATGCTTACCCATGGTCCGATACCGCCTGGATTTAATAAACTGGCTAGGGTGGATAAGAGCAATGCCAGCCAGATATTTTTCCCAATGCTAAAGCTTGTGTTTGTGTGGTTGAGCAAGTAGTCTATTGTCCAGCCAGCAGAGTATGCAAGTAGGACGAGAATACCAGCAATGAACTCTCCATGGAAATTGCTCCATGCCAGCATAAAGACTGGGAACCACCAGAGTGGAATTTTTTCACCGCGTCTTAAGTCATCTGCCCAAGCAAGCCATATCGCCAGTAAAAACATGGAAACCAAATGTGGACGTACCGCCCAATTTAAAGATGTTGCAGCCGCGCCCCAGGCCACAATCATAAATATTGGAATTCGAAGGCTTAGTCTTGTAGATAACTTGCTGTATAAAATAGTAAATGTGGATGCTATTAAGAGTGCTGAGAGCGCCACAACGCCAGACAAGCCTGCATATGTATAGGTTATATAAAAAATTACGTCTGAAAGCCATTCATGAGGAACATAGGGTTGGTTGAAGTAAGGGTAAATGAATGGTTCGGTGGTAGGGAATGATCGGGTTTCCAGAATATATTTTCCTGTCAAGAGGTGACGCGGTAGATCGCCATCCAGGTTGAGCATTCGTTGCCCTAGCAGGAGAACTGCAATAAAAATTGATATAAAAAAGATGTCTTGTATTCTTGGCAGAAGCCGCAGTGGGAGATTTGATTTCATACAAAAAGGCCTGTTATTTAAGTTTGGTATTTAATATGCTCAGGAAGAAACTGGCAAAAAAAGTTTGAAATCCTAAGGTAAATAGAACCGCACCCGGAATGACAAGCCGCATTGAGAATGTCGGATCAATTTCGCCGAAAAGGTTTTCACCCCAATAAAGTAATGCTCCAACAGAGCTGGCAAAACCCAGTAATATCATCCCTAGGCTAATAACGATACCTTTTTCAAGACCGATGCTTTGGACAAATTTTTCTGTCAAATTATTTTTTGGCAGAAGGTCAGCATTGACGCCAAAAACATATGTGAAGAGGGAGAAAAGAACCGCCTGGACACCCAGGATGATCAAGAATGCCGCATACATGAGTGTGTTAATATCTAAAGTGATTCCTCCAATGTGTCGCGGTCCACCAAGCAGAAAAGCAGAAAGAAGAATGCCAAGAATGGCCAGAATTATTCCTGGGTAAAAGAATAGCCAACGCGGGCTGTAGAGCAGTAAAAATCTTAAGTGTCTCCATCCATCAGCCCAGGTGCGTAAATGAGGCGGGCGGGTGCGTCCATCGGGATACAAAACGGTGGGAACTTCTTTGATCTTCAAACCTTTCATAGTGGCTTTTACGATCATTTCACTGGCGAATTCCATGCCCGTGGTTTGCAGGTTAAGTGTCAGTAGCGCGTCTTTTCTAAACGCGCGCAAGCCGCAATGAAAATCCCTGATATTGCTTCTGAAAAATAATCGGGCGATACTGCTCAAAACTGGATTGCCCAAATAGCGGTGGAGGAAGGGCATTGCGCCGTGCATAATTCCACCTTTGAAACGATTACCCATTACGAGGTCATAGCCTTCGGCTAATGCGCTTACAAAATCCTGCAAGTTGGAAAAATCATAACTATCATCTGCGTCGCCCATAATGATGTATTCGCCTTGCGCCGCTTCAATTCCGCCCATAAGCGCACTACCATATCCTTTTGGATCTACATGAACAACCCGCACACCCGCACGTGCTGCAATTTCCTGCGAGCCATCTATGCTTCCATTATCGGCGACGATGATTTCCCCGCTAATATTATTCGCATTGAGAAAACGTTTTGCTTTGTCAATACAAACTGCGAGCGTTTCTGCTTCATTGAGACAGGGCATGACAATGGATAGTTTGTATTGTTCTTCCATAATATGTTTCCGATTATTTTTTTGAAGTCATGAATTTTCCAAAAAAAACTACAATCGTTCAAACACATAAAGGTTGTTTAGCCCAAATTGAAATTTCTGTTTTTTCCTCAATCTGAACCCTTCGGGGATAAACACACCGGGCAATTCTTCTGGCAGGAAGCCATGATGTTCCTCCAACGACATGCCATCCACGATACGCAGCAAAATTAGAACATCCAGTATCTTATCGACAAGCAGAGATGGAACCGTGATAATTACTTGCCCGCCCGTGCGTAATAATCTTGCCGACTCTCTGGCGATACCTGATTTTTCATGGATATGTTCAATCGTTGCCAGCAAGACAATCGAGTCAAAGGAATTATCATCAAAAGGAAGTCCCTCCTGAAAATTACGTGCAAAGAATTGGTGCTCCTCTGAATTTGAACTCTCTTTGTAAAGGGGATCAAATCCAACGCTCGGCGTGATTTTTTCCCCCAGCCATAAAAGAAATTCGCCCTGATGACAACCAATATCCAAAACACGGCTCCCCCGCGGAATCCAACGCGCGGCGACTTGCATTCTCCATGTTTGGATTAAATAATCTCCAACTCTCATTCTCTCATTCTAGCATGTTTTTATTTAGAGGAATATGCCCGGCATACTATGTGTTTGTAATATGCACGGTTGGTGAGTTTGAGAAATTGGTAGGACAAAACAGCTCTCTCCGGATGTTTAGAAATCAGTCGATTTTTGTTCCAGCCAGCATCAAGCCAGTCTGCATCCCAGGCCAGGTTTTGTAACCACGCACTGTCCGGGCGCGCATTTTCATGCGTCCAATGACTTGCTCGGTGCCATTGTTGGTCCACGGGATGGCCGGATCGTTGTAGAAGGCACAGAAGTTCGGCCAAGTTTCACTCAGCCGGATGAGTAAGTCACGCAGCTGATCACAAGGAGTGTACTGGCCGCTATGTCTCCCCCCAGGGGCTTTGATTTGTTTCCACAAGGCATATAAGCGCTTCTCGCCATCCGGTGGCAATTCATCCATCAGTTCCTTGATCTCCGCTAATACCCATAACCACTCTTTCGGCAAGGCGTTCCCCAATTCTTTGAGCGTTCTTCCCACCCAACGCCGAACGTGGAACTGGCAGATCTGGTGTTCCAGGTTGTCTCTTGACTACCACCTTGTATGTCGCCAGATCATCCGTTACGATCACACTTATTCCCATTCTCTGTACCAATGGCTCCATCCAGCGTTGCACGGCCACTGGATCATGTTCGTTCACATACCCGACTGCCACCGGTTGTCCTTCTGCCAGTTCCACTGCTACCAGCACCGGACGCTTCTCTCCCAATCCCAACACATAGGCACCATCTATTCCCAACACGCACACTGGTTTCCAGGTGTTGTGCCTTCCAAGTTTCTCTTCCTGTTCCTGGGCATCTCGCCACACCGTCATCGGGCAGATCAAGCTGTTCAAACCACTCAAAATAGTGCTCACGCCTCGATAACTCAACCCCTATCTCCAGCATATCACTGCAAACAGCCGCAACCGCTCTGTCTGGTCTGCTCTCGTTATCCCTTCTGGATAATGTCGGAATGTTCTCCTACATCGACAACAGCGATACCGATATACCCTTACCTTCCGACTACGCATATCCTTCACCGCCTTCTTCACTTGCCCCCAACGTTGAAACGTCTCCCCTGAGCAATACGGGCATCCCTGCGGTCGTGCTTCTGTGTTCCTCTTGACATTCGGCAGTTTCAGGACAAGAATCGTCATGATGAGCTCCTTGCAGACGTGTTCTCAGCAAACACTATCTTACAAGAAGCTCATCACTTTTTCAATCTAAACCCTCCGCTTGTGTTACAGATACCATACTATGCTACGGCTTTCTCAAAGATACTGTTGGCAAACTCGAGTAAGGGTGCAGAAGACAACCGTATGGGTGGGATAAATCGCTAAGCCAAGTTCAAAGACCAGCTTTTCTGGTGTCGTAATTGCGGTCGTTTTCCTGCCAGCCAGTGTGCAGTGCGCTTCAGGTTAGCAGCACAACCGGTGAAAATGGCCTGCAAGTTGCGTTTCTTCTGTCCGGTGTACCGGCTAACCCGCATGCCATGCCCGCGCACGAGCGCGGATAAACTGCCTTTGACCTGCCCCCGGAAATGGAACTGATGTCTACACCCTGGCAAAGTTGATGGGGCACGAAGGGATTACTATTCTCCAGCGATACCTAAAACAAACTTATCAGGATACCGAGGCAGCTCATCGTAGATCAGGACCTGTAGATAACTCTTTTCTTTTGGCTATGCAATAATTTGAAAGAGAGATGTTAATATGAGGCAGAGTAGAAAGAAGAATAACACGCATTATCAGAATTGTGTGATCAATTGAAGGAAAAAAGGATTGACTTTTCGATATCTAACAGCCCCCCAAAATGGGGGGCTGATTGTATCTACGATTAGTATTACAGCGCAATGTTGGCGCCAGACAGTCTAGGTAGCCTGAAATAGAAAGGCATGGTATCTTTTCTCCAACCACGGCCAAGTGAGAGGAGAGGAAGACACCATGCCAAGCGGAATTGTAACCGAGACTTGCCCTGCACC
>JBGSVI010000020.1:0-2006 GCA_041753035.1 Anaerolineales bacterium | reverse complement strand
GGGAGGCGGAGGCAGTGCTGCGGGCTTTCCTGCTCACGGCGCAGGAATGGCACGGCTCAACGGAGACCCTGCGCACCTGCGTCCACGCGGCGGTGCGGCTGGCAGAACAACATCCCTTTCCCGTTTCGGCGCTGACGATGGCGGCTTTTTTTGCTAAAATGGAGGCACAGGGTTTCCCTGCCGTGCATCATTCATCCGCCTATGCCAGCCTGTACCGCCCCGCCTACCGGGTGCTGGTGCGGGAAACCATGGAGAGCTTATGAGCCCCTTCACCTCGCCGCCCGATCCGATCCTGTTCGACCACCAGGTCTGGGAGCTGGTTTGCCGGGTGCCGCAGGGAAAGGTTGCCACCTACGGGCAGATCGCCAGGCTGCTGCCCCCGCCGGAAGGGGTGGAGGAGAAAGCCTATCTTGCCCTTGGCCCGCGCTGGGTGGGCGCGGCGATGGCGCACTGCCCTGAGCATGTCCCCTGGCAGCGGGTGATCAACTCGAAAGGCGAGATCAGCCTGCGCCCCGGCGGGGAGGAGCAGCGCCGCTTGCTGGAGGAGGAAGGTGTGGCGTTCGATGGGCGCGGGCGCGTAGACCTGGCACGCTACGGCTGGCAGGCAGACCCCGCCCCGCTGCAGCCGCCACTCCTGTAGTAGAAAGAAAGGACTTACGATGGGAATACTCAGCCAACTCAAACGCATCTTCTCCCCCCCACGCCCCACCAGCCGCTACCTCGAGTTCGAGGTCAGGTGCAGCCGCTGCGGCGAGGTGCTTGCCGGGAGGGTGGACCTGTATAACGACCCCAGCCTGGAATTCGAGGACAATAAGACCTTCTACATCTGCCGCAAGGTGCTGATCGGCAGCAGCCTGTGTTTCCAGCCGCTCGAGGCGACCTTCACGTTCGATGAAGCCCGCAACGTGCTCGAAAAGCGGGTGACGGGAGGGGAATTCGTCGACTGATCAGCGGGTCAGTTCCACGATGAGCACGTCGAGGGCCAGGTCCAGCGGGACCTGGCTTGTTTTTGCCCCTTCATCCATCTCCAGCAGGCGGTGATGGATTTTCTCCAGCGCCGGCAGGGAGAAGCGCTTCGCCTGCGCGCAGATCTTCTGGGAGACGTATGGGTGCAGGTGCAGCGCCTGGCTGACCGACTCGGGGGTGCCGCGGCTGTCGAGCAGCTCTTTGGCTTGAAGGAGCAGGCGGAACTGGCGGATGACCATGCCCCACAGCGCCATGGCGTCCTCGTTCTCCAGCAGGCGGTGGAGCGTCTTTTGCGCCAGTTTGCCTTCCCCCTTGCCGATGGCGTCCACCAGGGCGAAGATATCCCCCTGGGCGCTGACGATGCTGACCGCCTCCACGTCGGCAACCGTGATGGGGCGGGCGTAATTGGCATAGGTGAGCAGCTTGGTGATCTCCTGCGCGGCCACGCGGGTCTCCTCGCCGACCATCTCTGCCAGCAGGGAGGCGGCAGCAGGGTCGATCTTCCCCTTCTGGCGGGTCGTCTCCCTGCTGATCCAGCCGGGCATTTCATCCCTGCCCGGCATCAGGCAGGGCTCGGCTTTCAGTTCACCCTTCCCGGCGCGCTTCAGCAGCCAATGGTCCTTGATCTCGTTTCGCTCCACCTTTTCGTGCAGCACCACTTGCGTGGTCGGCGGGGCAGCGAGCAGCAGGCGGAGCAGTTTCTGGCGCTCCGCGGGCAGCGGCGAGCGGGCGGAGGGGTTGGCCAGGAAGACCAGGCGCATCGCGGAGAGGAACGGCATGGCGTAGAGGGCGTTGTTCAGATCCTCCAGGCTGCAGGTGCGCGCCTCCAGGCGGGCGGTGTTCATCCCGTCCCTGTCGTGGCGTGCCTGGAGTTCGGCCAGCCGCCGGGAGATGGCGAGTTCGTCATTACCGTAGAGGAAGAGCAGGGAGGCGCCCAGCGGGGTTTCCATGGATGCAGGCAGTCTCAGGCCGATGCCACCTGGCGCCCCTTGGGCAGTTCGCGCGGGGTGCCAAAGGCCAGTTCGAGCGCCTGCTGCATC
>JBGSVI010000019.1:0-26782 GCA_041753035.1 Anaerolineales bacterium | reverse complement strand
GGCGCTCGACGTGACCGTGCCCGAGCCTTTGCCGCCGGACGACCCGCTGCTCACCCTGGAAAACTGCCTGGTCACCCCGCACATTGCCAGCGCCAGCCGCCGCACGCGCGCCGAGATGAGCCGCATTGCCGCCGAGAACCTGCTCCTCGGCTTGCAGGGGCGTTCCCTACTACACTGCGTCAACCCGGAAGTGTATCCCCGGAGGGGAGATGTCCGCCCCTGATCGCCCCCGCCTACAGGTCCACCGGCTTCCCCGTGCGCGCCGACTCGAACAGCGCCAGGGTGAGCGCCACGCGCCCGCGGCTGTCATTCAGGCTCACCGGGGGCGGCGTGCCATCCAGGATGGCATCCGCCATCGCCTCCACCTCGCCGGGATAGGCCGCGCTGCCGCGGGTCTCGATGCCCTTGGTATTGCCTTTTTTCGTCAGGTAGAGCGTCTCCTTGACCCCCGGGGTGAACGGCTGGGGCACGACCAGGGCGGCCTCGTCGCCGATGAATTCCATGAAGACATGGTAGGGCAGCGCCATGCTGCAGTGCATCTGCAGGACGGTCTCCCCTGGGAAGCGCACCTGCGCCACGAAGGACTCGTCCACCCCGCTCTCGCCCGTCTCCTGCCAGCCGAAGACCTGCTCCGGCTCCATCCCCAACGCAAAGCGGGCGAAACCCAGCGGGTAGCAGCCCACGTCCCACAGGCAGCCGCCGCCCATCTGCGGGTCCAGGCGGTAGTTGCCTGCCGGGGTGCCGGAGTAGGTGAACGTGCCGCGCACCAGTTTCACCCGTCCCAGGTCGCCGCCCTGCACCAGCTCGCGTACCTTCAGCGTCTGGGCATGGCAGCGGTACATCAGCGCTTCCATCGCCACCCTGCCGCTGCGTTCCGCCGCCGCGGCGATGGCCTCCACCTCCTCAACGGAGAGCGCCAGGGGTTTCTCGCACAGCACGTGCTTGCCCGCCTGCAGCGCTCGCACCGTCCACTCGGCATGCAGGTGGTTGGGCAGCGGGTTGTAGATCACGTCGATCTCCGGGTCGGCGAGCATGGCGGTGTAGGAGCCGTAACGGCGCGCGATCTTGTGCTTGTGGGCGTAGGCCTGCGCCTTATCCGCCTCGCGGCTGGCAACCCCCAGCAGGTGGTTGCGCTTCGACTTCTTCAATGGCTCCAGTAGCGCCTGGTTGATGTTCGCCGTGGAGAGCAGTCCCCAGTTCAGCTTGGTTTTCATGGGTCCCTTTTTACCACATCGCGCCAAGGACGCACAGAGTATAATCGCCCGCATGTCCTCCTTTAGACGCTTCCTCTCCCTCTTTGGCTGGACCCGGCACAGCACCGTGCTGCTGGGCGGATTCTTCCTGATCGTCTTCCTCATCGGCTACATCTGGTGGCCGCTGGCGCAGGAGGCCATCGCCTACGTGGACTGGGACGGCGCCTGGTGGCTGTACATGGACTGGCTGCTGCTAGGCATCTTCCTGTTCATGTCGCTGACCATCATGTCGCGCGCCGACCTGCGCGTGGATGGGCTGATCGTCTTCGTCGGCATGCTCGGCGGGCTGGTGATCGAATCGTGGGGCACGCAGACCAACCTGTGGTTCTACTACACCGCCGAGCGCCCGCCGCTGTGGATCATCCCCGCCTGGCCGATCGCCAGCCTGTCGATCGACCGGCTCACCCGCTTCCTGCTGTACCTGTTCGAGCGCCAGGACCCCGCCCGCCAGGAGCGCACCCGGCGCCTCTTCCGCACGCTCTACTGGATCCTCTTTGCCGGTTTCTTTGCCCTGATGATGGTCTTCGTCTTCCCCACCTTCAACAAATCCTACACCTGGGTGGCCTCCCTGCTGGTGCTGCTGCTCATCCTGACCCCCACCGACCACCGCATGGCGGTGCTGACCTTCTTCGCCGGTTCGGCGCTGGGCTATTTCCTGGAATTGTGGGGCACCACGCGTCAGTGCTGGACGTATTACACCTACCAGACGCCGCCGTTCTTCGCCGTGCTGGCGCACGGCATGGCCGCGGTGGCCTTCTGGCGCGCCGGGCTGGCGGTCAAGATGGCCTGGGGGCTGGTGAAGAAAAAGGCCGCAGCACTGCTGCGGCCCGGTCTGGGTTCATCGTAAAACAGGGATTGGCTCTCAGGGGACGGTGGGGATGAAATGCACCAGGGCGCCGTTGGCGGCGTCCGAGACCCACAGCCCGCCCATGCCGTCCGGGGCGATGCCCGAGGGCAGTTGGAAGGCGCCCCCGGCGCAGCCGTCCCAGGCGTGCAGCGCCTCGCCCAGCAGGGTGAACTCGATCACCCGGCACATCTCCGGGTCGGTGACGAAGACGTTGCCATTCTGCCCGACGGCGATGAAGGGCTTGTTCTCCAGGGAATTGCCGTACCAGCCCTCCACGAACCATTCCGCCTGGGCGACGAAGTACATCCCGGAGGGGTCGGGGGTGAAGACCTGCACACGCTGGTTCCAGGTATCGGTCACGTAGACATTGCCGAAGTCATCCACGGCAACGCCCACCGGCTCGTCCAACTGCCCCAGGCCCATACCCGCCATCCCGAACTGGGTGAGGTAGGTCCCCTCGCCGTCAAAGACGACGATGGCCTTATTGCCCGTATCCGCCACGTAGACGCGCCCCTGCTTGTCCACCGCCAGCCCGCGCGGCCCGTAGAACCCGGTGTCAAAGCCGCCCACCGAGTAGAAGCTCCACATCCCCAGGAACTGCCCGTCGGGGGTGAATTTCTGGATGCGGTAGTTCCAGGTATCGGAGACATACACGCTGCCATCCGGTCCCACGGCGATGCCCCACGGCTCGTTGAAGGTGCCGTCGGGCGCCTCCTCCACCATGCTGTTGGCATAGCGCCCCCAGATGTGCAGGATGCCGCCGTCTTGGGTGATATGCTGGATGCGGTGGTTGAGCGAATCGGCGATGTAGAGCGTGCCATCCGGCGCCAGGGCGATCTGGCGCGGCGACTGGAAGTAGCCCTCCTCCGAACCGGGCAGCCCCAGCATCTGGTCGGCATTGACCGGCAGGGTGATGGCCTCATAGGGATCGACCGGGTCCTCGAGGATCTGTGCCGAGGCGCCGTAGGGCCAGAGCTGGGCGGAGATGTCCTTGCGGATATAGGTGGTCATGCGCTCCGCCACGCTCCAATTGGCCAGCGTATAGCCGTCGGGGTAATTGCGCAGTACGCCCCACTCGGTGAAATCGCGGTTGAACCAGATCTGCCAGACGGCGCTCTGCACGGCGCGGTCTTTGAAGACCGGCTTGATGTGCGGCCAGGCATATTCGAGGTAACCGAGCAGGTCCATCTCCGGGACTTCCAGCCCCTGCTCCACATATTCGGCGGTCAGCGCCAGGCGGCGCTCATAGGCGATGTTGTCCCATTTGAGGCTCCAGTAATCCTGGTTCTGCCACCACAGGCGCATCCCGTTGATCTCGGTGTAATTGTCCTGCACCACGGGGGCGAGCTGGCCTACCTTGCCGGAATTGATGGCGATGATCAGCGCCCGGCGCGCGTCACGGGTGGGGTTGACATCGAAATCGATCTTGTTGGGGTAGCGGCGCATGTACCACCAGTAGGGGTAGCGCACATCGTTGTCATAGGCCACGACCAGGTCGGTGGTGCCGGTGGTGCGGTAGGAGATCTCCTCGATCTGTTCATAGAGGCGCTTGGGGTCGGGCGCGGCATGGGCATAGACCATGTATTCCAGCGGGTAATCGAAGTTAATGAAGGCTGCCCGGTACGAGGAACGCACGGTGACCAGCGCCAGGAGGGTGAACAGGCCGAGCATGATGGCGCGCGCATAAAGGCGCCAGTCCCAGCCAGCCAGGCGCGTCCAGGGCCTGGTCTCGATCAGATAGCCGGCGGCCCAGGCGGTCGCCAGGATCATCGGCAGGGTGATGTGGCAGGTGATCCAGGGCATGCGCTCCCCGGCGTAGGAGAAGACCGCCAGGCTGAAAAGCGACCAGAAGACCAGCAGTGCCAAGACCGGCACGGGCTGCTCCCTGGCATCCACATCCGCCTCCCCCGCAGGCTGGAACGGCTGACCGGGGGCTGAACGCCACAGGCGCCCAAAGATGGCGATCAGCGCGGCCACCAGCGTCCCCAGGGCGGGCAGGAACTCGTACATCGGCACCTGGATGAGGGCGTAATAGAACAACGGCTGCCCGCCGCGCCCCTCGCCATGCTGTCCCAGCCAGTAATCAAACAAGCCGACGAAGCCGCTGCCGAGCATGCGCGGCTCGGTGAAGAAGGTGGTATAGAACACGATGATCGGTAGGAAGAAGACGAGTGCAAAGAAGAGCCAGCGTTTGCCGAACCACCATATCCCGATGATGGCGGCGATACCGCCCAGCAGCAGCACGGCGATGAGGATGCGGACGCTCCCTTCCATGGTGTAATCCTGCGGCATGTATCCCAGGGCCTTGATCGGGATGGCTGCCAGCAAGGGCAGGATGAGCGTGCCGATCAACAGGAGCAGGTCAAGGGCGCGCTCTTTGCGCAGTTCCGTCCAGCCCAGGCCGCGCACGATGGAGACGACCGCCCAGGCTGCTGCGCCAAGTCCGGCAGTTGCCATTACCGAGATCAGCGAGATCACCCATACCGGGTAGGTGAGCGTCTCTGCGGCGGGCTCCACCCCCTCGACCAGCGGCTGGGTGACGGCAGCCGGGTCCACCGGCAGGGCTTCGGGCTTGAAGCCGATGTAGACGGCGACCGCCGAGAGGAGCAACAGCAGGGCAAGCGCGACGCCCAGCAGGAAGGAGACCCGCAGGCGGGGGGTGGGCCAGATGCGCCGGGAGACGTGGTCGATGAACTGGAAGAACAGGAAGGCGAAGATGCCCCCGGCGAACATGTAGGCGGTCGCCTTGTCGGTGAAATGCAGCGCATTGGTGATGGCGAAGAGGAACAGCACCCAGGTCTCGCGCCCCTCCAGGTAGCGCAGGACGGAGTAGATGAGCAGCATGGCCCACAGGACGATGAAGATCTCGTTGCGGGCATAGCGTCCATAGAAGAGCAGGTAGGGGGAGATGAGCAGCAGGACACCCGCCACGAGGGCACCGTAGCGTCCCAGGTACCGGCGGAAGAGCAGCAGGCCCAGGGCGATGGTAGCCACCCCGAACAGGGCTGCCGGGATGCGGGTGGAGAAATCATTGTCGCCGAAGAGGGCGTAAGACAGGGCGATCATGTGGAACTGGAGCGGTCCGTGGCTCATCGGGTCGAAGACGTAGCCGCGGCCGGTGTACAGGCTGTAGGTGGGGACGACGTGGTTGATCTCGTCGTGGCTCATGGTGCGCGCCCCCAGGTCCGTGAAGCGTGTGACCACCGCCAGGACCAGGATGAGGACGATCAGCAGGGTTTCATAGGTGGGCGGGACCCAGCGCGTCAGCGGGGTATCCAGCCGGGATGTTTCTTCGGGTTCGAGGGTAGGATTCATTGGGGCAATTGTACCAAAATCGAGTCTTCCCTGCGGAGTTCTAATTTGATCCTAAAGGCGTTCCCACCTGGTAAAAACAGCCTGGGAGAGCAAGCGCCCGGCGGAGCGCTCCACGGTTACCAGTTCACCACAGTCCACCCGGCCTTCGATGCCGTGCAGCATTTCAGTCAGCGAAGCGTGGAGGTGAACGGCCGGCAGGCGGACGGCATAGACCGTGAGAACCACGAACAGCGGGTGGTCGCTCAGGATCGTCCGGCAGGCGCCCAGCAGTTCCGGCAGGGCCTTGAAGACCTCCCAGACCTCCCCTTTGGGCCCGCGCCCGAACTTGGGGGGATCCAGGTAGAGGCCATCATATTTGACCCCCCGGCGGGCCTCGCGCTCCACGAACTTGAGGGCATCATCCACGATCCAGCGGATGGGGCGCTGCTCCAGCCCGGAAAGGACCTGGTTCTCGCGTGCCCAGGCCACTGATTTCTTCGAAGCATCCACGTGGGTGACCCTGGCGCCACATGCGGCGCAGGCGAGTGTGGCCAGCCCGGTGTAGCCGAACAGGTTCAACACCTGCAGGTCGCCCTGCCTGACCTGCGCTTCGGTATGGATCTTTCCAGCCATCCAATCCCAGTGGGCGGCGCATTCCGGGAAAACCCCCAGGTGGCGTCCCGGGGTGGTCATGGCGGTAAATTTCAACCCGCCTGCGGTGCCCCGGCGGCCAAAGGCGCTCAGGGGATACTGCATCTCCCACTGTTCGCTGATCTTCTTCCTGGCGACCCAGTGCCCGCCGCTCTCCTCCCCGGATGGCTGAAAGACGGCGTGGGCCGCGTCCCAATCGGCAGCTGGCAGGCGCCGGCTCCACAGGGCCTGTACTTCAGGCCGCACAAAGGTGTATGAGCCGAAGCGCTCCAGTTTCTGACCAGCGCCAGAATCGAGGAGCTCATAGTCTTTCCAGGCAGGGGAGGCTAGTAAGTGTATTTCGGGAACCATGGAAAAAAGGTGATGAAATGACCAGAAAATATACCTACCAAATCTGAAAGTACTACTTGTAATCCAGACCAAATGTGTGCTAAAATAAACGCAACAGTGGTAGAAAGTGGGATGAAGTGGGACGCCGGATGTTCAACCGGCGTTCCGGCTTGTATACGAGAGTTAGAACGAATGTTCCTAAACCAGTACCACCACTCCTTTGATGACAAAGGCCGCCTGACGATACCGGCCAAATTCCGGATTCTTCCGGAAGGTGCCTTCGTCATCCAGGGGCTGGATCGCAACCTGATGGTGCTGCCCCCGGAGGCGTTCCAGGTGATCTACGACCGCCTGATGGCGATGAGCCTCACGGATCCCGGCACCCGACTGCTGCGGCGTGTCATCCTTGGCAATGCCCTGAAAGTGACACCCGACGGGGCAGGACGCATCCTGCTGACACAAAATCTGACCAAATATGCCAACCTGGATGGCGAAGTCGTTTTCGTCGGCCAGGGTGATTATTTCGAGATCTGGTCGCCTGCCCTGTGGGATGAGCAGGAAACCCTGGTAAACGATGCTGAGGCCAATGCACAGCGCTTCGCCACACTCGACCTTAAGACCCGCTGACATGTCTCAGGTGCACCAACCAGTACTTTTACATGAGATTATACACGCTTTACGCCCCACGAGTGGAGGCCGTTACGTGGACGGTACGCTCGGAGCCGGTGGTCACGCGGCGGCGGTTTTGGAAGCCAGCAAGCCAGATGGGATGTTACTCGGCCTGGAGATCGATCCCCAGGCACTGGAACTGGCACAACGCAGCCTCGCTCCCTACGGGGAGCGTGCTTGTATCAGGAAGGCCTCCTACGCAACCCTGGAAGGGCAGCTTGCCAGCCTGGGCTGGGATGCGGTGGATGGGATCCTGCTGGACCTGGGCGCCTCCTCGATGCAGTTCGACACCCCGGAACGGGGCTTCTCTTTCCTGCACGAGGGACCGCTCGATATGCGCTTCGATCCCACCCGCCCCCTGACTGCAGCAGAGATCGTCAACACCTGGGCGGAGCAGGATCTGGCGGACCTGATCTACCAGTACGGTGAGGAGATCGCCTCCCGGCGCATTGCCAGAGCCATCGTGCTCTCCCGCCCTGTGCAGGGGACACGTGAACTGGCTGCTGTTATCGAGAAAGCCCGGCCCCGAGGCGGCCCGCATCACCCGGCCACCCAGACCTTCCAGGCCCTGCGGATCGCGGTCAACAGCGAACTGGAGGCCATAAGCGAAGTGTTACCGCAGGCAGTCAGGGCGCTCAAACCGGGAGGCCGGCTGGCGGTGATCGCCTTCCACTCGCTGGAGGACCGCCTGGTAAAGGAATTCTTCCGCCGGGAAAGCCACGACTGCCTTTGTCCGCCCAAGCAACCGATCTGCACCTGCGGGCATAAAGCGCTCCTCAGCGAGATCAACCGACGGCCGATCCTGCCCTCGGAAGATGAGATCAAGGGTAACTCCCGCGCTCGCAGCGCGAAGTTGAGAATTGCAGAGAAAAGATAGTCAACGGGTGTTGGCTCAGGACGGAGGTGCAGCATCGTAATCAGGTAGATGGATGGAACCATGGAAAACATCACGCAAATTGTCAATAAAGTGAAACAGGCCCCCTGGCGGGTACAACGCCAATGGATAGGCCTGCTTTTACTTGCCATCGTGATGGCTGCCCTGGTGGCAGGGTTATCCATCAACGTTACTACCCGCGCGGCCATCAACGGGCGCCAGGTGCTGATGCTGACACGTGGCACAGAGGACATGGTCGGGATCGATGAAAACAAGCAGGAGAACGCAGCGATGGAGACCGAACTTGCCCGGTTGAGCGCGACCGAGAAAATGCAGGCGCGCGCTATGGCGCTGGGTTTCCATCCAGCTACCAGCGAGGAGATCACGTACATCAGCGTCCCTGGTTATGTGGATAATCCTCCGATCAACCTGACGACCCGACAAGCGTCTCTTCAGCCTTCCGTGATGAAGGTGGAATATTCCGAGACGCTGTTCGACTGGCTGACACGCAAGATGGCTGCAGGAGTGAATCCATGAAATTCAATCTTTCCTGGCGCTACCTGGTTGTAGCCGGCCTGCTCGGGGTATTCGCCCTGGCAGTGGTCTTTGAGATCATCCACATCCAGACCGACCCGGAGATCAAAGTGTTGATCGGTCGCAGCGCGAACGTTGTGCGTTATTACTACCCACCGCGCGGTGAGATCTACGACCGCCAGGGAAGATTGCTGGCAGGGAATGTGCCCGTGTATGAGGTAGGTGTCACCCTGGAATTGATCAAGGACCCGATCGACATCGCCGATGCTGCCCGGAAGTACCTGGACAGGGATTACAACGAAGTTCTGACCCTGCTGGCCAACCCGCCGGAGGGGGCAAAATTCCTGCGCATTGCGGATTATGTTTCTGCTGTAGATGCTGAGGTGATGATAGCTGATCAGGAAAATTGGGTAGGGGAACCAGATGAGAATCCGTTGGCAGCCTTTGGTTTCATCGCCCACCTGGGACGCCATTACCCGGAGAATGACCTGGCCTCCAACCTGTTGGGCTTTGTGACCCAGGAGGAATTTGGATATGGCGGCGTTGAGGCGAAGTATAACAACCTGCTCTCCGGCATCCCTGTGGCACTGCTCATCCCGACCAACCCACGCCGGGCAGTGGAACTGCCCGAGATCCCGGCAGGTGATTCGATCATCCTGACCATCGACCGGGAGCTCCAGGCGGCTGTCCAGGAGATCCTCAACCAGGCTGTGCTCGAAACCAATTCCAAGTCGGGCACCGTTGTCGTCATGGATCCACGTACTGGCGAGATCCTGGCGCTTGCCACCACCCCGACGATGGACTTGAACGATTACAGGAACGTTGATCAATATTTCCCCAACGATGGCTACACCTACACGCCATTCAACCGCGCGGTCAGCCAGGCCTACGAGCCCGGCTCGGTCTTCAAGGTCCTGACCATGGCTGCCGCCCTTGACAACGGAACGGTCGAGCCGGGGACGATCATTCTGGATACAGGTGTATTCACCTATGGTGGTTGGGATATCTACAACTATGACCGCAATGCCTATGGCTACCAGGACATGACCGGCTGCCTGGCGCATTCGCTTAACGTCTGCCTGGCACAGGTCTCCACCCGGATGGGCAATGATGCGTTCTACTCGTATATGCAGCGCTTTGGGATCGGGCATCTCACCGGGATCGACCTCGCCGGAGAAGTCCCCGGTCGCTTGAAACTCCCGGTGGAGCAGGATTTGCCTTCCAGCGACCCAGCCGCTGAATCGCAAAAATGGTATCCGGTTGACCTGGCCACCAACTCCTTTGGCCAGGGGGTATCCACCACTGTGATCCAGATGTTGATGGCTGCTTCCGCACTGGCGAATGATGGGCAGATGGTCTACCCGCATGTGCTGTACGCCACCGTCCAGAATGGCCGCCAGCATACCATGTCTCCCCAGGTGGCGGGCAACCCCATTTCGGCGGATACCGCCCATACCATTACCGAAATGCTGGCAGTCGCCGTTGAAACCGAGACCAAGCGTGCACTCGTTGATGGTTACCGCATTGCTGGCAAGACGGGTACTGCCCAGGTGCCCGCTGATAACGGATACTCCGACACACTGACGAATGCATCCTTCATTGGATGGGGTCCGGCGGATGATCCGCAGTTCATGGTTTACGTCTGGCTGGAAGAACCAAATACCGAATTTCCCTGGGGATCGGTAATCGCCGCCCCAGTTTTCCGGCAGGTGGTAGAAAAAATGGTCGTTCTGTTCGGCATTCCTCCGGATGCCATTCGCATGCAATTGGCAGGACATTGATGCTGACCCTGGCAGATGTACTCGAAGCCCTGACAGGCTCCCATCCCATAGGAGCCACCGCCGTGATCACAGAAGCGGCGGTGGACTCGCGCCAGGTCATCCCTGGCGGGTTGTTCGTTGCCCTGCCGGGAGAGCGGGTGGATGGGCACGATTACATCGCCAACGCATTCGAACGCGGCGCATGTTTTGCGCTCGTCCAGAAGGATCTGCCCGCCTCCTTCCACACCCTGAACCTTACCGCGGGGTTGGACCTTTCCTCACCCGAGATCTCCTTTCCCTCGCCATTGTGTCTGCGGGTGAACGACAGCCTGGCAGCCCTCCAGCAGATCGCCCGTTTCTGGAGGCGCAAACTGGACCTGAAGGTGATTGGGATCACCGGTTCGGTGGGCAAATCCACCACCAAGGAAGCCGCGGCTGATGTACTGGGTATGCGCTATCGAACGCTGAAAAGTTCCGGCAACCAGAACAACGAGATCGGTCTGCCGCTGTCAGTACTCAGGATCGGTTCAGGATACGAACGCGCCGTGCTGGAGATGGGCTTCTATGTTACCGGTGAGATCGCTTTCCTGTGCGAGATCGCCCTTCCCCAGGTTGGCGTGGTTACTAATATCGGTACCGTCCATGCAGAACGCGCCGGTTCGCAGGAAGCCATCTTCCGCGGGAAATCCGAGCTTGTGCAGGCCCTGCCTGCCGATGGGGTCGCCATCTTGAATTACGACGACCCGTGGGTACGGAAAATGTCTGAACTCACCCAGGCACGCGTCTTCTTCTATGGTCTGGACCCGGAAGCCCACCTGTGGGCCGACCAGGTCGTGGGCATGGGCCTGGATGGCATCCGGTTCCGCCTCCATTACCAGAAAGAGACATTGCATGTGCACCTGCCCATGCTTGGACAGCATTCGGTGCACACAGCCTTGCGGGCGGCTGCAGTTGGGTTGATGGATGGCTTGACCTGGCAGGAGATCCTTGACGGCTTGCGCATGGGGCAAATGCAGTTGCGCTTGACCGCAGTGCGGGCTCTCAGCGGTGCCCTGGTATTGGATGATACGTACAACGCCTCGCCCGAATCCACCCTTGCAGCACTCAACCTGCTGGCTGAAATGCAAGGCCGAAAGGTGGCTGTACTGGGCGATATGCTCGAGCTAGGCCCGTATGAAAAAGATGGGCATGCAATGGTTGGTGTGCGTGCCGCTCAGGTGGCTGATACCCTGGTGACGGTCGGCGTTCGTGGTCACATGATCGCAGCCGCAGCACGCCAGGCTGGGATGAAGGTGAAAAAAGTAATCGAGTTCGAATCCACGGAAGCAGTCATTCCGCACCTGAGGAAATCATTGACCGATCAGGATGTTGTGCTGATCAAAGGCTCACATGGTGTGCGCATGGATAAGATCGTAACCGCCCTGGAGGTCCCGGAATGAGTAATTCCACTATGGCCCTCAGTCTGGCTGCACTGGCTTTCATGATGACCGTCATCTGGGGTGGCCCTTTGCTGCGCATCCTGCGCCACTTCAAGATCGGCAAGCTCATCCGCGTGGAGGAGCCAGGCAATCACTTCACCAAGATGGGCACCCCCACCATGGGTGGGGTCATGATCCTCATCCCGGTGGCATTGGTCACTGTGCTGCTCAACGCCGCCAGCCTGATCGGGATGAAGATCCTGGGACAATCCGTGCTGGTGCCCCTGCTGGTGATGCTGGTGTACGCTGTGCTTGGCGCGGTGGATGACTGGGAAGGCATTCGCGGCAAGCGCAAAGGCGAAGGGATGCGCATCCGCACCAAACTGATCGCCCAGATCGTACTTGCCATCATCATCGCCTGGGTGTTGAGGTTCCTACTCAAGGTTCCAGCCCTCTACCTGCCAGGCGTTCAGGGAGAGATCGCCCTCAGTGCTTGGGTGTACATCCCAGTGGCAGCCTTCATTATCGTAGGCGCCTCGAATGCCCTGAATTTCACCGATGGGCTGGACGGGCTTGCCGGATTGATCTCGGCGACCATCTTCACCGCTTATGGCGTGGTGGCTCTCTTGCAGGGACAGGTATTCGTGGCACGCTTCTGCTTCACCCTGGTTGGCGCATTGTTCGGCTTCCTGTGGTTCAATGTCCACCCGGCACAGCTCTTCATGGGTGACACCGGTTCGCTCTCCCTAGGGGCGACGATCGCCGTGGTGGCCCTGATGACCGGTCAATGGGCACTGCTGCCCATCATCGCCATCATCCCAGTCAGCGAGGCGGTTGCTGATGTCTTGCAGATCGGTTATTTCAAGATCACCAAGGGGAAGCGCCTGTTCAAGATGGCTCCCCTTCACCTGCACTTTGAACTGCTGGGTTGGTCAGAGACCCAGATCGTCCAGCGCTTCTGGCTGATCGGCCTGATCGGTGCCATGGTCGGAATCGGGCTGGCAATGGTGTGAACATGAGAGATTGGACTGGCAAACGCGTACTCATTCTGGGAGCCGCCCGTCAGGGTCTGGCTGCTGCGCGTTGGCTGGCCCTGCAGGGAGTGCTGGTCACCCTGAATGACAGGCGCTCTGCCGGGCAGCTTGAGTCTGCCCGCCAGGAACTGGCTGGCCTTCCGGTGAACTGGGTTCTTGGAAGCCATCCCATTGAGATCCTGGAGACCACTGACATCCTGTGTATTTCCGGTGGTGTTCCGCTTGATAATCCGCTGGTGGTCGCAGCCAGGCTGCGCGGAATTCCGCTCACCAATGACACCCAGATCTTCATGGAGATCGTACCCTGCCTGACCATTGGAATAACCGGCTCGGCAGGAAAGACCACCACCACCACGCTGGTCGGCAGCATGGCGAAGCAAAGCCTGGAGACATCCCGGCAGAACGGGAAGGTTGCCACAGCCTTTGTCGGTGGAAATATTGGCGATCCCCTGCTGAACCATGTGGACGGGATGGAAGCGGATGACCTCGCCATTCTGGAGATCTCCAGCTTCCAATTGGAACAACTGACCGTATCGCCAAATGTGGCGGCTGTTCTGAATGTCACCCCCAACCATCTCGACCGCCACGGGAAGATGGAGAATTATACCGCTGCCAAGCGCCGCATCCTGGATTTCCAATCCCCTGCTGATGTTGCTGTGCTGTGCCGCGATGATGCCGGCTCTTGGGGGCTGCGCCAGGCGGTCAAGGGGCGGCTGGTTTCCTTCGGGTTCAGCCCGCTTCCCCGGGGCGAAGAAGGGACCTACCTGTCCGGCGGCATCCTGCACCTGCGTCATCGTGATGTTGACATGCCGCTCCTGCATGCGAACCAGTTGCAGTTGCGCGGCGATCACAACGTGATGAACGTCCTGGCGGCTTTCGCCATCGGCAACACCATGGGTCTCAAGCTGGATGCCATGCTCCTGGCAGCCAGCGAGTTCCAGGGCGTGGCTCACCGGTTGGAATTCGTCTGCGCACGCAACGGCGCGAAGTGGTACAACGACTCGATCGCCACAGCCCCGGAGCGCACCATGGCCGCCATCCGTTCCTTCACCGAACCGCTCATTCTGCTGCTTGGCGGGCGCGATAAGAATCTGCCCTGGGCAGACCTGGCTGAACTTGTCCGCCAGCGCGTGAAGCATGTCGTCCTGTTCGGGGAAGCCGCAGCGAAGATCCAGGCTGCCCTGGAGCAAGCTCCCGGCGGGTATACGCTGAGGCGCTGCCAGGACTTGGAAGAAGCGGTTCGGACGGCTTCCGGGCTCGCTGTGCCGGGCGATGTCGTCCTGTTCTCGCCCGGCGGGACAAGTTTTGATCAATTCCGTGATTTCGAAGAACGTGGAGAAGCGTACCGAAAATGGGCATCGGAACTTTTGTAAGACCTAACTCGAGGCCTGTGACTGCACCCGCAGCCCGCTCAAAACCACGCACAGGTGACTTGATCCTGGTAGCGGCGGTGGCGGCGCTGTGCATCTTTGGTTTGTTGATGGTCTTCTCTGCCAGCACCGATTTTTCGCTGCTGGAGAATGGAGATGCTTACCTGATCTTCAACAAGCAGGTGTTATGGACGATCCTGGGTGGCCTGGTGGCGCTGGTGATCTCCCGCCTGGACTATCGCATCTTCCCCAAGCTGGTTGTCCCGATGATGGGCATCACGATCGCCTTGTTGGTTGTCATCCTTCTTATTGGTGAGAACCGCCTGGGCTCGATCCGAACGTTCATTGCCGGCTCGATCCAGCCTTCGGAATTGGCGAAAGTGGCGACCGTCATCTACCTTGGCGTTTGGCTTTCCAACCGGCGCGAGAGTCTCCATGATATCCAGTTGGGACTGCTCCCCCTGGCATTCATCATCGGTGCCATTGGCGGCTTGATCCTGCTCCAGCCCGACCTGAGCGCTGGCGCCACGATCTTCATTATCGGTGTGCTGATGTTCTTCCTGGCAGATGGGGAACTGAAGCAGATCCTGATCTTCTTCCTGGTTGCTGCAGCAGTGGGCTGGCTGGTGGTGCAATTCAGCGATACGGGTAAGCAACGCATCGCAGAATACATCGCCGGGCGCAAGGACCTGTTGAATTCCAGCGATCATATCCTGTACTCACTGGAATCGATCGTCAATGGTGGCTTTTTTGGCCAGGGGATCGGGGATGCTACTTTGAAAATGGAAGGTCTGCCCCTATCAGCCACCGACAGCATCTTTGCCGTGCTGGTGGAAGAATTGGGTCTGTTGGGAGTGATCGCCTTGATCTCGCTCTACGGGGTGCTCGTCTGGCGTGGCATGAAGATCGCCGCCAACGCCCCGGATGACCTGGGCAGGATCCTCGCCAGTGGTTTGACCTTCTGGATCGCGATCGAAGCCCTGATGAACATGGCAGTCATGGTCGGCCTGCTGCCCTTTGCAGGTAACTCCCTGCCGTTCATCAGTGCTGGTGGCTCGAACTTGTTGTCAATGCTTGCTGCGATCGGCATCCTGGTGGGCATCTCCCGCCAGAAGGGGCACAAGCCCCAGGAAACAGTTGTGGAACAACGGAGGTCTTACGGTGCGTCTGTTGATCTGCGCCGGGGGAACCGGCGGCGGAGTATATCCCGCACTCGCCGTCCTTGAGGCGTTATTTACGCACGAGGTTGCGTTGAGCGTCTTGTGGACCGGAGGTGAAGGTGGAATGGAAGCCACGCTTGTGCAGCGGGCGAATATTCCCTTTAAGAGCATCCCGGCTGCGGGAGTGCACGGTGTTGGCTTGCGCCACCTGCCAGGAAACATCAAGAAGCTGGCACGCGGCGTGTCGGCATCGCGCCGCATCCTGCAGGAATTCAAACCGGATGTTCTCCTCTTCACCGGCGGATATGTTGCCGTCCCCATGGCTCTCGCCGGGAGAAAGGTGCCCACGCTGCTCTACGTGCCGGATATCGAACCCGCCCTGGCACTCAAGACCCTGGCACGCTTTGCCGACTGCATTGCAGTTACCGCTGCAGATTCATCCGCTTACTTTAAGCGAGGGCAAAAACTGGTTTGCACCGGCTACCCCACGCGCTCCGGGCTTAACAAATGGACCCGCAGTGAGGCATACAGGGTGCTGGGATTGGAAGAAGGTTCCCCTGTTCTGCTCGTGTTTGGTGGCTCCAAGGGTGCCCGTTCTTTGAACAACGCGGTGCTCACCCACCTGCCGGAATTGCTGGAGTTGGCCCAGGTGATCCACATCAGCGGTGAATTGGATTGGACCACGGTCAATGAGAAAGCACAAGCGCTCTCAAACCCGCGCTATCATGCCTATCCCTACCTGCACGAAGAAATGGGGGCTGCTTTGGCGGCTGCCGATCTTGTGCTCTCACGTGCCGGCGCGTCCATCCTGGGTGAATATCCGCTCTTTGGTCTGCCGTCCATCCTGGTGCCCTACCCATATGCCTGGCGGTACCAAAAGGTCAATGCTGATCACCTGGTGCGCAATGGCGCAGCCGTGATGCTAGAAGATGCCCGGCTGGCAGGCGACCTCCTGCCCACGGTGCAAAGCCTGTTCCAGGAGCCGAAACGCCTCGACTCGATGCGCACCGCGGTCAAAGCCCTTGCCAGGCCACAGGCTGCCTCCGAGATCGCCCGCCTGCTGGTGGAACTGGCGCAAAGAGGAGCTGTAAAATGATCAGTCTCACGGTTGTCTTCTGGATGTATGTCATCCTCTTTGCCATCATCGGGGGAATGCGCGGCTGGGCGAGGGAACTGCTGGTGACCTTCAGCGTCATCCTGGCGCTCACCTTCTCTACCCTACTGGAAAGCTACGTCCCCTTCATCCGGGATGTGCTCAAGCCGGACAGCCCGGTACTCTACTTCTGGCTGCGCTTCCTGATCATTGTCCTGCTGGTCTTCTTTGGCTACCAGACCCCCAACATCCCGCGCTTTGCTGCCAAGATGAACCGCGAGAAGATCCAGGATGTCCTGCTGGGTATCTTCATCGGCGCATTCAATGGTTATCTCATTGCCGGTACGATCTGGTTCTACATGGCGGATGCAGGCTATCCATTCGCATTCATCCCGGCTCCGGAGGTCGGTTCGCAGATCGAAAAAATGGCCAATGCCATGCTCCATTACATGCCTCCGAAGCTCTTGGGTGTCCCTGGTATCTATTTTGCCGTTGTGATCGCGTTCATATTTGTGATCGTCGTATTCATATAAAACCATGACCCACATTCACCTGATCGGCATCGGTGGTACCGGCCTCTCGGCCATCGCCCGCCTCCTTCTGGAGAGCGGATACGTGGTCAGTGGTTCTGACCGCGCCACTTCGTCGTTCACGCGTGATCTCGAAACCGCCGGGGCAGTCATCTGCATCGGTCACCGGCAGGAAAACGTAAGAGGAGCGGACCTGGTGGTGCGTTCCTCAGCCATCCCGGACGATAATCCCGAAGTGATCGCTGCCCACGCAGCGGGTATTCCAGTATTGAAGCGTGCTGACTTCCTCGGCTCGCTCATGGAAGGCAGGACCGGGATCGCGATTGCCGGGACACACGGCAAGACGACCACCACATCCATGCTCGCCTGGGTGCTCAGCGCCCTGGAGCAGGATCCCACCTTTATTTCGGGTGGTGTGCTTGTCAACCTGGGTGTCAATGCGCATGCAGGCAAAGGAACAGCCTTTGTCATCGAGGCCGACGAATACGACCGCATGTTCCTCGGGCTGAAGCCAGCCATCGAGATCATCACCAACGTGGAACACGATCATCCTGACTGCTACCCCACCCCGGAGGATTTCCACGCCGCATTTTTGGCTTTCGTTCATCTTCTACCGGAAAATGGGGTGCTGGTAGCCTGCGCTGAAGATCCGGGAGCCAGGCGCTTGATCGGCGAAGCCGAAAAGTTGAACAGGGCAGTGCTTACCTATGGGCTGCACCCGGTGACAGCTGATGGCGTCCTGCGGATGGATGCCTTTGCCGAGGTGGTAAGCAGTAATGAATTCGGTGGGATCACCTTTGGAGCACGCGTGATGGACGAGGTTGTCAACGTTGCCCTGCGGGTGCCGGGGCATCACAATGTACGTAACGCCCTCGCCGTCCTGACCGTCATCCGTCTGCTGGGACTGGACCTGAGCGCGGCTGCACATGCCCTGGCAGAGTTCAAGGGTGCCGGACGCAGGTTCGAACTGATCGGGGAGGCTGCTGGTGTCAGTGTGATCGACGATTATGCCCACCACCCAACCGAGATCCGCGCCACCCTGGCTGCCGCCCGCCTGCGCTACCCGGACCGCCGCCTCTGGGCAGTCTGGCAGCCGCACACCTATTCCCGCACCCGGACGCTGTTCAACGAATTTGCCCACGCCTTTGCTGATGCGGACGAGGTGCTGGTGACAGAGATCTACGCTTCGCGTGAGCCGATCCAGGATTTTTCATCCAGGCAGGTTGTGGCTGCCATGAACCATCCTGCAGCCCATTTTTCGGGCAGTCTGAACGAGACAATTGCAACCCTGATCGCCAATCTTCATCCTGGCGATGTGCTCCTGGTGCTCTCCGCAGGGGATGCCGACCAGGTCAGTCAAACCGTGCTGAACCATTTGAAGGAGGTCGAAAATGATTGAGAAGAAGCGCATTTACGAATCCGAAGTCATGGCCCTGCCGCCCCTGCGGTTGGTGCTGGGCGATATCCCCTCCCCGGACCCCGAGGGATTCCGGCGCAAATCACAGAACGGCCAGGTTCCCGGCCAGGTAATGGAGACCACGGTCAAGAAATTGATCGCCCACCTGAAGGAAAATGAAAAATAAACTGTCAAACAGACCATGAAAACCGCTGACCTTTCCGCCTTGCGCAATGTCTTTGGTGACCGGATCCAGGAGAATGTTCCCCTCTCCGGGTACACCTCCGCGCGCATTGGCGGTCCTGCTGATGTGCTGGTGACCATCCGCTCCGCGGACGAAATCGCTCAGGCTGCGCAGGTGCTCTGGGAACTGGATCTCCCCTTCCTGCTCCTTGGCGGCGGTTCGAATGTATTGGTCAGCGACAAGGGTGTGCGCGGCGTGACCCTGCTCAACCGGGCGCGCGCGGTCAAGTTCGATCACCAGGCAGAGCAGCCAACCGTGCATGCCGAATCGGGCACCACACTGAACGATATTGCCCAGCGCGCCGTCCGCCTGGGGCTGAGCGGCCTGGAATGGGCTGCCTCGGTGCCCGGCTCGGTCGGCGGGGCGCTCTTCGGCAATGCCGGGGCTTTCGGCGGCGAGATGGCCGGGAACGTCAGATCCATCGACATCTTACACCGCCAGCAGGGACGCCAGTCCTGGCCGGTGGAAAAAATGGAATATGGATATCGCACCTCCCTGCTCAAGCGCACCAAGCCGCCTGCGCTGATCCTTTCCGCCACCCTCACCCTGGTGCATGGAGATGCGGCTGAGATCCAGGCAAAAATGGCTTCCAACTCGGAGCGCAGGCGAAAGACCCAGCCTCCTGGCGCCAGCATGGGCTCCATGTTCAAGAATCCGCCGCAGGACAAGGCGGGGCGGCTCCTTGAGGCTGCCGGGTTGAAGGGCAGGCGCATTGGCGGCGCCGAGATCAGTGCCCAGCACGCCAATTTCTTCCTGAACACCGACCAGACCCGCGCCGAGGATATGAAAGCGCTGCTGGAACTGGCGCAGAAGGCTGTTCTTGAACAATTCGGTGTGCTGCTGGAACCGGAGATCGAGATCGTTGGTGAATGGTAGACCGTGACTAAAACCATGGATCAGAAACTTCGCATTGCAGTCCTTTTTGGTGGCAGGTCCGGAGAACATGAGGTCTCACTCATGTCCGCCAGATCTGTGCTGTCCGCGCTTGATCCCCGCAAGTACCAGGTGACCCAGATCGGAATCACCAGGGAAGGCGTCTGGTTGACCGGGGAGCATGTGCTCGAAGCACTCGAAAGTGGACAACTCGCGGAGGGTGGTCTGCAGCCGGTAGTCATCATCCCGGATCAGAAGCACAACCGCATTTGGAAGATACGCAGCGACCAAGCTGACTGGCACCTGGATGCATTGACCGATGTGGACGTGGTCTTCCCTGTGCTGCACGGCACCTTTGGCGAAGACGGCACCCTGCAGGGGCTGCTTGAACTGGCTGACCTGGCCTACGTCGGTGCAGGCGTCACCGGTTCCTCCGTGGGCATGGACAAGGGAGTATTCAAGGACGTGATGCGCGCCAACGGCATCCCCGTGGTCGAATCCATCATCGTACTGCGCAGCGAGATTAAAAAGGAAATGTCCTCCATCCTCGAGCGCGCTGAGGCACTGGCACCCTACCCATTGTTCGTCAAGCCAGCCAACCTGGGCTCCTCGGTCGGGATCAGCAAGTGCCTGAACCGCTCCGACCTCAGTGAGGGCGTGTTGGAAGCCTGTTCTTACGATCGCCGGGTGCTCATCGAACGCGGTGTGGATGCTCGTGAGATCGAAGTCGCGGTGTTGGGCAACGACGAACCGCAGGCCTCCGTTCCCGGAGAGGTCCTGCCCAGCCGGGAGTTCTATTCGTACGAATCCAAGTATGAAGACAACACCTCCGTCCTGGTTATCCCGGCTCCCCTGCCTGTCGTGACCAGCGAACAGATCCGGCGTATGGCTGTGACTGCCTACAAGGCCATCGACTGCGCCGGTATGGCACGTGTGGACTTCTTTGTTGATAAGACAACTGGCAATGTGATGCTCAATGAAGTGAACACCCTCCCGGGTTTCACCAGCATCAGCATGTATCCAAAACTCTGGGAAGCCAGTGGACTGCCCTATCCACAACTGGTGGACCGCCTGATCGCCCTGGCACTGGAACGCAAAGCTGACCGCGACGCAACCCAACGCAGCTTCCGGAAAACATCATGAGCAATAAACCCTCCTTCAACCGCTCGGACTTTGTCCGCACCTCCCCCTCCAAGAAGGGAAAAACCAGCGCGCGCAAACCCGGACCGACGACCTCCACCCGGCGCTCCTATCGCACCGAATCGGCCTTCCTGCCCGTGGAGCCGCGCCCCCGGCGTGTCCCGCAGCCTGCGGATCGCAGCCGGGCGGGCAGAAAAACTTCCCACACCCAGCGCTTTGACAAAGTCGCTTCCAACCGCTCGTATGCCTTCAGCCTGGGGGGGACGGCCATCCGCGCGCCAGCCATCAGCCTGCCGCAGTTCGATTTCTCCAATCCGCGCTGGATCTCGGGCATCATCACCATCGCACTGGCTGTTGTCCTGCTGCTGATGTGGAATTCGGCCTCTTTCACGATCATGCAGGCCGAGGTGGTTGGCAACCAGCGCATCGAGGCAAGCGTGATCGGCGCCGGGATGGGTATCGTGGGCGACCCGGTCTTCAAGGCTGTCCCCGCCCAGATCGAGGACAACCTGCGCACTGCGTACACAGAGCTGTCGGCGGTCGATGTCAAGGTGAAACTGCCCAACCGGGTGATCGTCACCGTGGAGGAACGTATCCCTGTCCTGGTCTGGTTCGAGGGGGATAACTTCACCTGGATCGATGCCGACGGGGTCAGATTCACCCCGCGTGGCGATGTCGCCGGCCTGGTGCAGGTTTTTGCCCTGGACGCCCCGCAGGAAGACCTGAACAACCCCGACCTGCCTGACTACGAACAGCGCTTCATCAGTCCGGAGATGGTAACCACCATTGCCACCCTGGCGCTGCTGGCCCCGGAAGGGATGCCATTGATCTACGATCCTGTGTACGGTGTGGGTTGGCAGGATAATGCCAACAACTGGACGGTCTATTTCGGTCAGAACACGCAGGATGTGAATATGAAGATCGCCATCTACCAGGTGCTGGTGGATGAACTCATTAAACAGGGCATCCAGCCCACGCTGATCAGCGTGGCATACCTGGATGCACCATTCTACAAGTAGCTGCCTATGGACGAGATCGTAGTTGGAATTGACGTTGGTACGACCAAGATCTGCACCCTGGTGGGTCGCCTGGAGCAGGAAGCCATCCGCATCCTGGGTGTGGGCATCGAGCCCTCCGAAGGGATCAAGAAAGGTGTCATCGTTGACCTTGCTGCGGCTTCTGATTCCATCAACCGGTCGGTGCGCAAAGCCGAGCAGACCTCGGGCGTGGAGATCACCGGCGCGCTGGTCAGCCTGGCGGGGGCACATGTATCTTCAATCAACAGCCGCGGCGTGGCAGGGGTCTCTGGTGAGGCGATCGACGATATCGATGTCGAGCGCGCCATGGATGCTGCCAGGGCGGTTGCCATCCCGCACAACCGTGAGATCATCCACATCGTGCCGCGCGGCTTTACCGTGGATGGGCAGGACGGCATCAGCACCCCGATCGGGATGCACGGCTACCGCCTGGAGGTTGAAACGCACATCATCACCGCCTCGGAGGCCACCGTCCAGAACCTGCGTGAGAGCGTCAACGCGGCCAACGTGGAAGTGCTGCATTTCATCCTAAACCCGCTGGCCTCCGGAGAAGTGGTGTTGACCGACACAGAGCGCAACATGGGCGTGGTGGTCTGTGACATTGGCGGCGGGACGACCGACCTGGCGATCTACGTGGATGGTCATGTCTGGCACACCATGGTGCTGGCGGTCGGCGGCAACCACCTGACCAACGATGTCGCCACCGTTCTGCGCCTGCCAATGAACCAGGCCGAGGAAGTCAAGAAGAAGCATGGTTTCGCCCTGAAATCCGGGGTGGGCGCAGAGGAGTATTTCACGGTCAAAGCATTCGGCGAAGAGCAGCCGGTCGAATACAGCCGCCAGGACCTGGCGTATATCCTCGAAGCCAGGGTTGAGGAGATCTTCCAACTGGCCCTGCAGGAGATAAAGCGCTCCGGGTATGACGGCCTTCTCCCGGCAGGTATGGTGCTTACCGGTGGAACGGCTGCCCTGCCCGGCATCCGCAACCTTGCTTCGCAGGTGCTTGGCATGCCCGTGCGCACCGCCCAGCCGGAAAACCTGGTCGGACTGGTGGACCAGTTGAAGAACCCGGCCTATTCCACCAGCGTTGGGCTGCTCTACTGGGCGGCTGCCCTGACAGAAGAAGACTTGCGCCCGGCACGCGGCCATGACCGGCGCGTCCGCGGCGAGTCGATGGTCAATTTTGATCCGGTGAAAGACTGGTTCAAGCGTTTGTTGCCGTAACGCAACCAGAAAAGATCGTTCGTCATGAGGACACTGGTCTCTCATCAACATTGTAGAAAGATTGCATCACCCACAAGGAAACAGGAGGATCACTATGGACGCTAAGAAGAATTTGCAAGCAGAAGCATTTGCCCGCATCAAGGTCATCGGTGTGGGCGGCGGCGGTGTGAACGCCGTCAACCGTATGATCGAGGAAGGCATCCAGGGCGTGGAATTCATCGCCATCAACACTGACGCCCAGGCGCTGATGCTCTCCAAGGCACCCACCCGCGTGCGCATCGGCGAGAAGCTGACCCGCGGCCTTGGCTCTGGCGGCAACCCGGAGACCGGGCGCAAGGCTGCCGAAGAATCGGCCGAGGACCTGTACAACGTGCTCAAAGGCGCGGACATGGCCTTCATCACCGCCGGTCTGGGCGGCGGCACCGGCACCGGCGCGGCGCCCATCGTGGCGCAGGTCGCCAAGGAAGTCGGTGCGCTGACCATTGGCGTGGTCACCCGTCCATTCACCTTTGAAGGGAACAAGCGCATGCAGTCGGCTGAAGCGGGAATGGCAAAGTTGAAGGAGCAATCCGACACCCTGATCGTCATTCCCAATGACCGCTTGCTCCAGATCATGGACAAGCGCACCAGCCTGAATGACTCCTTCCGGATCGCTGACGATGTGCTGCGCCAGGGCATCCAGGGCATCTCCGAACTGATCACCGTCCCCGGGCTGATCAACCTGGACTTCGCCGATGTCAAGACGATCATGTCGGAAGGCGGCGCTGCGCTGATGGCAGTCGGCAAGGCCTCCGGCGAGGATCGCGCTCGCGTGGCTGCCGAACAGGCCATCTCCAGCCAACTGCTCGACATCACCATTGACGGCGCCCGAGGTGTGCTTTTCAATGTCACCGGCGGCCCCAGCCTGACCTTGTTCGAGGTCAACCAGGCTGCTGCGCTGATCCGTGAGACCACGCACCCGGATGTGAACATGATCTTTGGTGCCGTGATCGACCCGGATATGGGCGATGACATCCGCATCACGGTCATTGCCACCGGTTTTGAGCGCACCGGCATGCCGCGGCGTGCCTCCCAGATGCGCCCATCCATCTTCCAGCAGAACACCGGCGAGCGCAAGCAGGAATCGGTGAGCGTGGAAGCGCAGAAGCAATCTGCGCAGAGCGCCGAGTTCAAGCCCACGATCTTCAATACCGAAGACCTGGATATTCCGACCTTCCTGCGCAACCGCAAGTAAAGTCCTCGCTCCCCCCTGTTCCCTACCATAGGGACGGCTCCTTCTGCTGCCGTCCCTTTTTCAGTTAAATAGTTTCAGGCTTGGGCTGCCCTGCGAGAGCAATTCCACGCGCAGGCTGCCCCCGCAGAATTCCTGGACCAGTTGGACCGTATCGGCGCAGGCTTGCTCCACCTGCGCAGGCGTCAGCGGGGGCAAACCATCGACATTGAACTCGATGGCGGTCGTGGAGGGCAGGGTCAGGGTGTGGTTACCCTGCCGCCAGGTCCAGCGGCGGGTGAGTACTGTGTCCCCCTCGGCGAAGATGACCTCACCGGGGAGAGGATGTTCCATCTGAGTCCCGCCGAAAGGGATGAACTCCTCGGTGCCGGTCGCCAGACACAGGGCGAGATCCCCGGCGAGATGGTCGATGGCGTGCCCACCGACGGGCGCCAGGTGGCGCAGGGAGAGCAGGTTGCCGATGTCCACCAAGGCATTGATCGCCGGCAGAGGTTCATTGCGCAGGACGCGCCGCGCCATGGCTTCCACCGAGCAGCGGAACTCGCCGGGCTTGGCGCCGAATTTGCGGAAGGCCTCGCGCCAGGCGGCAATGCGCGGCTCCCCGGTCAGGTCCTCCAGGGACAGCCAGGTGCGCAGGTGGGCCTCGGCCTGGCGCAGCAGGTAGATGAGGCCTTGCGGCGAGGGACCGTTGTGGACCTCCCGGGCGATAACCACCCCGCGGATGTAACCCGGATAGAGGCGGAAGATGTCGGGGGAGATGGTGTAGGTGAGATCAACCATGGGGGACTCCTGGAGGGGAGAGATTGGTGGGGCTTTGAGGCGGGTGAGGCAGGAGATAGCGCCTGGCGATCGCCCGCAGGAACGGCCCGGGTTCATGTGCGGCCATGATGGACAGGTCTTCGCCCAGGGTGGAGCGATCATCCAGGAAGCGCAGCACCCGCTGCACCGGGTTGCGGGAGAAGATGGATGAGAAGATCGGGCGCCCGAGGTCCGGCTCACGCGCCAGGATCTCGAGCATGACAGAGTCGTGCAGGCGGTGGCGCAGTTTGTCCGGTGGGATGGTGAAGGGATGCCCGCGCAGCAGAAGCGAGGCCACGATGCGCTCCGAATCCCGCTGGATGCGGGCAAAGGCATAGCCCGTGGAGGGCTTTACCCGCCCACCGCGCGTGCCGATGGCCAGGATGCGCCGACCCAGGCGGCGTGGGAAGGGCCGGTCGGTCATCGGGATGACGCCGCGCTCGACCTCGATGAGGCGGTATGCCCCCGCTCCGTGCTGTGCCAGGTGGGAGCGCAGGGCGGTCTCATACTCCTCCAGCGGGAGGGTCTCCCTGGAAAACAGGGTGTATTCCACCAGGGCGTTCGTGGCGCTGAAGGGCAGGGTGTAGAAGAAGGTCACCCCTCCGCGCTGGGGGGTGCGCAGGTCGAACATGGTCACTGTCTGCGGGTCGAAGACCGGGCGTTCGGTTTCCACCTCCCAGCCGAGGAAATGCTGTTTCAGGGTATTGCCGCGCGGGTGGGACAGGAGATCCATGGGGCGGATGCGGCTGTCGAAGACCCACTGGGCTGTGAATTCCCGCCCGTCCACCTGGAGGGTGGCGCAGGCCTCGCCGTCAAGCACTTCCCCGCTGCCGCGGAGGAAGGTGACGTTGTGCCTGGCCAATTCAGCATGCGCGTACGTATAGAAATCCAGGCCGCGCAGCATCAGGTAGCGGAACGGGGCCAGGTCCCACTCTCGGGAGAGCGTGTTGCTGTGGAAGGCAAGTCGGGTCCATTGGCGGCGGGCGACGGGGTCCAGGGGCGAGGGGGCATCCGTCCAGAAGCACCAGGTGCGGTCATTCTTGGTCCTGGCTTCCGGCTCGACGATCAGCACCGACAGCTCCTTCAGGGGACTGCGCGCCAGTGCCAGCGCCAGGCTCATGCCGGCTGCGCCGCCGCCGAGGATGGCAAGGTCAAAGTGGGGAGGTATTGATCTCATCGATGAGGCTGAACAACTCGGCGTTCCCCGGAATATCGCTCATGCCATGCCCGTAATGGACATAGCGGGCGATGCCGGCTCCATCGACCAGCACCTGGGCGGGCATACGCCCCAGTTTGAACAGGTTGACCTGCTGCCCGTAGAGCACGAGCACGCTGTGCTTTGGGTCGGGGAGGCCGATGAAGGGCAGGTCGTTCTTTTGGAAATACCTGGCGAAGGCGGCGGCATTCTCCGGGCCGACGATGAGGATGAGCGTATTGCGCCGCTCGAATTCCTGCTGATCCTGGCGCAACTGCGCCATGTGCGCCTGGCAGAACGGTCAGGTGAAGCCGCGGTTGAAGACCAGGAGCACATTGTGCCCGCGCAGGTCGGACAGGCGGGTGAGGTTGCCCTGGAAATCATCCAGGGAGAAATCGGGTGCGGGCAGGTTCAGGCTGACTCTGGGCATGTTGACCTCCAGGGGAACGATGAAAAGGACGCACTGCTATTGGCAGGACTATACCATAAACTGTCGGCAGGGGATGGCAATCGCAGTAGAAAATGAACAGCCCCCAAATGACAGTGTCGTTGCAAGGCGGTGTCCCTCCGCCGAAGCAATCCTCTAAGAACTGGCTTCCCCAAAATTTATTTCCCTGCCTGGGGGCGGGAGGCAGGGGGAAAGGATTCCCTTGGGTTCTGACTTTGTGAAACCCAAGGGGGGATCGGTGACACTCCCCAGTCGCTAAAGCGGCGGGGCTTCTTGGGACAGCCTTAGCCCAGTGGCTGTGCTTTCGTCCCAAAGGGCGTGTCCCGCCCTGATCAGAATATTACACGCTGCATTCACATCTCGATCTAGCGAAAGACCA
>JBGSVI010000018.1:0-10626 GCA_041753035.1 Anaerolineales bacterium | reverse complement strand
GTACTGCTGGATGACTTCCGCCGATACGTTTCCGGCTGTGGCCGCAAAGTAGCTCCTCGTCCACAACGAGGGCATGCGTTTCAGAAAGGGGTATTTCTTGCGCAATTCGTGCGAGGTAACTCCCTTGCATTCTTTCACGATCTCAGCCGCAGAGGTGAGTGGCCAGGCACGGACGAACAAATGGACATGATCAGGTTGTACTGCCAGCTCCAGGATGGTCCAGCCTTGTTCTCTGCATTTCTGTTCGATCAGCTGTTTACAATCTTGCCCTACCTCGCCTACCAGAACAGGTTTGTGCCGCTTGGGTGTCCAAACAAGGTGATATACGATCAGGTGTATTCGATGTTCATCTCGCTGATAGTTGTTATCCATTTATCAATCGTTCTTGCAAGACTCTCAGCTAAAGCTGCTCTAAAAACCGCCTTGTCCACTGCCGTTGAAACGGCATGGCTTGCGGCGGGTTTCAATCGGTCAGGACTTTTTTCTACAAGATACGTTTGAAAAGGGACAGGTAAAAGGTCATGGAATTATCGACCAAGCTTTCATCCCTTTAGAAGCACCTGAAGAGAATGAATCGCCTGCCCGTCCGAATAAAACAATCCTTCCTTCTGTGCGAGCTCAACCGCATCCTCAGTGAACCCGGCGCGGGAGATGAACCACCCCTGCGCTGACTCAGCCTGGGCATGCGCCAACAGCCTTCCCATTTCCTTCTTGCCTACCCGCTTGGTACGCCACTTGACCTCAACGATCCATTTCACGCCGTTGGCCGCTTGCGCAATGGCATCGAGCTGCACCTGCCCATCCTGCGACAAGTACTCGTTCACTTGGTCAAACTTGGGTAATGTGATTGGGTCAGGGATGCCAAAAATTGAGCCATCCACCACTTGGTTGTCGAAGCGGCGCAGCAACTCGCGGATGCGGCTCTCCTGCGCAGTTCCCAACTCCTCAGAAACGCGCTGCAGTTGGGCGTCCAACCTTGCCATCAGGTTCACCAGGTCAAGCGGTTCCGCTGTCAGGCTGATCTCCACACCGCGGATCGTGTTGGCGACCCAGAAGCGCAGTACCGGATCACGGAAGTAATAGGCATGGTCGCGGTCGGTGACCAAGTCTACTTCCCGCAGCCAGCGCAGGTAGTCGCTGGCTGTGCCGCTGGTGACGCGCAGTTTACGGGCGATCTGGCTGGCAGTCAGGCCCTCCTCGGTAGCCAGGATCTGTAAAACGGCTTTCAATGCCCCATAACCGGTGGCCTTCTGTAAAGACAGATCGTACACGTAACGGCAAAAATCATAGATGCGGCCATGCGGAGCCAGGGTTTCGGTCAGGAAAGCCTGTCTGATCGTATCGGCATCCAGCGGGCGCTGCGCCACGTCCACCAGGTTCATCAATCGTCGGCAGAGGGCGGTGATATAAAACGGGTGCCCATTGGTCAGGCTGTGGATCAGAGGCAGCAGGTCAGCGGGAGCCTGGTCGTTGGTCAGCTTGCGCGCCAGCAACGAAGTGGATTCGCGATTGAAAGCTTCCACTGGCAGGCGGGTGAACTGAGCGAAGAGTGGGCTATCTGGATTGGAAAGTAGATCGGTCAGCACGCTGACAGCCGACCCAGCCAGAAGATACAATATACCGCTTTGCGACTGCATCTCAGCGCGCAGCAAGGCCAGCACATTGTGGCTGTTTGGGTAGTGGGTGAGGGTGCGAATTTCCTGAAATTCATCCAGGATCAGCGCCAGCAAACACTGTCGTACCCCGGCAGCTTCATGGGAAAAATGGAAAGCCTTGCGCAGCAGCGCCTGGCGGTCTGGGCGGGCTTTTTCTAACTCATGCAGCAGCGGTTCAACCAGCGGATAGAGATCTGCCCCATTATTTTGGAACAGCGCCCCCGCCAGCGACCCGGCGCTCAAGAACGGCCCGACATCCCCTTCGCCGCGCATCAGCAGCCAGTAACATAATTGTCCGACATATCCCACTGCGAAATTCTCCGGTGAGCTGGCCAGCGTGGCAAAATCCATGTAAACCGGCGTTACGCTTGGAGATTCATCCAAAGTACGGCGCATGAACTCTTTGAGCAGCAGTGTCTTGCCAATGCGGCGAAGGCCAAATAGGGCCACATGCTCCATTGGGCCAGCCCCCAGTACCTGCCGGTAATGCGCCAACTGGGCCAGCTCATATTCCCGGTTGGTAAAGAGTGCTTGTTGGTCGAGTGGGTAAAAGGTTTGCATAGGTCATATGCCCTTTAGGTTAATTAACCTAAAGTCATCTTTTATGTAATTATCGGCTTTTTCCCCTCTCCTGTCAAGCAAATGTGCCCGTAAAATAAGCCCCCTGGCAGATTGAACTGGACCCTTTAGGCGAGACAAAAAAAGAAAGACCCCGAGTGGCTAAATGGACAGACACCTGCGTTCGAAGGGTGTCTGTCTTGTTTTCAATTGTATCCTTTCGTAGTTGAAGAAGCAAACATATTCATCGATGATCTGTTTTGCTTCTTCAAAGGAAGGGTTTTTGAAATGGCGTAAGTACTCTTCTTTGAGATGTCCGAAGAAATTTTCCATGCAGGCATTATCCCAACAGTTTCCGCGGCGGGACATGGAAGGAGTGATGTTATACTCGTTTGCAAGGACATCATGATACGCCTGCGAAGTGTATTGGTGCCCCTGGTCACTGTGGAGGATGAGTCCATCAGTGACCTTTTCTTTTAGTTTGGCCAGTCTCACCGTATTGGTAACCAAGGCGATCGAGTTATTGCGATCAAAGACATGGGCGACGATAAACCCATCGTAGAGATCCTTGATGGTGGACAAGTAGGCCCAGCCATCTTGGGTCATAACGTAGGTAACGTCCGTAACCCACTTCTGGTTAGGCCGGGTGGCCACAAAATCACGGTTGAGCACATTCGGATAACGGTGGTAGGTGCCAATTTCTTCCAGTTTCTTGTACATTTTCCGTTTTCGTGCCCTGGAGCGGATATTCAGCTTGTTCATCAGCCGCAAAACTGCCTTGTGGTTGATCACCAATGCACGCTTTTGCTTCAACCACAGCGTAATCCGGCGATAACCATAAATCTTGTGAGAAGTTTCATAGGCTTCCTGGACAAGTTCCATCCGCTCACGATCCGGGTCTTCTCGGTCCAACTTGTTCACCCAGGCATAATAGGCTGCTCGCGAAACACCAAAGAAGGCACACATTGCTTTCACTTCGAACTCCTCTCTGTGGTGGTAGATCGCCCGATATTGCGCTGCGCGAGTTGCAGCCCCCGCAATTCGGTATGGAATTTTTTTAGCAGGGCATTCTCCATCCGGAGTCGTTCCAGTTCCCTTTGCTCTGCTTCTGCTTTCAGCGGTCGCCCGATTGGTTTGTGAAAAGACAACTCGCCCTCTTTCCCGTACATCCGTACCCAGGCTTCTATCCGAGCTGCCTTCCGGATCCCCAACTCCCTGGCAATTATTGCATAGGTGAGATGTTCCTCCAAAAACATCCGGACCGCTTTTTCCTTGACCTTTACTTCGTAATGTATCATCCCTTTTGTTCCAGACATAAAAGCACCTCCTGTGCTCTATTTTCTCACAGGGGGTGCTTTCTTTTCGTGTCTGCTTTTAGGGGGTCAGTTCAGATTGTGGGTCGATCTTTTGGTCGCTTATTTTCGTTGATCAGGCTCCGTAGGAAGATGTTGCTTGTGATACCCTACTTACACCACCTGTTGTGCGAGCCGGGGGTGTTGGACAGGGGTCAGCCACCGCTTGGTACTTGTCTGCACTTGAAAGATCCGAATTCGGGGTTTTTTATATTTTGCCCGGATGACATGCCTGTGCAAGGCGCGATGATCTTGGGTAAAGGGCCCACCCTCCTGCCGCAAGAGTCCGAAGCTGCTCTTGGCGTGTGTTGCGTGTTGCGGATTTCCTCGACTGCCTCCAGATGGAAGGACACTGGACGCAGCGGCTCGTCGCCAGCGTCGCAGCAGGCAAAAGCCGCTCTTCCCTTTTCACCCTGTTCCCCCCTAATACACCACGGGGATCGAGACGATCCCCGTGGTTCGCGTGCATTTTTCCCCTGGCTGCCTCTCAGGTCTGCCGGGGGATATTCCCGGCAGACAGGGGTCACTCCTTGTCCTGTTTCTCTTCCTTGGGCTCTTCGCCTTCCTTTTCCTTGTCCTCCCCCTTCAATCCGTCACGGAACGAGCGGATGCCCTTGCCCATCTCGCTGGCGATCTTGCCGATCCGCCCCACCCCGAAGAGCAGCACCACGATCCCCAGCACGATCAGCAGTTCAGCAATTCCTGGTTTCCACATGAGTTCTCTCCTTATCGATAAAAAGTACCTTGTTGGCAGCCTGCTTGTGGAGTGTTCCCGGGGCTGCGCTTCCAACTGCACGCTGATTATACCGTGCTTCCTGCGCCGTAGAAGATGAACCCATTCCAAGTGGTGTAGGGACTGCGCGCACCTGCACATCCCCACCGCCTTCTTCCTGGAAACCGCCCCTTGCAGCCCTCGGTTTGTGCGCTCAGGCTTTTTGGAATAAGAAGTTCTGGTAGACGATGGCGCCGCTTTGGAATCCTTTGTAGATCCAGGTGTCCTTGTTCCCGGCAAATTCCTGCAGCAACCTGCGCAGCGGTTTCGGAACCCCGCGCTGGATATGCGCGAACCGGCGTCCATGGTCAGCGTCCAGGGCCTTGATCACGTTGGGGGTGATGTTTTCATGACGGATGCGGCGCATCCCGGTCCGGTCAAGTTGTTCTTCAAGCGCATCGAGTTGGTCCAGGTTGCGGAAGTCGGCCAGCATGAAATATCCCCCTGGCTTAAGCACACGCTTGACCTGCGCCAGGAAATCCGTCATCGACCCATAACAATGCGATGATTCCACATTCAGGAGGATATCAAAGCTGTGGTCATCAAAAGGGAGGTTTTCGGCGTCCCCCGGTACAAAACTCAGCCCTTCGACCCGATAGTGCTGTTGGCATAGGTTCACGGCATTTTCGGAATAATCCACACCAACAACGGTCGCTGGATCGAGGTAGCGCTGGATGTAATCCGCTCCCCCACCCCGCCCACTGCCCACTTCCAGTAGTTTGCGCCCGCGCAATTCAACTGCGCTGGCCATGTGATGATACAACTGGATGCAGGTGCGGTTGATCTCATCGTCCGCATGTAAAACCGCCCTCTCCGCTGCGCTGTCCGGGGCATATCCGTAGTTCATGAACGTCCAGTCGCGCTTTCGATAGCCGTAGGCCATCAACTGGTACATTTGTTTGCGGGAAGATTTTCTGAATCTTGGGAAAAGATCGCACAATTTGACATACAACCTGGCTAACATGATTCTCCTGAAGAGCGAATATTTTCGAACCCGGTCCGTGCAGGATGCCGGGGGTCACCTTCCCCCTCCACCGCAATTCTCGAACCCGCTGTTTTCAACCTGAACTTTCAATCTTACCACACCATAAATAATGCTCCACCGGTTACACCGGCGGATCGCCTGCTCGCCTGAGCCCGGATTTTTCAAAAAAAAAAAAATGGGGCTGCCCATTCTCTTGGGCAACCCCTGTGGGTTGGTAGGACTGGTTGTTGTCTAGGTGTGGATCGTTCTCACCGGGCGTCCCTCGATGTATCCCCGGTAGCCCTGCGGCTCCAGTTGGAAGCGCGGACCATCCTCATCCGCCCATCGGAAGCCGTAGATCTCGGGCTTGTAATTCTTGATCGTCTCCCACAGGCTGCCGATCGCCTCTTCAAAGTTGGCATCCTCGTAAGGCTGCCCCTGGAAGATCATCATTTTGCACGCCGGCAGGTCGATGCATTCGAACCCTTCCGGGATGGGACCGGTATAGTCCCCGGGCAATTCAACCCCCTGGGCATACACGGAAGTTCCCGCCGTTCGCAGGCTCTCCGGCAGCCACATCCCGATCGGTTCATACAGCGCCGGCTTGATGTTGGTCAGCACGTCCCACACCTCGCAGCCCACTTCTTCGCAGTAGGCATAATAATCCTCGGCTTTTACTCCGCGCTTGAGGATCAACTTCCTGGCGGGACGTTCCACCACCTGGACAAAGATCGTGCTCGTTTTCATGGTTTCAGACATTCTCTCGTCTCCTTTCTGCAAGGTGAGGGTTGTTTCACGGAGCCTGCCGGGCAGGAACAACTTGAGCGCAGGCTTGGTCCTGGCATACCTCTGTGGGGTCAGCCCGAACTCCTTCGAAAACGCGCGTGTGAAGCCCTCGTGTGAATCGAAGACAAAATCGAAAGCCACGTCCACGATCTTGACTTCTTCATCCCTCAGCCGTAGGACTGCTCGAGACAGCCGCACAGCCCGGATATATTCAAAGGGACTCTTGCCGGTCAGCGCTTTGAACACCTTGGCGGCGTGCCATGGCGAATATCCCGCCGCCGTTGCCAGCCTGTGCAGCGTGATCGGCTCATTGAGGTGCGTTTCGATGTACGCCTGCATGCGTTCAACTGCTTTGATGTGTTCCCGATACTCCATGTGCTCACCTTGGCATACAGGATATCACCCTCATCCCGGCAGTTCTTGACCTGCGTTGTGATGCTTCCCGGGGAGTTCTCCCCTACAAATGGTCATACACGTAGAAAATGTAATCCTGTGAGGTTGTCTTCACGCCCATGTCATGCAGGCAGCGCAGCAACTGGGCGCGGTGGTCGGTGCCGTGATTGACCACGTGGAGCAGCACCTGCCACACGACCAGTGCCTTGTCCTCTTCCGGTTCCTGGATCGGCGTCTCGAACAGCATCCCGTCGAGAAGGTCTGCCAGGTACGCGCGCATCATCTTCTCAATGCCGTCCCATTGTGCCCGCAGGGTCTCCCGGTCATCAAGACCGGCATCCGGGAACGGTTCGCCGGGTGCCGCGTTGCGCAGTTCGCTGAACCACACCTCGTCCACGCTCATCAGGTGCACGATCTGCTCTCGTACCGATCCCTGCGAGTACTCCACGGGCTGCCGGAACTGCTCAGCGCTGAGCGACAACACGTACTGGTCCCAGGTCTTGCGGTTCTCCGCAAAGTGATAATTGTACAGCTGACGAAAGGCATCTGCATTCATGCTATCTTCTTTTTATCAAGGCTAATTGAGTGTCGAAAAGATCGCCAGCACGATGGGAATATCCGTCCCTGCGTGGAACAAAACCGAGCCCCACAGGCTGTCTGTATCTTGCATGAGATAGCCCCATGCCAGCGCCAGGGGCAGGAGGATGGCCAGGAACATCAGGGCATCCGGCGTGTAGGTTACGCCCGTATGGTGCAGGGTGAACGGTATGGCGATCACCAGGTTCGCCAGGGTTCTTCCCACGAACGGGCTGAACTTTTGCAGGAACAGTCCCCGGAACAGCAGTTCTTCGTTGAATGCGTTCCCCAGGACAAAGATCAGCACCCACGGAGCCCATGCCAGCACCTTGCCCACCTGCAGGTCTCGCCCGCCGAAGAATGCCTGCGCAACCGGGATGGACCCCGCCACAGCCACAGCAAAGGCGATCAAGCCAATCAGCAGGCCTTTCTTGAGCTTGCCCTTCTTGAGGTAAATTGAGGCCAGGTCGCTGCCGGAAACCTTGGTGAGCAGGATGACGATGGCAATAATGATGATGCTGCTGTCCAATTTATCGATGGCGATCCCCGCCGGGGTTCTGATCGATATATTGAACAGTTTCAGCAACCAATCCCGGGAGGGGAGGTAATAATCAACCCCGGTCGCCAGCGATGCGATGAAACCGGCAAAGAGAATTTGCCAGTACTTCTCACATCGTTCGCTCCTGCGCGCCAGGAGCGCTGCAACCAGGAAACCTGTGATCATGAGAATTCTGCCCATCAGATCGACGGAGTCGGGCAGCAGTGGTCTCATGTGGCTGAACACAACAAAGATCAGCAGCCCCATGACCAGGAAGAGTATGAAAGCTCCAACTCGTTGACCAATGGTTTTCACTTGCTTTTGATCGTCTTGCATGGTTGACTCCTTCCAAAAGGATCGATGAGAATGTCGCTCAGCGATTTTGCTGATCTCCCCTGCAGGGGAAAGCAGGTCGGTGGGACCGTGAGTCTCATTCTCAATTATGCACTATTTCTACCCGATCGTCTCCCTGGGAATGATCTTGCAGCCTCGCCACACTGGACTGATGTTCCCGTTCTATTTGGAAGGCCGCCTTCCGCATGGCAAGGACAGGAGCCCTTGACCAACGATTTGGAGTATCTATGACCGCGAAATTTATCCACCATCGAATTTCTCTCCATATCGTTGAAGCCGGCATTGGGCGTACTTCCCTTCGCTCAGTGAAAACGGTTTGTGCTACGGCTCTGGAATGATCACTACCGGGCTCTTCTTCTGACTGGCATAACCCTTCTTATGCGCCTCCAGTATCTCTTTGAATTGCTTTGTGTAAAAACGTGTTGTTCCACACTCGCCGCAGATCGAAGCCCGAAACCCTGTGACCACTGTCTTGGGACTCCAGATGAAAGGTTTCTTCTGCGGCGCCGGTTCTTCAAGCGCAACATATACCAGGCGCTGGCCCGAGGGGGCTTCTCCTGCAAAGACCACCAGGTCATCGACGATCTCCTCCGAACCGCATTCAGGACATTTTTTCATCATCCTTGTTCCTCCTGTTCCTGATACCCGATCTTCCCGACATTGAAAGAACCATCGTACGATACGATAATCATACCCGCTGGGATCGACTTAAAAGTACGATTTCCATTTTTCAAATATCACTCAATCTTCGTCTTGAGCACCCAGCATCTGGTTGGATGAACTGCCTGCGTCTGGATGATAGATGGCATAGAAAATCGGTTGAAGGTCCTCACAGTATCGAATTCTATCATTGACTCTACTGCAAAAACGACAGGACAGAATTTATCCAAATTGAACCCTCCTCAACTATTGGATTCTTTAATATAATCGGACCAACCTAGATTCAAAGGCCCGGACTATGTTCAAGAAAAACAAACATCATTTCCAACCAGTACTGATCTGCAGTGTCAACGAATTGCCCGAAGAGCAGCGCGAACATCTAAACAGCTCCTGGGCGGGCGTATTCTATCGGGAGTTCTTTTGTCGCTTGGACGAAGAACCCTTTTCAGTGCTGTATGCCGATCTGCCTTCACGGCCAAATGTCCCCGTCAATGTAATGGTGGGGTTGGAATATCTCAAGGCGGGTTTTGGCTGGTCGGATGAAGAGATGTATGAGGCCTTTCTTTTCAATCTACAAGTACGCTATGCGTTAGGGCACGATGAGTTTGGCATAGGATATTTCGATCTGCGTACGCTGTACTACTTTCGTGAGCGTCTGAGCCGTTACATGCAGGAGAAGGGGGTGAACCTGTTGGATCAAGCCTTCGAGCAGGTCACGGATGAACAGGTCGCAGCTTTCCAAGTAAAGACAGATCTGCAGCGAATGGACAGCACCATGGTGGCAAGCAATATCCGTCAGGTGGGACGGCTGCAATTGCTCGTCGTGGTAGTGCAGCGAGTACAGCGGATGTTGAGCCAGGCAGACCAGGGTCAATATGCGGAAGCCTTTGCTCCTTACATGAAGGGCTATGCCGGTCATTACGTCTATCGCCTCAAGCGAGAAGAGTATGCGGAACATATCCAGAAGATTGGCGAGTTCATGTGCCGTCTGCTCAGCGAATTGAAGGAAAGGTATGGTAACGATCCAATCTATCAGGTTCTAGAGCGCGTGTTTAACGATCATTTCCGGATCGATGGAACCAAAGCCAAGGCAAAAGCCAACTCTGAACTGATTGCCAGCAGCCTGCAGTCCCCGGACGACTTGGAAGCTACTTTTCGGCAAAAGAGAGGCACAGGCTACCAGGGCTATGTTGCGAACCTGACAGAAACCTGCAATCCACAAAACAAGTTGCAGCTGGTCACAAAAGTACAAGTGGCTCCCAACCATACCAACGATTCCAGCCTGCTGGTGGATGCTCTTCCCAACTTGAAACAACGTACGAATCTGGACTCCTTGTATACTGATTGCGGCCATACGGGACCTGGACCGGATGCGATTTTGGGTGAACTGCATGTCACTCAAATTCAAACTGGCATTCGCGGCCGTCGCCCCAACCCTGAAAAGCTCAGCCTGTCCGATTTCTCCATCCAATTTGATCAGGATGGCCAGCCAGTACACGTTACCTGTCCCATGAAACAGCAAGTCCCGATGGCGCCCAGCCGCCAAAAGGGAGGCTGGGTGGGCCTTTTCGATCCGGCCATTTGCCACACCTGCTCATTCCAAATAGCTAGAACATGTCCTACTCGTTTCTGTCGAACAGCCCAGCGTCCCGAGATCTATTTCCATTCTCCCCGGGTTCATCCCACCCAACGCCGACGCCAGACTTTGTCCCGGAACAAGGAAGTCCGAAATCCGCGCGCTGCCATTGAATCTACGATACGGTCTGTGAAGCATCCTTTCCCGGCCGGTAAGTTGCCGGTGCGAGGCCACTTCCGTATGGCCTGCCTGTTGATCGGTTCGGCTGCCATGACGAACGTACGCCGCATCCAGCATCACTTGAAAGCGGAAAGCCAATTCGACCAGCAGGAAGATTCTTTTTTGGCTTTCGTAAAAGTTGCCTGGTTGTGCTTGATCAGTCAGTCCCGGCCTGCGAACCTACATATGGGCTGTTAATGTATGAGTTTTTGCAGTAGAGTCA
>JBGSVI010000017.1:0-11177 GCA_041753035.1 Anaerolineales bacterium | reverse complement strand
TCTTTCGCTAGATCGAGATGTGAATGCAGCGTGTAATATTCTGATCAGGGCGGGACACGCCCTTTGGGACGAAAGCACAGCCACTGGGCTAAGGCTGTCCCAAGAAGCCCCGCCGCTTTAGCGACTGGGGAGTGTCACCCTCTCGACAGCAGTCGAATAAAGGAGCCAGATGAATCGCATCTCCACCATCCTGCAGGTAGGTTTCAAAATCCTGCGACTCAAAACGCTGAACCTGACCTCCAAATCCCAGCCGCTGCCCGGCGGGGTGCTGGATAAGCAGATCGCCCTGCTGCGCCAGTTGAAGGTGCTGCTCGGTGAACCGCTGCTCAAGGATGTCCCCCTCCTGGCGTCCCGCCTCGGTTTCGAGGCCAGCATGGGCACGTTCAAAGCCGTCGGTGGGTTGTACGAGAAGGTTCATGCCATCCGTGATCTGCCCATCCCCGGTCCGGCGGGTGAATTGCCGGCACGTCTCTACCTGCCGGATGATCAACCTGGTCACCCGCTGCTCGTTTATCTGCACGGCGGCGGCTGGGTCATCGGCAGCTTGAGCACTTGCGACAATATGGCCCGCTTCCTGTGCCGGCATGCGGGCTGTGCTGTGCTCTCGGTGGAGTACCGCCTGGCTCCAGAGTTCCCTTTCCCCGCCGCGGTGGAAGACAGTCTCGCTGCCGTACGCTGGGCAGGCGAACATGCTGCCGAATTGGGCGGCGACCCCCTCAGGCTGCTGGTTGGGGGTGATTCAGCAGGCGCCACGCTCAGCGCCGTGGTGGCACAACTGGTGCGTGGTACAGGCCCCAGCCTGGTGGGGCAGGTGCTGATCTGCCCTCCCACCGATGCCTCGAACCTGGATACCCGCTCCTACCGGGAGTTCGGCGAAGGCAACTATGGCCTGCCCAGGGCGGACATGGCATGGTTTTACGATCAATATGCCCCGTCCCCGCAGGACCGCCGTGACCCGCGTCTCTCGCCCCTGCTGGCAGATGACCTGCATGGCGTTTGCCCGGCCATCGTGGTCACTGCGGAGTTCGATGTATTGCGTGATGAAGGCGAAGCCTATGCCAGCCGCCTGCAGGCAGTCGGCGTGCCGGTGAAACACATTCGCGGGAATGGCATGAACCACGACTATCCGCTCACAGCCGGGCTGGTGCGACGTGCCACCCTCGGGGCCCTGGAGATCGCCGCAGAGGTGCGCAAACTGACCGGGTGACCGTTGCATGCTGATCATCCCGTTACAAAAGGCACTGCGAAACCCATTGAGATGATGAAAAATCTTGAACGTCCATGTTTCCGGTGATTGCCAACATTTTCAGAACACCTGCCCTGCACTGAAAGGCTTGAAAATATGGACACTGCCACGATCCTGGTTGTCGATGACGATCCACTGGTCCGTAGTTCCACCACCCGCTTCCTGAAATCATCCGGGTACAGGGTGGCCTGCGCTGTCGATGGTGAAGAAGCGCTGGTGCATATCCAAGCACACCATCCTGACCTGGTGCTGATGGATGTCAACATGCCCAGGTTGGATGGCATCGATGCTCTCCGGCGCATCAAGGCTGACCCGGCCCTCGCCTCCACCTGGGTGGTGATCGTCTCCGGTTCACGCGTCGATACTGACAGCCAGGCACATGGACTGGAGGCGGGCGCGGATGGCTACATTGCCCGCCCGATCTCCAACCGTGAATTGCTGGCGCGCGTCCAGTCGATCCTGCGCATCAAGGCTGCTGAAGATGCCGTGCACCAACTCAATACGACCCTTGAGGAGCGTGTCCAGGAGCGCACACGCGAGTTGAAGGATGCCCAGGAGAAGCTGCTGCGCCAGGAGCGCCTGGCATTGCTTGGCCAGATGGCTGGCAGTGTGGCGCACGAACTGCGCAGCCCGCTGGCGGTGATCAGCAACGCGGTCTATTACCTCCAGCTCGCCCAGCCGGAGGCAGACGAAAAGTTCAAGGAATACCTGGCAATGATCAAGCGGGAAACGCAGAGCGCAGAGAAGATCATTGCCGACCTGCTGGATTTTTCGCGCATCCGTCCCGCTCAAAAGAAGCCGGCTTTTATCCCCGACCTGGTCGATCACGTCCTTCAGCGCCACCCGCCCTTCGCTTCGATCCATGTCAGCCTCGATCTTCCTGCCGGCTTGCCGGCGGTGAATGTCGACCCGGAGCAGATCGAACAGGTGCTGGGCAACCTGGTGCTGAACGCCTGCCAGGCCATGGAGGAGAAAGGCGAACTTGCCATCTCGGCCTCCCTCCAGGAAGGTTGGATGCTTCTCTCCGTCCGGGATACCGCCTCCGGCATCCCCGCCGAGAACATGGGCAAGATCTTTGAACCGCTCTTCACCACAAAACCCAGGGGCATCGGTCTCGGCCTGCCGATCTCCAAGTTCTTGGTTGAAGCCAACGGCGGGCGCATCGACGTGGAAAGCACCCAGGGGGTTGGAAGTACCTTCAAGGTCACGCTGCCCCTGGCCTGAGTGAACATAGAATCAATCGAGCGAGCCTGCCGCAAAACTGTGTGGCAGGCTCGCTCGATTCTTCTGGCCTGGACGTCATGGCTGGCGCAGGGCGGGACAGAGGGTTGAGAGCGGACCTTACTTAAACGATCTTGCTGTACAACAGGGTATTGGAAGCGACGTGAAAACCAAGCGCCGCGGCGGTGCGCAGCATGGCCGAGTTCGTGCTGCTGGTGCCCAGTAAGGCTGTATCCACACCGCGTTCCTGCAGGAGGCGTATGCCGTGCAGGATGAGCGCTTTCGCCAGACCAAGACGATGGTAGTCAGGATGGGTGGCGACAGGGTCGGTCCAGCCTTCTTTCACCCCGCCGGCGCGCGGGGTGTCATCCGGGAAGATCTGGCAGACGCAATAGGCCGCCAGGTCGCCGTTCGGGGCGACGGCCACCAGGTCCAGGTCGGGCAGGAAGCCGGGGGCGCTCATGATCGTCAGGCGGTAATCCACCGTCATGTTGCTGGTACCGAAGGCGGCGCGGTGAAGGGCCACAAAGGCTTCCACCTCCGCCGCACCTCTCAACGGGCGGATGGTGAAGCCCGGTGGCAGGATCGGGGCCGGGAGGGGCTGATCAAGCGGGCGCTTGAGCAGGAGGGATGTTTCCTCCTGCTGCTGGAAGCCGTGCCGCTCCAGGAAAGCCCGCCGCGGCTGGTCGCTCTCCAACGCACTGGCATCCAGGGTCTGGGTCAGGCCCTGTTCCCGGTTGCGGAGCTGCATGGCGGCTAGGATCCAATCCATCATTTCGTTCTCAAGGGCAGGGGTGAATACCTGCTCATCAATGACATCCACCAGGTTCTGCCATGGACTGATGTAGGCAAAACCCACCAGTTTGTCGTGTTCATCCAGCCACAACCGGGCGCTAGCCTGGGCAGAGACAGCAGCCAATTCTTCATACAGGTCGGCGGCGATGGGGCCAACAGCCTGCCCGCGCGCGCGCAGGGTGGCTGCCAGGGCGATCATGGCCTGCAGGTCAGCCTTGCCAGAGAAGGGACGCGGCCGGGGAGGATTCCTCATGGCAGGGTATTCATGGCTGGCAGGTGGGGCAGAAATAACAGGCGCCGCCCAGGTATTGTATTTTTTGGATGGGCTGCCCGCAGGCCGGGCAAGGTTTGCCGGCAGTCCGGCTATCCATCAGGCGGACGTACCCGCCGGGTCGGCCGAACAGGTCGGTCTCATCGGCGCGGCCGCCTTTTTCGATGACCTCCTGCAGGGTGGCCAGGATGGCGTGGAACAGGTCCAGACGCCGGCTTGGGTCCAGTTCGGAAAGATCCCGGCGCGGGTGCAGGCGCGCCCGGAAGAGGATATCCTGGGCGATGGCATTGCCCAGGCCGGGGATCAACTGGTCCTGCGTGAGCAGGCTTTTCACGCTGCGCCTGCCGCCCCTCAGGCATTCATTGACCAGGTCATTGAAATAAGCAGAGGTGAACTCCGGCTCCACCGGGGTGGGTCGCATGCCGTGCAGGTATTGCCGCTCCATTTCCTGCCCGGCGGGATACAACTCCATCGCACCCCACATGGTGGTCATGGCCGAGAGGGCAGAGCCATCGGTGAAAGTAATCAGCAGGTGATATTTTCCCGGCAATGGGGCACCCTGGGTGTGGTAGAGAAGTTTCCCGCCGCATTCTCCCAGCACCAGGCGGTACCCTGGTTCCAGGTCCAGCATCAGCCAGCGGCCGCGGGCGTGAGCCAGTCCAACCTGTTTGTTTTCGGTCAGGGTGGCAAATTCCTGCGGGCTATGGTTGTACCAGACGAATTTGTGCGGGGAATTGCCCAGGCTGCCGTGCTGTACAACCTTGCCTGGCAGCGTGGCGTTCACCTGACGCATCAGGGTGGCGATTTCGGGTAGTTCGAACATGGCATTCTCCTTCCGTCCGTGGAGGCATCTGCCAGGACCGGGCGGCGTGGTGTGGCGTGCTGGTACTCTTTTTATTGTCCCCGATATCCGGCTTAGCCGAACTTGCCTTCCACGTATTCTTCGGTGCGTTTCACTTTTGGATGGGTGAACAACTCCCTGCCTTTGTTGTATTCCACCAGTTCGCCCTGCAGGAAGAAGGCGGCGTAGTCGGCGGTGCGGGCGGCCTGCTGCACCGAGTGAGGCACGAGGATGATGGTGTAGTCCTTCTTTAATTCCTGGAGCGCCAGTTCCACCTTGCCGGTGGAGATCGGGTCCAGGCCGGAGGTGGGCTCATCCAGCAAGATCACCTCCGGCTGATTGGCGAGCACGCGCGCCAGGCACAGGCGCTGTTGCTGCCCGCCGGAGAGAGCGATGGCGGGGTCATCCAGCCGGTCTTTCACCTCGTCCCACAGCGCCGCCAGCCTCAGCCCGTGTTCCACGGCCTCCTGCAACTTGGACTTGCGCCTTTCATCCGCCAGTTCCAGCCCATAGGTCAGGTTGCCGCGGATGCTGAACGGCAGCACTACCGGGCGGGCGAAGACCATGCCCACCTTGCGGCGCAGGGCGATGACATCCGTGTGCGGGTCGAGGATGTTCTCCCCATCCAGCAGGATCTCCCCGGAGACTGTTCTCACCTCGGTCAGGTCATTCAGCCGGTTCAGGCAGCGCAGCAGCGAGGATTTTCCCCCACCGGCAGGTCCGAACAGTACCGTGATGGCGTTGGCCGGGATCTCCATGCTGATGTTGCGCAGCGATTCCGTGCCATCGGAATATTGCAGGGACAGGTCCTTGATGACGATCTTGTTTACGGTCATGGTTTTTCCATCGATATGGACGCTCGGGATCAGCCGCTTACCATTGTCTTTTCGCCCTCGCCCGGGCGCGGATCAGCGTGGCGATGATATTCATGCCGAGAACGAAGACGATCAGCACCAGCGCCGTGCCGTACTGGATCTGGAAGGGCATCTCCGGCACCTGGGTGGAGATGACGAAAAGGTGGTAGGGGAGCGCCATGGTGGCATCCAGCGGGGAGCCGGGCAGGCGCGGCAGGAAGAAGGCAGCCCCGGTGAACAAGATCGGGGCGGTCTCCCCGGCGGCGCGCTCCAGCCCCAGGATCACGCCGGTCAGGATGCCCGGCAGCGCCTGCGGCAGCACGATCTTGCGAATGGTCTGCCAGCGTGTGCCACCCAGCGAGATGCTCACCGTGCGGAATGCCTGCGGTACCGCCTGCAATGCTTCCTCTGCCGCGCTGATGATCACCGGCAGGGTCATGATGGAAAGCGTGAGCGAGGCAGCCAGGATGCTGGTGCCAAACTTGAGGAAGAGCACGAATAGCCCCAATCCGAACAACCCGTAGACCACCGAGGGAATGCCGGCCAGGTTGATGATGGCGATGCGGATGATGCGCGTCAGCCAGTTCTCACGCGCATACTCGGAGAGATAGATGGCCGCGGCGAGACCCAGAGGCACCGAAAAGATGGCTGTTCCCAGGGTCAGGTAGAATGTGCCGATGATCGCCGGCAGGATGCCCCCGGCGCGCATGCCGTCGCGCGGCATGGCGGTGATGAACTCCCACGAGATCGCCGGCGCGCCCTGTACGATGATATAGATGAACACGGCTACGATCGGGATCACGGTGACCAGAGCCACCAGGGTGAGCAGGGAGAACCCCAGGCGCTGGGCCAGGCTGCGGTTGGCCGGCAGGGTCTGCTTCATGAAAGCACCCTTTCTGCCCGCTTGCGGGTCTTGAAGACCACCGCCGAAGCGATGATATTCACCGCCAGCGAGATCAGGAACAGCACCAGCCCGATGAAGAAGAGCACATGGTAATGCGTGCTGCCGGAGGCCACCTCGCCCATTTCGGCGGCGATGGTGGCGGTCATTGTGCGCACCGGGTGGAAGAGCGAATTTAGTTTGAGCGCCAGCACGGGCGCGTTGCCGGTGACCATCATCACCGCCATCGTCTCGCCGATGGTGCGCCCGATGCCCAGCATCACTGCGGTCAATACGCCGGAGCGGGCCGCTGGCAGGGTTACACGCCAGATCGTCTGCCAGCGCGTGGCACCCATCGCCCAGGCGCCTTCCCGGTAACTGTAGGGCACCGCGTCCAGGGCGTCCTCGGCGATCGAGACGATGGTCGGGACGGCGATCCCGCCGAGCAGCAGCGCCCCGGCCAGGGCGGTCAGCCCGGTGGGCAGGTTCAGGAAGGTGCGCAGGAACGGTGACAGCACGAGGATGCCCAGGAAGCCAAGCACCACCGAGGGCAGCCCGCCAAGCAGTTCTACCAGCGGTTTCATCCATTCCCGCACCCAGCGCGGCGCCACCTCCGACATGAATACGGCGGTTCCGATGCCAAAGGGCAGCGCCACCAGCATCGCTCCCAGGGTGATGATCAAAGAGCCGGTCAGCAGTGGCAGGATGCCAAAGTGGGCTTCGATCGGGTACCAGCGCAGGCTGAACAGGTCGCCCAGTTTCACTTCAGCAAGCGCCGGGAGGCCCTCACGCAGGAGAAAGAAGAAGATCAGGGCGACGAACAGGATCGCCGAGTAGCCGCAGGCCTTGATCAGCCGCGGGATGAAGAATTCCTGCCAGTTGAGTTTTTTCGTTTTCATGGTTGGTATGCCAGGATTGGAACAAAACCCAGGTCCGAGACGATCTCCTGGGCTTGATTGGAAAGGATCCACTCCAGGTAGGTCTTGATCGCGCCGCTGGGCTCGCCGGCGGTGTACATGTACAGGTCACGGGCAATCGGGTAACTCTTGTTGTTGACCGTGCTGATCCCCGGGAGCACGTACGCCTGGCCTTCGCCCCGGGAGACGGCAATGATCTTCAAGTCGGCGGGCACGTAGCCCAGGCCGTCATAGCCGATGGCGTTGGGGTTCTGGCGCACCTCGTTGATGATCCCCTCCGAGGAGGGTAGCAGCAGGGTATCCATCGAGAACAGGGTGGTGTTGGTCTTATCACCCAATCGCAGGACGGTCTCAAGGAAATATACATGCGTGCCCGAGTTGGTCTCGCGCGACAGGCGCACGATGGGCCTGTCCTCGCCGCCCACTTCATTCCAATTGGTGATCTGGCCGCTGTAGATAGCGGAGATCTGTTGGAGGGTCAACCGGCTGACCGGGTTATCGGGATGAACGATGACGGCGATGGCATCGCGGGCGACGATGAATTCCACCGGGGTGATGCCATTCGCAACGGCCTGCTGCGTCTCCTCGTCCTTGATGCGCCGGGAGGCGTTGGCAATATCGACTGTCCCGTTGATCAGGGCAGCCAGACCGGTGCCGGACCCACCGCCGGTCACCGAGATGCGCACCTCGGGATGCACCGACTGGTAGGCTTCCGCCCATGCCAGCGCCAGGTTGACGATGGTATCGGAGCCTTTGTTTTCGATGGATGCTATTGTTTCGGGCGGGGGGGGGCTCCCGCTGCCGGTGCTTCCGCAGGCAGCCAGGAGCAGCAGCAGTACGGTTGTGAGCAGGCGGGTGGATTTCATCCCCCGAATTATACGGCAGAATCGTGTAAAATAACCCTGTGACCACCACCCCTGTTTTCTCCATCCAAAATCTGGACTTCTATTATGGCACCCATAAGGCGCTCAGTGCCATCAGCATGGAGATCGCCGCCCGCCAGGTGACCGCGCTGATCGGGCCTTCGGGCTGTGGCAAGTCCACCTTCCTGCGCTGCCTGAACCGGATGAACGACCCCATCCCCGGAACGCGCGTGGAGGGGAAGATCCTGCTCGAGGGGCGCGATATCTATGCCCCGGACTATAACGTCACCGAACTGCGCCGGCGAGTGGGAATGGTCTTTCAGAAGCCCAACCCCTTCCCCCAGACGGTGTACGATAACGTGGCGTTTGGGCCGCGCACACTGGGTATGGCGCGCCAGAAAGCCGATTTGGATGAGATCGTGGAAGCCAGCCTGCGCGACGCAGCCCTGTGGGAGGATGTGAAGGATAAGCTCAAGGAGAATGCGCTTGGCTTTTCGCTCGGACAGCAGCAGCGTATCTGCATCGCCCGGGCGATCGCCATCCGCCCGGAGGTGATCCTGTTCGATGAGTCCACCTCGGCGCTGGACCCGATCGCCACCGGGCAGGTCGAGGACCTGATCGCCGAATTGAAGCAGAACTATACCATCGTCATCGTGACCCACAACATGCAGCAGGCTGGGCGGGTTTCCAATTTTACGGGGTTGTTCTGGCTGGGGGACCTGGTAGAGTTCGGCGAGACGGATAAACTCTTCACCCGCCCGGAGAAGGAACTGACCGAGGCATACCTGACCGGAAAGATGGGCTAAGGGAGTAGCATGGATTTCTACCTGGAAGACTTATTGAAGATCGCCCTGGCGGTGGCTGCCGGCGGGCTGGTGGGACTGGAACGCGAGTTCCGCGATAAATCTGCCGGATTCCGCACGTTGATCTTCATTTGCATGGGCTCGGCGGGATTCACCATCCTTTCGGCCCGCCTGGGGGTGGCGAACGACCCGACCCGCATTGCGGCCAACATTGTGACTGGCATCGGCTTCCTGGGGGCTGGCGCCATCCTGCGCGAAGGACTGCGCGTCACCGGGCTGACCACGGCAGCCACCATCTGGTTGGCGGCGGCAATTGGCATGGCGATCGGTGGCGGCAATTATGCCCTGGCGGGAGCCCTGTTGATCACTGCCATCATCGTGCTATGGCTCTTCCCGGCGGTTGAGCACCTGATCGACCGGACACGCGAAGAGCACACCTATGAGATCGTTGGCCCGGTGAACCTGGCCAAGATCCAGGCCATTGAGGCGAAGGGACGCGAGATCGGTCTGCGTATTCGTCGCGGCCAGCATGTAAAACAGGGGGAGAATATGCGCTGTTCCTGGGTGGTGACGGGTTCGCCGAAAAAACATACCGCCTTCAACGAATACCTGTTCTCTGACCCGGAGGTCAGGGAATTCCGCTATTAGCTTCTCGCGTTGGGTCATACAAAGGACCGCGCCAGCCTGGCGCGGTCCTTTGTATGTGTGCATTGGAAGGGGATCAACTCCCAGATTGAAGCCGGGCAAGCAGTGCGGTGTATTCCGCTACGTTGGCCGGGTGGATGGCAATGATCGTCTCAATGGCTTCCATGGCGCCGGGGCGATCTCCCGCATCGAGCAGGAGATTCCCCAGGGCGTCGAACTCTCCCACCGCCTCTGGCAGGCGGTTTGCGGCGTGGTATTCATTGGCCAGGGCGCGGCGCAGCACAGCCTGCTTGGGCTCTTCATTGACCAGTTCTTCGAGGAAGGGGATGGATTCGCCGCGCCGCCCGGCAGCCGTCAGAAAAGCCAGCAGGCTGTCCAGTTCGGCTGCGGATTGCGCAGGTTGTCCCAGGCGCAGGTTCAGGTCAATGATACTGCGCCGTACGGGGAGATCATCGGGCTGGATCGTGCGGATCTGCTCGAACAGGCGCAAAGCCTGCCGCCAATCGAGGCGTTGCATGTCGATATCGGCCATGCGCTGGAGCAGTTTCACGCTCCAGGCGCGGTTGGCACCGGCCTTCTGGGCCAATTGCAGGGCGGTGGCGTAGGTCTTGCGCGCACTTTCCAACTCTGCCAGGCGGTAGTAGATGTCGGCCAATTCGATATATTCGCCCACTGCCTCATCCACCGAGCCGCGCGCAGTGAGCTGTTCGATGAGCCGCGTGCGAATGCCGAGGTCCATCGGGGCAGATTGGATGATTCGCCGCAGGATGTGGATCGCCTGGTCTGCTTCGCCGCGGGCGGAGTAGGATTGGGCCACCACGGTGTACTTGGTGATCGCCTCCGGGGTGCGCCCCTCCTGGAGTAGCAGATCACCGATCAGGGTGTGAAGAGGCAGGTAGGCGGGTGCATACTTGAGCGCCTCAAAGGCTTCATCCATTGCCGAGCGGTAGAAACCGGATTTTGCCATGCTGCGGACGCGGCTGATGGCATCGATCACCTGGCTGCTTTGCGCCTGTGCCAGGATCTCAGCGAGCGGCAGCAGCGGCATGCCCGGGGCGGGCTTGGGGAGCTGCTCGCGGGCTTGCAGCAGGGTACTGCGCCAGTTGGGTTGCAGCAGCAACTGGCGGATGCTCTCGCAAAGTTTCTTCTGTGCTTCCGGATCGCTGATCTGTTTTTGCGCCTCGATCAGTGGCTCATACAATTGGCGCAGTTCAGCGGCCTGTTCGGGAGGAACGACCACGGTATCGGCTGTCTTGAGGGCTTCCATATGCTCGCTGACCGCATCTGGCAGGCGATTCATTTTCAATGCCACCTGTCCCAGCAGCAAGCGTGCGCCAAGGGTGTAAGTGTCGTGTTTCACTGTAATTTGCAGGTTGCGCAGGGCGCTTTCCAGCCGTTCAGACTTGGAGCGCAGCAAGCCCAGGATGAAATAAGCCGCCGGTTCCTTGAAACCAGCCTCGATGGCCTGTTCAAGTTCCTGCATGGCTTCGTCATCCTGCCCTTTGGATTGGGCGTCGATCACCTGACCCAGGTGGAGCAGGATGCGGGTGCGCTCGTTCGGTTTGCCTCCCCCCTGGTCGGCGCCGGTGCCGCGTACGATAGCCTGCATGCTGCCGCGCTTCGCTGACGGGGTCTCCCCGATCTCATCGGACAACTCGAAGAGCGTCTCTGCCAGGCGGGTCATGGCTTTCTTACGCGCCTCGGCGATCGGGTCGAGGCCAGTATCGCCTCCCTTGGGGGCGGTGAGTTGCTTGGCCTCGGGCATGCGTAAGGCGGCGGTGCCCCCCTGCGAACGCATCGGCCTGGGCAGTGGGTGCCCGGCGCGCAGGATATTCTGCGCC
>JBGSVI010000016.1:0-42024 GCA_041753035.1 Anaerolineales bacterium | reverse complement strand
TCTTTCGCTAGATCGAGATGTGAATGCAGCGTGTAATATTCTGATCAGGGCGGGACACGCCCTTTGGGACGAAAGCACAGCCACTGGGCTAAGGCTGTCCCAAGAAGCCCCGCCGCTTTAGCGACTGGGGAGTGTCACCCTGCCTCGCAGGCGATCTTTTTCGAATCCATCATTTTCGGAGCCATGCCATGCCATTCACCCAACGTGTATCCAGTCTGAAAGCCGAAGGCGCCTATGCCGTCCTGGCGCACGCCCAGGCACTCGAAGCTCAGGGGCGCAGGATCATCCACCTCGAGATCGGGCAGCCCGACTTCCCCACTCCGAAGAATGTCAGCGCCGCCGGCATCCAGGCCATACTTGAGGGGCAGACAAAATACACCCCTCCCGCCGGGATCTTCAAGTTCCGTGAGCAAATTGCCCTCTTTGCCGGGAAGCAGCGCGGCCTGGATTTTAGCCCCCGCTCTGTCGTCGTCGGCACGGGCTCCAAGACCGGCCTGTTCTTCCCCACCCTGGCATTGGTGGAACCCGGGGATGAGGTGCTCTACCCCGATCCGGGTTTCCCGACCTATGAAGCCATGATCCGCGTTGCCGGAGGCATCCCCGTTCCCGTACCGCTGGTGGAGGAGAATCAGTTCTCCTTCGATTTGGATGCCTTCGATGCCCGCATCTCCAACCGCACCAGGGTCATCGTGCTCAACTCACCCGCCAACCCCACCGGTGGCGTGATCCCCCTGGAAGATCTGCAGCACATTGCCAGGAAAGCCCAGGAATTTGGCTGTTGGGTGCTCTCCGATGAGATCTATACCCAACTGGTCTATGATGGAGTCCAGGCACATTCCATCGCCGAGGTGGATGGTATGTTGGAGCGTACTGTCGTCGCCGACGGCTTCTCCAAGACCTACGCCATGACCGGCTGGCGGCTGGGGTATTGCATCGCCCCGCCTGCCCTGGCAGAGCGCATTGAACTGCTGGTCACCCATGCCACCGGCTGCCCGGCTGCCTTCACCCAGTTCGCCGGGATGGAAGCCATCACTGGTCCGCAGGATTTTGTCAGCAGCATGGTTGTGGAGTACCGCCAGCGCCGTGACCGCATGCTCGAACTGGTGAACGCCATCCCTGGCATCCACGCCCAAAAACCGCAGGGCGCTTTCTATGTATTTCCGAATGTCAGATCCTATGGGTTGCCTTCCAACGAAATCGCCGCCCGCCTGATCAACGAGGCCGGGGTCGCCATCCTGGCAGGCACCGATTTCGGACTCGGCGGGGAAGGCTATATCCGCCTGGTGTACGCAGTTTCCATGGACATCATCGAGGCCGGCCTAGAAAAGATCACCGCCTGGTTCAAATCGCTGTAACCATCCATTCACCCCAAAAAAAATGAGATAAAAAACAGGCTGGTGAGTAGTACTCTCCAGCCTGTCGATTTCCACTTCCTCTCTACTCGCCGGCAGCCACGAACTCGGCATCTTCTCTTTCCGCCACCCGGATGCCTTCTTTTTCATTCACCTTTAGGAGCAGATACCCGCCTGCGGCAAAGAAAACGATCAGCGAAGCAATTGCCAGCCGGCTGCCCCCCACGGCTGCGCTCACCGCCCCGAACAGCAGTGGTCCCGCCGTCCCGGCGATCTTCTCCGAGACGCTGAAGAAGGAATAGAACTCGGCTGATTTGCTCTTGGGCATCATCCGCCCCATCAGCGAGCGGCTCAACGCCTGGCTGCCCCCCTGCACGGTTGCCACTGCGAAACCGAGCACCCAGAACTGCCATTCATGGTACAGGAAATAACCCGCAATGGCGATCAGGGTGTAGATTCCCAGGCTGAGAAGGATCGCCGGCTTGGTGCCCATTTTCTTCGCCAGCCAGCCGAACAGGAAGGCGAACGGGATGGCAACGAACTGCACCATCAACAGCGTTCCGATCGTGGTCGTGGAACTGAAGCCCAGTTCCGTCCCGTAGATGGTCGCCATGAAGATGATCGTTCCAATACCGTTGTTATACAACCAGAAGGCGATGATGAAGAGCAGCAACTGTTTGTATTTGCGGATCTCGCCAAAGGTGTGACCCAGGCGTCCAAAACTGGCCTTCAACGGGCTGAAGCCTTTTTCGGCTTCCTTGATGCGTCGTACCGGTTCGGGCACATGGCGCCAGATGGGGATGGTGAACAGCACCCACCAGACAGCAACGGTCAGGAAGCAAATGCGCGTCATCAGCATCGTCAGGTCGCCCTCGGACCAGGAAGCCAGGGACGGGACCATCTTGGGCAGCAGTCCCGGAAGCACCATGATCATTCCCAGGTTGACCGCCAGCAGGATCCCGCCGCCCAGGTAGCCCATGGCATACCCGCGTGAGGATACCTGGTCGATCTCGTCTTCTCGTGCCACGTGCGGCAGCAGAGAGTCATAGAACACATTCGCCCCTGCAAAGCCAACACTGCCGACGATGAAGAACAGGGAGGCGATCAGCCAATCCCCTGTTTTCACCAGGAAGAGCAGCGCCGTACCAGTCACGCCCAGGAAGACAAAAATTGTCATCATCCGTTTCTTTGCCCCCAGGAAATCTGCCATCGCGCCGAGCACCGGTCCCAGCAGGGCTACGATCAGCAGGGCGATCGAGGTGGTGATCGACCAATACACGGTTGCTGTGTTCGCCTGCTCGCTCTGCACCGCCACATTGGCATAGTAGACCGGTAGGATTGCCGCCATAATGCTGGTGGCAAATACTGAGTTGGCCCAGTCATACATCGTCCAGGCCCGGATGGCTTTCTTGTGCTGCTTCTCATCCATGTGATTCTCCTCTTTTCACCAGATTGACTTGCCCACAGGTTGGAACACCTCCGCCGGATTCGGTTGCGGGAGGCTGACCTGGTCAAGTATACCAATTATTATCGATGCATGTAGCTTGCGCTGAAAGGCTTGTTCACCCCACCAATTCCGGCAGAATCAGCCATTCCCCCTGCTTTTGCGGGTGAACGGCTTCGATCAGTTCTTCCTCCCCCAGCAACTTCTTCACCGTACGTTTCACCAACTCCGGCGACCAGCCAAACAGCCGCACCAGGCCGCGCAGTTGTGCCGCGCCAACGGATAGTAGATATAGATGGATCAGTTTCTGGCGCGCTTCTGCTTCGCCGATGGGGCGCGCTTGCTCCAGCAGTTCCGGGAAATGGCGGCTGGTCAGGTCGTAGCGGTACGCATACCGCCACGCGCCTGCCTCGGCGATCCCCACCGGCAGGATCTTGAGATCCTTCTGCAAATCTTCCAGCGCCCGGTTGAAGGCGGACTCCTTTGCATTCTGCAGGCGGGCCTCCTTGCGCAGGGTGATCGTATCCAGCGCGCCTTTCTCCAGCAGGGTGTCGTATACCTGTTTCGCCGCCAGGGTCAGGCGCCCCTCCTCGTAAGCAAGGATGGCATCCTCCTCCGGTGAACCGTAATTCTCGGACAGCGCATAGAAATAGGGGGCAATTTCCAGCGAGATGAAGGTCGCCTTGCGGCGCAGCACTTTTGCGTAATACCAGATGCGCTTGTCCAGCGCCTTACCCTTCCAACCCCAGGTGACGTGACCCGGATCATCATGCGCATCCGCCACCGCCCGTTCCCCCGCCACCGCCACCCATAGGGAAGGCATATCGATCCCTGCAATTGGCCAAAAATAGATAAAGCCGCGCGTGTTCACAAGATCAAGCGCCTGTGCGAGGCTGGTTACCCGCTTGTTCGGCAGCAGAGCATGCGTCACTTGACGATGGATCTGCAGTTTTTCCAGGGAGAAGGATTTCATGACTCCATTTTACCAAATCGAAGGCACCATTATTGTGTTAAACTTATCCAGGAGACACACATGGATGCTGAGATTCGCAAGTTGAGCGATGCCATCATCGGCGAGATCTTCCTTGCCCTGGGTTTTTCCAAGACCGGGTGGGCTTTCCGCAACCTTGGCTGGCTGTTCCGCACACCCGCCGACCGTATCTCCCACCTTGCCCTCACCTCGGATCGCATGATCACCACGGACGGTTTCCCCGCGGCTGCCGCCTGGATGCTCACGAATTGGTGCACCAGCATCAGTGCACACGGCGCCGGGGACATCCCCGGTACCGGTCCCTTGCTGGTCATCTCCAACCATGCCGGTTCCTATGATACCTTCGTCATCACTGCCCAGGTCGGCCGCGACGACCTGAAATTGATTGGCAGTGATGTGCCTTTTCTGAAGAATCTCCCCAACGCCAACGACCACATCTTCTTCCTTTCCGACAACACCCAGGATCGCATGACCGCCGCCCGCCTCGGAATGCGCCATCTCAAGCAGGGCGGTGCCCTGCTGCTCTATGGCTCTGGCCTGATCGACCCTGACCCCTTCGTCTACCCGGATGCAGCCGCATGGATCGAGAAATGGCTGCCTTCCATCGACCTCTTCCTGCGCCATGCCCCGGAAACACAGGTGGTGCTCAGCATCGTCAGCGGGGTCGTTTCACCGCGCTGGGCACATCATCCCATCACCTGGCTGAAGCGCATCGATTGGCAAAAACGGCGTCTGGCAGAGTTTGGTCAGGTGCTTCAGCAGTTGTTTCGCCCCGGTAGTCTCTACCTCGATCCACGCATTTCCTTTTCCCCGCCCATCAGCGTGCCGGAACTTGCCCGCGAGAGCAGTTCCGGGCGCCTCACCCCGGCAGTCATCGCCCGCGGCAAGGCGCTGCTGGAGCAGCACTGCCGGGACTTCGGAGACTGTTCCAAAGAATGAGAGCATTGCGCATACAGCCGGAGATCGCCGCGCTGAGCGGATCCCTTGTAGATGAAATTGTGTCTGCATCCGGTTTGCCCCGCACCGCATTCTGGCACAACCTGTTCTTGAAACTGCTGCACCACGCCACGGACAACCTGGCACACATCGCCATCACCTTCGACCACCTGGCAGGGCTTCACGGTCTGCCACGTGCCGCCGAGTTGTCGCTCTCCAACTGGTGCCGCAGCCTGTCCGTCCGAGGACAGGAGCAACTCCCTCCCACAGGCCCGTTGCTGGTGGTTTCCAACCATCCCGGGGTCTACGATGCCCTGGTGGTCGCTTCCCGCCTGCCGCGTCCCGATCTGCGTCTCATCGCCTCGGATCTTCCTTTCCTTCATTCCCTCCAAAACATCAGCCAGCGCATCTTCTTTATCCCCATCAATAAGGGAGAGACATACCAGCGCATGGGCGGTATGCTCTCCGCATTGCGTTACCTGAAGGCTGGCGGGGCGGTGCTGCTGATGGGCTCTGGCACCATCGACCCCGATCCCGCCGTTTACCCAGGCGCGTTGGCGCATCTTCAGCGCTGGACGGAAGCAGTCACTCTCTTTCTGCGTTTCGTTCCCCGCACGCAGGTGCTCCTGTCTGCGGTCAGTCACATTGTCTCGCCAAAGTGGGCGCACCATCCACTCACCTGGTTGGCACATGCCGGGCTGGGGAAGCGCCGCCTGGCAGAGGTGGGTCAGGTCCTTCAGCAATTGTTCCTGCCTGGAAGCCTCTACCTTGAACCATGTCTCAGTTTTTCACCCATCCTTGCCGCCTCCGACCTGGGCGACGCGCCGCGTGAGGCGCTCATCCAGCGGGAGGCTTCCCTGCTCGCAGAACACTGCCAGGAATATGGGGGGTTTCTTACCTGATCCTGGATTAACAGGATATTAATCTCCACCATATTGCAAATATATCCACAAGCGTTTATCATCTACCCGCCATGACCGAAAAGACCATCCTGATCATCGGTGGCGGGATCGCCGGGCTTGCTGCGGGTTGTTATGCCCGCATGAACGGCTACCGCGCCCGCATCCTCGAAATGCACCACCTGCCCGGCGGTCTCTGCACTGCCTGGGAGCGTAAAGGGTACATCTTCGATGGCTGTATCCATTACCTGTTCGGTTCCGGGATAGGTCAGCCCTTCAACCGCATGTGGCACGAACTGGGAGCACTCCAGGGCAGGCAGGTCATCGATCACGACGATTACCAGCACATCACCGATGGGCAGCAAACCCTCATTGTATATGCCGACCCCGACCGCCTGGAGAACCACCTGCTCGCACTCGCCCCGGAGGATGAACAACCCATCCGTGCTTTCATTCGCGGCGTGCGCATGTTCGCCCGCTTCGATCTGACCGCCCTCTACGACAAACCGCGGGCGCTCTTCACCGCCCTGGACTGGCGTGACTTCGGCGCCCGCATGACCCCCTTCATCGCCCCGCTGGGTCAATGGGCGCTGCTTTCCATGAAGGAATTTGCCGCGCGCTTCAAGAACCCGTTCCTGCGCCGCGCCGTTCCCCAGATGTTCACCTGGGACGAAGCACCGGTCATGATGGGCATGATGCTGCTGGCATACATGCATGGTAAAAATGCCGGCTTTCCGGCAGGCGCTTCCCTCTCCTTTGCCCGCGCCATCGAAAAGCGTTTTCTCGATCTGGGAGGGGAGATTACCTACCGCGCCCAGGTGGAAAAGGTCCTCACCCGGGATGGCAACGCATACGGCGTCCGTCTTTACAATGATGAGGTCATCACCGCAGACCAGGTGATCTCAACCGCCGATGGGCGAACAACCATATTTGACATGCTCGATGGTCAGTTCACCAACCGCAAGATCAGACGCATGTATGCCGGTCGCCTGCCCTTGCACCAGATGGTGCAGGTTTCGCTGGGGGTCAGGCGCGATCTTTCCCGGGAACCCCACTGGGTGACACACCTGCTCGACGAACCGCTGCTCTTGGCGGGTCAGGAGCGCCACGAGATCGGCATCAAGCATTACTGTTTTGACCCCTCCCTCGCCCCGCCAGGGTGTTCGGTGGTGGAGTTCATGGTGCGCACCAACTACGCCTACTGGCAGCATATCTACGGGCGCAATCTGTATGACAGCGAGCAATCCCAAGTCTCCGACCTCCTGCTCGACCAGGTGGAACATTGGTACCCAGGCCTGCGCCAGGATGTGGAATTCCGGGACGAGGCCACCCCGCTCAGTTACGAACGCTATACCGGCAACTGGCAGGGTGCCACCTGCGGCTGGCTGCTGGCAAAGGAAACCGTCCCTATGATGATCCTGGGCGTTCCCAAGGCCCTGCCAGGTCTGAGTAATTTCTGGATGGCCGGACAGTGGGTCGAACCCGGCGGCACCGTCAGCCTGGCGGCTGCCTCCGGACGCAATGTGCTCCAATTGATCTGCGCCCAGGATGGCAGGCAGTTCGCCTCAGTCCTGCCCTGAAGGTTTTCCGGTATTCTTAATATAGTCGAAAGAAAATGCCATGAGTGAACAGCGTTGGGAAGGACGCAGGAAATTGATGGCAATCTCCGGCCAGGGGTAGGTGAAGATATCCAGTTCTTCACGCTCATCCTGGCTGACATCGTTGTCATGTCTTCAGTAGATTGTAGCCCTTTTTCCCGCCAGGCATGCAGGACATCCGGTCGCAAACCCTCTTCGAAATACAGAACGCGCTCGTGTTTGCCTTAGTGCATCACAATCAGCAGGCAAATGCGACTGTTCACAACCAGCCCTTCTGGGCTGCTGTGGCGATGGCCGCAGCTCTTGAATCCACCCCAAGTTTATTGTAGATGCTCGCCAGGTGTGCCTTGACAGTCCGTTCGCTGATCCCCAAACGCAGGGCGATCTCCTTGCTGCGCTCCCCTTCCGCCACGCCGTGCATTACTTCCAATTCACGACTGCTCAATCCTCCGGCAGTCGGTTCCGGTTTGATTTCTCCCGCCGCGGAGAGCACACGCGCCAGGATCTCGGGCTTGAGTAAAGTCTCACCACGCGCTGCGGCGCGCAGGGTGTGGAAGAGGGTATCGCGGTCGGTATCTTTGAGAAGATAAGCCTTGGCGCCCAGGCGCAGGGCGCGCATCATTTGCTCATCCTCGTTGAAGGTGGTCAGGATGACGATGGCGATCTCCGGCTGCAAGCGGCGAAGCTGCTCGATGGCAGTCAGGCCGTCCATGCCAGGCATGCGCAGGTCCATCAGGACCACATCAGGATGCAACTCGGCACACAGCCGGATTGCCTCGGCCCCATCGACAGCCTCGCCGAGCAGTTGGAAGCCCGGCTCGGTCTCAAAGATCAAGCGCAGCCCCTGGCGGATGATCATATGGTCATCCGCTACCAGGATGCGGACAGGGTCACTCATCGGCAGTTTTCCCTTCCAACGGGATACGGATCGTCAAGCGGGTCCCCTTGCCGGGAGCCGTATCGACATCGAAGTCTCCGCCAGCCAGCCTGACGCGCTCGCGCAAACCGAGCAGTCCATAATGCCCTGCTTCCACCGCTTGTGGGACGAAACCGATCCCGTCATCCGAGATCTCGATATCCAGGGTATGTCTCCCTATTGTACTGGCTATGCGCAAAATGACATTCCCCGCCCGGGCATGCCGGGCAATGTTGGTCAACCCTTCGTTCAACACACGGATTGCTACCTCAGCCACGGGTTCAGAAACTGGAAGAGACAGTGCGAGATTCACTGCACAGGGAATGCCGGTGGCAGCCGTAAAACGATCCGCTTCCGCCCGGGCAGTTTCCCCCAGTCCGCGAGGGAACGGAGAACGCAGGTCATCGATTGCCCGCCGGGCATCCGCCATTGTGTAACGCGCTTGTTCCATCGTTTCGCGGATGATGGTACGCGCCCGATCGGCCTGGTCATGGGCAAGGTGCGCATCGACCGCCTCCAATTGAAGGATTAGACCGGCCAGTCCTTGCGAGAGCGTATCGTGCAGTTCGCGCGCCATGCGCTGTCTTTCGCTGGCAATCGTCAGGTCCTCCACCTGGTCGGCATATTCACGCAACTGTCGATTGGCCAGTTCGAGTTCCTCGAGCAGTTCCTGGGCACGCTCGCGAGCCTGCGACTGCCGGGTGTACATGGTCGTATACAGAATGGTAAAGATCGCAGCCGGGATGACCGCCACCACCCACCAACCGAGAAACCCGGCACCGGTGACGATCATCAGGTTGATGACAGAGAGCGTGAGATAGTAGAACACGGCTAACAAGGTCTTACGGTTCAACCCAAACAAGCCAGCCACCTCCCCCATGAGTGGCAAGTACAAAAAGACCATCTCTACTGAGTTGGCCAAATAACCAAGAGCCAGTGCAAAGAGGCCCTGCACAAGGATGTAGGCAAGCGTCCAACCAATCAAAGCAAAACGCTCGAGGAACCAATGCAGAACGATGTGTATGATCACCAACAGGCTGAAGGCAACCAAACGCCAGGGTTCCCGCAACAAAGGCTCGGTTACTACTGTAGAAACACACACTACCCCAATGACCAGGGTCATGACTAGGTAGAAGACGCGGTAATCGCGGTCGGGCTTACTGAAGGCAACCGGGGAGGTTTTCATCTTACCTGGATTGTATCGCAGCCTGCGCATTTTGCCATCGTCAACTGGGACATTGTACAAACGTACAATACCCACCCATACCGGGGGACGATGTATAATTCCGGCATGGGACGTATACTGCCTCTACTACTGTGTTTGGAGGCAAATCGAATGGCACCAAAACAAAACTCCGGCAAGATCGTCAACCTCGTCTTCAAGGGGGTCGCCCTGGCTATGGCTGTGGCCGTTGTCGTGACCAGCATCCTGGACGTAATGGACACCCGCGGCCAGATCATGCTGCTGGGCATCGGTATGTTCGGACTGGCGATCACATCACTCGATAAAGAGTGATCTTCAATAGAACTGACGACTGGTGTCGTCAAAGTCCAAAACAGGAGAGAAAGAATGAATGCCATTGAAGTCAGGAACCTTCACAAAGCCTTCGCCAGCCTCAAAGCAGTGGATGGGGTCTCGTTCGATGTCCGGCAGGGGGAGATCTTCAGCCTGCTCGGACCCAATGGCGCTGGGAAAACCACCACCATCTCCATGCTCTCCTGCCTGTTGCTTCCGGATTCGGGTGACGCCCTGGTGATGGGTCACTCGATCAAGGAACAACAGATGGCGGTCAAGTCGGTCCTGGGGGTGGTGCCGCAGGAGATCGCCCTCTACAATGACCTCTCGGCGCGCGAGAACCTTTCCTTTTGGGGCAAGATGTACGGCTTGCGCGGCGCTGCCCTGCGCACTCGCGTGGATGAGGTGCTCGAGATCATCGGGTTGACCGATCGTGCCAGGGATCGCGTGGGCAAGTATTCCGGGGGCATGAAGCGCCGGGTCAACATTGGCGTGGCTCTGCTGCACAAGCCCAGGGTCATCTACATGGATGAGCCGACAGTTGGCATCGACCCCCAGAGCCGCCGCAACATTCTGGACAGCGTGGTGGCGCTCAAGGACCAGGGCATGACCGTGCTATATACCACCCATTACATGGAAGAAGCACAGGAGTTATCCGACCACATCGCCATCATGGATTCCGGCAGGATCATCGCCAGCGGCACTCACGAGGAACTGGTGCGCATCGTCGGGCAGATGGATCGCCTCACCTTGACCGTCAACCCGGATGATGACCGCCTGGTTGCACCCTGGCAGGCAGTCAAAGGGGTCAAACAGGTCAAACGGGAGTCCGGATCGGTGCAACTCCTGGTGGATGACAGCAACCAGGTTCTGCCGCCTCTGTTCGAGTCTGCTGCCAACCTCGGCACACGCATCACCTCGGTCGAGATCCAATCTCCCAACCTGGAGTCCGTCTTTCTTCACCTGACCGGCAAGGCACTTCGAGATTGACCCCAATAGTACCGGATCCTACCCTGGAGTACTCATGAAGATCATCGATATTGCCCTGAAAGATATCACCCGTTCCTTCCGCAGCGTCTTTGCCGTGGTATTCATGTTCGGCATCCCGCTGCTGATGACGGGCTTGTTTTATGTCATGTTTGGCGGGATGAAAGGGGAAGACAGCGGATTCAGCCTTCCCAGGACACCCGTGGTCATCGCCAATTTGGATGAGGGTGACCCATCATTCGAGCAGATCGCGGGTCAATTCCCTGCGGATGCCGGACTCCACTCCATGGGCGATATGGTTGCCTATGTTCTTCAGCAGGAGGACCTGGCAGAATTGATGGACGTCTCGTTGGTCGATTCTGCCTCCGCCGCCCGCCTCGCCGTGGACAGCCAGCAGGCTGGCGTCGCCGTGATCATCCCCCCCGATTTCTCTGCCCTCTTTTCCAGCCTGGACGGACAGGCGGTATTGGAAGTATACCAGGACCCCACCCTCACCCTCGGCCCCGCCATCGTCCGCTCGGTGCTTAACCAGTTCATGGATGGTCTCTCAGGCACCCGCATCGCAGTCAACGTCGCCACATCCCAAACTGGTGCCAGCGATCCTGCTTTCATCGGTCGCGTGGTGGAAGCCTATCTCAACGCCTCCTCCCAACTGCGCGATCCGGCTGCTTTGTTGAACGTGGTCTCGCCCGAGCAGGAAGAGGAGATTCCCCTGGTCATGCGCATTATCGGTCCCCTGATGGGGGGCATGATGATCTTCTATGCCTTCTATACCGCCACCGCCTCTGCCGAGACCCTGCTTCAGGAAGATGAAATGGGCACCCTGCCGCGCCTGTTCACCACCCCGACGACGCAAGCCACCATCCTGGGTGGAAAACTGCTGGCAGTTTTGTTGACCGTCACCATCCAGGTAAGCGTCCTGCTTGTGCTAGGTGCCTTGATCTTCCGCATTACCTGGGGCAGCCTGCCGGCGGTCATTCTCTCCGCGCTGGGCACCATCCTGGTTGCCTCAGCCTTCGGGGTTTTTGTCAATTCCCTGATGAAAAGTACAAAGCAGGGCGGGTTCGTCTTTGGCGGGATACTCACCTTCTCCGGCATGATCGGCATGCTCCCCGTTTTCATGATGGGAGTCGTCATTCCCCCAGCCCTGAGGACCATCTCCCTGTTCGTCCCCCAGGGCTGGGCCATCCAGGGATTATTGCTCTCGATGCAGAATGCCCCTCTCAACAACATACTTGGCTTTGTTTTGGTCATGCTTGGTTGGACTGTGGCATTTTTTATCATCGGTGTTTGGAGATTCCAGAAGCGGTATGCCTGACCTGGGCATAGCAGATGTGACAAGGATGTGCATATGAACCGGATACTCGATATTGCTGCCAAGGACCTCACCCAGATCCTGCGTGATCGCAAGACTATCCTGTTCCTGCTGATCATGCCAGTGGTCTTCACCTTCCTGTTCGGCTTTGCCTTTGGTGGTTTCAGCAAGGCGGATAGCGACCCGCGCCTGCCTGTGGCGGTCATCAACCAGGATGAAGGCGACCTCGGCCTGCACCTGGTGGAGATCCTGGCAGACTCAGAAGTGATTTCCATTTTTCAGGATTCAGAAAGAACGCTGGAAGACTACAAAAAGAACCTTACCAAGGGGTCGCTCGCCGGCATCCTGGTCATCCCCGCCGGGTATTCTCAGGTACTCCTGGAAGGGGAACTGCCGCTCCTCACCCTGGAAGCAGATCTCTCAACCTCTGCCGGGATGGCTGTCCAGGATCAGGTCCTTTCCGCTGCCAGTCGCCTGGTCAGCGCCGTTCAGATCGCCCGCATCGTGGGACAAACCTCGGATCATTTCAATGCCGCCTTCGAGCAGGCCCTGGCTGCCTGGAACGATCCCCCCATCCGCATCGAAACATCCACGGCACTGGTCGAGATGACCCAGGAACCCAGCCAGCAAACCATGTCCCTGGCACACACCTCCCCCGGCATGATGCTCCAGTTCGGCATCGCCGGTCTGGTGACCTGTGCCACGGTGATCGTCAATGAGCGCAAGACGCGCTGCCTGCAGCGCCTGCTCACCACCGCCACCCGGCGCAGCCATATCCTGTTCGGACATTTCCTGGCGATCCTAGCCCTGATCTTCACCCAGTTCCTGCTCCTGATCCTGTTCGGGCAATTCATCCTCAAGGTGGATTACCTGCGCCTGCCTGCTGCCACCCTGCTGGTTGCCTTTGCCTCCAGCCTGTTCATCGCCGCACTGGGCTTGTTGATCGGAGTGTTTGCGAAAGGCGAGGAGCAAGCCATCGCTTTCTCGCTGATCCCCATGTTCATCTTTGCCGGGCTGGGCGGCGCCTGGACTCCCCTGGAATTTACCAGCGCCACCTTCCAGGCCATTGGGCATCTCACCCCCGTTGCCTGGGCCATGGATGGCTTCAAGAATATCACCGTCCGCACGCTGGGTTTCGAGTCGGTGCTGCTGCCCTGCAGCGCACTGGCTGGCTATGCCCTGCTCTTCTTCCTGCTGGCAGTCTGGCGCTTCCACAAAGCGCAGGAAAATTAGAAAAGGAGATCCCGGAGTGTTCTGGCTCCGGGATTTTTGATTATTGTGGAGGCGTGAATTGCCCTGGCGGTTCTTGTTCTGCTGGCACAGGGTCTCTCTTGAGTGGACCGCAGAAGATCAACAGGAAGGTGAGCATCGCCACCAGGTTGGCTGCGGTTGAATAGAGTACATCCAATTCGATCACTGTGAACAGCGAGGGGGTGGGCATCACCGTTACCACCGCATTGGCAAACAGTGCTGTGAACAGGTTGTTGGCTGCGTGCAACCCCAGCGCCAGTTCCAGTCGCCCGTCCCGGAGAGTGATATAGGCCATCACTGCCCCGATGGCAAAATAATACAGCCCCATCAGCCAGTAGTTCAACTTCGCTTCCGGGTTGAGCAGGTGGGGAAGCATGAAGATCAGCCCGGAGAGGATACTCAGCAGCCAGATGTTCCGCAGGCGCAGCCCGAACCATTGCAGCAGGTATCCCCGGAAGAACAATTCTTCTGCGGAGGTCTGGATCGGGATGAGCAATAGCGCCAGGAGTACAAAGGGGATGAACTGCCGCAGATCCAGCGTCCACACATACCGGCCCGGGTACATCAGGGCTTCCACCAGCCCCACCAACACCGCCAGCACAAACCAGACAGAAAACCCCTGAGCCATTCTTCCCCAGTTCAGGGAACGGGCGCTTGTCACCAGGCTCAGGAATCGTCTTCCATGGATGAAACGTACTGCCAGAAAGATTCCAGCCAGGAACGCCCAGGAGGCCAGCATCATGGCAGCAAAACTGAGGTTTCCGTCCACCCCCACGAATGCTCCCTCGGGGGTCAATGTGGATGCCGGGTTGCCATCAAACATCGTCCAGAATAACAGCAAGATGGTCGGGATGGCTCCAACGATCTGCCAGGCGACGAGAATGATCGGCACCGCCAGGAGATAGCGCCACCAGTCGTTCTTTCCCAGGCGGGCAAGGTCAAGGTAGGTTTTCATTCATCTCCACTTAATTGACCCCGGAGGCAGTCGCCTGCCTCCGGAGATGATGGATTTACGGGGTGGGGGTTTCGATCGGGGTGGGGGTTTCGGTCGGGGTCAATGTAGGCGTACCGCCCGTCGAGGGAGGTGGTTCTCCGCCGCCCCCACCGCCGTGGCAGTCTTCATACACCTTGGTGGCAGTGGGATAGAACGCTTCATTCTTCAAACTGCTGATGGTGAACGCCAGGTTGAACTGCTCTTCTGCTGCACAGGCATCGCCTCCGGCAAGCAGTTTCTTCGCCCGCTCCACGGTCGCGTAGCGCCAGCGCTCGATCGCCGACATGCAGGAGGCATCCCTCAGGTTCGGATTGCCTGCCATCACCAGCTCAAAATAATACTGCGCCTTGTCCCAATCCTGGTCCCAATAGCTCGCCCCGATGATATATAGGCGGGCATAGGCGCGCAGGCTCTCAGCCGGTGCATCCAGGGTGCCAAAGCGGCTCGCCAGGGTTAGATCATAGATTCCGCCCTCCAGGTTGATGTCCGGACAGGTCTCCCCCTCTTGTAATATGATCTTTTCAATGCCGCGCATGCGCAGCGCCAGGTAATACAAACCGTCCACTTCTGCGCTGCGGTAATTCGGGTCCGCTTTACGCAGGCTGTCCAGGTTGTCCAGGGCGGTATCCCAGTCCCGGCTGGCAAAGGCTGTCTTCACGCTGGCATAGATCGCCTCCACGCCGCGCAGGTCAGGGGTTGGGGTGAAAGCGGGTGTGTTGGTGACGGTGGGGGTCGGTGTGACATCCATGCGCAGCAGCAGTTCCGTGTAGGCCTCCAGCAAGCCAGGGTAATTCGGGTCCTTTGAGATCACGAATTCGAAGTGGGATTTCGCTAGTTCGTATTGGCCGGCTTCCATTTTTTGAACGCCGAGGTCGAACTGTTCCTGGATCTGCCCGGCTACCTGCGTCGATTGCGCATCCTTGCGCTGTCCCATGCCGGCTCCATAGCCCGACAGGGCTCCCAATACCACCAGAACCGCGATCGCCGCCACCAGCAGCCAGCGCGGAAATTTGCCCCCCGCTTGCACGGGTTTCTGCGGCTGGGTATCAGGTGTCACCGGGTCCGCAGCCTCGCTGGCAGATACCGGGTTGGGTTGTGTATCGTTGATCTCGTTTGCAGACATGGCGGCGATTATACCCCATGTTACAGTCGGAAAAGCAGGCGCACTTCCTGCCAGATGAATGGTAGCGCCGCCCCCAGCCCTGCTCCCAATCCGATCAATGATGCGAACAGGTCAGAAACCGGCAGGAAGTGGGTCCCCGCCCAGGCTACCAGCCCTCCAACAATGCCTGCCAGCACCGCCCGCACCCAGGTTCCACGCATCTCCATCAGCCCCGGGAACTTGCGGTTCAGCAGGTGGAGCAGCACAAAAGCCTGCCCGGTATAGGCCACCGCCGCCGCCAGGGGGATCCCTGAAAGTCCGATCCAGCCGGAGAAGATCACCGCCAGGGCGATGAACGCCACCACCTGCATCAGGGCTGCCACCAGCGGGATGCGTGTATTTTGATTGGCATAGTAGGAGCGCACCGCGGTTTCCAGCCAGGCATCCCCCAGCAGCCCGAACAGGAACGCCCAGGTGCACCAGGTCACCAGGTCAAGCTGCGCCGGCGCAAAGCCAAAGAATGCCCCCGCCAGCGGGCGTATGGTCACCGCCAGCAGGGCAGCCGCCGGCAGGCACAATGCCAGCATCACCCGCAGCGCTCGGTTGACCGTCGTCCGGAAATCATCCACTTTCCCGGCGCTGATGTATTCCGCCAGCGTCGGTAGCAGGGCAATCGCGATCGCCGTCCCGATCACCGTCTCCGGCACTTGTTGGATCGTCCATCCAAGGTTAAGTGCCCCTACGCCAGCCTCGCCGTACCGCGACGCCAGATTGTCGCGCGCCACGTAATATCCCTGGATGCATGCCATGGTCAGCACACGCGGCCACAGCAGGATCAGCACCCGCTGGACCCCGGGATTCTTCAATCCGATCACTGGTCGCCAGCGGAACTGGTAGCGAATCAATCCCGGCACCTGGATCATCAGGTGCAGGGTCGCCCCCAGGATGACCCCATAGACCATACCGTGGAGTCCCAGCCCAAAGGCAGGCAGTGTCAGCCCTCCCAGATGCAGTCCCTCGCTCGGGGTCAGGATTGTCACCCCGAAGATCTGTCCGAGGTTGTAGAAGATGGGCGCCAGCACGGGCAGCAGGAAGTGCTTGTTGGCCTGCAGCCCCGACATGACCAGCCCGCTGATCGAGAACAGCAGGATGGCGACCAGGTCCAGGCGCATCAGCGAGGCCGTCAGTGCCTGCTTCTCCGGGCTGAAATGGGGTACGATCACATATTGCACCAGCGGCCCGGCGAGGGCAATGATCACCACCGAAACAGCCGCCGTGATCAGGAATGCCATGTTGAGGATGCGTGAGAACAGATCCCACGCTGCCGGTCGCCCTTGCCGGTCCAGGTATTCACGCAGCACGGGGATGAACGCCATCCCCAGCGCGCCACCAGAAAGCAGCGCCGAAAGCGTATCCGGGATGTTGTTCGAGGCCCCAAAGATCCCCATGCCCTCCAACCCGACGATCCGGTTGAAAAGCATGGATTTCAGGAACGCCAGCGCCTTGTCAGCGGTGAAGAATACCGCGATCAGGATCGAAGTGCGGGTGAGATGGGTCAGTTTGGGCATGGCGGCAATTATCGCGGTTTTATTTCACATCCAACCAATCTACAACCTTCTGGATTTGTTGATCCCAGTAGCCCCATTCGTGGTCTCCGGGGCTTTCCTCGTACGTGTGAGCGAAGCCCAGTTGCTGGATGTGCTTCCGGAAGCTCTGGTTGTTCTCATACAGGAAATCCTCTGTCCCGCAGCATTGGTAGAGCCTCGGTTTGCAAGCGGTCCGGCTTACTTTTTCTGCCAGGGCGAGTAGATCCTCCGTGCTGCCCTTGAGCCGCGTGGGATCACCGAAAATATTGCTCATTTCTTCGTGCCAGGCAGGATCGCGGCCCGCCGCCGCCTCGTTCAGATTGAGCACTCCTGAGAGGCTGGCTGCCGCGGCAAACCGTTCCGGGCAGCGCAGTGCCAGTTTGAAGGCACCGTATCCGCCCATTGAGAGTCCCGCGGCGAAGGTGTCCTCTCGCTTGCCAGAAAGAGAAAATAATTCCCGGGCCACCAGTGGCACCTCTTCGCTGATGTAGGTCCAGAATTTTCCCCCGTGGGCCATGTCCGTGTAGAAACTGCGCTGGACTGCTGGCATCACCACCGCCAGGTTGCGCCCCTCTGCATACCGCTCGATCGAGGTATATCGCTGCCATGCAGTGTGGTCATCCGAAAGCCCATGCAGCAGGTACAGGGTGCGGTATGGATGGTCTGTGGTCGCCTTCTCTGCCATGCGGTCATGCTGTGGCAGCAGCACGTTCAGCACGCTGCCCACGCCGAGGACGAATGAGTGGAAATGAACCGTGGTGAAGATCATCATGCCTCCAAATCCATCAGTCTGGAAGAACAGCACGTCTAACAAGGTGGATCTGTAAGACGTGCTGCCATTTTATCCCGGTCTGTCTCAAGCCAGAGCGCCGATCGCGGCTTCCACGGCTTGCAGGATCTCCCCGGATTCCACCAGCGCCTTCATCGCATTGTGGTCGGGGTACAGCGGGCGGTCCACTTCCAGGTGGGCCACATGCCTGCGGATTACCTCGTGCGCTGTAAAACTGCCTTTCCCGGGGGTGAATTCGCGGAAATCGAGCGCCTGGGCTGCTGCCATGAATTCGATCCCCAGGATGCCGTAGGCGTTATCCAGGATCTGTCCGTTCTTCAGCGCCGTATTCATCCCCATCGAAACGAAGTCCTCCTGGTCAGCCGCCGCCGGGATCGATTGTATGGAAGCCGGCGCGCTCAGGATGCGCTGTTCCACGATCAGGTGGTCGGCAGTGTACTGTGAAAGCATCATCCCGGAATAAAAGCCCGGCTCATGCGCCAGGAAATCCGGCAGACCCACGCTCAGCGCCGGGTTGGTCAACCGGTTCAGCCGCCGTTCCGAAAGCACGCACACCATCGTGATCGCCGCACCCGCCATATCCATCGGCAGCGCCACCGGTGAGCCCTGGAAATTCGCCCCGGTCAGGGTCAGTTTCATTTCTGGCACGTAGATCGGATTATCTCCCACCCCATTCAACTCGATCTCCACTTGCGAGCGCGCATAAGCGATCGCGTCTCGTGCCGCCCCGATCACCTGCGGTGTGGAGCGCATCGAGTAGGCATCCTGCACCTTGGTCTTCATCTTCCCCGTGGTCAGGTCCGAACCTTCGATCACTTTGCGAATATTGGCTGCGCAGGTCACCGCGCCTTTGAAGCCGCGCAGTTCATGCAGCTTGGTGTTGTACGGCTTCAGGTTGCCCAGCAGGGCTTCGATCGACATCGCCGCCGCGATCTCAGCCTGCTTCAGGAAGCGCTCCATATCATATAGATGTAACGCCGACATGGCGGTCAGCAAATTGGAGCCATTGATCGCTGCCAGCCCGTCGCGCGCCATCAATCCCGGCGCTTGGATGCCCGCCCTTTCCAGCGCCACTTTGCCCGGCAAGCGTTCGCCCTCGAACCACGCTTCGCCCTCCCCCATCAACAGCAGCATCGCCTGCGCCATCGGTGCCAGGTCGCCGCACGCCCCCACCGAGCCTTTCTTGCATACCACCGGGGTAACGCCCCGGTTCAACATCTCCACCAGGGTCAGGGTGATCTCGGGACGGCAGCCCGAATTGCCATGGGCATGCACATTGATCCGCCCCGTCAGCGCGCCCCGCACCTGTTCCACCGGCACCGGATCGCCTATCCCCGCGGCGTGGTTGTAGATCAGGTAGCGCTGGAATTCCTTGACCTGGTCGTCATTTAATATCTTCTCCGAGAACTCGCCGATGCCAGTATTGGTGCCATACATGATCTCCCTGGCTTCCAGTTTCTCCTCCAGCATCTTGCGGCAGACTTTAATCCGTTCCAGAGCGGGTGCTGCCAGTTCGACTTTTTCCTTGTATCTTGCGATTGAGGTCAGTTTTTCGATCGTTAGTGACGAGCCGTCGAGGGTGATGGTCATGGTCTTCTCCTTGGAATGGGTGTCCAGCCGGTCTTTCCTGTTGGATTGAATGTATTTTACCCCCTTCTGCCGGGGCTGTTATCTGGCAGATGTCACCTTGCACAGGGGACAGGGGTCATGGATTACTGTCGGATCGACAGAGATCGACCTTCTTTTCAACCACTCAATTTAATAGTATAATTTTTATGATATTTATCATTTATTTCCGGAGGTCCTCTGTGTCCGCTTTTAAACTCACCTATGCCACCATGTTCAACCCCCCTGCTGAACTGCACACCCGCTTCGAGTCCGCCCTGGCCGCGGTCAAATCTGGTCTGGGAAGGGAGCAAGCCATGTTGATCGATGGTCAGGATGTTTTCGCCCGCGAAAAGACCGAGGATCGTTCGCCAGTCAACACCGAATGGCTGCTCGCTGTCATCCAGAAAGGCAGCCAGGAACATGCCCAGGCCGCCATCGCTGCCGCCCGAAAAGCCTTCCCCGGTTGGAGCCGCACCCCCTGGCAGGAACGCGTCCGTCTGCTGCGCCAGGCTGCTGCGCTGATCGAAGCACGCATTTTCGAACTGAGCGCAGTCATGACACTCGAGGTCGGCAAGAACCGCATGGAATCTCTCGGCGACGTGCAGGAGACTGCCGACCTGATCTCCTATGCTTGCGACCAGATGGAAGCCAACCAAGGCTTCATCTTCGAGATGGGCAAAGATCCCCTGGTCGGTTATGAAGCCACCAATATCTCCGTGCTCAAGCCGTACGGCGTCTGGCTGATCATCAGCCCCTTCAACTTCCCCTTTGCCCTCACTGGCGGGCCTGCCGGTGCCGCCCTGGTGGCAGGCAATACAGTGGTAATCAAACCCGCCTCCGACACCGCCTGGATCGTCCGCCTTCTGGTCGATTGCTTCCGGGATGCCGGCCTCCCCGCAGGCGTGATCAACTTCGTCACCGGCCCGGGTTCCACCCTCGGACAGGCGTTGCTGAACTGCGATGTTGATGGGGTCACCTTTACCGGCTCGTACAACGTAGGCGCCAATATATTCCACCAGTTCACCTCCTGTAACTGGATCCGCCCTATCCTGCTCGAACTAGGAGGCAAGAACGCCGTCATCGTCTCACGCCATGCCGACCTGGAGCGCACCGCCATTGGCATCGTCCGTTCAGCCTTCGGACTACAAGGCCAGAAGTGTTCCGCCGCCTCGCGCATCTTCATCGAGGCTCCCGTCTATGCCGACCTGGTGGACCGTCTCAAGACCTTGACCGACGCACTTGTCCTTGGCGACCCCACCAGCCAGGGAGTGTACATGGGACCCGTCATCAACGCCGGGGCGTACCAGGAATTCCAGGACTTCAACCGGGAGATCGCTTCTGCTGGTGGTACCTTCCTTACCGGTGGCAATGTGAGCCGTGGCGATCTCTTCGATAAGGGCTGGTACTGCCAGCCCACACTCGCTCTCGATCTCCCTGCTGATCACCGCTTGTGGAAGCATGAGATGTTCCTCCCTATTGCCACGCTCGCCAAAGTGGATGACCTGAGAGAGGCCATGCGGCGCGCCAACGAAGTGAATTATGGTCTCACTGCCGGATTCTATGGCAGCGAAGAGGAGACGCGTTGGTTCTTTGACCACATCGAGGCCGGTGTGGTGTACACCAACCGCCCGCAGGGTGCCACCACCGGTGCCTGGCCTGGTTTCCAACCATTCGGCGGATGGAAGGCTTCCGGCTCCAGCGGCAAGAATTCCGGGGGACGCTATTATCTGCCCCTGTATATGCACGAACAGATCCAGACCAGTATCAAGTAATTCGGATATTCCCCCCAAAAAAAATAAATGGGCGGCAGTTTCCTGCCGCCCATCGCTTTCCTTAACCTCCGCCAACCACCGCCATCAGTCTCACCGTATCCCCCTCCCGGATGACGTAATCCTTGTCCTGCAGTTCGCCCGCCACCGTCACCATGGCCACCAACTCCGGCTTGATGCCCAGTTTCAACAGGGTGGCGCGCACGCTTTCCCCTGCCGGGACAACGATCTCATCCTGTGCTCCCAGCATGATCTTGAGCGAGGCTCCCAGGCGGAGTGTTGCCGTCATTTCAGGCCACCAGCGCTTTCAGCCCCAACTTCTCGATCGTCTCGGCTGTCGGCAAACCGTCCGTGCTCCAGCCGCGCTGTTCATAGTACATGTCCAACAGCCGGTGCACATCTTCCAACTTGGTGATCTGTCCCTTCGTGGCACCGCTTGTGGGTGCATCTTCGTAGAATCGCGGCGCAGGCAGGTCCCATTCGCGGCCAAAGCCTTCATTTTCCCGCACCCAGAACAGGCGTGTCAGGTTCCAGATGCGCTCGCCGACCTTATCCAGGTCATCCCACGAGCGATGGATGCCTGTCATCGCCTCCAGCGCCGGCACATACAGGTCGCGGTCGATGCCAAGTTCCACCCACTGCAGGCGGCAGCCACCCAGCACATCGAACATCGGGCGGAAGTTCTGCAGCCAGATCACTCGTGCCACTTTCTCAGGCACGACCAGTTCGCGTCCCACCTGCAGGTCATAGGTGATCGCCCACGAGCGGTTGTGGTGCGCACCCACATCACAGGTCATATACGCCAGCAGCATGGCCGTGGCATTGTGGGTTGCATACCCTGATTGCTCCATGCCCTTGACGTGGATGGCAAATTTCTCGCTGCCTTTGCCCACTTTTTGGGCTGCCTTTTTTACGCCTTCACTCAGCAGCGCCCCGATCCCCTCACGCCGGGCGATCTTCTCGATCAGAGCAAAGGTCGCTTCCACATTGCCGAACTTTAACTCCAGCCCGTCAGTCTCCTTCTTGGTCAGGATGCCCTTCTCGTAGCACTCCATCGCCCAGGCAATGACGTTGCCTGCGCTGATCGTATCGATGCCCAGGTCATCGCATAGCAAATTGGCCTGCGCCACGGCTTCAATATCATCAATACCCACGTTCGAACCCAGCAGCCCGATGGTTTCGTATTCCGGGCCTTCAACGAAACTATTGTACTTCTTGTTCTTGCTGTACTTCCCGCAAGGGCAGGGGCAGCCAAAACATGCCTTGTCGGTGATCACGATCTTCTCTCGCATCACCGGGCCATAAAGGTTCTTGCCCTTCTCGAACGAGCCAGCGCTGAAGTTTCGCGTTGGCAGGGCACCCACTTCATCGCACCATGAGACCACGATCGTCGTCCCGTAGCGTGTCCAGTCCTTCAATCCCTCAGCATCCTTGCAGGCCTTGTAGAGTGCCATGCCAGCCTTACGGTAGGCATCTATATCCGCCACCGGCACCGACTTGGTGCCATGGAGCACGATCGCCTTGACCTTCTTGGCGCCCATCACCGCCCCCACACCGCCGCGCCCTGCCTGGCGTCCATAGTCGTGGTTGATGCTCGCATACGGCACCAGGTTCTCACCGCCTGGACCGATCACCGCCACCTGGAACTCCTCGCCCAATTTGTGTTTGAATTCCTTCTCCACCTCGAAGGTCTTCTTTCCCCACAGCGCCGTGGCGTCGCGCAATTCGATCTTGTCGTTATCAATGAAGAGTGTCACCGGTTTCGGGCTGATGCCTTCCAAAATGATGCTATCCAGCCCGGCATATTTCATCTCAGCAGTGAAGTGACCACCCATCGAAGCGCTGGCATACCCACCCGTCAGGGGTGCCTTGGTCGTCCAGTCACACTTGCCCCCTCCAGGGATCAGCATCCCAGAGAGCGGTCCGCTGCTGATGATCAACTTGTTTTCCGGGCCGAACGGGTCGGCGCCTTTCGGCACCTCCTTCAGCAGGAAGTAGATCCCAAAGCCGCGCCCGCCAAGAAAATCGCGTGCCACCTCGGGTGGGGTATTTTCTTTCGTGAATGTACCATTCGTCAGGTTGACGCGCAGGATTTTTCCACCATAACCGTTCATCTCTGCCTCCTCATGCTGCCGCTTCGGTTTCGGCGATCCACAGCGCGCTCGTGCCACATACAGCCACGCAGTCACCGCACAGGTCACACTTCCAGGCTGCGTTCGCCAGTTCCGCGCGCACGAACATTACATCTTCCGGGCATTCAGGCACACAGGCTTCGCACAAATTACATTCCGCGAAGTCCACGTAATACGCCCCTTTATCATTTTTCTTGATCGCTTCGGTCGGGCATGCCACCGCGCAATCCCCGCACTGGGTACACACTTTGACATTGTAGGTTCCTGGTTCCGGGAACAGGGGCTCGATGACCAACGCCGACTTCTTGGGGTTGTTCTCGCCAAACAGGTTGAGCGAGCACGCCACCCGGCAGGCATTGCATCCCGAGCATTTGGAATGATCCACGTACAGCCGCATAGCAACTCCTTTCGTAATGGAAAATCCGATACTATAGTGTATACACTCTGCCGGGGATAGGATAGAGACATCCTTCCTGTTTTCCCCTGTAAGCCTTCCTCATCTCCACCCCGCCGGGGCTGGAATCATCTATAATGGGGGCATGGAGAATGAAACCGTTCCACGCGTGGGGTCCTTCTTCCTCCTGGTTGGCACCGTCCTGATGATGCTCTTCATCGGGTCGATCATCGGGCGTGAGGTGAACCCCATATATTTCCTTTTTAGCGCGGCTGCCATCACCCTTGGCATCTTCTTCCGCCGCAGCCACGCACCGCGCCCTCCCAGCACACGCTTCCACACCGTCCGCAAGGTGCGCGAGTACGGGCGCACCCGCCGCGAGCAGATCGCTGCCAAAAAGAAAGACCAGAAGAACGATCAACAGAAAGACCAGAAGAAGTGACCCATGTCCAAACTCATGCCATTATCTGAAGCCATTTCAATAAATGTTCATCCCGGTGACACGCTCTACGCTGCCGGGTTCACCCACCTCATCCCGTTTGCCGCCGGGCACGAGATCATCCGCCAGGGCATCCACGACCTGGTGCTCGCTCGCGCCACCCCGGATCTCATTTACGATCAGATGGTTGCCGCCGGCTGTGCCCGCAAGGTGATCTTTTCCTACATGGGCAACCCCGGCGTGGGTTCCCTGCGCATCGTCCGCCGCGAGTTGGAGGCTGGGAAACTGGAATGGGAGGAGTATTCCCACTTCGGCATGATCTCCCGCCTGCAGGCTGGCGCTGCCGGGCTGCCCTTCATGCCCATGAACCAGACTGGTGCACTCTCCCTCGAATCTGCCAACCCCCTCATCCGCCGTCTTACCGACCCTTACTCCGGCAGGGAAGTGATCGTCGTCCCCGCCCTCAACCCGGATATCGCCATTGTCCATGTCCAGCGCGCCGACGCCCAGGGCAATGCCCACCTGTGGGGCATCATCGGGGAACAGAAAGAGGCCGCCTTTGCCTCCCGGCGGGTCATCCTCACTGCCGAAGAGATCGTGGATGAGTCTGTCATTCGCTCTGACCCCAATCGCACGCTCATCCCCGGCTTTATCGTCAGCGCCGTCTGCCACGTGCCCCATGCCTGTCACCCCTCCTACGCCCAGGGCTGCTATGACCGCGATAACGAGTTCTATCTTAACTGGGATAAGATCAGCGACAGCCCGGACACCGTCCAGGCCTGGCTGGATGAGTGGGTCTATGGTGTCCGCAACCGCCAGGAATACTGGCAAAAACTGGGCTCCGCAAAGCATGCTCAATTGCAGGTGCAGCCAAGAATGAGTTCCGCCATAGACTATGGTGCTTATTAGGAGGATCTCTCATGCCTGAATTGACCTATTCCTCCAGTGAATTGATGATCATCAACGCCGCCCGCATGCTGCGCAATGGCGACGTGGTCTTTGTGGGCGTCGGCCAGCCCAACCTGGCTTGCAACCTTGCCAAGCGTACCCATGCCCCCGACCTGGTCATGATCTACGAGGCTGGCGTTATCGGCGCTGAACCCGCCCGCTTGCCACTCTCCATTGGCGACCCCACTCTTGTCAGCGGCTCGCTCTCGGTGGTCAGCATGTATGATATCTTTGCCAACTACCTCCAGCGCGGCAACGTGGATGTCGGCTTCCTCGGTGGTGCCCAGATCGATCGCTATGGCAACATCAACGCCACCATCATCGGTTGTGACTATGCGCATCCCAAGGTGCGTCTGCCCGGCTCCGGCGGCGCTCAGGAGATTGCCGCCTGGGCCAATCGCTGTTACATCATGACCCCGCACCAAAAGCGCCGCTTCCCGGAAAAAGTGGATTTCATCTCCTCCGCCGGCTACCTCTCCGGCGCAGGGGATCGCACCCTCGCCGGGCTGCGAGGCCGCGGTCCGGTTGCCGTGGTCACCGATCTCGGTCTCCTCGAACCAGATGAAAGTGGCGAACTCGTCCTCACCGCCCTGCACCCCGGCAAGACCGCCCAGGCCGCCGTGGAGAATACCGGTTGGGCGCTCAAGGTCGCCCCCGAATTGAGATCCACACCACCGCTCACCGAAAACGAACTGCGCATCTTGCGCGAAGATCTGGATCCTGGTGGCATCTACCTCAAAGGCAGTTAAGGCACCTGCTCACATGTCCATCACGACCGTCCTTTTTGATCTTGGCTCCACCCTCATCTACGACCGCGACCCTTGGCCGCCCATCTTCGCCGCTGCCGACCGTTCTCTGGCTGCCTGCCTGCATGCCGCTGGTCTCCCTTTGGACGAGAATTCCTTCTGCACCGAATTTGGTGGCTTCCTGGATACGTATTACGCTGACCGCGGCGATGGTATCATCGAAAAGACCACCTCAACCGCCCTGTCGGATTTCCTCCTCAGCCAGGGCTTTCCTGGCGTCCCGGATGGCCTCATCCGCCGCGCCCTGGATGCCATGTACACCGTCACCCAGCAAAATTGGTTCCTCGAAGAGGACGCCCTGCCCACTCTGGAGATCCTCCGCCAGCGTGGCTTCCATATCGGCTTGATATCCAATACCGCCGATGACACCAATGTCCAGCAATTGATCGACCGTTTCGCCTTGCGTCCCTTCTTCGAGGTCATCATCACTTCCGCTGCTGTTGGTTTACGCAAACCGGATCCCCGTCTCTTTCAACTCGCTCTCGACCATTTCCAGGTTCCTCCTGCCTCGGCGCTCATGGTCGGTGATTCCCTTGAAGCTGACATTATCGGCGCGAACCGGCTTGGCCTCTACAGCGTCTGGATCACACGCCGTGCTGCCTCCATCCCCGAGGGCGATCTTTCCATCCAACCCCAGGCCGTCATTTCTGTCCTCTCCCGCCTCCCCGCCCTGCTTGAAGAACTCAACGCTGGTTGAGTCCAGTCTGATCTTTCCCGCCCGATCCCGATCCTGCCAGCCAGACCCTGGACAACTTTTCCAGAGTCTTGCCTTCCATTCCCATTTCCCATATACTGGGATCATCCTTTCCCACCGTTCATAAGGAGGAGCCATGTACTTGCAGGAAATTCTGGAAGTCGGCATCGGTCTCGTTTTTGTCTGGCTCGTCACCAGCCTGGCCGCCATGCAGGTGCAGGAGTGGATTGCCAACCTGTTCGAGATCCGCGCCGCCGGCCTCGAAAGCCACCTCCGCCGCATGCTCGCTGACCCAGCGCTGGCACAGGAGTTCTACTCTCATCACCTGATCCGCGCCCTTTACCGCCAGCCGGGCTGGCTGAAACGTCTCTTCGGGAACCTGGTCAATGCCCTTCGCCGGGTATTCAAACTTCCTCCCCTGTCCTTTGAAAACCGGCCGTCCTACATTCCGGCACACGATTTCGCCCTGGTGCTCTTCGACATTCTCAACCGCCGTGCCCTGCGCGCCGCGCCGGTACAGGCCGCTTTTGACGAGTTCGATGCCTCTCTGTCTGCCTCCAGCCCCGACCGTCTCGACCCCGAACAGCAGGGTCGCGCCCGCCAGGCACTGGTCAGCCTGCGTCAGGAAGCCGCCGCCATTGCCGGGACCGAGATCGGGCAGGATTCGATCAGCCTGTTCCAATCCCGTCTCGTTGCTCTCACCGAAACCCAGCCCAACCTCCAGCCGCAGGTAGATCAACTCGCCCAGCGCCTCGATCGCTATTACCAGGCACTCCTGGACGAGCGCGAAGCCATTGCCGCCACGCCGGACCGGGCACTGCAGCAGGTGCGCCTGGGCCTGGTCGCCGTTGGCGTGGACAACCCCGCCTTGGCCCAATCCCTGCGTACCTTGTTCGCCGGGACGGAGGGGGAACAACGTGGTTTCAGCTCATCCCTCGCCACTGCCCGCCGCAGCCTGGAAACGTGGTTCGATGATGCCATGTCCCGCCTCTCTGGCTGGTACAAGCGCCGTTCCCAGTTCGTTGCATTCCTCATCGGTCTGTTCCTTGCCCTGCTGGTCAATGTGGACTCGGTGCAGGTTGCCGCCTCCCTGTGGCGCGAGCCAACCCTGCGCCAGCAACTGGTCGCCCAATCTGCCGCCCGGGTCGAAACCACATCCACCGGGGAGCAGACACAAACCGTATCACCCCTCCGCTCGGTTGCCGAACTGCAAGCCGACTTGACCGATCTCCGTCTCCCCTTTGGCTGGCAGACCGAGGCTGTCCTTCTCCAGCCCGGGCAACGCTGCCACGTTGTTCCTCTTGCAAAGAATTCCATCTGGGGCATGTGGTCCGGCGATGTCTGCAAGCAGGTCTCCAACCTGCCCGCCGATTCCACCGCCTGGTGGAGCAAGGGGCTTGGCTTGCTCATCACCGCACTCGCCGCTGCCCAGGGTGCCTCTTTCTGGTTCGATGTGCTCAAGAAACTGGTCAACGTCCGTTCCACCGGTCCCAATCCGGTGGAGCAGTCTCCTAAGGGCTGAGGTTGCCGATAAAGGAAAAGGGCTGGTGGTTTCCTCCCAGCCCTTTTCCTTTATCGCTACATCTCAATTGTCCAGCGCACCGGCATCCACCCAATCCCGGATCGTTAGAATCTCCTGCTCGCTCAGATTGCTGCCCTGTGGCGGCATCTGCCCGGTTTCGATAAACTGCACCAGTTCGCTGCCCGCTGCATCTCCCGCGATCACCACCACTCCGCCATCCCCTCCTGCCATCAAGTTTGCGTAGGTATTCACCTTCAGGTTCGAAGAAGCGCGGCTGGTTCCATGACAGCGTGTGCAGTTCGCCTGCAAGATCGGTAGTACGTCATTCATAAAACTAACGCCACCAGTCAGCAGATCATCAGTTGGTGCTCCATTAGTTGGCATTTCATTGGTTTGCGGGGTAACTTCCGTGGGTGTTACTCCGCTATTTCCCGCACAGGCGCTCAAGGTTCCAATTCCCAGCAGCATGCCGATCACGATCAGGGCTGTTTTATTCTTCATTATCATTCTCCTCATCTCCTATTTGCATATAATATAACCATTCTTCATAAGAATACGATGAATACTTGCTTTCGCTATGCGCAATATAAGGCACACCACTCTACGATACCGGCAGTGCGATCACCTGTCTCCTCAAGTTGAATGCTTGAACACAACCCATCCCGTAGAAGGTGTGCTGTGCGCAGAGGTTGCGCGGTTGGGAAAGTGGGTTGAACCAAGAAATTCAATTCACCATTCCCATCCGTCACACCCACTTCAACCACATCTCCCGACGACCGCTCGATGGAGACATATGCATCGGAGGGGGGCAGCCCGCTGACCCCTTCGATCACCAGGACGCGATGATGGGACAGGACCAGCAACAGTTGAAAGATGCCAATGATCCAAACCAGGGTATTTTTCATTTTATCTCCGCTTTGCTCCCCTAAATATGGGAGTTGGTTTGTGATGTGATTATGGAATCTTCCACCAGGGTTTTCTGTCCGGCTCTCACCCTTCTTCAAAACCCTTCAGACGAATCCCTGCCGCTCAACGCCCGCAAAAATCCGCACCCTTGGTTGACAAAAAACCAACCCCATAGTAATATAACCGCCGCTACCGGCGAGGTAGCTCAACGGCAGAGCAAGGGCATCATAATCCCTAGGTTGTGAGTTCAAATCTCACCTTCGCCACTCAAAACTCGTTCTTATCCTTCTTTTGGGAAATACATGAGTTTCTTCCCACCAGGACCTGCCTTTAAGCAGGTTTTCCTTTTTTCTCCTCCACCTTGCTGTTTTTTATTTTCATCCTTCTTTACATTGAATAACACTTGCATCCATCCCCTTCCCACCAAGAGGTGATCGTTGATCCCTCTCTGGATGAGGGCAAGCGCGTATTCTGCCAGCCTCCCTATCCTTGGTAGTACCGGTTCTTGGAATGGTTGTACTCTCGATCCTATCAAGATCCTCTTCGGCACTACTGACCCATCCTTGTTCATCACCCCATCTCAACGTTCAATCCGCTTATAATTGAGAGCAAATCTCGCCTGCCCGCAAGGTTGCGCATGGATATTTTCCTTTCGGCACTCCTCCTGATTCCTGCTCTCTGCATTGTGTTCGCCTGGCGACACTTGTTTTTTAGGAACAGATTCACACCCCCCTCCGGCTCATCAGATCTTCATATCTGCACCCTTCAGGAGTTTCCTTTCCTGCTCGAAAAGGGGCTGCCCTATCCGGTGGGCATCAGGACCGCATCCCGCCGGGTCATCCTGCTTGATGGCGATTGGGATTTCCACTCGGAAAACGACCCGCAAATTACACGTGTTCGTGTTCCCCACTGCTTTAATACAGCCGATAGCGCCTTGCGCGATTTTGAGGGCTCTGTCTACTATGAACGTGATTTCATCCTGCCTGCCCGGACGGAAGGCTCACTCGTCCGCCTGGCATTCTTGGGCAGTTTTTACATCACCGATGTATGGCTGAACGGTCAGCCGATTGGCAGCCATGCAGGCGGCTATCTTCCCTTCTACTTCGATATTTCTGCCGCAGCACCTGGCAGTCACCACATCAAAGTACGCGTGGATAACCGCCTCAGCCTAAACAGCCTGCCACAGCGTCTCTTCCGGGGGCACAACCTGGGCTGGCATCCTTATGGCGGACTCCACCGCAGTGTTCTCGTGGAGATCTGCCCGCCCCAGTATTGCTTCAAACTGCGGGTTGCGCCAGACCTGCAAAAAGGCACAGTCAACGTCGCTGCCCTTTTCCATGCCCCAAACAACTCCATCCGACATTTTGAGACAACGATCCTGAACATCATCTCTCCGGATGGGAATCAACTCGCCAGGGCGGATGTTCCTGTTCAATGGGATCCCTGCGGGGAATTTGGGATTGCGCGACATACGTTCATGGTGACATCGCCAGAATTGTGGGAACCCACTTCCCCGAGCCTCTACCGGCTCGAAGCCCAGACCCAACACGAATGCTGTGAGACAACATTCGGCTTCCGCAGCATTCTCGCCCGGGAAGGAAAACTCATCCTCAACGGAAAACCGCTACTGCTCAAAGGGGTCAGTCGCCACCAGGAAGACCGGGTTACTGGCCTGGCGCAGAGTGTAGGCTCGGCGCGCCAGGATCTGGACGCCATCCGCGGGTTGAACGGGAATTTCGTCCGCCTGTCGCACTATCCTCACTCTGCCGAAACCCTCGAACTGTGCGACGAATTGGGGCTGTGTGCCTGGGTCGAGATCCCACTTTACCAATCAGGGCTGGGGATCATCCGTTTCCTGTTTGATAAAACAAAACGAAGCCAAGGAAAAACCTGGCGCAGTCTGCCGAGCATTTTCAAGGCGACGAGGGCCCTGGAAGACCATGTACTCCTTCTTCGGGCACGGGACGATCTTCTCAAGATGATCGAACGCGATGGCAACCACCCCTCGATTCTGTTTTGGGGTCTGGGAAACGAGTGTTGGTCGCTGCACCCCTCTGGTGCAAAGGCACTGACCTGGTTGCGCGCACAGGCGGAAGATTTTGATTCAAGCCGCCTGTTCAGTTATGCCGCCTTTGCTCTGCCTTATTTTGGTGTGCGCTACGAGCGCGCCTATCATGCAGTTGATGTAGTGGGCCTCAACGAATACTTCGGCTGGTATTACGGAAAAGTGGCAGACGCAGCCCCCTACCTGCAAGCGCTGGCGCGCAAGTATCCACACAAACCCCTGCTCGTTACTGAAACCGGTGCAGACGCAGTGCGCGGCCGTCATACCGATCAGATCCCGCCAGAGCGCGGCTACAGCGAAGAATACCAGGCCTGGCTGCTCGAAACGCAGTGGCGGCAAATGCGCGCCGTCCCTACTTTTGCGGGACTGTCCGTCTGGGTGTTGAAAGATTTTCTCTGCCCGGAATACCGCGAAGACAACCCGGTACCGTTCTACAACCTGAAAGGGTTACTCGACCGTGATGGCCAGCCCAAGTTGTCCTACGAACGGATGAAGACACTCTATCGTGAAGACCAGAAAATTGATTAGGAGAAAGCCATGAACAAGACCGAGAAGACCCTAAGCTGGCCCGTCCGCCTTGCCTATGGTGTGGGCGATTTCTACGGGGGCTCGTCCGTGACCGTCATTTCCCTGCTCTACCTGTTCTTCCTGACCAACGTGGTAGGATTGCAGCCCATCCTGGCCGGAACGGTCATGCTCATCGGCCGCATCGCCGACGGCGTGGTGGACCCGCTCCTCGGCGCGCTGACCGACCGCACGCGCACCCGCTGGGGGCGTCGCTCACCTTATTTCCTGTGGATGGCAGTTCCTGTGGCGATCGTCTACATCCTCCTCTGGACACCGCTCAAACTCGAATCGCAGACCGCACTGTTCATTTGGTGCTCGGTCACGTATGTGCTGTCAGTGATCACGTTCTCGGCGGTCATGACGCCCTATGCCGCCCTGGCTCCCGAACTGACCCCGCACTACGACGAGCGCACCGCATTGATCAACACACGCATGGCATTTTCTATCTTTGGCGGATTGTTCGGCGCAGTGGTCCCAAAGATGATCATCAATGCCTTTGATTTGAATCCCGGACAGGGATACATGATGATGTCGATCGTACTGGGGGTGGTTTTCAGCATCATCTGGCTGACGATCTTCTTCGTAATGAAAGGGCGTGAAAAAGTATTTGAACACAGCCATAGCAGCGGGATCTGGCAGTCCATGCGCTCAGTTTTCCAGAACCGCTCCTTCCTGGCGCTGATCGGGATCTACCTGTTCTCTTTCCTCACCAACGATGTGCTCAGCGCCAACTTTATCTATTTCCTGACCTTTTATCTTCTCAAGGATGGATTGTTCACACCTGTGATGGGTGCACTCCTGGTCAGCGCGGCGCTCAGTCTGCTCGTTTACACCCAACTCTCACGTCGCTTCGGTAAACGCAAGGCGTATTTCATCGGCGCGAGCTATTGGATCGTTGTGCTGGCGTCCCTGTTCCTGCTACAACCGTCCACACCGACCGCTTTTGTCCTGATCGTTGCCGTCCTGCTCGGCCTTGGCATGGGCATCAGTTACGCCATCCCCTGGGCCATGCTCCCCGAAGTGGTAGACGTGGACGAGGTGGTCAGCGGTCAGCGGCAGGAAGGGGTGTATGCCGGGATCATGACCTTCCTGCGGCAGGTGTCATCGTCCCTGGCAGTCTTCTCGATTGGAGCCGCCCTGCAATTCAGCGGGTACAATGCCGACTTAGCCATCCAGCCGCCCACGGCGGTCAACGCCATCCGGCTGGTCACCACCGTCATCCCAATCTTCCTGATCGCTCTGGGTCTGGGTTCCTGCTGGTTGTTCCCCATCACCCGTGAGAACTTTGCCCTCATCCGGGCCTACTTGGATAAACGCCAGCGCGGCGAAACCGTTCCGGCGCAGGAAAAACAACAACTTCGCGACGTGATCGCCAAAGTCCATGGGGCAAAGATAGACCTCTAGGAGTTTTTATGGATCTGTATCCCCGCGTACTCGAAATGCGCCAGCGCGTTCTGGCCTGGCTGACATCCATGCAGGCTCCCGAACTGGGTTTCGGCGTACATGCCGATTCGGCCTTTCATCAAAAGAATGGGCCGCATGGCATGTACCTGCCCGGTACATACAACGCCACCCATTGCCTGTTCCTGCTCGGGGCATGTGAGTCAATCACGCCGGAACAGTCCGCAGACCTGGCCGGGTTCCTGAACGGATTCCAGCGCGAAGACGGCGCTTACCGCATCCCCGAGATGACCCCCGCCGGGATCTATTATCCCGACTTCGAGTACATCGACCTGCACACCAGCAACTACACCCTCGGGGCGCTGGCCTTGCTCGGACGCGCCCCGACCCGTCCGCTGGCGTTCATGCGGCGGTATGACACGCCCAGGAAACTGGCGGACTGGCTCTCGGTCCGCGTCATGACCGAACCCTGGGCGGAAGGCAATTACATCGTCAACGTGGCCTCGTTTTTTGCCTACCTGCTCGACAAAGGCGAAACGCGTTACCGCGCCCTCATGCAACAAATGCTCGACTGGCACACGCGCAACCAGGACCCGGCCTCCGGCTACTGGTACGACCCATCGACCGGCGACCGGACTTCCGCCATGGCTGGCGCTGCGCACAACCTGCACATCTACTGCTACTTATGCCAACCTGTTCCTAGTTTTGAGAAGATCATCGACCACTGCCTCTCCATCCTGGAGGGAATCTCAACTGCCTGCCTCGACGTGGACGTGGTGGATATCCTGGCCAACCTCCATCGCTACGGATACCGGCAGGCTGAGATCGAAGACTACCTGGAACGCAAACTGAAAGCCCTGCTGGGTTTCCAGAACCTGGACGGTGGCTTTGCCGATGTGAGGGATGGTATCCGCCTGTTCGACGGCTGGGAAAAATACCAGGAACCGCAGGGACTGAGCAATTGTTTCGCCACTTGGTTCCGCTGTATCACCGTGGGTATGATCTGTCAGACTCTATACCCGCACGCAACCGAACCCTGGCGTTTCCGCAATACACTGGGGATTGGGTACTTCGACCCGCGTCCACTTGCCGCACAGTCATCAGGTCCTGACCCCGCAACCACCGCCCCTGTGCAGGCATCCGAACAGCCTGTGGTCTCATCCAGCACCTCAGCTGCTTTTGGCGTGGAGGCTGAGCAAATGTTGCTCCGGATCCGCGCGCGACTTACCGCCATCGATCCTGCGCGCCTCTCGTCTGCCGCAGAAACTTACCAGATCGATATCACCGGAACCAAAGGCGGTAGCCTTACCATCCATGTTGCCCAGGGCAAGGCAACCGTTGAAGCAGGAGCCAGCTCGGATGCGCGGGTCTGCCTATCCATCGCCGCCGACACCTTGGGCAAATTGCTGGATGGCAAACTTGTCACCACCGTGGCCTACATGACCAAGAAACTAAAGATCCGCGGGGATATTTCCCTGGCCATGAAACTGGATTCACTGTTAAAGTGATAGTTTGATCATAAGCGGCTGTTGGTTCCCCAACCTGGCAGGAATTTTAAAAAGTACCTGACTTGATCCGCGATATATGAATTTCTCATTACCACATATAGATGAAATTGAGATGCCATTGTTTTGTTCTCTGCTTTATTGACCTGCGATCAACGATAGCAAACTTGTCGCCAGCCAACCGCTCAAAGCCAGGATGCCGCTCAAGCTGTGCGAGAGCGCTGTCCATCGCGCCGACCCGGTACGATAGGCGATGAACCCATACGCCAATCCGAGGAACAAGGTGGAAAGGATGAAGCCCCACCCGCCTCCATCCGGGATGACCGTTTGCGGAGCGAAATGCCAGAGTGCAAAACCAACCGCCGGGTAAAACACCGCCAGCCACGGATTGCCCGGAAAAAAGCGCACATATAGACCGCGCCACAGGTTCTCCTCACACACTCCATTGACCGTTGCCAGCGGGATCGACAGTAGGATCATGATGAATGGCGCACGAACAAATCCGCCGATATACATGAATATTGATGCTATCATGACCAGCAACCAGAGAAAAGTCGCCAGCCAATTGCGGCGGGTAAAGAGCGTTTCCTTGTCCTTCAAGAACCTTGCCAGCCCCTGTTTCCCCAGTAGGACAAACGGTACTAGAGTGCACCAGAATAACCAGTAAAAAGCGAAGCCACACAGATAGCCCGCCTCCCTGCCCAGCCAGAGGAGAGACAAACGGAAGATGAACAGCATACTGGCAAAGAGGAATACGGGCAGAGCAAGAAGGATCGTTCGGCGGAGAATTGGGTTCTTCACAATGGATCCTGGTTCTGTCTTCCTTTCTGGTTATTGTGTTGCCACCTTTCACAATGAGTATCAAAATCAGCCGTCAAAGTACCTAACCTGCGCCGCTCGCGCCGCCACCTGATGAGCCGCCATCAGCCCCGCTGCTGGACGAGACAGAAGAATCGATGGCAGTGACTGCAGCCAGGATGGCTACAAAGCTGCCATCATCCATGCCGGGTTGCAGGCTTTGCAACCATTCAGGGATCGGGAGGTTGGACATCTTTTCAAAATGTTTAGTCCATTCTGTGGCGATCCCCATTCCGGCTGCGTAGGGGAGATACCGTTCAAATAATTCCGGTGATACTTCTGGCTCTTTCCCGGTGGATACTCGCTTTAAGTAACTGCAGAATCGATTCCAGGCAGATGCCTGGCGCAGGCCTTCGTCAGAAAGCGTGGAGGTAAGCCCGGCGATCGCCAAACCTGTCAGCCCAACACTGAAAAGGGAAATGCCAGCCCCAATAAAGATCGCCGCCGCAATTGCCATCCAGGTTCTCTCCGGGGTCGCAAGGAAGGCAAAGAGAATACCGAGCACGAATGCTGGCAGGCTGGCTGCGCTTCCCGATCCAGTGATCACCAGGAAGCGGGTACGTTTGGTGACACGTTCGGAGTCCCTCCACCCAGCTTCGGTCAACTCATCATCGAGTGCCCGGGAAAATTTGGTATTGTAGGCAAGGGATGCGACACTGGTAAGATCAGCGCGTTCTTTGCTGTTTAGAAAAGAGGCATCGATGAAAACCTTTTCATGGGGCTTGAGTGTATCACTTGCTAGTCGGACCATCTCGAACTGGCGTACTCCCCACTTCTTTGCGCCTTCTTCGATACGGATCACGCCGCGCCTCGCCAGGTCGAACAATGTACCCAGGAAGGTGGTGCTGCTGCCGATCAGGCGGGCAGCAAGGGCCGGGGCAATGACGGCAGGCAGTACAGGATAGGTTTGTGTTCCATCAATGCTGCTGGTATCTTTTCGCTTGAAGCTGCGAGCCAGATTTACCACTTCCATAAGAAAGAATACGCCGATGAGTATTGCCGCTCCCAATCCAAATGGCACAGCCATCCGAAAGAGGTTGTTGGATTCATCTCTGGATAGTTGCCATCCTGGAGTGGACATGGCTACGCTGCCTGATTCAAAGAGCGCTGTCAGGGTCACCTCTTGATCCACTTCGATTTCGCCTGTGGTAAGGTGAAAACCGTTTTCGATCGCTGAGGCTTCAAAATCAACATCCAGCGTCGGTTCATCAATGGGCTGTGCACCTGCAGGGAAGGTCAGGGTGACGGAAGCGTGTTCGATAACATAATCGTGAGACGCCGGAATGAAGGGCCAGACGATCTCGTCAGCGGTTCCCGTGCGGACAGCGCCCATGACCCGATAGCGAACCACATACTCATGTGTGGAATCCGTTGCAGGGTCGAAATGCCAGGTAATTTCGATCGGATCCCCGTCAGTGATCTCAACCTGCCCAGCCTCGGTGCCGATCGGAAAGCTGATCCCATCCATGCTGGTCTCAAGCACTTCAATGCCATCCGTCTCGTCGCGTTCGATGTGACGAAAAACATACGTAAAGGGGCCACCGTCAAACCGGAAAACGACAGTCTCGGTAACGATCAGACTGCCGTCTTGTTGAATGTCCATCGACATATCGAAACTGTCTGCTTGATAGGTCTTGGCTGCCTGGACTGGGAAAACGACCAGCAATGCCAGGGTTAGAACTGCACACAGGGCGAGGTAACGGTTTCGTATCATATTGGCCTCCTAATTTATCTACGAAGCAATCCCACCCCGGGATTGCATTTATAGATTTCGTTTACAAGACCTTAACCAAGGAGCAAATAAAACGATCTCTGCTTTTCAGGGATTGATCATTTCACTCCACCGGCTTTTTCTCGATCTCCCAGTTGCAGGCCGGTGCACCCATGGCCCGACATTCGGTTTCCTTTACCGACACCTTTTTCCCGGTAAGCCACTCGAAGACTTCCAGAAGCATTCCAGTGGTTTGATGGCAAATGGGTTCATCGGCAATTTTCCCAGCACAGTTGGGGCATGTAGATACGGAATATGCGAACGCGTGTCCACGGTCTTCCTTGACAAGGATGGCTTCCTCGCCAAAATCCTTCCAGAGTTTCCTGAACCCGTTGATCGTGTTATCCAACCCTGTTGAGATCTGACCGGGAAACGCCATCAACCTGACCGCAGCTCGAGTGGCAACATTGAAAAGGGCAGCCTGCTTCTCAATCGCGTACCGGCTCGAAATGCGCCCGATCCGATAATCCAGGCTTTTCCCAGCGCGTCCATAAAATTGCAGCAAACCTGTGCAAAGGTTGGAATATTCACCAGACAGGATATTCCCACTGATCTTCAGGTCATCGGATGGATAGTTATCGATGAACCGTTCCAGGCTGCTTTCGCGCAGGACGATGGACAAGCCTTGTTTGCCTACCACTTCTTCAGCAGCCAGCAAGGCCCAACGCATGTAGGCATCCACCATGTGCATGTCTGCCACCGGATCACCTTGAGATTTATTCTTGATGTTCATATGCGCTGCTCCAAAGAAGGATTAACGAGCTGCTTCCTGCTCGAATTCAGTCAGTTGATTTGACAATTCCTGGATTTCCTCCGCCAGGCGCTGTGATTCTGCCCGGATTCTGTCGATCCCCAAGGCCGTCAGCCGGGTCACGTCCGTCAACTTGATCTCCAGGGTGGTGGAGAGATTGACCAGTTGCGCCTCGGCACGGTCGAGTAAATTGGAAACCACCTGCATGCTGCCAACCTGTTCTTCGAGCGTTTTGCGCGTCTCTTCGAGGTCCCTTTTCACGTTCGGGTCATCGCTGATTTCCATTTTCGTTTTGATGATGTTCAATTCCGTGACCGGGTTCCGGTTGCGGTTTGTGACGATGCGATGCCCTTCGAGTACCGACATACGGACACAGGTATGATAGGCCCGGTCCACGAGTTGCCCGGTTGCGTCCTGCACGGTCTGGAACTCACGACGCACTTTCCTGGATTGCCCGTTAAGCATGGTGAAGAGCGACATCTGGACTCCTTCCAGGCGGTTGAACACAGCCTGGAAACGCTGGTTCAGAGGGTCGCGCTGTTTCAACTTGTAAGCCATGCGCAGGTTGGGATTTGTGAAGACCACAATGAACATGAGCAGCCAAAGAACGAAGCCAACAGGGGCCAGCCACCAGGCCGAACAAAGCCCGGCAGCCACGCTCAACGCCAGCATAGCCAGGTTGAGCGGATTGAACAGGGCAACGAAAAAGGGAGATGGGTTATTGCGGCGCATAAGGTTAGAAGAAGGTCGCTATCTCTTGATAGACTTTATTAATGTTTTCCGGTGTGCCATCGTATTGCTTCCCGCCGGTCGCTTCCGCGATCTGGGTCAGGATGTCGGTATCCGCCCCATCGCCAAAGGCAATGGTAAAGAGTTTTATCGAAGTGCCGCCTTCCTGACTGGCAATATTGATCTGTCCGAGCAGGTCACCTAACGACAGGGTTGATTCTGTATCCTCTCCATCTGAGAGAACTACGATCGCACGGATGTGGTTAGGATCGGCTTTCGCTTCCAGTTCATCGTAGGCAAATTGAACGGCATCATACAGGCGCGTATTGCCCCCTTCCGTGATCCCGGAGACGCGCGTCAGCACATCCTGTCGTTTCTCGCCCACCGGGGTCAGGTCTGTAAGTGTTATGATATTGGAGTTGAAGACAATGATCTCGAGCCGGTCGCGGTCATCCAGCAGTTGGACGAACTGCATAAGGCTGGCACGCGCAGAGGTGATCTTCTCGCCCTCCATGCTTCCGGAAGTGTCGAACACCACCACCAGGTCGACCGGTTTCTTGACCTGCCGCCAGAGTTCCTCAATGCCGGCAATGACTTCCGCCGAGGGGATTTCGAGCACCGTCTGGGGCTGGGAGATATCTACGCCGTGCTGGGCATCAAGCGGAGCAGTCAGTGGGATGGACGGATCGGCAGGACGGAATCCCAACTCGATGGCTTTCAACTGCTGCGGGCGGTCGAGCAGGAAGGTCTCGAAGGCTTCGGCAGCCGAACGCTGTTCCTCGGTCACCCAGGGGGCATTCAGGATGGCATAAGGATGGTTCGACCAGAACGTGCCCTCTTCTGGATAGATCGCCACCACTGGCAATTGGTAACTCTCCCCGGACAGGCGTTTGTTTTCCTGCTCTACCACCAGGTTTTCGTAAAGCACCGCCGCGCTAAGGTAAGACGGGCCGCGCTCGAACATGCGGTCGGCAAAGAAACCGGTGCTGGAACCGTAGTGGATGATACTGCTTTCCACATCTGTCATGAAGGCCTGTAGATCCGGGTTTTCTAGGTCAGCCAGGGTCAGGCCGCGTTGTTTCCCAGCCCCGGCATAGGCCTCGGCTATGACCGAGACAATGCCACTGTTGCTGTAGCCTGGGTGGGTGTGACCAAATTTGAAGTTGCCCCACTCGGGATAGCCATAACCAGACCAGCCATCTTCCGAGATTGCCATGGCAGCGATGTCGCTCCAGCCAAGCGGTTCATTAGGCCACCCGAGGGCACGTGCCATTGGTTCCCACATGGCGATTACCACAGGGCTGAGAACCAGGTCGTTGAGCGTACCCGTTACCAGGTCAGATCCGTGCGCCTGCCGCCATTCGGCGTTAGCCACAGGGATGTACACCGAGGAAGCCGGGCTCCAGACCGTCGGCTGGAGAGTCCCATCCAGGATGCCATTGACTGATTCGATCGATCCAATGGCTGTGCCTTCCACCACGATGGTCGCGCCGCTTTCGGTCTGGTGCTTTTCTGCATTGTATTGCTCGATGAGCGGTTCGAGCCAGGCTTTTTTCTCAGAGCCATATAGGATGCTGATCTTGATCGTGTTGAAACTCAGGTTAACGGACTGGCACGCAGCCAGCATCATCGAGGAGATGATCAGGATCGAAACGAGTGGGAAGAGTTGTTTTTTCATTTTTACCTCACAACGTTGCGCGACCAGAATTCGAGCAGGATATTGAGCACTTCACCAGAAGTTACCGGGATCTCTGGGTAGGCTGAAAGGTCGCTCTCAAAACCATTATAGGCATAGACCTCGAACGGACTGCCGGGTTGTTCTAACCGAACGGATGGTTCCACTGGGCGGAAACCATATTTCATCAGTGCCACCTGCTGGACCCCGGGACCGCGCAGGTATTCAATAAAGAGCTGAGCCGCCTCAGTCTTTTCAGGCGTCACCCAATCGGCGTCTAGTACACAGAAGGGATGGTCGCTCCAGACAGTGACAGGCGGGTAGTAGACGCGCAGCTCGCCGTAACGTCCAACGGCATTTTCGGCTTGTTCAAGGGCAGTTGCTTCGTAGACTGCAACGATGTCGTACATGCTCGGACCATAGACGATCATCTTGTCCATCAAGGGCCCGGTGCTGTACTCAAAGTTGGTGATGGTCTGCTCGAAAGCCAGGAACCATTCCTGGAATTCGGCATTCGATGTGATATCGGAGGGGGTCAGAGTGTGGGTATGGCCAAAATAATTATAGGTCAGGGAAAGGATGGTCATGAACCCGCTGTTGGACTTGAGCGGATCGGTATGACCGAATTTGAGGTACCCCCATTCGGGATGCCCAAAGGCACTCCACCCCTGCGGGTCCACCAGAGCAGTTTGGAGACCCCGCCAGAGATATGGGTTGGGTTGCCCGCCCCACAGGGCGTTGGCGCGCTCATCCCAGGCCACCAGCACGAGCGGCGTCTTGACGACAGACCGACAGGTATCCAGGTCTGCCATGTTTACCACCGGGCGACCGAATACCAGCGTGGATTGGTCTTGCAGTATGGCGATCTGGAGCATGCTCGCCGGGCTGATGATGTCTGGTTGGCGGGTGCCGTCCAACACGGCCAGGTACATTTCACGCGAACCCATTTTTTCCATCTCGATCTGTACCGGGTGCCCGTCCACGGTCACACCGCTGGCCTCGAACCCCGCGACTGCTTCTGTCAGCCAGGCTTGCTTTTCGGTGGAATACAACAGGGTAATGATGATGGGTTTTGGTGGCGGCAGGATTAATTCGCGCAGGGGTGCGTAAGCGATACTGCGGAAGGAAGGTATGACCAGTGCTGACACCAATACAGCAATACTGGTCAGGCCAAAAAGGATGATAATGATCCAATTGATACGGGGTGATGAATTCATAAAGATCGTTTCAACCTTGAAAAAGGCTTCCTGATAGATTCTACGTAATCAGCACAAGATTTATGCGCTTTGTATTGTTAATGTTTGTTTAATGTTTTACACTGCAAGCTTGGAAGACCATTGCATAATTATCTAGACAGGGATGCCTTCCCCCCTCTCGGGAAGGGGGGAAGGCTGAAATTGCCGAGATGGTGTTACCGATATACTTATTTGCCGACGGCGGTGTGCCAGGTGTTGAGTGCCACATCCAGGTTGGCCGGGAAGTAACCGACATCAATGATCTCGTCATTGACATTGGTCAGGTAGAAGTAAATGAATGCCGCCACCTGGGGTTTCTCCTGCATGATCTTCGCCGTGGAGTAGATGAACAGCGGGCGGGAGATCGGGTAGGTGTTGTTCCCGGCAGTCTCTTCGGTGGGGGCGATCCCATCCACAGAGAGCACGGTCAGCTTGCTGACATTTTCCTGATAGTAGGCAAAGCCGAAGAAAGCGACTGCATAGGGGCTGCCTTCCACACCCTGCACCAGTACATTATCATCTTCAGACATCTGCAGATTGCTGGCAGCCAGGATGGCGGCCTCACCCTTGTC
>JBGSVI010000015.1:0-3961 GCA_041753035.1 Anaerolineales bacterium | reverse complement strand
GGCCGCAGCGCTCAAGGCGGGCGGGGAGATCGTGGATATCCAAGATTGATCGTTCCAGATCCCGGTAAACATAGGCCGGCTCGGAGGTGATAATATGGCAAAAGGTTTTAATCGCCCTCCCGGTGGTGGTGGGCAAGGTGGTATGATGCAGCAACTCCAGCGTCTTCAGCAGCAAATGGCCGAAGCGCAGGAAAAACTGACCGAGGAGCTGGTTACCGCGACAGCCGGCGGCGGGGCAGTCAAGGTGACGATGACCGGCGATCAGCAGTGCCGTGCCGTGGAGATCGCCCCTGACCTGCTCAAGGATGCGGATGCTGAGATGCTTCAGGACCTGGTGCTGACTGCCGTCAATCTTGCACTGGAAAAAAGCCGCGAACTGCAGCAGCAGGTCATGGGACCACTGGCGGGCGGGCTGCCATTCTAACCTGTCGCTGCATATCCCATGCTGCCTGATCCGATCCAATCCCTGATCTCTGCCTTAGAACGTCTGCCGGGTATTGGGCCAAAAACAGCCTCCCGGCTGGCTTTCTTCCTGTTGCGCGCCCCGGATGAGATCTCTGCTTCGCTGGCGGAGGCATTGACTGACCTGAAAGAGAAGATCTCTTTTTGTGGAGATTGTTTTAATATCACTGTTGCCGGGCGGGAACGCTGTGAGATCTGTGAAAGCAGCGAGAGGGATGGCTCGGTGATCTGCGTGGTAGAGGAACCGCTGGTGATCCTTTCCCTGGAGCGCATTGGTGCATTCAAGGGAAAATACCACGTGCTGCAGGGGGTGATCAACCCCATTGAGGGGATTGGTCCGGAGAACCTCAAGATCAAGCCGCTAATGGAGCGCATCCAGCTCGGCGGTGTACGCGAAGTGATCCTGGCGACCAACCCGACCATGGAGGGGGATGCCACATCCCAGTATCTGAGTCCGCGCCTGAAAGCGCTTGGTGTCCATGTGACCCGGCTGGCGCGCGGCCTGCCGGTTGGTAGTGACCTGGAATATGCAGACCAGGGTACCCTGCTGCGTGCACTCTCCGGCAGGCAGGACATGGATTGATCCCGATCGAAAGAAAAGTGTTATGAACATCACCCTGCTTGCCTATGGCTCGCGCGGCGATGTGCAGCCTTTCCTGGCGCTGGCGGTTGGCCTGCAAAAAGCCGGGCATGCGGTTACCTTGGCTGCACCGCATCGTTTTACCGCTTTCATCTCGGCACAGCATATCACCCCGGCACCCCTTCCAGGTGACCCGGAGGAGATCAGTCGGCGGTTCAATGATGCTGGCACGAACCCACTGAAGATGATCCATGCGATCAAGGGGTATGTACTGGAGATCGCGCCAGAGATAGCTCGTACGGCTGTGGCTGCATGTGCGCAGGCAGAGATGGTTTTGCATGGATTCCTGTTCACGACTGGCGGACATAACATAGCCTGTCAACGCGGTATTCCGGATATCTCGGTGCAGACTTTCCCCATGTTCGCACCCACGCGGGCGTTTCCCAATGTCTCTGTTCCACAAATTCCTCCGGGGTGGATGAGTTTTGCCTCGCACTGGTTGTTTGACCGTGTTTTCCGTTACGGCGGGAACAGCGGATACGCAAGCATCCGGCACGCCCATCCTGACATTCCTCTGCCGGAGAAATTATGTTGGCCATTTGCGCCTTCTGCGCCTCGCCTGCGTACACCTGTGCTGATCGCCTGCAGCCCAACCGTGATCCCTGCTCCTGTCGAATGGCAAAGACAACCGTCCATCCACGTCCCGGGATATTTCTTCCTGGAAGAGCCTGTCCACGAACCCGATCAGGTGCTGGTGGACTTCCTGGTAGCAGGAGAACCGCCGGTTTGCATCACGTTTGGCAGCATGGTGCACCGCCAAATGGAGCGAATCGAGACAGTGATGCTGGAGGCTTTGCGGCGCAGCGGCAGGCGGGCGATCGTGCTGACCGGTTGGGGGGAGTGGGGGCGGAAGGAGGCACCTGGTGTGGAGATATTGCATCTCGATTCTGCCGACCACACCTGGCTTTTTCCTCGCTGCAGCCTTGTCATCCATCATGGTGGCGCGGGAACAACCGGTGCAGCACTGCGCGCTGGTGTACCGAGCATGGTCATCCCCCTGGCGGGGGATCAACCCTTCTGGGCTCAGCGAGTGAATGCATTGCAGGTTGGGCCGCACTCGCTGGCTCCTGGGAAACTGACGGTATCGGCGATGATGGAGGCTTTCGGTGCAACTGAACTTGCGCACTGGCAGGGGCGTGCCCGAGAGGTCGGTCGGAAGATCAGCGCGGAGGATGGCGTTGGTACTGCCGTGCGGTTGGTGGAGCAGTATGCAGCCGAGAGAATTGTCAGGAAAACCCAGGAGCAACCTTAAAGATTCAATATTGGTCTGGAAAAAGCTTGACAAGATAATGCGTCTGCGTATAATAGGCAAGCACACTTAACCCCGCTCTGATCCAGTCCTGAAGGACGGATCGTTGACAACAGAATAACGTCTCAAGTCAGGGACTCAAGGCAAATCGTTTTGATGTCTGACGAGCCGATGTTGAACGAAAAACATCGGTGATTTTGTCTCTAAGAGCTGAAAAGCCTTGACAGTGTGGAACGTCGCGGGTAGAATACCGCCCGCTTGGTTCATCGGACCTTAACAACTGAAGAGTGATAGGAAATCGAAAATAAGCCTAGTCGTTCTTTTTCCCGTAACCAACGCTCGCAAGAGCGATATTTTACGGAGAGTTTGATCCTGGCTCAGGATGAACGCTGGCGGCGTGCTTAATACATGCAAGTCGAACGAAGAGTCTTTGTAGCAATACGGAGGCTTCTTAGTGGCGAACGGGTGCGTAACGCGTTGGTGACCTGCCCCGAAGTGTGGGATACCAGTTCGAAAGGACTGCTAATACCGCATGTGGCTTTCCGGATTAGATGCCGGATCTCTAAAGCAGTAATGCGCTTCGGGAGGGACCTGCGTCCCATCAGCTAGTTGGTGAGGTAACGGCCCACCAAGGCTTCGACGGGTAGGGGACCTGAGAGGGTGGTCCCCCACACTGGCACTGAAACACGGGCCAGACACCTACGGGTGGCAGCAGTAGGGAATATTGGGCAATGGGCGAAAGCCTGACCCAGCAACGCCGCGTGCATGATGAAGGTCTTCGGATCGTAAAATGCTTTTCTGAGAGATGAGAAAGGACAGTATCTCAGGAATAAGTCTCGGCTAACTACGTGCCAGCAGCCGCGGTAACACGTAGGAGGCAAGCGTTATCCGGATTTACTGGGTGTAAAGCGCGTGCAGGCGGTTTGGTAAGTTGGATGTGAAAGCTCCTGGCTCAACTAGGAGAGGTCGTTCAATACTACCAGACTTGAGAGCAGTAGAGGGAGGTGGAATTCCCGGTGTAGTGGTGAAATGCGTAGATATCGGGAGGAACACCAGTGGCGAAAGCGGCCTCCTGGACTGTTTCTGACGCTCAGACGCGAAAGCTAGGGTAGCAAACGGGATTAGAGACCCCGGTAGTCCTAGCTGTAAACGATGTGAACTTGGCGTCGGTGGTGTAAAAACCATCGGTGCCGAAGCTAACGCGATAAGTTCACCACCTGGGGACTACGGCCGCAAGGTTAAAACTCAAAGGAATTGACGGGTCCCCGCACAAGCAGCGGAGCGTGTGGTTTAATTCGATGTTACACGAAGAACCTTACCCAGGTTTGACATGTAGGTAGTAGGGAAGCGAAAGCAGACCGACCCGCAAGGGAGCCTTCACAGGTGTTGCATGGCTGTCGTCAGCTCGTGTCGTGAGATGTTCGGTTAAGTCCGCCAACGAGCGCAACCCTCGTCGTATGTTACAAGTGTCATACGAGACCGCCGGTATCAAGCCGGAGGAAGGTGGGGATGACGTCAAGTCAGCATGGCCTTTATATCTGGGGCTACACACACGCTACAATGGCCGGTACAATGGGTTGCTAAGCCGCGAGGTAGAGCCAATCCCCAAA
>JBGSVI010000014.1:0-7560 GCA_041753035.1 Anaerolineales bacterium | reverse complement strand
TCTTTCGCTAGATCGAGATGTGAATGCAGCGTGTAATATTCTGATCAGGGCGGGACACGCCCTTTGGGACGAAAGCACAGCCACTGGGCTAAGGCTGTCCCAAGAAGCCCCGCCGCTTTAGCGACTGGGGAGTGTCACCCTTACAGGGAACAAAGGAGCGTGCAGTGTCCAACATCGTGACCGACTACCTCGACTTGCTCGACTCCCAGCGCGAGGCCGCCTTTGCCCTCCTCGCTGGTCTGGATGCAGACCGCCTGTGGCAGCGCCCCGCCCCCAAAGAATGGTGCCTGGGCGAGATCCTCGACCACAACTACCTGCTCATCGCCAGCACCGTCCCGTACGTCAAATTTGCCTGGCGGGTGCAGCGCCATCGTGCCGAAAAACACCGTCTTCAGCCCTGTGTCACCGAGATCGAGGACCCCTACCGCAAGCCGTCCTTCCCCATGTGGGTTGGCTTCCTGTGGCAGCAGCGCTACACCCCGAGACGCCGGGTTGCGCTTGAAAAACTATTTGCTGAGAACCGCGACTTGCATGCTGCCGTGCGCACCTTCTACGCCGACAAAGACCCGGCGCTGTTGGGCAACACATTCCTGTATGACCCGCTCTTTGGTTGGATCAACCTGATCGTCACCCTGCGCATCGGCATTTACCACGACCAACTCCACTTCGATGATGTGTTCAAGAGGATGTCAACCCTGAAGGCAGAATGAACGCCAGTGAATTCCTGGTTGCACTGGGAAAAATACCCCACCTGCTGGACTTGGCTCGCCAGCAGGATGACATGCTGCGTTACCAGGCACAGAAAACCCTGCGTGAACAACACCGCCGCCTCGGGCAGCCCTTCCTCTACTCGATGCCCATGCGCCACCTGTATACTTGTCCGCTGTGTGGTCACCAGGGCACCGATATCCTGCATGAGCTGGAAGACCCGTCGCACGGCACCAGTCTCAAATTCGTGGAACTGGTCCTGCACCAGGCGCAGGCGCATGCTGTGCCCCCGGAAGAGGATCTGTCCACTTTCCTGGCAGCCTGCCTTGAACAGGTAGGCTGATCTGTTGTGTAAGGAGGAAACATGAGTGCCAGCCTGGTCATTCTCTGCATCCTGGGCATCCTCCTGGTCGGCGCGGTCGGGCTGGTGGTCTTCCTGATCATCCGCTCGCGCAGCCAGTCCGATCAGGCAGTGAGGCGCGCCAAACTTTCCCTCGAACGCCAGCAGTCGGCCGTCTGGGCGGGTGCCACGGTGGTCAGTGCCCGCGGCGGGATCGTCACCGGCAGCGATGTAGGTGTTTCCCAGTGGGCGCGATATGATCTCAGCCTGCAGGTCACCCCGCCCGGTGGTGCGCCCTATCTTGCCCACACCGCCTGGCTGGTACAGGTCGCCCAGGTTTCCCTGGTCGAGCCGGGCAGACAACTCTCGGTCAAGATCGACCAGCAGGATCTGCAGATCATCTACCCCAATGGCGACTGGGCGAAGTACATCCCGGATTGAACCATGAACACCTACTGCGCCTACGTCCGTGCCCAACCGCAGGACAGCCTCAACCGGGCATATCACGATACGCAGTACGGCTTCCCACTGGACTCGGACGCCGCCTTGTTCGAGCGCCTCGTCCTGGAGATCAACCAGGCGGGTCTCTCCTGGAGCCTGATCCTGAAGCGTGCCCCTGATTTCCACCGCGCCTATGGCGGCTTTGACGTGGATATGGTCGCCGCCTATGGCGAGGCGGATGTCACCCGCCTGCTGGCGGACCCCGGGGTCATCCGCAACGGGCGCAAGATACGCGCCGCCATCGAGAACGCCCGCCGCATCCAATCCCTGCGCCCGGCGCATGGCTCCTTCCGGGGCTGGTTGGAAGCGCACCACCCGCGCAGCTTGGAAGACTGGATCCGCCTGTTCCGCCTCACCTTTGTCTTCACCGGTGGCGAGATCGTCCGGGAATTCCTGCTCTCCACCGGCTACCTGCCCGGCGCTCACGACCCCGACTGCCCGGTCCAGGTGCAGATCCTCGCTCTTCAGCCTCCCTGGGTGCGCTCGGGCAGTTGAGGTCCCTGAAGTGCCTCATGTGTGTATAATATTATTGATCCATGTTGATGCGCCTGTTGGTGTGTTCCCCCGCCAGCCACCTCGCTCTGCCACCGGCAGCTTTTTGCACAGCCCGTATCCGGGAAGATGAGGGAATGCCATGAAGATCAAGGACCTCAAGATCGGCATGCTGTTCAATATCGGCTTCGCCATCATCCTGCTGTTGGTGATCCTCCTGGGTTACGTCTCCTACCGGCAGACCAGCCTGGTGCACCAGCAAACTGAGGCATTGTATGTGCACCCGCTCCAGGTGCGGCGCGCCATTGGTTCCCTGCGCGCCGATATTCTCTCCATCCAGCTCGACATCATGGATATCTTCATCCTCACTGACCCGCAGGCGATCGAGAGCAGTCTGGCCCATATCGAAGGTGATAAAGCCGATGGATTGGCTTCGATCCAGATCATTCGTGAACAGTACCTGGGATCCCAGGCGGATGTCGATACCCTGGAAAGCGCCTATTTCGCCTGGCTGTCCATGGCCGAGCAGACGCTGCATCTCTTCCAGACGGGGGAGATCTCCAGGGACGATGCCCGCGCCATGCGTGCCGGGGTTGGCGGAGAAAAGTTCGAAACACTGTTCTCTGCGCTGCAGACGATCGACGACTTTGCCAACGCCAAGGGGGATGCCCTTTACGTCGAATCACAGGCACAGGTGAAGAAGCTGACCGTGCAGTTGATCCTGATCACCGGCGCCATTTTTCTGCTCACGGTCCTGATCATCCACTTGTTGGTCAGGAACATCCGCAACCCCATCCTCGCCTTGACGGAAACCACCCGGCGCTATAATGCTGGCGACCTGGATGCCCGCAACACGTATGCCTCAAAGAACGAACTTGGTACTTTGTCTGCCTCTTTCAACACCATGGCGGATAAGACCTGTGCGGATATGGCCTTGCTGGAAGAACGTCACCGCCTCCTGCTCGAAGCCCAGGAGCAGCTTGTGCGCCAGGAGAAACTGGCTGCCCTCGGACAACTGGCGGGCGGGGTGGGTCACGAACTGCGCAACCCGTTGGGCGTGATCAACAACTCGATCTATTACCTGAAAATGATCCAGTCGGAAGCAGACGAGAATGTTCGCAAGTATCACGGTTACATTGAAGAAGAAGTGCGCAAAGCCGAAAAGATCGTCAATGACCTGCTCGGCTATGCGCGCAGCACCACCCTGGAACGGACACAGGTATCCATCCCTGAACTGGTGCAGCGCTTGCTGGAGCGGACTCCCATGCCCCCCTCCGTGCAGGTGACGCTCGATCTGCCCGCAGACCTGCCCTGTGTTTTTGCCGATCCGGGTCAGTTGGAACAGGTGCTCGGCAACCTGCTGGTGAACGCTTGCCAGGCCATGCCCCAGGGCGGGCATCTCTCGATCGCTGCTGAAGATCTGCCCGCCAAGGCACAGGTGCGCATCGCGGTCGGGGATACCGGCGAAGGCATCGCACCAGAGCATATGACCAGGCTCTTTGAGCCCCTCTTCACCACCAAGGCCAGGGGCATCGGGCTGGGACTGGCCATCAGCCGCAAACTGGCGGAGTCCAACGGTGGGCGCATCGAGGTGGCCAGCCAGCCGGGCGAGGGCAGCGTGTTCACCCTGTTCCTGCCGGTGGTTGTGCCGCCGGAAGCCGCTTGATCCACTCCGCAGCAGCGGGTTCAATTTTTGCGCAAATAGATGGCTTCCACTGCCAGGAACATCTGGCCCTGCGAGCGGCCATTGGCAGCCCAGGCATAGCGCATCTCGCTGAACTGTCCCCGGGCGATGAGGGCGATCTCCGCCGGTGTCTCAGACTCACGCACCGCTTCGCCGGGCATCAGCCACAGCCGGTTGGTGCCTTTCCATTTTCCGACCAGGTCATTCAAGGTGGGAATGGCAGACATCGCTGTGCTCCTTTATGGGATCATTTTTTCTTTGCCTTCGCCAGGTTCTCCGCCGCTCGGAATTTCACGATCCGGCTGACCAGTTCCAGCGGCAGGGGCTGGTCGAGAGGGAACTGCACCGAGCCTTTGCCACCCTTGTACGGGGCCAGCTCCTGCGCAAAGGCTGCGATCCCCCTGGGCGCCGGGTAGAAACCAATGTGATTTTGGAAGGCAGCAAAATGTACCAGGTTGCCCTGCAGGAAAAAGGTGGGCATCTGGTAACTGATCTTTTCCTGTGCCTGCGGGGCGGCGAGGTGGATCGTCTGGCGCATCTGCTCCAGCAGGATCTGGATCTCTTTCGGGAAAGTGGCGATGTATTCGTCAATGGTGGTGAATGTGGCTTTTTGCATCTTGTTTTTGCCTCGAAAATCAGATTTATATTGTCCGATTATATGCCATTTCACGCCGCACACCAGGAGATTTCTCTGCGCTTTTCCAGGTGCGGGTATAATTATCCCATCCTCCCCCGCCCATTCCCCGAGGTGACCATGTTCCAGATCATCCCCACTGCCGAACCCTTCTTCTTTCCTGGTCATGGCAAGAACGCCGCCATTGGCTGCCTGGTGCAGCACGGCTTCACCGGCACGCCCAAGGAAATGCGCTGGCTGGGCGAGTACCTGAACCGCCAGGGCTATACCGTCTGCGGCATGCGCCTCACCGGGCACGCCACCCAGCCGGAGGATATGATCCGCTCGCGCTGGCAGGACTGGCTGCTCTCCGTGGAGGACGGCTACAACCTGCTGCGTTCCTGCACTGACCAGGTCTTCCTGCTGGGGCTTTCCATGGGCGGCGTGCTCTGCCTCACCAGCGCCACGCGCCTGCCGGTGCGCGGCGTGGTCGCCATGTCCACCCCCTCCCGCCTGCCCGAGAATCCCCTGCTCAAGTTCGCCCGCCCGCTCAGCCGTTTCAAGCCCTTCATGCCCAAGGGCAGCGGCGGTCCCGGCTCCGGCTGGTTTGGTGAGGAGTGGAAGCAGCATGTCGCCTATCCGCAGAACCCGGTGCGTTCCGCCGCCGAACTGAACGATCTGCTGGCGGTCATGCGCCAGAGTCTGCCGCAGATCAAGGTCCCCGTGCTGCTGATCAACTCGCGTGACGATCACTACATTCCCGAGACCAGCCTCGATGAGAACTTTGCCCTGCTGACCACCGCTGATAAAAAGAAGGTCTGGATCGAGGGCAGCGGGCACGTGCTCACCGAGGAGCCGCAGCGCGAGGCCGTCTTCGAAATGGCTGCCGAATTCATCCAGCGGGTTGCCGCCGTATGAGCGTCAGTCTCATCCTGTTGAGTCTTTCCCTTTTCACCTGGGGGATCGGCGAGGGCATGTTCCTGCTCTTCCAGCCCATCTACCTGGAAGAGCTCGGGGCAACCGCCATGACCACCGCCGGCATCTACTCGGCTTTCGGCGCCGCGATGATGGTCGCCCATATTCCCGCCGGTCACCTCGCTGACCGCCTGGGGCGCAAGCCCCTGCTCATCGTTGCCTGGACCTGTGGGTTGATCGCCACCTGGGGGATGGCTTTCGCCCGCACCCTGCCGCTTTTTGTGGTTGCCATGCTGCTCTACGGCGTGACCGCCGGGGTTTCCTCCCCGCTCAATAGTTATGTCACCTCTGCCAGCGGCAAGCGCACCCCCGCCCGGTTGATGACGCTCATGTCCGCCGCCTACAACTTCGGGGCAGTGCTCGGCCCCCTGGCAGGCGGCTGGATCGGCAGCCACACTGGCTTGCGCAGTGTCTATTTCATCGCCGCGATCCTCTTCGTCATCTCCACTGCCATCCTTTTGTTCATCAAGTCCCAGCCGCTCGACCGCCACGAAGCCGGCGCTCCGCCGCGCAGCCTGCTTGCCAACCCGCGTTTCCTGGGCTTCCTGGCGCTCATCCTGGTGGTCATCTTCACCGCCTACCTGCCCCAGCCGCTCACCTCCCGCTTCCTGGAGAACGAGCGCTCCGTCACCATCAGCCAGATCGGCTTGCTCGGTGCGTTCAATGGCCTGGGCAATGCCCTGTTCAACCTCTTTCTCGGGCAATTTACCCCGCGCCTCGGGCTGTTGCTCACCCAGGTCTGCGTGATCGCTTTTACCCTGCTGATCTGGCGCGGCACCGGTCTGGGCTGGTATGCCCTGGGCTACTTCATGCTTGGCGGCTTCCGCGCCACGCGTGCCTTCCTGTTCTCCATCACCCGCGCCCTCATCCACCCCGCGCAGATGGGCCTGGCGTACGGCATGGCAGAGACCTTTAGTTCGCTGGCGGTCATCCTGGCGCCGCTGCTGGCGGGTGCCCTGTATACCCGCCAGCCGGTGCTGGTCTACCCGGTGGCGGCGGGCTTGCTGTTCTTCTCCCTGCTGGTCTCGCTTCTTTTCACCCCGCGCACTACATCCACCGCCCCCGTCCTGCCCACCCTGCATCCAGATGCTTGAGATCCTTCCCTTCATCCTTGGTCCCGCGGCGACCAATGCCTACCTGGTTGCCGACTCCACCACCGGCGAGGCGGCGGTTATCGACCCTGCCTGGGACGGTGCCTTCCTGTTTGAAGAGGCGCACCAACGCGGCTGGCGCATTGGTCAATTGTGGTGTACCCACGCCCATTTCGACCACATCGGCGGCATCGGCGACCTCGTCCGCCTGCTCGATCCCGCCCCGTCTCTTGCCCTGCACCCTGCTGACCGCCCGTTGTGGGACGCCCAGGGCGGCGCCCCCCTGTTCGGGTTCACGCTGCCTCCCGCCCCCGCCCCTGATCTCGACCTGGAGCAGGGACTTGCCCTCCAGTTGGGCAGCCTGCGCTTCAGGGTGCGCCACACCCCCGGGCACACTCCCGGCTCGTGCATCCTTTACTGTGCCGAGGCCCGTGCGTGTTTCTGCGGCGATCTCATCTTCCATCACTCGGTCGGGCGCACCGACCTCCCCGGCGGCGACTGGGAGCAGTTGGCTGGGAGCATTCGCATACAGGTCTATACCCTGCCCGCAGAAACCCGCCTGCTGTCCGGTCACGGCCGCGAAACCACGGTGGAAGAAGAGCGCTGCAACAATCCTTTTGTACGCACCTGATAACGAAAAAAGAGATGGCGTGACCATCTCTTTACGCTGGCGGCATCCAGCCGCCAGCAGATACGCAGCCAGTGAGTTTGTCGCCCGAGCAACTTACAGTGGGGTGGGGGAGATCTCGATCCTGCTACTTCATCAGCGCCTGCAGGATCAGCAGCGCTGCCATCCCCGCCAGGAGGGTCACCAGCACATTCCTCGTCCGCCAGGCCACCAGGGCAGCCAGCGCCCCGGCAAACAATTGCGGGTTATCCAGGTTGAATGCCAGCGTCCCGTTGCGTGTGGCCAGCTCCGGCAGGATGATCGCCGAAAGCACCGCCACCGGCACGAAGCGCAACGCGCGCAGGAACCACTCCGGCGGTCGCATCCTCTCCATCAGCAGGAAAAAGGATACCCGCGTGCCAAAGGTCAGCAAGCCTGCTGCCAGCATCACCAGCCAGACGTTCATTTCTTCTTCCCCTCCACCAGCATGCCGGTCAGGATGCCCACGCAGGCCGCCAGCAGCAGCCCGGTCTTGAACGGCAGCCCGGC
>JBGSVI010000013.1:0-24354 GCA_041753035.1 Anaerolineales bacterium | reverse complement strand
AGGCGCTCAGCACCAGCACGGCGATCATTACTACGAACAGGGATACAACAAGATTTTTACGCATATTTCTTTTCTCCTTTTTTTGTTGACCTAAGTCTATCAGCCCGTGTTTAAGACCCTACGAACATCTGTTTAACGTTTTGTTAATGGATTCCCTCCGGGAGGATTAAGTGTTTCGGCCAGGGGATGAGCCTGGCCGATAGTACGGAGGAGAGAAAGATCTCTTAATTCGCTTGCCCATTACGTTTGCGGGTGATATCCACCGCAAAGATGATCATCAAGGTGATTGTGCTCAGGGCCAGGGGAATGATCTCTGTCATCAGGTACTCCTTCCAAGCAAACAATAGGCAGCGCTCAAGCTGGTGGGACTGCGATGAATTCAATGATCCGGGCGCGAATCTGGTCACGAACCAGGCGGAATTTTTCCAGTTTCTGCACTTGGTTGCCTTCAAAAGCCGCCGGGTCTTCGAAGGACCAGTGCAAGCGCTGGTGCACGCCCGGCCAGACACGCGGGCAGTTCTCTTCGGCATGCGCGCAGACAGTGACCAGGAATTGGAAATGTTCCTTCCCCAGGTATTCATTGATCCCCTTGGACCACTGTGTCGAAAGGTCGATCCCGGCTTCTTCCATCACCAGCACGGTCAGGGGGTTCATCCCCTTCGGTTCCAGCCCGGCGCTGAATGCTTCGAAGTGCTCACCGCCCAGGTTGCGTAGAAAAGCCTCAGCCATCTGGCTGCGGGCAGAATTTCCAGTACACAGGAACAGGACGCGCAATTTCATCAGTTACTCCGATTGGAACATAATGAGGATCATCTGATGAAGATTGTACTTGTTCGGTTTTAACATCCGGTTAAGAAGGAATGATGGTTCTGTTAAATCGCGGGGATAGTGAAGAAGAACGTGCTCCCCTGCCCTTCGGTGCTTTCCACCCAGATCCTGCCCCCATGTGCCTCGATGATGTGCCGGGCAATGGACAACCCCAGCCCGGTGCCACCCCCGGAGCGCGCCCGGTCAGCCTTGTAGAACCGTTCAAAGACGCGCTCCAGGTCATCCTCCGGAATGCCGATGCCAGTATCACTCACGGAAAAGCGGATAAAATTCCCCACCATCCGGCCACTCAGGGTGACCGATCCGCCCGGATCAGTGAATTTGAGCGCATTGTGCACCAGGTTCACCAACACCTGTTCGATCCGTGAAGCATCGGCGCGCACGGCTGGTAAGCTGGAAGCAGTCTCCACGCTCAGCACCAGCCCGGCGCGCTCCGCCTGGGCGCGCATCCGCTCCGCCGCGGATTCGAGCAAGGCAGTGGCTTGCACTCTCGCCAGGTTCAGCGGCACCTGCCCGGATTCGATGCGGGAGAGGTCGAGCAGTTCCTGCGCCATCTGGATCAGAGCATCCACCTCGGTCTCCATGCGCCCAAGGAAACGCGGGGCGGCCTGGGGGTCATCCAGGGCACCATCGCGCAGCGTCTCGGTCAGCGCCTTGAGCGAAGCCAGCGGGGTGCGCAGTTCATGGGACACATTGGAGATGAAATCCCGGCGCACCGTCTCCAGGCGCCGCACCCGGGTCAGGTCCTGCGCCAGCAGCAGCGAGCCGCCGGTCTGCCGGTCGGGCAGGATCACCAGTTGCAGGAACTGCCGGCGGGAGGGGATCTCCACCGATTCTTCCTGCGCCTGCCCGCTGGTGCGGCTGCGCTGCCAGGCATCCACCAGTTGGTATTGACGCAGCACCTCCGCCACCGTGCGCCCAACGACATTTTCGGCGGCAAAGAGCTTTTCTGCTGCCGGATTGGCAAACTGCACCCGCCCGGTGGCATCTGCGATCAGCACGCCATCAGTCATGCGCTCGAGCACGGAGGCCAGTCTGGCTCGTTCGGTTTCTGCGGCAGAGAGTTGCCCCTGCAGGGAGCCAGCCAGTTTTTTTACTGCGTTGGAGAGGTCTTCGAGACCCTGGAAATCGGCAGGCGGTAGTTCTCCGTTTTTTCCCCCTTGAAGCGTTTTGACATAATCATTCAGCCTGCGCCTCAGGCGATAATAACGCCAGCCCAACCAGACAGCGATAAAAAGCAGGAAGAGTGCCAGGATGCCAGGCAGCCAGTCCATGCTCAGCCTTCGAAACGGTACCCCCCGCCGCGCACGGTGACAATGCGCAGGGGAGCAGAGGCATCCTGTTCGATCTTCTGGCGCAGCCAGCGCACGTGCACATCCACCGTGCGGCTGTCGCCGATATATTCCCAGCCCCACACGCGCTCAAGAACGAATTCGCGCGACAACATCTGTCCCTTGTGCTCGGCAAAGAAGACCAGCAGGTCATACTCCTGCGGCTTGAGCATCAGCACTTTTCCATCCAGGGTCACCTCGCGGCGGGTCAGGTCAATGGACAGGTTGTCATAGCGCAGCGTTTTATGAGGCACATCAGTTCCGGCAGACTGCAGGCGTTCCAGTTCCGTGCGGATGATCCCTGTGCGGCGCAGTTGCGCCTTGACCCGCGCAAGCAGTTCGCGCATTGAAAAAGGCTTGGTCAGGTAGTCATCCGCACCCACTTCCAGCCCCACCACGCGGTCGATCTCGTCATCCCGCGCGGTGAGCATCAGGATCGGGACGGACATCTCCTTGCGCAGGATCTTGCAGACCTCAAAGCCATCCAGCCCGGGGAGCATAATATCCAGCACGATCAGGTCGGGGATGCAAGCACGCGCCGCCTCCACCGCCAGGAGACCGTCACCAACCGCTTTCACCTCATAGCCCTGCTTCTTCAGGTTATACGCCAGGGTTTCCTGCAGGGAGGGCTCATCTTCAACCACCAGAATCTTCTCTGCCATGTCATTATCTTATCATAACGGTAACTGAATTGTGCATTCGACTTGTTCGTTGATTGCATGGAGCAGATTAATGTGTTCATCCCCGCCTTGCCTGCAGGGATGAACGCTCGGAACAGGGGATCTCTTGGAGGAGAGAGAAAAACAGGATAAGGTTTGCAGTTACTCTTGCGCCACCTGGTAACCAGTCCAGCAGCAAGGGGCATCTTCCCGGTATTCATCCAGGAGATCATCCACGACCTGGTTCTTGGGCAGGATCAATTCCTGGCGTACCGGGGTGACATGATGGCGGAGCGTGACCAAATAAAGGAAGCCATTCTGGTCCCAGGAAGGGACCAACGCGGCTTGTTCAATGCGCCAGCCATTATCCAGTGCCGAAAGCAGCAACAGGTAGGAGTTGGGAACATATGAAGCTGTGCAGGGTTGCTGCATGATCGACCACATTTGTCCCCGGGTGATGGTTGTATCGAGCATTCTTATCATCCTTTCTGGAAATGCATATCACATTTCCACTTTTATAATAGCGCAGGTTGATTGACAACCGTTTCAGGGCGTGTTAATGCCAGGTAAAAGATCGTGTTTCTTCATCAAAAAAGGGCTTACCGCATCGGGCAAGCCCCTTGTGATCATTTTGCCTGTTCCAATTGCTTCCACGCATTCCTGTCGCCAGGATCGTCGGCATCCAGCAGGGCAGGATGAATATCAGGGCGGATATGGTAGCCGCGTGCCGTCCAGAGATCCCTGGCGATACGCTGCGGGTTGAGACTCAATCCCTGGGCGATGAAGTATTCACACAGGCGGCGTATATCGCGCTCAAAGATGGCATACGCATTGCGGTTATGTTCGGGGAAGACCACCTGTGGGAAGTCGATCAGGGCGATCTCCTCTCCCCAGTAGAGCACGTTGTACGCGGATAGGTCTCCATGTACTCGCCCGGTGGCAAGCATCCTTTCCAGGTTGCCGTGGAGGCGCTCGAACAGTAGGTCAGCCTCCCCCGGCTCAAGGTCCACCTCGTTCAGGGTCGGTGCGGCAACACTCTCGTCGCCCAGATAAGCCATCAGGATTGCATTGGGTGCCATTTCATACGGGAGGGGAACTTCCACCCCCGCCGCATGCAGGGCTTGCAGGCTGGTGTACTCGTAGGCGATCCACGATTGGTGACGAACCTGCTCGCCATAATTGGAGCGGGTGATCACAGCATGCAGGGAGTGCGAGTCGTGCACTTCCCGGCCTTCCTCGTCCAGTTCCACGCGGCCTTCCCGGTAGGCGATGTCATTGCGCAGGTTGCGCAGCATGCGCGGGCGGTAGATCTTGGCTGCCACCAGCGGCGCGTCCACCTGCGTCCCAGAACGGCACAGGTACACCGAGGCTTCCTTGCCTGCCTTGATCTTGCGCAACACATCCGTGATCCAGTACTGCTCGTAGAAGGGAGCCAGCGAGTCGAGCAACCAGCCCTCCTCGAACCGGGCTGCCTTGTATGTGGTGGTGATCGTCTTGCTGCTGTCATCCTGGTGTTGAACGAACTGCTGGATCGCCAACGGGACTTTGTTCGACTTGGGTTTGGAGGGCTTGCGCGGTGCAATGCCGGTCAGGTCGAAGACGCCTTCGTCATCCAGCTCATTGAAATATTTCAGGTTTCTGCTTTTTTCCATGTTTTTTCTCAAAAATAAAAAACGGGCGGTTACCCATCCGCGGCATGGGAGAATCAAAAGCCGCAGGCTGCGCGCCTGCGGCATGTTGACCGGGTAGGCCTAATCTACATGCACTCTTTCGCAGGAGGCGCGCTGAAGACAAGGGTTTGGACTGATTTGGTTTCAAACATATTGTTCGAGCCTCCTTTCGTGCAAGATTTGTCGTGCGTACGAGAGTCTATCACCGGCTTCAGTCCCCGTCAAGAATGGATTCCAACCTCTACGCCTCGGCTCCCAGCCCCTTTGCTCGGCGGTGCAGCATACGGAAGGCAACCCCTCCCAGGATCAATGGGAACCAGAAAGTGATCCCGCGGTACACCAGTGTGATCAGCACCGCCGCCGCCCAGGGCACGCGCAACCCCGAGAGCGCCACCGGCAGGATGCTCTCCACCACGCCCACCCCCGAGGGCGTCGGCGAAACGATGAAGAACAGGTAGCCAATGCTAAAGCCCCCCACCAGCGTTCCCACCGAGAACGGCGTCCCCAGCGCCAGGAAGGTGAACGCCAGGATGCAGATCAGTAGTGCCTTGTTGTTCAGCGCAAAGAGCAGCGGCCAGACCAATTCGCGCCGCTTGCCCTTCAGGATCTCGATTCCCTCGGCCATATCCCTGGCAAAGGCATGAGCGCTCTCCTCCTGCAGGTATTGCCTGTGCAGGAAAAGCCACGCCACCCGGTTGATTCCGCGCACGAACCAGGCCAGCACTTTCCCCAGTTCAGTGGAAGACCGGTAGCCGATCACCAGCAGGCTCGCCAACCCCACCGCGATCACCAGCAGGATGGCTGTGGCGGTCAGTTCCCCTGCCGTCAGATTGTTTCGCCGGATCAGCACCACGAAGCCCAGCGCCAGCACGCACAGGAAAGCCAGGTAATCGTAGAGCACGTAGAGCACCCCCACCACCGTCAGCCGTCCGGTCGGCTGCCCGCGCCGGCGAGCGGTATCCAGGAAGATCGCCATTCCCCCGATCCCCGCACTCGGCGCCACCACGTTGACGAAGTTAGCCGCCGCGGTCATCAGGCAGAGTTGCCAGCGGTTCTCCTTCAACTCCATCAGCCGGTACAAGGCGCCATACGTGGTCGAGGCGTTATATACCCATAACAGTTGGAACAGGAAAGCAAAACTGAGGAAGATCCAGTTGCTCTTCTCCAGCGTTTCAGCAATGATCTGCAGTTCCGAGAAACTTAAAAAGACGAACAGGACTGCCAGGAACAGGACGATCAGGAAGAAGAATTTTCGCATGGAAACGCTTCTGCCGCGTGCAATCGAACGATCTTAGCGTCGGCGTCCCCGCCCGCCCACGAGGCTGGCATAGTACAGCAGTTGCAGCACGGCAGTCACCAGCCCCGCCACGTAGGTCAGAGCAGCCGCATTCAGCACCGCGTTGACCCCGCGCTGCTCATCCGCCCCCTGGATCAGCCCGCTGTCAGCCAGCAGCACCCGTGCACGCCGCGAAGCGTTGAGTTCCACCGGCAGGGTGGCGAAGGCAAAGACCGCGCCACCCGCAAAAGCCACCACACCCAGCCAAGCAATATCGATACCGAACGCCATGCCCGCATAGTTCAGGAACAGCCCAAGCATGATCAGCACCCAGCCCAGGTTGGAACCGATGTTCACCAGTGGTACCAGTGCTGAGCGGAATCGCAGTGGAAAGTAGCCCTCCTGGTCCTGCAGGGCATGCCCAAGTTCATGGGCGGCGATCGCCAGCGAGGCCACCGAAGCGCTCTCTGCCACCCCGCGCGAGAGTCCCAGCGTCTTGCTGCGCGGGTCGTAGTGATCGGTCAAATTCCCTGCCACACCCGCCACTTGCACACCCGCCAACCCGCCGCGCACGATCAACCGCTGGGCGGCTTCATAGCCAGTCATCCGGCTGCGCACCGGCACCTTCAGCCAGCGGTTGTAGGCTGCCTTCACATACCAGGAAGCCAGTGCCATTAGAATGAAGGCTGGGATCATATACAAAAGGTAACTGCTGTTCAGGTACATCATTTATCTCCTATCTCAAAAACCACGCCGGTTACGGGTTCAGCAGCAGATCCACCGCCGCATCGAGCTGCGGGTCGAGCTCTGCCTCGTAATCCTCGGCGGTCAGTTCCACCACCAGGTCAGGGGTCAGCCCGACTTCGTGAATGGTGCGCCCGTTGGGGGTCATCCACTTGGCGATCGTCACGCGCACCGTGGCGCCGTTGGAGAGCGGCACCCAGTTCTGCACCGATCCCTTGCCATAGGTCACCTCGCCCACCAGTTGCCCGCGCCCGTAATCCTGGATCGCACCCGAGACCAGTTCCGAGGCTGAGGCGGTGTATCCATTCACCAGCACAACCAGCGGCAGATCGCCTGTCGCCAGTCCACCCGAGAGGGCGTTGATCACGTCCCGCGTGCCATCGCCGTACTCCTCGTACCAGACCACCCCGCTGCTGATGAACTCCGAAGCCACCCGGGTGGCTGCCGTGGTGTAGCCACCGGTGTTGTTGCGCAGGTCCAGGATCAACCCGCTGGGATTCTGCGCCAGCAATCCTTCCAGCATGGTGTGGAACTCGCTGCCCGTGTTCTCGCCAAAGACCGAGATGCTGATGTAAGCCAGCCCGTTGTCCAGCATCTTCCCTTCCACGCTCGGCACCACGATGTGTGCGCGCGTCACCGCAACATCGAACGGTTCATCCACCCCGTCGCGCACGATGGTCAGCACCACCGTTGTCCCTGCATCGCCCAGCACCTTCAGACGCACCAGGGTGGCCTCCATCCCGGTCACATCCTCACCATCCACCGCAACGATAATGTCGCCTGGCTGCAGACCGGCGGCTTCCGCCGGGGAGCCGGGCATCGGCCGGACGATGGTCAGGAACTCCGATTCGGTGTCCACATACGAGCCGATGCCGTCATACTCCCCCGACATGGCAATGTTGGCGTCGTAGGTCTCCTGCGGGTCCATGTAACCAGAGTGCTCATCTGGCAGGGCATCCATCATCCCGCGGATGGCCCCATTCAACAGTACAGTATCATCCACTGGCTGACTGAAATACTGCTGGTGGACGATGGTCCACGCTTCCCAGAAGGGAACAAACAGCGCCTGCAGGTCTGCCGGCGTGCCGGTATCCCCGACATCCACCGGTTCTGCCGTCGGCGTGGCGCTAGGCTCCGAGAGCACCGGAGAGATCAACTGCCGGGTCAGGAAGCCGCCGCCGAAACCGCAAGCCAGCAGGGCAAGCATCAATACGATCAACAGGATGGTGCGCAAAGTTTTATTCATGGTTCAACTCCTTGAGATGATGGCACAGTCTAGCATATTCGGCTTAAAGTCGAATGAAATGCCCATATGTAAAATATATACGTTCTTCTATCGCCGCCAGTTCTTGATCAGCGCCGGCAGGTCTGCCAGGTTCTCCAACGCCTCGTCCGCCTCGAACCCGGGCGACTCGCGGCCCACCAGCACGGTGTACATCCCCAGGGCGCGCGCCTGGCGGGTGTTGCGCCCCTGGTCGTCCAGCAAGGCGCAGTTGCGCGGCTCGGGGTTGCCTGCCGCCTGCAGGGCCACCTGGAAGGATTCGGGCATCGGCTTGCAATACGGGGCGATGGCATGTACATCGATGCAGCCGTCAAAGATTCCCTCCAGCCCCAGCGCTTTTGTCACCCGATCAGCATGGGCGCAATCGGCATTGGTGAAGATGAGTTTGCGCGCCGCGACCTGCTCCAGCGCCTGGCGCACCGCCGGGTCGGGCTTCAGGTATTTTTCCAACGGCACGTTATGCACATACGCCAGGTACTCATCCATATCCACTGTGTGGTTCGCTTGCAGCCCGCGCAGGGTTGTGCCGTAGTCACGGAAATAGCGCTCGCGTAGGGCATCGATCCCCACCGGGTCGAAACCCATCCGCTCGCGCAGGAAGGTGGTGATCCGGTCGCGGATCTCGAGCCACAGCCCGGTATCGGAAGGATACAGGGTCTCATCAAGATCAAAGAAGAAGGTCTGGAAACGCATGGCGCTATTATACGGTAGAATCATCCCATGCCCATTCACCTCCTGCCTCCCGAAGTTGCCTCCCAGATCGCCGCCGGAGAGGTGGTCGAGCGCCCTGCCTCGGTGGTCAAGGAACTGGTCGAGAACGCCCTCGACGCCCATGCCACCTCGATAAGCGTCGAGATCGCCGCCGCCGGGCGCAGCCTGATCCGTATCACCGACGACGGCGCCGGTATCCCTGCCGCCGAACTATCCCTGGCGGTCGAACGCCACGCCACCTCCAAGCTCACTACCGCCGCCGACCTGTTCAGCATCGCCACCCTCGGTTTTCGCGGCGAGGCGCTCGCCTCCATCGGCTCGGTCTCGCGCCTGACCATCACCTCGCGCCGCCTCGACTCCCCCCTTGGTGCCCGGCTGCGCGTCGAAGGCGGACACATCGGAGGTGTGGAAACCGTCGGTGCGCCGGCGGGCACCATCGTCCAGGTCGAGGACCTGTTCTTCAATGTCCCCGCCCGCCTCAAGTTCCTCAAACAGGACCTCACCGAGCGGCGCCTCATCGATGCCCTGCTGAGTCGTTATGCCCTGGCCTACCCAAACGTGCGGTTCTCCCTGCGCGAGGGCGGGAGCATCTCCCTGCATACCGCCGGTGACGGCGACCGCCGTGCCATCCTGGCATCCATCTATGGCGTGGAGGTCGCCCGCCAGATGCTGGTGCTCGAGTCCCGCGAGGGCGACCTGCGCCTGGAGGGCTTCATCTCCCCTGTCGCCCTCACCCGCTCCAACCGCCGCGAGATCACCTTTTTCATCAACGGGCGCTGGGTGCAGGATACCCCTCTCACCGCCGCCCTGCTGCAGGCCTACCACACCCTGCTCATGGTCGGACGCTATCCGCTGGCTGCCCTGTTCCTCGAACTCCCCGCCGGGGAGCTGGATGTCAATGTCCACCCCGCCAAGAGCGAGGTGCGCTTCCGCAGCCCGGATGCACTCTTTTCCTTCGTCCAGCGCAGCGCCCGCCGCGCCCTGCTTGCCTATACCCCCATCCCCCAGGGCACCCTGCAGCACCTGTGGGGCGGGGCGCAAAGCACCACCTCCCACCAACCAGACCCTGCCTGGAACCTGGCATCCCTCACCCGCCAGGAGGAGACTCCGCCAGGCGATTCCGTCTCCGGAGCACAGCCCGAAAGCACCTCAACCGCCACCACCGCCCCCCTGCCGAACACCCGTCTGCCACTCCTGCGCCTGGTCGGGCAGGTGGGCAGCGCCTACCTGGTCGCCGAGGGCCCGGACGGTCTCTACCTGGTGGACCAGCACGCCGCCCACGAGCGGGTGCTCTTCGAGAAACTGCTCGCCCAGCACGAACAGCACAATCTCCCCTCGCAGGCCCTTCTCTCCCCGGTGGTGGTCGAACTTTCCCCCGCCTCCGCCCGGCTGCTGGAAAGCCAGTTGCCCATCCTGCATCACTTTGGCTTCGAGGTAGAAGCCTTCGGTCCCAATGCCTTCCAGGTGCGCGCCATCCCTTCACTCTTCACCGGCTCCGAGCCGTCCGCCGCCCTGCGCACCCTGGTCGAGGATTTCGAGGAGGACGAGACCCCCCTGCAGGGTGAGCTGGAAGCCCGCATTGCCGCCCGCGTCTGCAAGCGCATGGCGGTCAAGGCGGGGCAGGTGCTCAGCTCTGCTGAACAGCGCGCCCTGCTGAACGACCTGGAGACCTGCGTATCGCCGCGCACCTGCCCCCATGGGCGCCCCACCATGATCCACCTCTCCGTTGACATGCTCGAGCGCCAGTTCGGGCGCAAAGGCCCCCGCTAGCTCGCCTCACCATACCCCGTTCCAATTCCCCAGGAGGCACGTATGGCCAGGATCGAGATCAACCAGCAGTACAGCCCCACTTCCCCTGCATCGACCGAATCGCTCGAAGTGCTCGCCTGGGGACCAGGCGGCCTTCCCAGCCAGATGTTCTGCATCGGCAGCGGTTTCAACTGCAACGCCAACGGCACCATCTGGATCGAGGTGCGCTACAGCGTGCAGGATATTCCCATCTTCTACACCCGCAACATGCTCCAACTGAGTGGGCACACGGATGCTCCGAAACTCGAAGTCTCTCTGCAAAAGTTCGAGAACGGCAAATGGGATAGCTACAATTTCGGCGACATCCTGCCCCAGACCCACCTCAGCCTCAAGCGCGACCGGCGCACCTACAGCGACCATAACAATGAAACTCAAACCCACGATTCCTATTCCCTGAACCTTGACCTGGATATAGGAGCGGTCTTCGGCGGGTAATGCCCTGGTGAGTGCATTTTCGCCATTAACCTGGACGAGCTTGACCCCGCGGCGTGCATCCGCTTCATGCGCCAGTTCAATGACGAGTTAGCTGCCGCTGGGCAGGGCAAACACCCCGACCCCGGCAGCCTGCCCGCCGGCTTCAGCGACTTTCCCTTCGCCCTGACCCTTGATCGCCGTGCCTACGACCTCGCCTCCGCCGATTACCAGGAGCAATATTTCTACAACCAAAATGTGGCTGCCGCCTTCGACACCTGGCTGGCAGGGCTGCCCGCAGGTGGGCAGGTGCTGGATGCCGGCTGCGGGCACGGTGACCCGGTCATCAGCCGCCTGCTGGAGCGCGGCTTCCAGGTCACCGGCTGCGATCTTTCCCCCGCCATGCTGGGCCTGGCCCGCCAGAAATTCCCCGGCGTCTCCTTCCTGGAATGCCCGATCACCTCGCTGGAAACCCGGGACGCCTTCGATGGCGTCTGCTCCTTCTCCTCAATGCTCTACCTCGACCCGATCGACTTCCTGCACGCCATCCACCGCGCCCTGCGCCCCGGCGGACTGCTCTTCCTGTTCGGCTGCGACGCCTTCCCCGATACCCGCGGCGACCCTTATGGCGTTGACCTCAAGAACTGGATGTGGGGCGGCAGGCGCGGTATCCAGGAAACCGTCCAGGCGCTGGAGGAGCATGGCTATTTCCAGGTGCTCCAGGCGCAGGAAACCACCATTCCCGAAGAACGCGAACAGGTGCTGGAACGCTGGCGTGCCAATGCCATCAGGAGACACGAGGAACTGCTCAAGGAATACACCCCCGAAGCCAATATCCCCGAGTCCAACCTGGATAATCCCCCACAACTACCGTTCGGGTATGTGATCACCGCCCGCCGGCTGGAGCGCTGACCCCACGCAGGGACACCAAAGCTCCTAACTGTGCAGAAGACCAACTCCACCCTCCATTGAGGAAGGTGGAGTTTTAATAGACAATCTGCCTGAAAAATCCGGGGAAACCCCGCAGGTACTACGGCACGGCGTAGGTGTGGATCTGACCGCCCGCCGATACCGCCAGCGTCCTGCCATCAGGGGAGAAGGACAGCCCCTGGGCCGGTCCCGTGACCTGCAGGGTGTGTTTCGCCAAGGGCGTCCCACTCTCATCAAAGGGATCGTAGCGAATGATCGTGACGGTGCCGTCCTTGTTCAGCGTGGCCAGCAGTCTGCCATCAGGGGTAAAGGCGATCTTCTGGAATGAGCCTTCCTGCGATTCGGAGAGTAGTTTCGGCTGCCAGGTGGAGAGGCTCCAGGCCTCCACCTGGCCCTCGTAGGAACTTGTCAGCAGAGAGCGGCTGTCCGGGTTGAATTGCAGGTCAGCGATGGTGATATCGGGGAGTGTCACGGGCTGGGGCAGCAGGCTCTGCGTGCCAAAGTTGTACACCTGCAACTGCCCCGGCTGGTTATGCATTGGGGATCCCAACCCCAGCGCCAGACCGCTGCCATCTGGTGCGAACGAGAGGCTTGTGGCGATCAGCGCTTCCTCGGGGGTGGAACCCATGAAACTGAGCGGGTTGAGCAGGTCCAGCCCGGGCAGCGAGTGGATGTTTACCGTGGAGTCATCGTAGGACACGCCGAACTGTGTGCCATCGGGGCTGAAGCCGATATCGAGCACCATGGGATACTCATTGGTGAGCGGCGGGGGGAGGAGCCCGGCAGATTGCATACCCTGCTGCGTATCGAAGAATTTCACGGCAGCCCCTTCGAGTTCCACTGCCAGCAGGCCGTTCTCCGGGTTGTAGGCCAGGTTGGAACTCAGCCCTTTCAGCGGCGTGGATTCCAGGGGCGCCTGCAGGTTGTTGGCATATTCGTTGACATAGTAGAGCCCAGCATTGCTGCTTGCGTATAAGCTGTTATTGCCAAGTCCCAGCCCGTAGAAGTAGCCGTTGTAGCCCAACTGGCTGGTGAAACTATCCGGGGCGCCTGCCTGCCAGGAAGAAAGGCCGGTCTGTTCGTAGGCATACACCGCCTGGGGATAGGCCTGTAAAGAGGTGTAATAACTGAAAGAGAAGTACCCGGTATATGGGTATTGCAGCGGGGCACCGTTCAGCGGGTCGCCGCCGTAGACCTGGTTCTGACGATCGGTGAAATAGATCTGCCCGTCTGAACTGCCGGTGAAGGAATTGAGGCCCTTGATCTCGGGTTCCGGTCCGGTGAAGGGCGTGTCCCAGGGGGCTTCCAGGGTATAGCGGGCGCCGGTCTGGAATTGGTAAGCTTGGATCGGGTTGTCACTCCAGATATCCGAATAACCGGCGTAGAGCACGTCGCCCTGCGGGGAGAAGCCCACCCCCAGCGGGGTTTGGCCCTGGTAGTCGTTCGGTAGCTGCGGCAGATAGGTCTGCAGGCTCTGCCCGGTCAGGGGATCCCAGCGGGTGAGCGGCGTTTCGTAGCCCCAGGTGAACAGGTCGCCGTTCGGGGCGAATTCCAGCCCCAGGCGGTATTTGCCGCCGCTCTCGAAACTGCTGACCTGCTGCTGATTTTGCGTGTTATACACCCCCACCTTACCGCTCTCATTCATAAAGGCCATGATGTGGAGACGGTCGCCGGTCAGCAGGCCGTCCGGGTTCTGTGGAAAGAGCACCTCTTCTACATTCTTATGCGGATCAACATCGATCACCTGAGGCTCCACTGGGGTAAGCGGGGCGCCTTCCAGCCCGCTCCAGCGCGGCGGGGCAGCCTGTCCTCTCCCGCCTCCGGACGCGGCGAACTGCGCCTGCCAGCCAGCATAAAGGTAGATCTTCTCATAAGAACCAGCCGCCAGCAGGCTGCCATCATCCGAAAAGGCCACGCAGAGCATCGGTCGGCCGGTCTCCAGCACCAGCAGCAACTGATTGGTGGAAGCGTCATAGACGTGGACAGCATAGGCGGCTGCGGCGGCCAGGTATTTGCCATCACGGCTGAGGGCAATATCGAGCAGGGCACCGTTGCCATAAGAGGCGATGCGCACCAGGCGCTCCATGTTCTCTGCGGTGATGACCTCGTTGGGCAGCAGAGGTCTGTCGCTGCCCGGCTCGTCCACATCCGTCCCCCCGCCTCCCGGCTGGTCCGTCCCGCCGCTGGGAATACCGCTGCACGACGCCAGCAGCATGAAGAGCACCAGCACAGACAAGGCTTTCATAACACTATTCATCGCAACCTCCTTTTTAGGACAAGAACGGTCCAAATCCAGAGCAGACTTCCGGCACAGCGGAATCAGATCTGTAGAAAATTATGACATAACCGGCTGGTAATTTCAATCCCCTGCGCAGCATGGTTTTCGCAAGAGCGAGGCGGCAGGTTTGCGATGTGCACAGGTCAGGAGGTTCAAATGAGCTTCAATTCGCGGCTGGAGCGAAAAACGCAAGGCGCCACACCCTGGGATTGGATTATGGAAATTCAAATGAGGGTCAAATCGAGAGAGAAATGGCATGGGAAGTTCCTTGTGCGGATGTAGTGCCGCGTCAATAGAATAAGCCTTCCTGTGCCAAGGTTGTTCTAGAATATATGTGCTGTTTATTTCAAGGGTTGGGTTAACAGGAAAAGCAGAGGCGCAAGGTATGTTAAAATAAGCCTCGCGTTACCGCCATTCCAGCCCTGAGGAACCCCATGAACACGTCCGAATTCCAGCAAAAGATCAACCAACCCGACCGCCCGGTGGTCGTCGACTTCTGGGCGCCGTGGTGCGCCCCTTGCCGGGCAACCAAGCCCATCCTGGAAGCCCTGGCCCGCGAGTACAAGGACAAGGTGGATTTCCTGCCAGTCAACGCCGACGACTCGCACGAGATCCTGCAGAACCACCGCGTCGCCGGCATCCCCACCGTGATCGCCTTCCGCAAGGGCAAGATTGCCGGGCGGGTCACCGGTGCGCAAAGCGAGGCAGGTTACCGCCTGATGTTCGAAGCCCTCGCCACCGGCGGACAGGTCAAGGTGCCCCTTTCGCCCTTCGACCGCTTCCTGCGACTGGGAGCCGGGGGAGTGTTGATCATCATTGGTCTCTACACCAGCAACGGACTGGTGACAGGCATCGGCGGCCTGGTCGCACTGCTGGGCATCTACGACCTGCTTCCGTTCTGGCCAGCCCTCAGCAACCTGTTCAAACGCAAATAAGCAGCAGGCAGTCTCAGCCCTGCCATAAACGCACACCGCCTGCCATGTGGAATGGTTTGCATTCCTGCTTCAAACTGCACCCGCCGCAGGCTTCTGTGCACGCTTCATGCAGGCGCAGGTGACCCGCTCTCTGTAGATGCTCAAGCATGGCTTCCACCAGTTCCGGGGACGTTCCCAACCGGGCAGCCAGCGTCCCAATCTCAAAGGTCCCGCCTGCGCGGATCGCCTGCAGCAATTCTTCCAGCATGTTCAGCCTCCCATCCAGACTGCCAGGTGGTATACGCCTGCCCCGGCGGCCATCGAGATCCCCAGCAACAACCCCACGCTCAGCAGGGTCCAGCCCCATGAATTTGTCTCCTGCTTCGTCACCGCCACCGTCGCCATACAGGGGATGAACAGCATCGTCACCACCAGGAAGGACAGGGCAGTGGCGGTTGAGAAGGAAGCAGCCAGCGTCTCCGCCAGCCCCACCCCCGGCGAATGTCCGAACAGCACTCCCAGGGTGGCGATCACATTCTCCTTGGCCGGGAAACTGGTGATCAACGCCACCGTCAGCCGCCAATCGAAGCCCATCCATTTGCCGACAGGTTCGATGAACTGCCCAAAGCGCGCCAGATAACTGGTATTCAAATCTCCATATGGCAGGTAGGAGAACACCCACACCAGCAAGGACATCGCCAGGATCGCTGTCCCGGCTTTTTTGACAAAGGCGATCGATCTCTGCCAGACCAGCAGGCCGATCGTGCGAAGATCGGGGATATGATAGAGCGGCATTTCCATGATAAACGCCGAGCGCTGCCCCTTGAAGATGATCCTATTCAGCAGCGCCCCGCTCGCCACCAGCACCAGCAGGGACAGCAACACCAAGCCCCATGAGACCCAGACAGCATAGTCACCAAAAAATATCGGGGCGATGAACGCCACCACCGCCATGCGCGCCGTGCACGGTACCAGCGGTGCCACCAGGATGGTCAGCAGGCGCGCCGGCCACGAGTCGATCACGCGTGTGCCCATGATCGCCGGTACATTACAGCCAAAGCCTAGGAAAAGCGGCAGGAAGGACTTGCCGTGCAGTCCCATCAGGTGCATCAGGTTATCCATCACATAGGCGGCGCGCGCCATGTAGCCCATGTCTTCCAGCAGGGCGAAGGTGGCAAAGAAGATCACCAGGATCGGCAGGAAGGTGAGCACCGAGCCAACCCCGCCGATCAGCCCGTCCACCACCAACCCCTGCAGCCAGAACGGTAAATCTTGTAGCCCATTGGAAGCCAGCCCCGCCAGTGGGGAGATGACACTCCCATCCAGCCAGCCCTGCAGCGGGCTGCCAATGGTGAATGTCAGCCAGAACACCAGCCCCAGGATGCCAGCCAGCAGGAACAACCCCCAGACCGGGTGCGCCGCCCAGCGATCAAGGCGCTCCGTCAGTCCAATCTGACCCACACGTGGGTGCGTCACCGCCGCACGCACCATCCGCCCGATCCACTCGTAACGCCCCGATGCCACCGCCAGGAAGGCATCGTCGTGGAGGCGAAGCAGGTCATGTACCGCATTCCAGGTTCCATGGTCGAGGGCAGATTGCATGCTGCGGGTCACTTCTGTATCGCCCTCCAATAGTTTGAGCGCCACCCAGTCCTGCGGATAGGGTGCGGGAACGCGTCCAACGATCAAAGCCTCGATCTTCTCCAAAACCTCCCGGTGGTCCTGGCGCACCTCCGGCAAACATGGGCACGAATGTTCCTCCCCGCGCAAGACGCCTTCCACCACCCCCAGCAATTCGCGCACTCCCAGCGCCCGGGATGCCGTCATCGGCACAACCGGCAGGCCCAACGCCGCTGCCAGCACATGGGCGTCCACCTGGATACCATTCTGAGAGGCCACGTCCATCATGTTCAGTGCCACCACCAGGGGCGCCTTCAGCGCAGCCAGTTCAGCCACCAGGTATAAACTGCGCTCCAGGTTGGCCGCGCTGACCACTGCCACCACCACCGAGGGACTCTCCCGCAGGATGAACTCGCGGGCGATGCTCTCCTCCGGAGAATTGGCGGTCAGGCTGTAGGTCCCCGGCAGGTCCACCAGACGGGCAGTGCGCCCGCCAAGGTCGAAGGCACCTTCGCGGCGTTCCACCGTCTTCCCCGGCCAGTTCCCCACATGCTGATTCAAGCCGGTCAGCAGGTTGAAGAGCGTGGACTTGCCCATGTTGGGCTGCCCTGCCAGAGCGATCAGCGGGGCTTCCGGGAGGCTCAGAGCAGGAACCGCCCTGGCGGGGGTCTCCTGGCAGTCGCTCATTTGTCCTCCCTGGCAACACGAATACCCGCCGCCTCACCGCGTCCCAACGCCACGCGCGTGCCGCGCACGGTCACGATCAATGGTCCGCGTCCAAAATTCTGGGTCATGCTGACTCGTACCCCGGGGGTGAAGCCCAGCGAAGCCAGGCGGTTGTTGACCGCGCGTCCACCCTGAAAACCCAGGATGGTGGCCTCCTCCCCGGTGATCATCTCGGCAAGTGTTGCCTGGAAATGCCTATCAGCCATACCCTCTCCTTCATGGCAGGATGTTATAATCAGTTAGTGTTCTTAATATTATTATATACTAATTATATATATTAGCACGGTGAAATATAATGAATTTCCGATGACGAACATCACAAATTCCGCTTCCCCCGCAAGCCCCACCCTCATCAGTGCCACCATCCAGGACTACCTATCACTGCTCTATGTACTCGAGCGCGACGGCGAGGCAGTGGTCGGCGCGCGCCTCGCGGAACTACTGGGCGTCACGCCCCCCACCGTCACCAACACGCTCAAACGCATGACCCGCGACGGGCTGGTCACCATGAACAAGGATGGCACTCACCTGACCCCTGCCGGCTGGGAGGCGGCGCGCGTGATCATGCGCCGCCACATGCTGATGGAATGGCTGATGATCAAGACCCTGCCCTGGTCCCGGCTGCACACCGAGGCACACCAGTTGGAGCACGCCATCTCAGCCATGACCGAGAGCGCCCTGATGGAACAACTCGGTTATCCGCAGACCTGCCCGCACGGCAACCCCCTGCCGGGCTGCGAGCAGGTCACCGCCGCCTGGCTGCCCCTCACCCAGGTGCCCGCCAACCAGGCGGTCACCATCCGCCGCATCCATGAACTTGCCGAGGAAAATGTCGAACTACTCACCTACTTGGAAGCGCGCGGGCTTCTCCCCGGTACCCCCGCCTTGGTCTCTGAGATACTGCCCTTCAACCAGACCATCAGCCTCCAGGTGGCAGGTCAGCCCGTGACCCTGGGGAATGCCGCGGCGCGCTATATTTTTGTGGAACTGAACTGACCGTACCGTCCCCCGCGCAGGTCCTAGAGCTCATCCCCCCTAAACTGGCTCACATGGATTGCAAGTCTCTACATCTGTCGCTGGCACAGGTTGCCGGCCCGCTCCGAGAGCAGGGGCTGGTAGCCCTGCAGCAGCAGGCAGATGAAATGATCGGCGTCTGCCTTGTGGGTTAACCCGCATCGCTTCCTTGTCCGTGGCCTCCAGCAAGGAAGGCAAGGTAGATACTCTCAGGCATGGTCAGCATAACCAAATTCCTCCCAGGACCAGGGAACTATTTCTTCCAATGAGTTTCAGGACATGAGGATTATAGAAGTCAAGCAAATCATGTCTTTACCTTCAAAAATCGGCTTTCGATCAAGTCGGCCACCTGGGAATAATCGTCCAGGCCAAACTGGGGGACATTTGCTTCCACGAGAGTATCTGTAACCAAGGCCAAGAGATGCTCGGGGTTCGAGATCTGCTCCAGACCCACCTCAGCTCTCAAGATCTCGATGGTTGGCTTCCCGGCGTTTCGGTAACCCTCCACCAGGACCAGATCAACATCTCGCACTTCCAAGACGACTTCATCAAGAGTTAATTCATGCTCGAGCAGACGGTAGGAGGCAATCTTATCGGGGGCAGCGATGATGACATGCTGACTGCCTGCTCTGGCTTGGCGCCAGCTATCCTTGCCTGGTTGATCGATCTCGAAACCTGAGTGGGAGTGATGCTTGACCGTCGCAAGGCGGTATCCCCGGCTGCACAACTCTGCAATCACCTTTTCCATGAAGGTTGTTTTGCCAGAGCCGGATTTGGCGATGAACGTGATCATTGGGATCGAAGAGGTCATATCTACACTTGTCTCATGGGTATAGCAGGAGGGCAAGAAAACATACCACCAGGAGAAAAACCAGGGGAAGATCCAGGGTTCCCCTTTTCAGGGGAATGGCCCTGCTCCGTTCCGGGGTAAATGCGCGCGCCTCGGCGGCCAAGGCTATCTCATCCCCCCGCCGCAGCGCGTTTGTCAGCATGGTTACCAGCATCAAGCGCAGGCTGCGCAGAGGTCGGCTGCGCAAACCACCGCGCATCCACATGCTATGCCAAGTGTTGGACCCGGACTGGCGCAAGGCAGGCAACAGGTTGAAGGCGACCCCAATCGAGAAGCCCAGACCACGCAGGCCAAGACGTTCGGACAGGCCAGCTATTTCACCGATCTCGACCGCAGTTGAAAACCCATCGACTGCCACCAGGATGACCACCGCCCGCAGGACCATCTGCAAGCCATTTGCCAGGCTGGCAGCAGAATAGGGGATGCCAAGTATGACAGAATCCGTCTCCAGCCCGGAGAAGAGCAGGCTGGCAAACAAGATCATGGCCAGCAATAACAGTGTGCGGCCGCGCAGGAGGCGGCGGAAGGATGCCGGGTAAAGGCCGGCATCCACGGCAAAGCACATGCCAGCGCCAAGCCAAATGCGCTCCTGCGGAACCAGCAACACAAGGGAAAGCATCCAGGCCAGTAAGAAGATGTGACCTAGGCTTCCCAGGCGCAGCTGGGTCGGACATGCCAATTTATCCGTTCCGTTCGAATTCAAGGAATGGCCTGGATTTCAACGATCATGCGGGCATTCATCTTTCCCTCGGCAGCCGGCAGCACCATGCGGAAAGGTGCTTCGTCGTCTGCCAGGGGACCGTCCAGGCGCGCATAGGCAACCAGCGTATCAGGAAGCAGGAAGAACTCCGGTTCGTAATTGACGGTATAGCCATCGACCGCAGTTACTTTAACCGCCCGCAAGGCTTGCGGGTCAAAGCCGGCATCCTGCAAAAGGAGGGTGAGTGGGACACCCAGGTAAGTAACATCCAGAAAAATTGCCTGCTCTACTCCCAGGGCCTGCAAATCTTCGATCGCATAGCTCGTTTCTGTTTCTCCGTTTGTCACAATCAGGAACGCAAGGACATCCGCTCCTGCTCCCGCTTTGGGTGTACAGGCAGACAGGACAACAACGATCAACAAGAAGAAATATAGTTTTTGTTTCATCGAAACCTCCAGATCAAGGATTTTGATCCTGCAAATTCGGCAGGCGGGCAAGCAGTAATTTCCCAACACCCCTGGCCAGCCAACCACTGAGCAAGCCGATGAGGATATAAACCAGCGCAAGCAGGATTACGATGACGATGGCAGCGTTGGTACCAATGCCAAACAAGCGTTCTCCCAGGTCAAGCAGATCCAGCCAGATCGTGAAGAGCTCGCGCCCAAATAATAGTATTCCAGTCACGAACGGTTGGACCATGGTCCAGAGTGCTCCAGCTACACCCGCCAGCAGGCAGGCAAGCATGCCGGGTTGCCTGAAGAGCGAGAGAACGATCTCTGCCAGGAGCGCTTCCATCAGGATGCCGATCATGGGACCAATGAGAATGCTCCCGATCGAAAACAACTTCAACACCATGGCAATTACACCCACAAAGAGGGTGGTTCCACGGCGGGGGACGAACTGTCGGGCAAGCATGGCAATCATCAGGCCAATCGCTGACAGGACTGCCCCACTAAGGGGAATATTGAGCGCCTTCAGGACCGATCCAAGGCTGATCTCGACAGCTCCCCACATGGCGCCGAAAACAGCCAGGGTGACCAATTGACGGGTGGTTAGTTTCACTTTACCTCCTTTTCTTGATCAGCGAAAGTTCGCACAACAGGTGACTGGGAAAGATATTCATGTTCTTCCAACCCGGCTGCAGGAACGCGGCCATCAAGGACAACATGGCCTTGCTCAAGCAGGATCACTCGCCGGGCAAAACGATGAACCAGCTTGTAATCATGGGAGATCAACAAGATGGTTGTCCCCGCCCGGTTCATCTCCTGCAGAAAGCCCATCATTTCTTCAAGATGTCTCCAATCCTGACCGAGGGTAGGCTCATCCAGGATCAATAAGCGAGGACCCAGTGAGAGGCAGGCTGCGAGGGCAGTCCGCTGCTGCTGGCCGGTGGATAAGCGTAGAGGCGAACGTGCCTGCAAGGCAAGCAGGTCGATCCTGGAGAGAGTTTCCTGGTGGACCAGGGGGTCAAAACGCGAGTAATTACGGGGTGCAAAAGCGACTTCTTCATCAACAGAATCTGTAAAAAGCTGATCGAGCGGATCCTGGAACAGCAGGGCAACATCCAACCCGGGCAGCGGTTTCCTGGTCAGGGTGTAGCGGACACTCCCCTTGCGGGGTTTGAGCAGCCCGGCAATCGTTAGCGCCAGGGTTGTTTTTCCGGCACCATTCTCGCCCACGAGGGCAAGGAATTCCCCGGCACGAATGGTCAGATCCACATCCCTTAAGATTGGCTGCCCCTGGTAGCCAGCCGAGACAGCTTTCAGTTCGAGCAGGATGGGCTGTCCTGGTTCGGGATGCCCGTTCGGCTGCAACAGCTCCCGCCAGGGAACAGGAGGAGTTTCTACGGGACGACGCAATCCAAAACGGGACAGGTATTCCGGGTTACCCAGAACCTGCTGGAAAGGACCATCCACTGCGATCCGGCCTTCATCAAGGATCAGGACACGTTGGCACAGGCGGGCTACTTCTGCCAGGCGGTGCTCAAAGATCACCAAAGTGAGTTGGTGGTCACGCTGTAGATCCTGAAGAGTCTGGATGACCAGCCGGGCACCCTGGACATCCAGCGAGGCAGTCGGTTCATCCAGCACCAGCAGGTGTGGCCGCATTGCAAGGGCAGCTGCGATGGCGACCTTCTGCTTCTGTCCTCCCGAAAGTTCAGTGGGTTTTGCTTCGCGCAGGGCTGTCAGGCCAGTGGCTTTCAAGGCCCATAAAACCCGTTCTTGAACATCCGGCTCGCTTAGCCCCAGGTTGCGCGGTCCAAAGGCGATCTCGTCGAAGACACGCAGGTGGAAGAGTTGGGCTCCGGGATTTTGAAAGACCATCCCGATCCAACATGCCAGTTCCGGCAGGTTGAACTCGCTGACCAGCCGGCCTTCCACTTCCACGCACCCTTCCACACGGGCCGGGATGGCATGCGGGATCAAACCGGTCAGGGCACGTCCCAGGGTGCTCTTCCCACAGCCGGAGGGACCTGTGATCAAGATGCATTCGCCCTGCTTCACATCGAAGGATACGTCCTGCAGAACAGGGAGAGCCTGATACCAGACAGACAGGTTCCTGACCCGGATCATGCAACCTCCTGCCTGGCAGGGAGAGCAAAAGGTTGCGCCCACGGCCAGCGTGCCAACGCAACTGGAAGCAAGGCAGGACGGATCCCAACGCAGGCCAGGCGATAACAGAGCGCCTCGATGAGTGCAAAGGCATTGGTCAAACCCAAGCCAGCCGTGACTTCAAGCGGTCCCATTTCATCCAGTATCAGCAGGTCGCAAGGCTCAGCGGAGGCAAGCAGCCGGTTCCACCACGCCAGCAACCGAGGATCGAGTACCCAACCTCCCACTGCCAGCCATCCGACAGTATTGAGCTTCCCCTCTGGAGGAGTGGATATGATCTGGTCAAAGAGGATGTTGTTGCTTGTCATGGCTCACCAGAAAAATAAAAAGCTGTCTCCAATGGAAAAGAGACAGCCTCGCAGAAGGTGCGATGCGTGCTCTCCTTTCCAAGGCGCAAATGCGCGGGGGGCCAGGGCGTTTCCACCACTGACCGGGGTCACTTCAGGGTGACCGGCCTGGCTGCCATAAGCAGGGCTGTCAGCCAGCCAGGCTCGGAGATCATGTATTTTTATTTCGCTTTCATACTATCTTACTTTACGATACCGGATTTGAGAACCCCCGCTCGGGGGATAGGTTCTCACCCGCATGGGTGAGAAGCAAAGGAAAACCCTGCGGGGTTTCCAAGGTAAATCAGAGATTCTTCAGGTTGTTCTTGACCTTCTTGATTTCATCCAACGTATCCATTTCGGTCTTCAGTTCATCCGTCAGAGACGAGAAGTAGTTCTTGATATTGCGGATTAACTTCCCTGCCTCGCGCGCGACTCGCACCAACCGCTCAGGTCCAAGGATGATGGCTGCCAGAACGAAGATGACGATCAGCTCATTCATTCCAATACCGAGAATACTATCCATTTCGTTGTCTCCCTGCCAAGGCCGCCAAGATGATGCTGAGAAGATACAATCCCATCAGAGGCAACATGACCAGACCCATATTGACCGGGTCCACAGTGGGGGTTACCGCCGCGGCGATAACCGCCATCAGGACAATGGCATAGCGCCAGCCTCTGGCAAGCTGGCGGGCAGTGATGATCTTCAGCCTGGCCAAAATCATCATCACCAGTGGCAGTTCAAAACAGACCCCGATCCAAAACATAAGGTTCGTGATGAACTGGAAATAATTTTGTGGGCGGACTTGAGTGCGAATGTCTGTGAAATTGATCAGGAAGGGAATAGCAGCCGGGATCATGACAAACCAGGTAAATGCCACTCCACACAGGAACAGCAGGCTGGCAGCGGGTACCCCAAGCAGTAGCCAGAGTTTTTCGCGCTTCTGCAACCCCGGCAGCAGGAATCTCATGATCTGGTACAGGATGATCGGCATGCTCAGGATCACCCCCCCCAGCAGGGAGACGCGCATAAAAATAGCCACATTCTCGGTGATCTCGATCGAAACAAGCGCCTGGCTACCGCCAATTGGTGTAGAGAGATATTCGATCAATTGGGTGGCAAATGAAAAGCACACGGCAGTCGTCAAGATCAGCGCAACGAAGCTATGGAAGATTCTCTGGCGGAGTTCATTGAGGTGCTTGAGCAATGGCTGCGAACTCTCCAGATGGACGCTGGCTTTTTTATGAGCGCGGCCAAACGCACCTGAGAACTGTCGAAGGGAAAGTTTTCGTTTCATGGATGCCTTTGGCATCGGATTCATAGTTAAAACTATTCTTTGCCTTTCTTGTCCTCAACAACATCCTCACTGCCCTTCTCGCCTTTCAAGCTGGTCCTAAATTCACGAATACCTTTGCCCATCTCACCAGCAATTTTTCCGATCCTGCCAACCCCAAAAAGAATTACGATGATCACCAGAAGGATGATCAATTCAGTTGTGCCAAAATGGAACATGTTTGTCTCCTTAGCGTAGGTTTTGTGCAAATAGAGGCCGAGATGCAAGAATCGGCTTAAAAACTGAACTTTTCCAAACTCATAAAATCCGGTACCCTCATGGTCTACCCTGCGAGCAGGAAATAGCCATGAGCGACAACATTGAACAAG
>JBGSVI010000012.1:0-4516 GCA_041753035.1 Anaerolineales bacterium | reverse complement strand
GAGATAAATGCAACAAGTTGTTCGGACTGTTGTACAATTGCTTTGAGCATTGGTTCTCTCCTGGTCTCGGATGTGCGTCAATAACACTATCCTACCAGAAAACCAGTGCTCACTTTATTTCACTTTGGCGAATGTCCAGTTCATTATTTGAGAATCGGGACTTGGTACCATGCTGGGAGCAAATCCCGTCAATACACATTTATTTAGCTCAAGCCTTTTCCGTGCGACACGCGCGACCCGGAGGCTGGTCGCAGGTTTGAGGAGCAGGGTCAAGGCTGGGTCAGCCACCTGGCTCACTTGTTGGAAATGGCGGGTCGGTTGGTACATCTGTTGATTGTTCTCTCTTTGGCGACTCTGTCGGCGGGATGTATGGCATAGGTGTTTCTGTGGGCGGAACGTAATGCAAAGGCGTGCGGGTAGCGGTTGTGGTTGGCGTTTGTGTTGCAGTCATTGTCGACGTTGATGTGTTTGTAGCGGTTGCTGTGATTGTCATCATTGGCTTGGTCGTGCTGGCCCATCCGTCGCCCCAGCCGCCGAGGTTCTTGTCCACGGCGAGGAAGGCGAGGGCGGCGAGCAGGGCAAGGGCGAGGAGGAGGTAGAGGATGGTTTTTTTGGTTTCATGCAGAATCTTCCTTACATTTTCTGTTGCCAAAAGGCACACAAATGGCTATAATTGGGAACATGAAGGTTTTTTCGTGGAACGATGAAAAGAACGCCCTGTTGAAAGCCGATAGACAAGTCTCTTTTGAAGAGATCGTCCTTTATATTGAGATGGGATTCCTGTTCGATGTACTGGAACATCCCAACCAGGAAAAGTATAAAGGACAAAAGATATTTGTGGTGCAGGTTGATTATTATGTTTATCTCGTTCCATTTATCGAAACCGAAAGCGAAATATTCCTGAAAACGATCATCCCGAGCCGCAAAGCGACCCATAAGTATTTGAAAGGAAGTGCAAAATGAGCGATCTGAAACTCCAACCGGATGAACTCGAACTGCTGGCCTCCTACGAAAGCGAGGAATGGCAGTCGGTGAAAAATGTTAATGAACAGGCGGCCCGGTACCAGGCCTACGCCCGCGCCACCTTCCGCAAGGATAAGCGCGTCAACATCCGTATTTCCGAAAAGGACCTGCTCGACCTGCAAAAACGTGCCGTGCGCGAGGGTATTCCATACCAGACCTTGATCTCAAGTGTACTGCACAAGTATGTCAGCGGAGTCTTGGCCGAGAAATAACAATTTCTAGAACCATTTCACCATTTCGAGAGCATGGAGGATCATCTCTTTGCTCTCGTTTTTTCTTGCACAAACCGGTTGATCTCCTCGAATGCCCGGCGGCTTTCGGGAATAAGATCTCCCAGCACCTGCCAGACGTGCCACATCCCCTCCCAGACCCTGAGCATCACCGCGACGCCATCCCCTCCAGCTTTTTCCGCCAGGCGGATGGCATCGTCCAGCAGGATCTCGTCGCTGCCCACCTGGATCAGCAGCCGCGGAAAACCATGCAGATCGGCATAGACCGGCGAAACGAGCGGATTGTCCAGGCTGGCTTCCCCGGCATAGCACAAAGCCCATTCTTTCAGAACATCGGTCTTGAGCACGGATTCGGCGTCCGCATTGGTGATATGGCTCTGGCCTTTGTGGGTCAGATCGACCCAGGGAGACATGACCACCACCGCGGCGGGGAGCGGTTGCCCGGCATCCCGCAGCGCAACGACAGTGGCGAGGGCCAATCCACCACCCGCCGAATCCCCGCTGACGATGATCTCGCCGGGTTCGTGGCCCTGTGCCAGCAGCCAGCGGTAAGCTGTCAACGCATCCTCCAGCGCTGCGGGGAACGGGTTCTCCGGGGCGAGGCGGTACTCGGGCAGGAGCAGGTTCATTTTCAGCGTTTGCGCCATCGGAATACACATCATCAGGTGGCCCATGATCGATCCGGTCACATATCCACCGCCGTGCAAGTGCAGGATGACCGTTTCGCCTTCTGCGTTTGTCGGGCATATCCATGCCGCCGGGACACCCTCAATCTCGAATTTCTCTACTGTCGCCTTTGTCGGAATGCGCTTCATGAGCTGCGCGTTCTTGGCGCTCCAGGCGCGATTCCCGGCAATCGTCATGCGCTTGTTCTTAAAACTCATTCGGAAGAACATCCGCCAGAGGCGGGCTTGCAGACTCAATGCCATCAGGCTCTCACATTCTTCCCATATCCCGGCTCTACCAGCACCTTCCCATCCTTGAACGCATCTCGCCCGCGCAGCACCACCCGCCGCACGCCTCCCCTCACCTGCCAGCCCTCGAACGGCGTCCACCCGCAGCGTGAGTGCATTTCGCTGGCTCTGATCTCATAACCGGCATCCTCATCCACCTCCACCCACGTCTCAGGCTGCTCTGGGAGGTTGAAGATCCTGCGTGGATTGATCACCGCTCTCTGCACGATATCCTCGATCGTCAGGCGCCCATCCTTGACCGCCGTCAGCAGCAACGGCAGGAACGTCTCCACGCCGGGGAATCCAGGCGGCGGGTTCTCGCCATCCTTCTCTGCCAGGGTATGCGGAGCGTGATCGGTGGCAAAGCAATCGATCACCTCCAGGTTGGCCCACAGGGCCTCGACATCCTCTCTGCTCGCCAGGCGGGGACGCACTTCGCCGCGGCCGGGATGTCCGTGTGAAATAGCAGGGATGTCATCCTTCGTCAGGAACAGGTGCTGCGGACAAACCTCGCACGTCACTTTGATCCCGCGTTCCTTGGCTGCCCGGATCAGCAGCACTTCTTCCTTCAGCGAGATATGGGCGATGTGCACGGGTCGGTCGGTGATGGCTGCCATCAATATGACCGCCGCCATGCTGCGGCTCTCGGAATGGGCCACGATGGGCAGGTGGCGCGGCCAGGCGGCGAACTGCGCCTGCCACAGGGTCATGTCATCCAGGCGCAGTTCCCCAAAGGTGCTGTCTAGGTACATCTTCAATCCAGCTGCCCGCGCGGGCAAACCGGCATGCTTGTCCCAATCGGTATTCCCTGGTCCCGCGCCGAGGAACTGGGCGTGATCACAGCGCGCCTTTGATCTTGCCGCCTCTAGCGCGATCTCCAGGGTGGCCTCGTCGAAGATGGGCGGTTTGGTATTGGGCATCGCCAGCAGCAGGGTCACTCCGCCAGCCAGGGCAGCCGACGTGCCGCTGTCCCAGTCCTCTTTGTGGGTCTGACCGGGTTCTCGCAGGTGCACGTGTGGGTCGATCAATCCGGGAAGTTTGAGCATCAGGTTCTCCACTCCCCTCCCCCGCTCTGTGGGAGAGGGGAGTGGGGATGAGGGCGGACAAAAAAAAGAGAGCCGCTTTCGGCTCTCTACACAACGAACATTACGCCCATCCCAACGGGCTGGAACAGGAATTCTCGGCAAGGGATGGGGTGGGCCATATCGGGCGGAATTATAGGCACGGCTGAAGTTTTGTCAAGGGTTGGGTTTTGAGGCGAAGCTTCGTTAGGCAGTTACGATTAACGATTTATTCCCTGTCTCAACCTTCTGGACTGCACGGAGATCAGAGAAGATCGCACGTGCCCTGCAATCCCCACTCCCATTCGACCCTCATTCGCTTCAACGTATCGAATTCGATCATTCATTTTAGCTACAAGGATTGACAAATTAGAACGTTTGTACTCTAAACAAGGCATGAAACTCAGTGTCTATGCCCGAGAAGTTGGTGTTTCCTATGGTACTGCTTTCCGTTGGTTTAAGCGCGGAAAGATCCAGGGTCGCCAGATGGACACAGGTACAATCCTCATCACGGAACCGATCGGTGAATCTCAGCTATCTGAACACTGTATGAAAGTTGCCATCTATACGCGTGTTTCTGCGGCTGAGAACAAGGACAATCTGGAGGGACTTGCGGGATAACTGTGCTGCCAAAGGCTATCCCGTGGCATGGGTGGTGAAAGAAATTGGTTCCGGGGTAAACGATACTCGCCCCAAGCTGCTGAAGCTGCTCACAGACCCCAGCGTCAGCGTGATCGTCGTGGAACACAAAGACCGGCTGACTCGTTTCGGCTACAACTATCTCGAGCGATTATTGAAGATGGAGGATCGCTGAATTGAAGTGATCAATCTGGCTGAGAACGGCAAGGAAGATCTGATCCAGGATTTTGTGAGCATTGTGACCAGCTTCTGTGCACGCCTGTATGGCCAACGCCGCTCCAAGCGCAAGACCGAGCGCCTGATCGCAGAACTCGCCCAGCCGCCAGTGACATCGATCAGCAGCCTGGGGGAATAAGCATGCAGCTGGTTGAGCAGCACATCATTGATCGACAGGATCCCCGTTTTGCCGTGATCGACCCGGCCTGTTTTGCATCCAAGAATCTCTACAATACCGCTCTCTACATTCTGCGGCAAGCTTTCTTCGGTCACAGTCCTATCCCCAAGTATGCCAAGCTCGCTCACGCCCTGATAGGTACTCCAGAATTCCGAGCCCTGCCAGCCAAAGTGGCCCAATGGACTATCCGCCAAGTATGCAGTGATTGGAACAATT
>JBGSVI010000011.1:0-20922 GCA_041753035.1 Anaerolineales bacterium | reverse complement strand
AACATGATCGCCCTGGTGGAGACAGAAAACGCCCCGGCGGTATCCGGGGCGTTGAGGGTTGCAGGGGTGAAGCACAGCATCGTCACCCGCGTCGGCTGATCATGGAAGGGCGATGCTGCCCACCAGGGCATCCAGCGCCATCAGGTTGGGGGTGTAACTGTCAGCGGTCTGGGCATTCAACTGGTTCGTCATGTTGGTGGCATACACCGTGTAATTGTTGCTGAACTCCTCCCAGGTTACTCCGCCCGGCGGGTTGTCTGCGTTCGCTGGCAGGCTGGGGTGGGTCACCGGCAGGATGGCGGAGATCCAGTACAGCCCATCGCTGCTGAGACCCTGGTAGGTGTAGAACAGGTCATGGTTGTTGACCGGCGCGGAGTACTGCGCGAAGAGGGTCAGGTAGCGGATGCCGTCGCCGCTGGCAAAGGGCAGTGGCAGGTACTGTGCATTGAAGACCTGCGCCGCGTTGAAAGTCGGCAGGAAGGGCAGTCCCCCGCCCGCGGGGGTTGCGCCGCCCACCAGGTTCTGCAGTTCTGCCACCACGGTCGGCACACGCGCCGGGAGCAGGTTGCTGTATGCCTGCACCGGGAAGACTAGGATCTGGGGGCTGAAGAACTTGTCTGCCAGCACATACCCGGTCAGGGTCACCTTGGTATGCTGCGGATGCATCTCCATCTCGAAGGTGCTCTCCGGGATGGTCTCGCAGGTGTAGCCGCTGGCCAGCGCCGGATCAAGATACAGCGACAGTTCATTGCAGGTCAGGTTGGGCACCACCGGCGGTTCGGTCACCACCGTGGGGGGCTCGGTGATCACCGGCGGTTCGGTGGTCACGGGCGTCTCGGTGGTCGGGGCAGGAGTGATGCTGCATGCCAGCGTGATCATGGCAAGCACGAGCAGGGGAGTGAGTAATCTTTTCATGGGTCCTCCTTGAACAATGTGCTTTCATTATACAGACGAAACCGCCGCATGGCTACACCCCATTTGGGGGGAATCAACCCCCTCTCCAGGCGTGTTTTCCCCCTCCGCCCCGGTGCGGCGATTCAGAAGCCGCTGTGCTCCGTTCGGGTGATGATCTCCTCCTGCAGCGCCTCGCTCAGATCGCAGAAGTAGTCCGAGTACCCCGCCACGCGCACGATCAGGTCGCGGTACTGCTCGGGGTGCTGCTGCGCCTTGCGCAGGGTCCCGGCATCCACCACGTTGAACTGGATGTGGTGCCCGTCCAGTTGGAAGTAGGTACGGATCAGGCTCACCACGGCATTCAGCCCGGTCTCGTCCGCCAGCAGGGCGGGGGTGAACTTCTGGTTGAGCAGCGTCCCGCCGGTGCGCACGTGGTCCATGCGACTCGCCGACTTGAGCACCGCCGTTGGTCCCTTGCGGTCTGCGCCCTGCACCGGGGAGATGCCCTCCGAGAGCGGCGCCCCCGCCCGGCGCCCATCCGGGGTGGCGCCGGTCACCGCGCCGAAGTAGATGTGGCAGGTGGTCGGCAGCAGGTTGATGTGGTACTCTCCCCCGCGTGTGTTCCTGCGCCCCTCAATGGCGTTGTAATAGGCTTCGAAGACCCGCACCAGCAGGTCATCGGCACGCGGGTCATCATTGCCGTAGCGCGGCGTCTTGTTGACCAGCCTCAGCCGTTCGCCTTCCTCCCCGGCAAAGTCTGCGGCGAGCAAGGCCAGCATCTTCTCCATCGTCAGCGTCTTGTGCTCAAAGACATGGTGCTTGAGCGCCGAGAGGCAGTCGGTGATCGTGCCCATACCCACGCCCTGGATGTAGGACGAGTCGTAGCGCGGCCCGCCGTCGTGGTAATCCCGCCCCTTCTCGATGCAGTCATCCACCAGCAGCGAGAGGAACGGCACCGGCATGTAGGCGGCATACAATCGCTCGATGATGTTGTTGCCGCGCACCTTGATATCCAGGAAGTGCAGCATCTGCTTCTCAAAGGCCGCGAACAGGTCGTCGAAGGAGGCGAATGACTGCGCGTCGCCGCTGTGCAGTCCCAGTTGCTTCCCGCTGCGCGGGTCCAGCCCGTCGTGCAGCGCCAGTTCCAGCATCTTGGGAAGGTTGAAGTAACCCGTGAGGATGTAGGCTTCCTTGCCGAAAGCACCCGTCTCCACGCAGCCGCTTGTCCCGCCGTCGCGCGCGTCTGCCAATGACTTGCCGACGCGCACCATCTCCTGCACCACCAGGTCGGCGTTGAAGACCGATGGTTGCCCGAAACCGGTGCGGATGATCCGTGCCGCCCTCTTGACGAAATCGTCGGGGTTCTGCCGGCTCACTTGGATGGAGGAGGATGGCTGCAGCAGGCGCATCGCCTCGATCACATCGAGCAGCAGGTAGGAGACCGCGCTGACCCCGTCCGATCCGTCCGCCAGGATCCCGCCCACGTTGATCTGGGCGAAGTCGGTGTAGGTGCCGCTTTCGGCAGCCGTCACGCCCACCTTGGGCGGGGCGGGCTGGTTGTTGAACTTGACCCATAGGCACTGGAGCAGTTCTTCATAATACTCCCGCGGGTGCGCTTCCATGTTGTAGAAGGGTGCCAGGTGTCGGTCGAGGTGACCGGGGCAGAAGGAATCCCAGGTGTTCAGTTCGCTGGTCACGCCCAGGTGCACGAACCAGTAATACTGCAGCGCCTCGTGGAAGTCACGCGGGGTGTGCGCGGGGACATGTGTGCAGACCTCGGCGATGTGCTCTAGTTCCGCCCGCCGTCGCGCATCCTGCTCCCCCTGCGCCTGGCAACGCGCCTCTTCGGCATGCCGCTCCCCGAAGCGGATCAGCGCCTGTGCGCAGATGCGCATGGCTCTGAGTTCCTCCTGCCTGGCATACGCCGCGGGGTCATTGAGGAAGTCGAGGGTGTCGAGGCGCCTCTCGATCCGGGCGATGAAGTCGAGCATGCCGTATTGGTAGATCTTCCCATCCAGCACGGTGTGCCCCGGGGCGCGCTGTTCCATGAACTCGGTGAAGATCCCTGCTTCGTAGGCGGCTTTCCACTCGCCGGTCATCTCGGAGAAGATCAGGTCGCGTAGCGACTTGCCTCCCCAGAAGGGGATGACCTTCTCCGCGTACGCCTTGCGTGTTTCCGCATCCACCTTGAAGGAGGTCTTCGGGCGCGAGTCCAGGATATCGAGGTCATCAAGGCTGTGGCAGCACAGTTCCGGGTAGGTCGGGGCGACCTTGGGCGCTGGTCCCTTCTCGCCGACGATCAGTTCCCCTGCGCCGATATGGATGGTCTTGTGTTCCAGCAGGTATTGGAAGGCCAGGGCGCGTTGGACCGGGATCGATCCGTTGGGGCACACGCCGTGCATCTGATAAAGATCGGTCAGCAGTTCAGCACGCTCGGAGGACAGGCTTTCTTTTGCCGCGATGGATTCCTGGCGTAACTTGCGGACACGTTCGGTCATGGACATGGACACCTCACCCGGCTATTGTATTCCATAATGGGCTTTTCTTCACCAGCCCCCAGACAGCATCCCCAGGGCAGGTCTGCGAACAATCAAGGCGCGGACAAGCCTCATGCCTGCCGCGCCAATTTTATCCGGCCTCCTCAAACCCTTGCCCGTGGCGAAGAGGAACTGCGGTGAATGGTGTGCCGCAGGTTCAGGGCCCTGGTTTGCATTGTTCGGTGTAGGAATCTGTTGTACACAGGGGATATAAGGCTAGACACGCATTAACATCGGTGATCGTGTAACAGATATCTCCCAGGTTCGTCTGCGGAGGTTCTGTGGCCTCAGGAACATAAATGTAAGTGACATCCGCACTGACCACATTGGACGGAATGGTGACATCTCCAAACTTGGCATGCGCGCCGGCGGAATTCGTAATGGTGCGCCCAGTATCTGTGAGCGCGACTATGTAAGTGCCCGTACAGGTGACACTTTCCCCGGGAGCGATCTCGCCGTTGATCAATTCCGGGCACACAATGTCGGTCACCTTTGCATCCACGATCACCAATTCCGTCAGCGGGACATTCCCCGTGTTGGTGGCAATGAAGGAATACGTGATCGTCTCGCCAGTAGTCTCGTAGGCTGTTGGGCTGGCAGTCTTTTCCAGCGCCAGGGAGGGCTGTGGGTCCACCGTGATGCTCAAGCTGACAGGGTCGGATTGAACTGTACCTGCCAATGCCACCGCAGTGTTCATGATCTCCCCGGCGCGCAAGTCATCTACTGTGACAGTATAGGTGCCGGTGCAGACAAGTGTCTCCCCAATGACCAGGCCAGTGCCACCCTCCGGGCAGGTAACCTGGAGGCGGTCATCCTGTACGCTGATTGTTTCGGTGAAATCCTGGTTGCCGGTGTTTTCGATGGTATAGGTATAGGTGATCTGCTGACCAAGCTCGCTGTAGGTACTGACATCACTGGTCTTGGTCATTGACAGTTTGAAGATGATGTTTGGTTTAACTTCCAGGCTTGCCGTGGCAAATACCCCCTGGTCCTGACCACTGCAACCGCAGTAACCACCGACTTCCCCCACGCCTCTTGCAAAGCCATCGACAACGATGGAGCCGGCCTGGTAGTCTGTATCTGTCACGGTGTGAATGGATGTGCAATCCATGGATGCCCCGGGTTCGATCTGCGCGGCCGGGCAGGAGGCATCCCCTGCCTCAGTCGTGACCACGATATCGAATAGGATGAGATTCCCGGTATTTGTTACCGTGTACGTATACGTGATCGTCTCCCCCACCTGCTCGAACATTACCGGGTTGGAACTCATGCTCAATGTGAGCTCCAGGGTGTCCCCTTCCCCCCCTCCGCACCCTGACAGGAACAGCATGACGAACAGAAGGATGATAGCAAGAAGGAAGATGGGTTTTCTGTGCATGGTAGACTCCTTGGGTGGTTTTGCGAATGATCCGGCAGCCTCGAATACCTCTAAAGTCTACTGTCAATCCTGTTTGAATTATACTCAGATTGACAAAACATACACACGAATCGATGACCTATTCTCTGGAGATTAATGGCAAGTTGCTGTGAGAACAAGGATCTTGGAATAAGGTATGGCCCCTGTCCTGTTCACCATCGGTCAGTCGGAAATCCCGTCGTACTATGTATTCCTATCCCTGGGCGCATTCGCCGGCTGCTGGCTCGGCTGGATGGAAACCAGGAAACTTGGCTCTTCCAGGTGTCAGAGTAGAGCTTTCTTTGACGTGGTGATCCCCTGGATTTGCTCATCGGTCTGGTGTACGGCGTATTGTTCACCCAGGATTTTTACTGGGGGATCGCGCACAGCCAGGTTATCCTGTCTTGGGGGCTGGTCTCATACGGGATCATTTTTTTGGCGCTGGCTGCGGGGTGGTCATTCTCATGTTCTGGCACCACCGCGTACAGCGTCCCGTTGTTGTTCAGGCATAGCGGAACCCCTGGCGCGGTTGCACCGCCGTTGACTTCTATCCAAATCAAGGATCATATTTCGCCCGTCGAGCGGAGGTCGTCTATCCTTGTGTATTCACTTAAAATCACGCGGCATTTTTGGATATGTCCCGCCTCCGGCGGGCGGATATCCTCCATGCTATATTCCCTGCCCAGCCCGGTGTACTTCCCCGCGGCGATGTTGTGATAGGCGAGCAGTTCAACCTGCGGGGGATGCGGCAGCCCCGCCAGGAATCTCCCCGCCGCCCGCAGGTTGGCTTCGTCGTCATTCACGCCAGGGATGAGCGGGATACGGACAAGGATATCGCTCCCCACCTCCGCCAGGCGCCTCAGGTTGGAGAGGATCTCCGTATTCGAGACGCCTGTCCATTGGACATGGTACCTCTCGTCCATCAGTTTCAAGTCGTAGAGGAACAGGTCGACCAGCGGGCGGATCTCATCCAGCACCACCCAGGGAGCATAGCCGCAAGTGTCCACTGCGGTGTGCAGGTCGCCTCCCCGGCAAGCCTGCAGCAGTTCGCGCAGCAATTCTGGTTGGGCAAGCGGCTCGCCCCCCGTGAAGGTGACGCCCCCGCCGGACTGCTCGAAGAAGGCACGGTCTTGCTCGATCTCCCTCAGCACCTGAGCGGCGCTCATGGCACTGCCCACCACCTGCAGCGCCTCCGCCGGGCACGTTGCAGTACAGTCTCCACTCACCCGGCAGCGGAGGCGGTCGATCTGGACCCCCTCTTCCCGCAGGGTAAGCGCCCCGTGCGGGCAGACCTCCACGCAGGCGCCGCAGCGGATGCAGCGCGCCGCATGTTGCATTAATTCTGGTGAGAAGGAGACGCCCTCCGGGTTGTGGCACCAGCGGCAGGCCAGCGGGCAGCCCTTGAAGAACACCGCCGTGCGGATGCCCGGACCGTCGTGGATGGAGAAGCGGCGGATATCGAACAACATCCTGCTTCTACGCCTCCACCCGCATTCAGCCTTGCACCTTGACCGGGTTGCTCAACTTGCCCAGACCCTCGATCTCGACCTCCACCATGTCCCCTGCCTGCAGAGGACTGACCCCTGCCGGCGTGCCGGTAAAGATCAGGTCGCCGGGTTCAAGCGTCATCACCGACGAGATGAAGGCGATCAACTGTCCCACGGTGAAGACCATGTCGCGTGTCGAGGCCATCTGCCGCGGCTGCCCGTTCACCCGGCAGGTGATCACCGCGTCGGCAGGGTCGAAAGCCGTATCCACCCAGGGGCCAAAGGGGCAGAAGGTATCGAAGCCCTTGGCGCGCGTCCACTGCCCGTCCGAATGCTGCAGGTCGCGGGCAGTGACGTCGTTCCCCACCGTGTAACCTTGGATGTACTCCCGGGCCTGCTCGGCGGTGATGTTGCGCCCGCGCCTGCCCACCACTGCCACCAGTTCAGCCTCGTGTTCCACCTGCTGCGATTGCGGCGGCAGGAGGATCGCCTCCCCGGGGTCGAGCAGCGAGGAGGGCGGTTTCAGGAAGATCAGTGGCACCTTCGGCACCTCCACGTTGTGTTCCCTGGCGTGTTCAGCATAGTTGCGCCCCACACAGATGATCTTGGAAGGCAGCGCAGGAGCCAGCAGCTTGACTTCTGCCAGCGGGATCTCCGCCTCCAGACGGCGGTACTCGCCGTGGATGTCCCCTTCGATGGGACCGACCATGTTCTCCAGCAGCCAGCCATAGGTGGGCGGTGTGTTCTTTGCCTGGTAGCGGACAATGCGCATTGTTTTTTCTCCTGCGGGGTTGGGTTCGCAAAAGTGTAACACAGATGGCTGAAACTCGGTATAATAGCGCCGTTGGGTCAAAGATCGTCCACACGGGCGCATAGCTCAGTTGGTTAGAGCGTCTCTCTTACACAGAGAAGGTCGGGGGTTCGAGCCCCTCTGCGCCCACCTTTTCCCCACCCCAAAAATACCATTTTTTACCTGCAACCCCGCCCCACGCGCGGGGTTGATCGATATGTGCTTTGAGATCGCCTTACAAAGGCCGCGGCGACCCTGCCCCCAAGGGACAAAATTCGTGTAAAATGATTGCTAGTCGATCCCATTCCTAAGCCGGATGCCCACCATGCAACGCTCCGAACGCCTTCACCAACTTACCAGCCGCCTACTGCAAGTCCTTGTGCTTGCCTACCAGGGGCTGGCGCTGATCATCTTTCTGATCGTCCCTTTCCTGGCCTTCAACTGGCTGCACCAGCCCTTCCCCGGTGCCTTTGTTGAACAGACCCTGGTATTCAACGGTGTGGGTGCTGACCGCGGTGATCCGGCGTGGGAATTGTTCCGGAAGGTGGAATTGCGCGACCAGTTGGTTGCCGTGGATGGCATTTCCGTCCGCTCCACCGCTGACCTGAACGCCGCCCTGAGCACCCGGGAGATCGGCGAGCAGGCTGTGATCAGCATACTTTTTCCCGGGGGAGGCGTGTGGCCGATAACGGTCACACTGGGATCCTTCCCCGCCGCGGACCGGCTCAACTACCTGTTCATTCCCTATGCGGTCGGCCTGGTTTTCCTGGCGATCAGTTTGTGGATCTTCAGCCTGCGACGCAACGAAACCTCCGGGCGCTCTTTTGCCCTGTTCTCCACCTCGGTGGCCATTGCCACCGCGGCGCTGTTCGACTTGTACACCACCCACGTCTTTACCTTTTTTTGGACCTTCTCCCTGGGGATCGGGGCGGGCGCGCTGATCGACCTGGCGATGACCTCTCCGCAGGAAGTGCGCGCAGTGGTCGGTCGTCCCTACCTGCGCTGGTTCGGTTACCTGGTCGGCATTGTCCTTGCAACCCTGGCTGCCTTCAGCCTTTATGATCTCGATCATCCTGCTGCCTATATTGCCAACTGGCAGACCATGTATGCCTTTGCCGGTGTGGCAGTGCTCTTCTTTACCGGGATGATGCTCTACCGCCGCCTGGCCTCGCGCTCGCCCATCGTCCGCCAACAGGCCAACACCGTGCTGTGGGGCATGCTGCTCGCCTTTGGTCCGCTTGGAGCCTTCTTCCTGCTGGCTGCCTACACTTCGCTCAACTTCCCCCCGCTCCTGCTGGCGCTCACCATCATCTTCCCGATCATGACTGGCTACAGCGTTTTGCGCCAGCGACTGCTGCGCACGGATTTCCTGTTGCGCCAGGGCGCCCTGTATGCCCTGCTCTCTGTGCTTGCCCTGGTTGGTTATGCCCTGCTGGTGGCAGGGTTGATGTTGGTGTTCGGCCCGGCGTTCAACACGAGCAACCCGCTGTTCATTGGAGCGCTGGTGTTCTTCCTGGCGCTGTTCCTCAACCCGGTGCGCAACCGACTCCAGCAGGCAATCGACCGCATTTTCTTCCGCGGCCTGCAGATCTATGAGCAGCGCACCCGGGAGTTCAGCCACGCCCTGACCAATACCGTCAGTCTTGAGGCTATCCTGCGCACCCTGCGCCAACACATCAACGAGAGCCTGCTACCCGAGCGCCTGCACATTTACGTTTTCGACCCGCTCAATGATTACTACATTGCCTCCGCCGGGGGTGACGGCCGCCCCACCAGCGACTTGCGTTTCACTACCGGCAGCGCCCTGCCACAGGCACTGGGCAATGCGCGCCTGCCGATCATCTATGATCCAATCAATCTGGCTTCCGAACTGGCCGCCGAAAAATCCCGCCTGGCGCTGCTTGGCGCGGTGCTCTTTGTGCCCCTACCCGGCAGCGAGCGCCCGGTCGGCTGGCTGGCCCTTGGTCCGCGCCTCTCCGGCGAAACCTACCGCAGCGCCGACCTGACATTCCTGGACCAGGTCAGCACCGCGGCGGCGGTTGCCATCGAGCGTGCCCAGGTGATCTTCAACCTAGAGCGCCGGGTGCGCGAGATGAACATCCTGGCGCGTGTCGCCCAGGGCGTCAACATTACCGTTGTGTTCGACGACATTCTCGAACTCATCTATGCCCAGACCGACCAGGCGCTCCCGGTGGACGATCTGCACATCACCCTGTACAACCGGGAGAACGACTATTACTTCCTGGCTTTCTGCCTGGAGAACGATGACCGCCTGTCGGAGAGCGAGAACCTGCCCCTGCCTGCCAACCTGGGTCTCAGCCGCGAGGTGATCCGCTCACGCCGCCCCCTGCTGGTTCTCGTTTACACCAGTGAATGCCAGGCGCGCGGCTTGACCCCCTTTTCCCCTGCCATCCATGCCTGGATGGGCGTGCCGCTCAATACCGGCAAAGAGACCATTGGTGCCCTCTCGGTGGGCAGCCGCGATTCGAGCGTCACCTATACCAGCGGGCAGATGGATTTGCTTCAGTCCATCGCCGACCAGGCTGCCGGCGCCATCGTCAAGGCACGCCTGCTGCAGGAGACCGAGCGCCGCGCCCGCCAGTTGACCATCCTGAACGATATCACCCGCCAACTCACCGGCACATTGGAAAGCGAACCCCTGCTGCAGAAGATCCTCGAGAGTGCGGTCAGCATCCTCAACTGCGAGGCAGGCACCCTGTTCCTGGTGGATGACCAGACCGACGAACTTGTTTTCCGCGTGGTCATCAGCCCGGTGGCAGGCGATCTCATCGGGCAGCGTCTGGCTCCCGGCACGGGCGTGGTCGGACAGGCGGTGATCACCCGCAATCCGGTCATCGCCAACAACGTGCAGGAGAATGCAAGCTGGTATGCCAGCACCGATCAAAGCACCGGCTTCCAGACGCATGCAATCCTCGCTGTGCCCCTGCAGGTCAAGGAGCGTATCATCGGCGTGCTGGAGGTGATCAACCGCCGCGACCGGCTGCCCTTTGTCGAAGATGACATCAACCTGCTGGCTGCCTTTGCCGGGCAGGCTGCCGCAGCCATCGAGAATGCCCGCCTCTACACCCTCACCGACCAGGAACTGAATGACCGCGTGGAAGAACTCTCGGTCATGCAGCGCATCGACCGCGAGCTAAACGCCAGCCTGGATATCGCCCGCGCCATGCGCATTACCCTGGAGTGGGCGCTGCGCCAGTCCAACTCGGATGCCGGTTTGATTGGCGTGCTTGAAGACCGCGGCATGAAACTCATGGCCCAGCAGGGCTACGAGGAAATTGAGCAGACCTACAAGGATACTCCCATCCCGCTCGACCAGCCTGCCCTGCGCGTGGCGGTGGAGACCGGACAGCCCCAGCGCACCGCTCTCGATGACACCCACCCCGGGCTGCTTCCTGGGGCGCTCACCCAGGCAGTCATCCCCATCCGCCGCGAGGCCGCGGTCATCGGCCTGCTGGTACTCGAAAGCCGCAGCGGCGAAATCCGCGCTGGCCGCGAGATGACCTTCCTCTCCCGCCTGAGCGACCACGCCGCCATCGCCATTGCCAATGCCCAACTGTATGCCGAGATCCAGCGAGCCAACGATGCCAAGAGCGAGTTCGTCTCCTTTGTTGCCCACGAACTGAAGAACCCGATGACCTCCATCAAAGGCTACACCGAACTGCTGGCCAAGGGTGCCGTTGGTCCGATCACCGAGATGCAGGCCAACTTCCTCAATACCATCCACTCCAACGTGGAGCGCATGTCCACCCTGGTCTCCGACCTGAACGATAACTCCAAGATCGAGGCCGGGCGCTTGCGCCTCGACTTCAAATCCCTCGACCTGGCTGCTGCCGTGGAGGATGCCATGCACTCCACCCGCCGCCAACTGGAGGATAAAAAACAAACTGCCGCGGTCAAGCTCCCCACCCGCCTGCCCCACATCTGGGCAGATTCCACCCGCCTAGCGCAGGTGCTGGTCAACCTGGTCAGCAATGCCAACAAGTACACCCCCGAGGGCGGGCAGATCGCCATCGGCGCGGAACGTTCCGCCAACCAGTGGGACACGGAAGGCGCTGCCGAGGTGGTGCATATCTGGGTGCAGGACAACGGCATTGGCATCAGCCTGGAAGACCAGAAGAAGATCTTCCAGAAATTCTTCCGCTCTGAAGACCAGAAGGCACGTGAATCACCCGGCACAGGCCTGGGGTTGAACATCACCCGCAGCCTGATCGAGATGATGGGCGGGCGCATCTGGTTCGAGAGCGAGTTCCGCCAGGGCACCACCTTCCACTTCACCGTGCCGGTGGCAGAGCAATAGACCCGCCCTGACCGGGAATTGATGAGCATAGAGGCTAACCCATGACGATCCGTGTTGCGGTTGGACAGGCGCAAGCCCTGGATGGACGTGAAGCCGGGATGCAGGCTGCCCACCAGGCGCTCAATGAACTTGGCAATATGACCCCTGTCTTCGGGCTGGTGATCGCATCCTACCAGTACGATGCCCAGCTGGTGGTCAACGGCGTTGCCAGCCTGACCGGCAACATGCCCCTGATCGGCTTCAGCAGTTCGGCCTGCCTGACAGCAGATGGCGTTCACCCGCACTCGGTGGTGCTGGCCCTGGTGGCCTCCCCGGATGCCCGCGCCGATGTACAGTGGCTGGCGGGTTACACCCAGGCCAGCCGCGAGGTCTCGCAGCAGATCGCCGAAATGTTCCTGGTCAAGCCCAGGCAGGCCACCCTGGTCTTTGCCGACGGCTTCAATGCCGATGCAGAGTTGCTTTGCAGCAGCATGCCACCCGGCAGCAACCTGTTCGGTGGGCTCTCCAGTGGTGACCTGCATTCCACCTCTGCATACCAGATCGGTGGCAACCAGTATGGCTCCGGCGGCCTGGCCCTGGCGCGGTTGGAAGGGCGGATCCGGGTCGGTGTTGGCGCCGGGCACGGCTGGCAGATGGTTGGCTCTCATTTCCGCATCACCCGTTCGCGCGGCTTCTGGGTGCGCACGTTCGACGGCCGGCCTTGCTCCGAGACGTATGCCCACCTGTTCGGCTACCCGGCGCGCGAGTGGGCCTTTCCACCACTCAACCACCTGGCACGACTCTATCCCATCGGCATTGAGCAGTTCGATAAGAGCATCCTGCTGCGCTCCCCGCTGCGTGTCGAGGCCGATGGCTCGTTCCGCATGAACGTCACCGTGGGCGATGGCTCCGAGGCCTACCTGATGGTCGGCAGCCTGACAGCCTGCCGCCAGGCTGCCCAGGGGGCTGTCAAGCAGGCCCTTGCCGCGTTGGAGGGGGCAACCCCTGTCCTGGCGCTGGTGCTGCCAGATATCTCCTGGCAGATGCTGCACGAAGCGCAGTCCGGCGCCGACATCCAGGCTGTGCGCGAGGCGCTGGGTCCGGATGTTCCCATTGCCGGCGGATACACCCTCGGCCAGATCGTCCCGCGTCCCGGTGAGTGTCCCCAGTTCCTCAACCAACACATGCTGGTGGTGCTATTCGCAGAATAGGAATGACGGTTAATGAAAGTACAGCCGGAGGTCTCGGCAAGCGAGACCTCCGTTTTTATTACTTGTGCTTGCTTACGCTGTCATGCTCTCCACCTGCGGCAGGTTTTTGATTGCCTGTGCGACCGCCTCGACTGGATAGGTGTAATCCACCAATTTTCCCACCAGGTATTGCTGGTAGGCAAGCATATCGAAATGGCCGTGCCCGGAGAGGTTGAACAGGATGACCCTCCCTTCACCCTTCTCCCTGGCGTCCAGCGCCTCATCGATCGCCACGCGGATTGCATGCGCCGATTCAGGCGCCGGAATGATCCCTTCAGCCCGGGTGAACATGACCGCCGCCTCGAAGGTGCTCACCTGCGGTACAGCCACCGCCTGGATGAGACCAGCGTCGTACAGCGCCGAGAGCGACGGCGCCATGCCATGATAGCGCAGCCCGCCGGCGTGGATGCCGGCTGGCATGAAGGTGTGCCCCAAGGTGTGCATCTTGACGATGGGCGCCATGCGCGCACTATCGCCGTAATCAAAGGCATACACGCCCCTGGTCAAGGATGGGGTGGCAGTAGGCTCCACCGCCACCAAGCGAGTGCGTTCGCCTTCCACCAGGTTCCGGCGCAGGAAGGGATAGGCAAGCCCGGCAAAGTTCGAACCGCCGCCCACGCAGCCGATGACCACGTGCGGGTATTCACCAGCCAGGTCCATCTGTTTGAGGGCTTCTTCGCCGATCACCGTCTGGTGCAGGAGCACGTGGTTGAGCACCGAACCCAGGCTGTATTTCTTCGTTCCGCCGGAATTTGCCGCCACTTCCACCGCTTCCGAGATGGCGATACCCAGTGAACCGCTGGTCTCCGGGTCCTGCTCCAACAGGTGACGGCCGGTTTCCGTGCGTCCGCTGGGACTGGAAAAGACCTGAGCGCCGAAGGTCTCCATGAAGATGCGGCGATAAGGTTTCTGATCATAGGAGACCCGCACCATGTACACTTCCAGGTCGATGCCAAAGAAGTTGCATGCCATGGCAAGCGAAGTACCCCATTGCCCGGCACCGGTCTCGGTGGTCATGGCTTGTGTACCTGCAGCCTTGTTGTAGAAGGCTTGCGGGATGGCGGTGTTGGGTTTGTGACTCCCGACGGGCGAGACGGACTCGTTCTTGAAATAGATGTGTGCGGGGGTATCCAGCATTTTCTCCAGCCGCCGCGCCCGGATGAGCGGCGTGGGGCGGTAGAGTTTGTAGATCTCGCGCACATCCTGCGGGATATCGATATAGCGCTCGGTGCTGACCTCCTGCTGGATGATCTCCCTGGGGAAGAGCACGGACAGGAAGTCGGGGGTCACTGGTTCGAGGGTGGCAGGGTGCAGCACAGGCTGGGGAGGAATGGGACTGTCGGCGAGGATGTTGTACCACTGCCTGGGCAGGTCGGTTTCATTGAGGGTAAAACGGGTCTGGTCGGACATGAGAATCTCCTATGGGTGGATCAGAAATAAACTTGGAATCTTGCCCAGATCATGTTCTGCCGTCATTCCTGGCGGCAGGTGCTCTCCGCGCGGGAGGGGGACAACTTGCCTGCAGGCGACCGCCTTCAAGGTGGATGGAAAGGATGAGGATTCATGGCAAGCTCCGGGTCAGGGCAGCAGGAAGGGGGCAAGGCTCGTGCGGACATCGGCGCCAAGTTGGCTGGCAAACGCCTCCTGGGCGGGCCGCGCCTGGGGCTGCGGCTCTAGCAGGGGCATCTGCTCCTGTGGGGGGAAGTCTTCCTCCCGGGCAGGTGCCTGGCTGGGGGTGCTTCGTGGATCCATGTGGCTCTCTCCTTTCTCGATCATCCTGGGTGTTAAAACAAAACGCCCCGTCCCATGTACGGGACGGAGGCGCGGTCCGTGGTGCCACCCGAATTAGGCTGAGAATAAAAAATCCCCGCGGTGATGCGCAGGGATGGAGCCAGCCTCACTCAATCAGGTACGCCCGTTTCCGGGGTATACCCTGGCCCGCTAACGGGGGCTTCCGGCACGGGGTACTCGGCATCAGCCTTTCTCCCTGCAACTCCGAGGTCCATTTGGCTTCATCGTGCGGGCAGGACTTTCACCACATGCCGCCTGCTCTCTGTACCGCCGTGTGAGGCGTACTCGTCCTCTTCAGCGTTTTTGGATATTGGGCGTGATTATATGTATGCCGGGTCTTTTGTCAAGACCCGTTCTTTCCTTTTTTGACCGCTTCAGCCACTTGGAGGATGTCGTGCGCCGAGCGGATGGTGCCCTCGGTCACCTCGCCCAGCATCTGTGCCAGTTCGAGGGTGCGCGCCTCGCCATCCAGTTTCTTCACCCGCGTCAGGGTGCGGCCATCCTCGATGTTCTTCTGCACCTGGTAATGACTGTCGCCATAGGCAGCCAACTGTGGCAGGTGGGTGATGACGAATACCTGATGGTCATGCCCCAGGTTCCACAGTTTTTCGCCCACCGTCCCGCCGACGCGCCCGCCGATGCCCTGGTCGATCTCGTCGAAGATCAGCGTGGGCACCTGGTCCGCCTGGGCGAGGACGTTCTTGAGCGCCAGCATCAGGCGGGAGGTCTCGCCACCGGAGGCGATCTTTGCCAGCGGCTTCAGCCCCTCCCCCGGGTTGGGGGCAACGAGGAACTCCACCATGTCCAGGCCATTATGGTCGAATGCGTTGCGGCTGCCGTCGGGCAGCGGCAACCCGTTCCCGTCCGCCCTGGTCTGGAAATCGACGGCAAAACGGGCGGAAGCCATGCGCAGCGCTTCCAGTTCGACCTCGATGCCCCGGCTCATTTTTTCGGCGGCCTGCTTTCGCCTGGCAGAGAGCGCCAACCCCTGGCGGGCAAGTTCCGCCAAGGCGGCGGACTCAGCGCTTTCCAGTTCGGCGAGACGCGCCGAGGCGGTGGAGAGGCTCTCCAACTGCCGGCGTGCCTCGAGGCCGAAGGCGATGACCGCCTCGACCGAGCCGCCGTACTTGCGTGTCAGTTGGTGGATCAGCGCCAGGCGCTCTTCGGCTTCCTCCAACCTGGCGGGGTTGAACTCGATCTCATCCAGGTAGCCGCGCAACCCGCGTACCAGGTCGCTGAGGGTCTCGGCAAGCAGCAGCGCCTGCGAGGCCAGCCCGGCCCGGGCGGAATCGATCTGCCCAAGTTTGTTCAGAGCGCTGACCGCCTGCCCGAGCAGGTCGGAGGCAGCGGGTGATTCGGGGGTGCCTTCATCCAGGCTGGTGATGGCCTGCTCGGCAAGCCCAGCCAGGGTCTCGGCGTTCGCCAGGCGGTCGCGCTCCCGGCGCAGTTCCTGCTCCTCGCTGGGCTTCAGGCGTGCGGCTTCGATCTCATCGGCCTGGAATGTGAGCATCTCCTGGCGGCGTTCGGCATCCTGCTGGGCGAGGCGCAGTTCGTTCATCTCGCGGCGGAGGGCCAGGAGGGCGGTGTGTGCCTGGCGGTAGGCGGAAAGGTCCGTCTCCACCCCGGCATAGCGGTCGAGCAATCCGAGATGGGCATGCACATTGAGCAGGGACAGGTGCTCGGACTGCCCGTGGATATCGACCAATAGTTCACCCAGTTCCTTGAGCATGGCCAGGTTCACGGTACGCCCGTTGACCCGCGCCACCGAACGTCCCTCGCGGCGCACCTCGCGGCTGAGGGTCACATAGCCCGGGTCGTCCACCAGGTCTTCGCGCTCGAGGATCGCCATCAGCGGCGTTTTGGAGGCACCACCCAGGCGGAAGGTGCCCTCCACGCGTGCCAGGTCGGCATCTGCGCGGATGAGGGTGGAATCGGCGCGCCCGCCGAGGAGCATGTCCACAGCATCCATGATGATCGACTTGCCCGCGCCGGTCTCGCCGGTGAAGACGAGCAGACCGGTACCGAGTTCGAGTTCCACGCGATCGATGATGGCAAAATTCTGGATATGCAGTTCGGTCAGCATGGCTTATTTGCCCGTAAAGTGCAGCCCGGAGAGGCGCGTGTAGATGATCGGCACGGAGATGACCAGGTAGATGGCCTGAAAGAGCAGCCCCCACAGGTTGAGGGTTATCAAGTTGACCACCGCCACGGGCAGCGCACCCAGGATGATGGAAGCGATCACGGTGTTGAACAGCGGCTTGGAGCGATGGCGGCGGGTGACGAAGCGCAGGGCCTCGGCGATGGCGATGGCCACGCTGGGCGCGCCGGCGGCGATGATGATCCAGGAGAAGAAGCCGGTGATGCTGCTGACCAGCACCACCAGGAAATTGGCGATGGTGGAAAGGAATCCGCCCGCCAGGAATCCGATGATGTAATCGTACCAGCGGGCGGTGATGAAGATCTTCTGCTGGCTCTGGACGCAGTCCTTGCAACGGTAGCCGGTGGGGGTGCGCACGGCGCACTTGGGGCAGATCGGCTTGTCGCAGCGGTTGCAACGCAGTGTGGTCTCCACGCCGGGATGGTAGGTGCAGGTGACGGGGGGGGGTGAAGCATTCATCGCGGCATTCCTATGGCTGGATTCTGGTTCATGTGGGCGGTCAGGTTGTTGTAAAAATAGCCCGCCTCGCCAAAGCGCACAAAAACGGCATCATAGTCGCCGAGGCGCACATCCACCGTATCGCCCACTTCCAGGGGGATGGCGGGCTGCCCATCCACGCTGAGCACCGTCTCGCCAGCGCACACCAGGATGCTCACCGCGCTGCCTTCCGAGAGCACCACGGCGCGGTCCACGGAAAGGTGGGGGGCGATGGGCATAAGCAGGATGTTGCGCAGTTCCGGGGGCAGGATCGGCCCGCCGGAGGCGAGGGCGTAGGCGGTGGAACCGGTGGCGGTGGAGGCGATCAGACCGTCGGCGACGTAGTTAGTGAGATGGTGCCCGTCCACGGTGAGCCCCAGGTGAACCGGGCGGACCTGCGCGCCGCGGCAGATGGCGGCTTCGTTGAGGGCGTGCCAGTTGCCGCGCGGCTCCCCGGCAGAGAGGTGTTCGGCACGCAGCATCATGCGCTTCTCCAGCCAGTATTCGCCCCTGAGCAGGTTTTCCAGGGCGGTGTGCCATTCCTGCTGGTGGACCTGAATGAGGAAGCCAACGCGGCCCATCATGATGCCCAGGATGGGCACACTCACCGGGGCGCACAGGTGAGCAGAGCGGAGCAGTGTGCCGTCGCCGCCCACGGCGATGAACAGGTCGAATTCGCCCTCCGCCACGCGGGAGCGCAGGGAGGCATCGTCCAGGGCACCGCTGACCGAGAGCAGACCGCGCGAGATCAGCCAGGCGTTGATGGCGGCAGCCTCGCTGACTGATCCGGGCATGCTGGCATAGGCAGCAACGGCGACGCGGCGAAGGGAAAGGGGAGCGGGCATGGGTCGATTATACCTTGCGCCGGGCGAGGCTGCAGGGGAGGTCAGGCGAGGCGCTCCTCGCAGGAGATGCGGAAGCCGCAGCCCAGGCAGCGAGATTCTTCCTCGTGGGAGCGGTGCACCTCGCGGCGGCGCTCGTCCAGGCGCATCTCCGCCAGGCAGTCGAGAAGAGCGGATTCGATGGCGGGGGTGTAGTCGATGGCAAAATCGCGGCCGGGGTAGTGCAGGATGCCATAGGGTGGTCGCCTGGCATAGGTCTTTTCTACCAGAAGGCAGTAGGCGGCGAGTTGGAAGATATGGGAGTCATAGGGCAATGCGGGCGCCCGCCCGGTCTTGACCTCCACGGGGATGAGCTGCCCGCCCTTTTCCACCAGATAATCGGGGCGCCCAGACAGGCCGAGTTCGGCGTCGTAGAGTGGCTTTTCCAGTTTGCCCCAGCCGCGGGTGTCGGTGTAGATCACCCGCCCGCCGGGGAGACCGGAGAGACGGCGCTGCCGCCCGGCAAAACCCAGGAGGAGCAGCGCCAGCAGGAGGAGGAACAGGGCGACGTAGAGCAGGGTCATCGGGTCAGGTGACCCCCAGCGCCTGTTTGCGCACGCGCTGCAAACGTCCCAGGCGTCCCCCGTCGGTGGACTGGATGAAGACATCGAGGATGGCAAGGAACTGCTCCCGGTCGGCGGGAGTGAGCAGGTTGACGATCTCTTCGGCGTAGCGGGGCGCATCCACGGCACGGGCCTCCGCCAGGCGGGCGAGCAGGAAAGGAAGGATGCAGAGGCGGTATTCGTCCTTCTCATGGGCGATACCGGCGAGGGTGCGCATGCCGGCGTCGTTGGTGATGACCGAGCCGCCGCGCATGGCTTTCTGGATGGCTTCGAAATGCGGGAAGAGGCGGTCTGCCTGCAGGCGGGCGATGGTGGAGAGGGCGATCATGCCGCCCCAGACCAGGCGGTTGTTGCGCTGCTGGAGCAGGCGCAGGAAATCGTCCACATACCCGGCAATCAGTTCCGGGGCGAGGTAGCCCAGTTCATAGAGCACCTTGAGGCAGTCGCTGCGGATGTTGGACTCCGGGTCCCACAGGTGGGCGGCGATCTCGGCGATGTCTTCGGTGTTGCGGGTGTGAGCCAGTTCACGGGCGAGTTCCTGGTTGGGGACTTCGTCGCGACGCCCCTGGTGGAAGGCGATCTGGTGCAGAACAGACATGGCATCCTCCTGGCTAAAAGAAGCGGGCGGTGCAGAACGAGACCAGCAGGGCGAGAGCGGTGAGGAGCAGGAGCGTGCCGAGGGTGCGCAGCAGGCTGGAGCCGAGCAGACGGCGTCCGTGTGCCTGGTGCTGTTGGCTGCCAGTGTTCATCTCCGCCTGGTTGGTGGAGGGCACCCCCTGGCGCTGGTACCACCAGGAGCGGGCGCAGAAGAGGTGGGCGCCGATCTCGGAAGCACGGATGATTTTCATGGGGCAGACTCCTCAAGGTTAACTGTAGCAGGTTTTGGCGGACTGCGGAGGGGAAGAGGAAATAAATCTTTAATCTTTAATCTGCGGGTATTTTGGGAGGAACAAGCCCGTATAATTACCCGTATCCGTCGAATAAGGATATGAAGAAAAGCACGAGCAAAACCTGGTGTGATGCAATGTGCAAAGAAAGATGCGCGGCTGAAGATTAATTCCCATTGGAAGACCCCGAGCGCCCAAAGAACGAGTAGATGATCTTCGGGACAGGTGCCGCGCGACCAGCGGGAAGCGATAGATGGACGAGGTGTATCCTGGGGCATTGGATACGCGGAAGCCAATGATGGTCGAATAGGCTTGGTGATCGATGATCGGGGAGCGCCCTGCAGAGAGCAAGGAGCGAGGCGTTTCCCCTTCGGGGACGATGCCCCCTTCGGGGACGATGTTGCGAAGGCGGTCTTGTTGGAGACGGCATGGAGGTTCAAATGAGGTTCAAAGCGAGGGCGGGTGTGCATGAGAAGCTCCCTGGGACGCGAGGATAGAGTGAGGCCTTCCCGTGCCGAGGAGTATTGTAGAACATATGTACTGTTTTGTCAAGAGAGAGGCGGGGGTTCGAACCGTGCCATGCTATAATCAACATGGCATTTCTTTTTCTTCCTGGAGGACAGCATGTCGAATCTACCCGAGATCAACAACGCCTTCCTAATCGATCTCCTCTCCCGGCTGTTGAACACACCCTCGCCGACGGGGCTGGCCGAACCAGCCATCCTGCTGACCGAGCAGACGCTGCAAGCTTTTCCCGACCTGGAGTTGAAACGCACGCGCAAGGGAGCGCTGCTGGCGACCTGGCGCGGGGAGAGCGACGAAGCGCCGCGGGCGATCACCGCCCACGCAGACACGCTGGGGGCGATGGTCAAGGAGATCAAGTGCAACGGGCGGCTGAAACTGACGCGCATCGGCGGCTACCAGTGGACGACGATCGAGGGCGAGGGCTGCACGGTGTTCACCCGCTCCGGGCGGCAGGTGCGCGGCTCGATCCTGCTGACCAAGGCTTCCAGCCACGTGTTCGGCGGGGCGGTGGGAGAGATGAAGCGCGACGAGGATACTCTGGAAGTGCGCCTGGATGCGCGCACGATGTCGGAACTGGAGACGCTCGACCTGGGGGTGCAGGTGGGCGATTACGTGTCGTTTGACCCGCGGTTGGAGATCAACGCCGGCTTCATCCGCTCGCGGCACCTGGACGACAAGGCGTGCGTGGCAGCTCTGGTGGCGGCGGTGAAGGCGCTGAGCGATGCAGGGCTGCGCCCGGCGCACACCACGCATTTACTGATCAGCAACTACGAGGAGGTGGGGCACGGGGCGGCGACGGGAATCCCCGCCGAGGTGGAGGAAGTGCTGGCGGTGGACATGGCGGCGGTGGGCGAGGGACAGAACTCGGACGAGTTCCACGCCTCGCTGTGCGTGAAGGACAGCGGTGGACCGTACCACCACGGGTTATCGGTACGCCTGAGGGCGCTGGCGGAGAAGCATGCCATCCCCTACAAGGTGGATATCTACCC
>JBGSVI010000010.1:0-22971 GCA_041753035.1 Anaerolineales bacterium | reverse complement strand
GACCCCACCCGGCTGCGCATCCTGCGTTACCTTGCGCGTGCCCCGCTTTCCCCCTCCGAACTGGCGCGCCGCTTGCGCCTGCGCCCGCCCACCATCATCCACCACCTGCGCCTGCTGCGCTTTGCCGGGCTGGTGCAGATCACCGTCAGTAGCAGCCTCGAAAAGCGATACGCCGCCCGCCTCGAAGCCCTGGCATCCATCGATACTTCTTTACAGGATTATTTGCGTTCTCATGGCTAATATCGTCAGCACCTACCTGCTCCGCATCGGACAGTTCTCCCGCAACGCCCGCCTGTACCTGGTGAGTGCCATTCTCACCGGGGCAGCACTGGGGGTGTACCGCCTGCTGTTCAATTTTTATGCGCTCAGCCTGAACCTGGACGCCAGCATCATCGGCACCCTGATCACGATCAATAGCACCACGGCATTGCTGCTGGCGCTGCCCCTCGGCTACCTGGCTGACAGCCTGGGGCGCAAGACAGCCCTCCTGCTCGGCGGCCTGGGCACCTCACTGGCCATCGGGGCGATGGTGCTCTTCCCCACCGCCGGCATGTTCTACACCATGGCTGTCGTCATGGGCGCTGCCCAGAGCCTGGCTGCGGTCACCATGGCTCCCTTCCTGCTGGAGAACTCGGGCACCGAGGAGCGCACCTACCTGTTCAGCCTCAGCCAGGGACTCACGATGACTGCCTCGTTCGTTGGCAACTCCATCGGCGGTTATCTGCCCACATGGATCGGCGAGGCGCGCGGCATCTCGGCAACCAGCAGCGGTGCCTACGCCGGCTCCCTGGCAATCATTGCCATCATCGCCCTGCTCGGGCTGATCCCGCTCTTCGCCCTGCGCACCCCGCGACTGGCAAATGCCGACCGGTCGCTGTTCGCCCCCATCGGCTATGCCATCCGCCACGGCGGCACGATCGGCAAGATGGTGCTGCCCATGCTGATCACCTCGATCGGCGCGGGTCTTTTCATGCCCTTCATGAACGTCTTCTTCCGGGTCGTCCATCACCAGCCTGACCCTGTGGTCGGCAACGTGCTTGCCTGGGGTGCCCTGGCGATGGGCATCGGACTGATCATTGCCCCGCCCATCGCCGACCGGATCGGCAAGATCCAGTTGGTGGTTATCACCCAGGGGCTTTCGATCCCCTTCCTGGCCCTGCTCGGCTTTGCCCCCTGGTTCTGGGTGGGTGCGCTCTCCCACTATATGCGCCTGGCACTGATGAATATGGGCGGCCCAGTCTACAACGCCTTCGTCATGGAGCAGGTTGAGCCCAAGTCGCGCGCCATGGTGGCCAGCCTGACCAGCATGGCCTGGAACTTCGGCTGGGCGTTCAGCCCATCGATCAGCGGCTGGCTGCAGGTCCGCTATGGTTTTGGTCCGGTCTACCTGCTGGTGATCGCCATCTACACGTTCTCCGTATTCCTCTACTGGAAATTCTTCTGGAAGTCAAAACCGGCGGTACTTCCCCAACCCACCCCCGCCGATTGAAAGGAGGCAGCAACGTTCCCTCCACCGCATGCAGGACGGCATCCCGAGTGCTGTCCTGCATGATTTTTTATGTAACTTTTTGATAGCAGAAGCATCTGCATGAGTACGAATTAGTTTAACGATAGAATAGGTATCAGAAAATCTTCCAGGAACTCATCACAGGAGTGAATATTATTATGGAAATGATCATCGACTTTCCCGAAGGTCTGCATGTCGACGCCCACTTTGGTCCCTTTACCATCCACACCGACCAGCCCCCGGAATCTTCCGCCCCCACGCCGTTCGCCACCTTCCTGGCTTCCATCGGCACCTGTGCCGGGATCTATGTGCTTGGATTTTGCCGCCAGCGGGGGCTTTCCACGGATGGCATCCGCCTGGTGCAGCGCATGCACACCAACCCGATCAACGGGATGGTGGAGAAGATCGATCTGGAGATCCAGCTCCCCGCCTCCTTCCCGGAGAAATACAAGGAAGCCGTGATCCGCGCGGCTGACCAATGTGCAGTGAAGAAACACTTTCAGATCCCGCCGCAGATCGAGGTCACCACCCAAACCATCTGAGCGCAGAGGCTGGCTATTCCAATACTGCTGCAGCGCATGAGAAATGGTCGAAGAAAACAGATGGAGCAGAGAAATGATAGAATACCCTACTCACCTGCCTTCACCCCGACCCTAAAAAAAATGCAATATCTCGTTGATGGTCATAACCTCGTTCCCAAGATCGGCCTGCGTCTCGATTCATTCGACGACGAGGACGACCTGATCGCCCGCCTTCAGGAATTCTGCCGCCTGCGCCGTGCCCGGGTGGAGGTCTATTTTGATGGCGCCCCGGCAGGGTTCCCGGCAGTACGTCGGGCCGGTGCCGTCACCGCCCATTTTGTCCGCCGGGGTTCCAGCGCGGATGCGGCGATCGAGAAGCGCCTCCAGCAACTGGGCATCCAGGCGCGCAACTGGGCAGTGGTCAGTTCGGATGCCCGTGTGCGCACCGCTGCGCAGGCAGTCCACGCCAGGGCGTTATCTTCCGAAGAATTCACCCGCCTGGTGACCAGCGCAGCACAGGTTGAAATTTCCACCGGGGATGCCCCCCCGCTCAGCACGCAGGAGGTGGAGGAATGGGAGCGGGCTTTCAAGGCTGGAAAGACGGAAAATTCTTAATTTTATTTAATACAATTTAGATAAATAAGGTGTAATATAGACATACGACACCTGTTCCTCTTTTACTGGTATGTTGGTGTCTGCCATCGCAGGCTGGCATGTCCCCCCCATGCCAGCCGAGATTGATGGTGTCCCCTCCTTGGATCACCGGGCTTCGTGCCCGGTGATCGCGTTAACCCGGCTGCTTTGTGGTTTAATTGGGTCATGGTTGCTTCGCCTCTCTCCCACCTGCAGTGTGTCCACCCTACGAAGGACTTTCCTGATGCTTGAGGAAGTCCTGCGCGGCGCGTGCGCCCTGGAGCCGGGCATGCCTGTGCTGGCAGGCATCTCTGGAGGACCGGACAGCCTTTGCCTGCTGGAGGTGCTGCGCCTGGCAGGCTACCCGGTGATCGTTGCCCACTTCGATCACCGCCTGCGCCCTGAATCCGCGGCTGAATGTCAGGCGGTGGCTGAACTGGCGCAGAGGATGAGCCTGCCCTTCGTGACCGACTCGGCGGATGTGTGCGCCTGGGCCGCGGAACAGGGCCTGTCCATCGAGGAGGCGGCGCGCAGCCTGCGCTATCGTTTTCTTTTTGCCGCGGCGCGGCGCCTTGAGGCGCAGGCAGTGGCGGTGGGACATACCGCAGACGACCAGGTGGAGACCGTGCTGATGCATTTCCTGCGCGGTGCTGGGCTGAGCGGGTTGAAGGGCATGGCCTGCCGCTCCCTGCTGCCGACCTTTGACCCCGGGATCCCGCTTGTCCGCCCGCTGCTTTCCCTGTGGCGCGGCGATACGGAGGATTACTGCCGCCAGCATGACCTGGTGCCGCACATCGACCCGTCCAATACGGACGAGACCTACTTCCGCAACCGGCTGCGCCACACGCTCATCCCTGAACTGGAAAAATACAACCCGCGCTTCAAACAGGCACTGGTGCGTACCGCTCTGGCACTGCAGGGCGATCATGCCTTGCTGCAGTCCAGCCTGGAGGCTGCCTGGGAACAGGCCGTCGCCGCGTTGGGCGATGGCTGGGTGGCATTCAAGCTTGGCTGGTTGCGGGACAGCGCACCCGGAATACAGCGCGGGCTGCTGCGCCGCGCCGCGGAGAGCCTTCAGCCCGCAAACCGCGATATCGGTTTTGATGCCCTGGAGCGGGCGACTGCATTCCTCCACGCCGGGCCCGGCAGGCAGACTGATTTCATTAACGGGCTGGTTTTGTTCTTCGAAGGGGACAGGGTATACCTGGCATCCAGCCATGCCGACCTGCCGTGCTCGTTCTGGCCGCAAGCGGCGCAACAGACCTTCCTGGCAGACCAGCCTATCCTGCTGGGGGATGGCTGGGTGCTTGCCGCGGAGACTCTCCCCCTCCAGGCGGCGGAATGGCAGGCGAACCCCGACCCATGGGTGGCCTGGCTGGATGCTGATCGTTTGCCGGAAGGCCTGACAGTGCGGCCCCGGCAGGCAGGCGATATCTTCCTACCACTGGGGATGCATGGCCAGACAGTGAAAGTGAGGGAATTCTTAATCAACAACAAGATCCCCCGCCGGGCACGAGCGCACTGGCCGCTGGTCTGCACCGGTGACTTGGTAGCCTGGGTGCCGGGATGCCGCATCGCCCACCCCCTGCGCATCACCCCGCAGACCAGCCGGGTGGTCAAACTCAGCTTGAAAAAAAAATAAGGGCGGACGATGTCCGCCCAGTTTGTTTCCTACTGCCCCGAGAGCTGGCGCAGTTTCATGTTCACTTCGCGCCACTGGATCTTGGAGATGCCCAGTTTCTGGCGGATCTTTTCGTGCTCCACGTTATTAAGATAGTCCTCCAGGACGGAGGTCCAGCGGCACATGTCAAAGGAAAGGTGCTTGGAAAGACCGGCCTCGCGGCCAATGTCCTCCAGCAGGTATTCCAGCCGCCGCGGCGACCAGGGGAAAAGCCGGTCGGGGGGATTGTACTGTGACAGATATTCCTGGTACGCGGGGATCCAGTCTTCCGAGAGTGTCAGTTTGCGTTCCTTGTAGCGGTTTGCCGGGCTGGCATAGCGGATGAAGACCAGCGCTCCATCGGGATTTTCCAGGTCGATATGGTTGAGGTGGATGCCCAGGCATTCCGACTTCTTGATCCCGGTGGCAAGCAACAGGGACAGCAAGGTATAGCCGCGGGAATCGGGCTTGGGCTGGCGGCGGTGGCGGTCAGCAGCCAGCAGTACGGCTTCGATCTCATCCCCGGTCAGCACTTCGGGGAGCGGGCTGAGCACCGAGCGCTGGACCACCTTTTCGCCAGGATCGATCACCAGCACCCCGCCTTTCTGTAGCCAGCGGAAGAAAGATTTAAGTGAGGTGACGCGCCGCGCCAGTGACTTGGGCGAACAAGGGACGCCGCGCTCCCCTTCCAGCCAGTGCAGAAAATTATTCAGGTCGGCAGTGGTGATGGCTCCCAGGGACTTGTCGGGGGGCAGGAAGGTGCCCAGCAGGCGCACATCCGAGAGGAAGGCTTTTACCGTATTGGGGGAACGCCCCTGGTCATAGAGATAGATCTCCCAGGCGCTGAGCGCCGGGGCCAGGCCGCTCTGGGGGGTCAGATGAGCTTCGGTCATGGAAAACTCCTTTCGCGAACACCCGGCAGGGGAAAAAGAGATCCTGAACCAAATGTTCTGCGTATAGTTTAGCGTAAAGCCAGGAGGATGTCAAATGGGTGAAACGACCAATCAGTCACGGGCAGCCCGCCTGGAGCGCCCCCATTCCCTGTGGAAACCGTTCAGAGCTTTTCCAACCCGTGGGCTTCCAACAGTTGTACATCCTGCAGGAGCTGCAGGCTGGGTCCATCCGCCACGATCCTGCCTTCGTCCATGATGACCATGCGCGGCAACAGTTCGCGCACCATCGCCAGGTCATGGCTGGAAACAAGCATGGTCAGCGGCAGGCCGCGCAGCAGAGTGATCAGGGCGCGCCGGGCACGCGGGTCCAACCCGGCAGTGGGTTCATCGAGCACCAGCACTTCGGGATCCATCGAAAGAACGGTGGCGATAGCAATGCGTTTCTTCTCGCCAGTGCTGAGGTGATGCGAAACACGCCGGGCGTAGCCACCCATGCCTACTGCTGCCAAGGCGGAAGCCACCCGTTGCTCCACATCTGCGGGCGCCAACCCCTGGTAAAGCGGACCAAAGGCGACATCATCGAACACGGTCGGCGAGAACAACTGATCATCTGGATTCTGGAAGACAAGCCCCACAGCAGCGCGCACGCGGCCAAGCGTCTCCTTGCACACTTCCATCCCACAGACCGTTACCTGTCCCTGGCCGGTGAGAATACCGTTCAGGTGTAAAACCAGGGTGGATTTTCCCGCCCCGTTCGGACCCACCAAAGCCACCTTCTCGCCGGGGGCGATGTGCAGGGAAACATTTGCCAGTGCCGGGTGGCCATCAGGGTAGGAATAAGAAAGGTTATCAATCTCAATGGAATGGTGCATGGCGTTAACCCCAGAAGAAGATCCCAAAGGAAAGCATCAGAGCCAGCAGTGCCAGCCCGGTGCATAGTGTGGTGCGGGTCGCACCGGTCATCGGCGCGAGCGGAAGGAGGCGGACCTCGCCATCATACCCCCGGGAGAGCATGGCAAAGTAGATATGGTCACTGCGCTCGAAGGCACGCAGGAACAGGTTGCCAGCCATACCTCCGGTGACACGCGCCCGCCAGAGCACGCTTCCTCCGGGTTTTCTGCTTGTCACCGCGCTGTGACCCGACCGCGCAGCCCTGGCGCGCATCAGGCGAAGAACTTCATCCACCAGCACGAACAGATAGCGCCACATCAACCCGAACATTCCCACCAGCAGGCGTGGAATGCCCACTGCCCGCATGGCTTGCAGCAGCTCCGGGAAGGGCGTGGTGGAGGCCAATACGATCGCCGCCTGCACCGAAAGCCAGGATTTGAGCGCCACGCTGACGAAGCGCGCCAGTCCCTCAGCGTGGGCAGTCAGTGTCCAGGGGCCAATGGGGAAGAAAAACAATGCTTTCTCGCCATGGGTGAAAATGACCGGGAAAGCCGACAGCACGAACGGCAAAGCCAACAGGGCGCGTTTCAAAACATACCTGACCCCCAGCCCGGAAAGGATCTCAACAGAAAGAATACCGGTAAGCAGCAGCACGTAGACCGGCCAGGCGGTCACCGGCATCAGCGAGGTGGTCAGGATGAAGGCGACCGTCAGCACGAATTTGACGCGCCCATCCAGTGCATGGACAGGGCTGGTACGCGGCTGGTAGGGGTCAAGGAAGTGAATGTGCATGGAGGTTCAACAAGGGTGAAAAGTGATCCTGGCTGTGTTCCACCCCGAAAAATCCGATCCTGCTCTCAGGATTGGGGATTCCTGTTCCGGCGCATATACGCCACGCCCAGCGCGACACCGAATACGATCAGCATACCGATGATGCCTGCCATAATGGTCGCCAGGGCTGTGTTCGAGATCCCCGGGAAAGTGTAATCCGGGATGATGTTGTAGAGCGGAGCGCGCGCTGCCTCCAGGAAGCCATTTTGCTCGGCCACCCATTCCAGACCATCGGGATGGGCCGAGGCCAGAGGGGAGAGCACCGCCAGGAAAGCAGCGATGACCAGTCCGCCGACCCAAATGGCTTTACTGCCTTTTGGCGCAGCTTCGCCAATGTGGAACAGGTCACGCCGGGCTGCGTAGAGGAAGACCAGGGCACCTACGGAAATGCCGGCTTCACCCAAACCGATCAGCATGTGGATGCCGCCCATGGCTGGAACGGAGATATTGGCCGGGGAGGTGCCAGAGAGTGCCAGTTGCAGGGCTGCTGCAAGGGAGGCGATAACGATGGAAAACCAGGCGGCTAGGGCTCCGCCAACAAAGATACCCCATTGTTTCCCGCGCGCCAGTTTTTTAATGCTGGTGTAGACAAAATACGCGACCGACACACCTATGATCGCCATATTGAAAATATTGGTGCCGAGCGCCAGCAGACCGCCATCCTGAAAAATGAGCGCTTGGATGCTGACCACGCTGGTCAGGACGATGACCGCCGCCCACGGACCGAGCAGGATGGTGGCCAGTGCGGCACCCAACAGATGCCCGGAGGTACCGCCGGTGACACTGAAGTTGAGCATCTGGCCGGCGAAAATGGCAGCAGCCAGCACACCCATCAGGGGTACCTGGCGTTCGCCCAGGTCCTTGCCCACCCGTCGCAGGGCGTAGGCAACGGCAATGATGGAGATCAACCAGAAAACGAGCGAAACCAGGGTGGAAAGGAACCCATCCGGGATGTGCATGGGTTGAACGGGCAGGAACAACATTGAAGCCTCCTAGCTGTTGGACTGGCAGGTGGGGCACAATCCGCGGAAGGTGATATGACCGGCATCCACCTTGAAACCGGTTTGATCGTGGAGTTGCTCGAACAGGGGCTGGAGCAATTGCGGTTCGATCTCCACCTGGGCGCCGCAGGCACGGCAGAGCAGGTGATGATGATGCCCTCCGGTCAGTTCATACGCCAGGTGGCCATTACCCCGGTTGGCAACCAGCAGGATATCATTTTCAGCCAGGAAGTCCAGCGTGCGGTAGACAGTTGTTTCGGTCAAGCCAGTATGGGCCACATGGGCAAAGACTTCGGCGGGGGAGAGATGACCACCCTCGTGCAGGGCTTCCAGGATGGCAAGCCGTTGGGGGGTCATACGAAAGCCGCGCTGGCGCAGCATTCGAGTTAGTCGAGGGATACAAGACATTTTTTGTTCCTTTATTGCAATTAGTTTCAATAGTAATTATATGCATTCAAGAGATTTGTTGCAAGGGAAAGAATATCCCGGCCTCAGGTGCAGACCGGGATCATGGTTTGATGCTGGTTATGCGGCTCTGACTACGGTTCCCAGGCGAAGTGGATCAGGGCGAAGACATATGGCTGTCCCTGGACGAACTCCACCCCCACCAGGAAGTAGCGGAAATCCAGATCGATGCCCGGGGTGCCGGGCTTGAGCACCGTGTAGTAGTTCACGTTGGTGTAGAGCAGCGGCCAGGGCTCACTGCCGTACTGGGCAGCCGTGCCCAGGGAATTGCAGGTCAGGGAATAACTGGCATTGAACACTTCCTGCAGGAAGGGAAGCACCGCAGAGTGGAAGGAGCCATTGGTTGCCAGACCGGAGCCAGGGGCTTCGCCCCATCGGTGTTCATAGGTGGTGTCGAAGACCCAGAGGGCATCGTTGGCCATAAAGGTGACCGGGTTGCCGTAACGCCACAGGTAGACGGTCATGCCATGCGCCGGGCTGACCAGGCCGGAAAGTTGGGTGCCATTCCTGGTCGTCAGGGCGGTATCCAGGTTAGCGATGAAGGTGTTGACGCTGGTGCTGGCGCAGAAGGTAGCCGGAGGGATGTATTCCGTCAGGAAATACGAATTGACCCAGCCAGTTCCCCCGCCAGGCTTCAGAACTTCCACCCACAGGTCACCGTCCACACTGGAAGACGGCCCGGTGCGCATGATGTTGGTGGCGGTGGCTGCAAGGTTCGCTGAGACCGCATAACCCACCCCTGGCCCAGAGCGGATGTTCAGCACATCACTGGGTGCGACCATGAGGGTGGCATAGGGTCCCGACGGGGAACCGGGGAGGATGACCGCTCCGCCGCCTCCGCTGACCGTGGTTGCCGTGGCGGCAGGGGGCGGAACGCTGACAGTGGAGGTGAGTGTTGGCAGCGGGGTGGGGACGGTGGCAGGCAGGGTAATGGAAGGGGTGAGACTGGCAACCGCCAGCGTGGGCGAGGGAATGGTAATGAGCGTCGGCTGGGGCGTCGATGTACCGGCTGTGACGAGGCTGCAGCCTGCCAGTAAAAAGGCCAGGCCTACCAAGAGGATGATCATGCTCTTCTTGTTCATGGGCGAATTCTTTTCCATGGTCAGATTGTATCACTGAAGCGGGGGAGGGCGCTGCTCCCTGCGGCTCAGTCAAACAGGCGCGGGTGGGAGCCGGACACGCGCAGGGCCGGGCGCGGGGAAAAGGTGGGCATGCGCCGCGGGAGACCCAGGCGGTCACACTGTTCATTAAAAAAATCCTCCAGACGATGATGCTTGCGCGCCGGGGCGAAATAGCGCAGGCCAAAGGCTTGCTCATATTTGGGACGAATACCCGGGAAGAGCCGGTCCAGCCTGGCGTAATAATAGTCCCTCTGGCGGTCTCGCAAGGTCATGCCAAAGGCAGGCAGGATGTACTGGGCGCCATGTTCTGCTGCCAGTGTGAGGATACGCAGGATGTTCTCCTGGCTGTCTTCAAGGAAGGGGAGCACCGGCATGAGGGTGACTCCGACCAGGATGCCGCGCCGGCTGAGGGCTTGCAGCGCAGCCAGGCGGCGAGAGGAGACCGGCGCACCCGGCTCCAGTTTCCGGCTCAGGTCATCCTCAGCGCTGGTTATGGTGAAGGATACAGCTGCGTAGGTTTTTTGCTGAATGGAGAAGAGAAGGTCGGCATCGCGCAGAACGAGGTCGGACTTGGTGATGACATGAACGGGGAAGCCAGCAGCGGCGATCACTTCCAGGGCGCGGCCGGTGAGGCGGAGTTCAGCTTCCAGGGGCATATACGGATCGTTCATGGAACCGGTGCCGATCGTGCCGACAACGCGCTTGGAAGCCAGTTCCCTGCCCAGCAAGTCAATGGCATTGACCTTGACCAATACATCGGTGTTGAATGCCTCGATCTGGTAACATTCCGAGCGCGAGTCGCAGTAGATGCACTGGTGCTGGCAGCCGCGATAGAGATTCATGTTGTAATACAGGCCGAACCAGTCATCCTGCCCTTTGACGCGCGCCAGCAATGTTTTCGCCTGGATCTCTGCGATCATCAGGGGTTCCCCGCTCCGATAGAACCGGTTGGACCAGGGGATAACTCGCGAAAGAGAAACCAGCGCCCCTTGCGGTCATCGGCAGAAACAATCACCCGGTCATAATACAGTTCAAAGACCTGCCCGGAATCCACCCGCACGCGGAAGTAGAAACGTCCAACCCCCAGCGAACCGCGCCCAGCTGCGGTGGCAGCATGGGCAGGGCGCATATTGCGCGCGAAGCGCCCGCGGCGCGCAAAATCGACCCACTCTGCCAGTTTTCCTGTGACGCGGTACGCCTGCCCGCGCCACAGGAAACCATCCGGGCAGGGCGGGGTCTTCTGGTGAACGGGCGGGGTATCGAAGACAACCTCAATTGTCTCTAGGATGAATTGAACGGGTATACTGCTCATAAGGATCTCAAGTGCGCGGGGCGTAGACCACGTAGCCGCGCGGCGGAGCATAGAACTGTCCGCGCCCGGATGGGTCCGTGGGTTGGTCACCGGGGCGGTGCAGGTCGGTGCGGCTCCACCAAGCCACCGGGGTGAAAGTGGCATTCTGCCAACAGGTGTTTACCCATTCACCGTTCCAGCCCAGGCCGCGGTTGTTGAGTACATAGACCAATCCGGGAGCCTGATCATGACCGGTGCGCTGCATGATGTAAAGATCATCATCGACGTACAAGGTATCGGTGCCGCCCCCGGCGAAATCCTGGTGGGCGCGCACCAGTGCAGCGATTCCGTGCGGCGTGTCCGCCATGCCCAGGGCGTAGTTGTAATAGTCCTTCCAAAAAACGCAGGGATGGCCTTCATGGGTGAGGATGAAACTGTAGGCAAGCAATTTGTCATTGGTAATGGGGCGACCATCGAGGCGCAGTTCGTGGTTCTCCACAAAGGTCACCATTCCTGCCTGCCCCTGCCGCATGCCCATATTCCAGGCTGCCAGGTTCTTCAGGCTGAAGCCGTACTGGTCACACAACGCCTTGAGAATCTCGCGCAGGGATACGTCAAAAGCACTCACCGGGTTGGCAGCGGAGAGATCCATCCTGCCAGGTTGCCCGCCCGTGGAGCTGCGGTCGGGCACCCCGAGGCTTGCCACCCCATGGGGAATCACCGCCCGCCCCTGGCGCCGGTAATGGTATTCCTGCATGGCTGCAATGGTGTTTTCCCCAACACCGTGCGCAAAGTCGTAGCAGAAACCATCGAAGCCTATCTCTTCGATCATCCAGCGTGCCAGTTCCAGGAGTTCGCCAAAGACCCTGGGGTTATGGTGGGAGAGCCGGGGCATCTCTTCGCTTGCTCTTTCCTCCCACGATTCGTACAGGTTCGGGTGAAAGGACTCCCAGTTGCGGGGAAATTTTCCGCTGGCAGGTTGGAAGAGCGTCCAACGTTCCTGCCCGGTGAGCGGGTTGCGCTCGCGCGCGTCTGCACCGCTGTTGTGGTGAATGACCATGCTGGCGAGGACGGTGAGGTCGTGCTTGTGAGCGTTATGGATGAGGGTCAGCAGTTCCTGTTTGGTGCCAAACCAGGTGGGAACGGCGCCTTTCTGGTCATATTCCCCGAGATCGTAATAATCGTAGGGGTCATAGCCCATCGAGAAGCCGTCCAGGTTGGCTGCCTTGTGGACGGGAGGTAGCCACAGGGAGGTGAAACCAACAGCAGAAAGTTCAGCGACCCTGGCACGGACGAAGTTCCACCACTTGAATTCCTTACTCCCTTCTTCCGGGCAATCCCAATAAAAGCACTGCATCATCACGCCCATCGACACGCTCCATGCACACAACCTGCTTCGTATTTTACCGGAATAGAGAGGTATTTGGGGTGAAAAGAACTCCCACCGCAATGGTGGGAGATCCGGGGGTCAATCTGTCTGTCCTCTGCGGACGATGCCCTGCTGCCAGGCATATACTGCCGCCTGGGTACGGTCTGCTAGGTGGAGCTTGCTGAGGATGTTGCTGACATGCCCCTTGACGGTATTTTCGCTGATGACCAGTTCGTCAGCGATCTGGGTGTTGGTGTAACCGGCGGCGATCAGTTTCAGAACATCCAACTCCCGCTCGGTCAATTCGGTAAAGAGCGGCTGCTCCTCGCCGCGTTCGCCGCGGATATTCTGTAGGACACGCGCCGCCACCAGCGGGTGCAGGGTCACCTCGTTCTGCACGGCCCGGTAAAGAACATCCACCAGTTTTTCCATCTTCATGTCCTTCAGGATGTACGAGATGGCTCCCGCTTTCAGCGCGGGGAAGATATGCACATCCTCGTGGTAGGAGGTCAACACCACCACCTGGGTGCGCGGGCTGATCTTCTTGATGCGCCGGGTGGTCTCCACGCCATCCAGACCGGGCATGATCAGGTCCATCAGGATGATATCAGGGATCAGATCGGTGACCAGGGCAATGGCCTCCTCACCTGAGGCCGCTTCTCCCACCACCTCGAAATCCGGGACGGTTTCAAGGTAGGAGCGGACACCGCTGCGGACCACCTCGTGGTCATCGGCAATAATGATCGTGATCGGGTTTGGCATTTGTCTCTCCTATTCTCTCTCAATATTACATAGTGGTGCATGGATGTGCAGCCGGGTCCCCTTACCCGGGCTGCTTTCGATGTTCAAGTTTCCGCTGATACTCTCGATGCGCTCACGGATGGAGCGCAACCCCAGCCCGGCAGGCTTGTGCGAACAATCAAAGCCGCGGCCGTTGTCAGCGATGAGCGCCTCCACCTCGTTTTCCTGATAAGTCAGCACAATGTCCACATGGGTCGCATGGCTGTGGCGGGTGATGTTGGCCAGGGCTTCCTGGATGATCCGGTAGAAGGCCTGTTCGACTTCCAGGGGCAGGCGGCGCTCATTCTCGATCTTCAGGTTCACCCCGGCGTCATTGCGGTTTTCCCACTGGAAGATATACTCCCTCAGCATGGACGCCAGTCCCTTCTCTTTCAGGGCCGAGGGGTGGATCTCCTGGATGAGGAAAGTCAATTCCTGGATGACCTCATAGACGAGGCTTTCAGCTTCTTTCAAATGATCCCTGGTAGATGGAGAATCACCGGTCAACAAACCGTTCACGGCTCCCAATTGTGCCAGGGCGGCAAATGCTTTTTGCTTGGCGCTGTCATGCAGGTCGCGCGCCAGGCGGTTGCGTTCTTCGATGATGGCAAGTTCCTTGGTCTGTTCAAATAACAGGGCGTTTTCCACCGAGAGGGCAGCGCGCTGGACAAGCGAGGCAAAGAGGCGCACAGTATCCTCGCTGAAGGCATCCGGGCGGGTGAAACCGACCGTGAAAACACCGATCACCTGGTTATCGATGCTGATGGGCAGGTGCAGGAAAGAGGAAATGCCTTCAGCCTGGATGGCGGCCAGCATCTCCGGGTCCATATCGCCAGAAATAGCATCGGAGGCCAAGTTGGTCACGATGACCGGCTGCCCGTTGAGGATCACCTTGCCAATGACCCCTTCGCCTTTAGCAAACCTGAACCGCTGTAGGGTGGCAGGGGAGAAACCGCGACTGACACGCACCAGCAGTCGTGCCTGTTTCTCGCTCCAGGTGAGTACAGCGCTTTTTTCGGCTTGGAGCATTTCCTCGGCAACCTCCACCAGCGTCTGGTAGACCTGGTCGAGGGTCTGGGTGCGCAGCATGCGCCCATCGGCGAAGTAGAGTGCTTCCATTTCCTGGCCGCGTTTTTCCAGGGCATTGGTACGCAGGCGAACCAGTTGTTCGAGTTCATGGGAACGGGTCTGTACGCTTTTCACCCTACCCTGGTAAATGAACAATGCCGCGCCAAACAGGGCCAGGATGGCAGTCAGGCGGAAGATGGTGGTATTCCAGAATGGAGGCACAACACTGATCTGGATGGCGATGGCCTGCTCGCTCCACAGGCCGTCACTGTTGGACGCCTTGATTCGCAGCGTGTAATCGCCTCCGGGCAGGTTTGTATATCGCCCGTTGCGTTCGATCCCGGCATGGAACCAATCCGGGTCAAAATTTTCCAGCATGTAAGCGTATTGGACCTCTTCGGCCTGGGAATACCCCAGGGCGGTATAGCCAAACTCGAAACTATTCTCCGGCCAACGGATGGTGACCTGCTGCAGTTGTTCGATAGGAGTGTCCGTATTCAACGGGCTGCCACCCTGCTTGAAGGAGAGCAGCACGACCGGCGGTACATAGGTATTCAAAGAGATCTCTGCCGGGGTGAAGGCGGTCAGCCCGTTCACACCGCCAAAGAACATTTCCCCTGTGGGGGCAAGCGCATAGGCGTTCGTGTTGAACTGGTTGCCCTGCAATCCATCACTGGCAGTGAAATTGCGGAAGGTCATGCTTTCCAGGTCCAGGCGCGACAGCCCATAGTTGGTGCTCATCCACAGGAAGCCGCCGGCATCCTCCAGGATGCCATAGACCACGTTATTCGGCAGTCCATCGTTGGTGGTGAAGTTATCAAAGGTATCATCCTCGGCATCATAACGGCTCAGGCCACCGCCCGCCGTCCCGATCCACACCGTCCCACGGCTGTCCTGGAAGATGCACAGGATGGAATTGTTGCCGACGGAGATGCGGTCAGAAGGGTCGTGATGATAGGAGATGAACCGGCCTGCCACCGAGTCCATGCGATTCAAGCCGCCGCGGGATGTGCCGATCCACAACCTCCCGGCATCATCCTGCATGATTGCAGTAATGTCATTGGATGAGAGGCTGGCCGGGTCGCTGGCGGCGTGGACGAAGCGCCTGAAAGTTCCGCTCCCCGGATCAAAGAGGTTCAAGCCGTGCTGGGTGCCCACCCATACCCTGCCGCGCTTGTCTTCAAGAATGGCCTGGACATACCCAGGGGTAAGGCTGGTGGCATCCCCCGGAATGTTGTTGAAGTGATGGAACACGCCCGTTTCCGTATCCATGCGGTCAAGGCCGGTGGATGTGCCCACCCAAAGGTTCCCGGCGCGGGTGAGAAGCAGGGACCAGATATCATTGCTTTGCAGGCTTTCCGGGTTGTCCGGGTCGTTCCGATAGCTGGTGGCATACCCGGTCGAGGGGTCGAAGCGGTTCAATCCTTCGCCATAGGTGCCGATCCAGAGGATGCCGTCCGGTGCGGCAAAGATGGGGAAAATGATATTTCCACTCAGGCTGCCGGGTGCATTGGAATGATAGTAGTACTGGAACATATCCTGCACCTGGTCATAGGTGTTGATGCTGCCCCCAAACGTGCCAAACCAGAGGATGCCGCCTTGATCTTCGTAGATCGAAAGTACGGAATCGTTGCTCAGGCTGGTCGGGGAACTGGGGTCGTGGCGGTAGTGGGCAAAGGAACGTTTTTGCCGGACGAGAAAATCCAACCCGGCGTTCGTGCCGACCCAAAGATCTCCTTCACTGTCGATGAAGAGGGAGAAGATCACATTGCTGGCAATACTTTGGGGGCTGGCAGAGTGGCGATACCTGAAGAAGAATTCATTCACGGGGTCGAAGAGGTTCAGACCGTTATCGGTGGCGACCCACAGGCTGCCATTCCATTCTTCTGTGATGGCGTTGATGTGGTTATCGCTGATGGATGTGCTGACGCCAGGGTCATGGGTATAGCTGCGGATGACACCAGTGACCGGGTGGAAACGCTTGATACCGTTCTCCGCAGTACCGATCCATAGGATGCCGTTGCCTGCCTTGTAGAGCGATGAGATCTGTTCATCCAAAGGGGCGTCGATCCCGGCGGGGTTGAGGTAGAAGTGCTTGAAAGTGCCTGTCTCCGGGTGGAAGCGATCCAGGCCCTGGTCAGTACCGATCCAGAGGTAGCCCTGGTCATCCTCCTGGATGGCATTGACCGAGTTGTTGCTCAGGCTGCTCTGGATGAGCGGATCATTCACAAAGTGGGTAAAACGACCGGTGAGGGGATCATACCGGTTCAGCCCCCCCTGGCGTGTGCCGATCCAGATATTACCCCTGGAATCCTCGAACAACACGTTGATCCAGATGTCGTTCAGACCGTAGAAATCACCCGGATCAGAACGGAAGACCCGGAAAGAGTGACCATCATAGCGATTCAGACCATCCTGGGTGCCAAACCACATGAAACCCTGCCTGTCCTGCAGGATGCAGTGGATCACGCTTTGGGAAAGGCCATTTTCGATGCCGATCTGGCTGAAGCGGATGTTTTGCGGGGGAAGTGTGTAGGGAACAGAGTCGGGCGCTGTGACGCCACTTTCATCGCTTCCAGAGGCTGCCGGCTCTTCAGAGGAACCCAAGAGAGCCTGGGTGGGCGCGGCATCCTGCCCCTGGTTGCTGCATGCTGGCAGCAGGGCAAGAGTAAGGCTTAGAAGAACGATCATCCCCGTCTGGAGGGTGCGGATCATGGGCGTACCTGTCAAACGATCTTGCCCCGGAAGGCAGAAGGCACTGGTATCTTTACTACCGTGTTCCTAGTATAGCCGATTCCCTGCGGATTTCTTCAATCCCCAGGATGTTCTTTTAAGTTATCCTGGGTGGCTTTTTTCTTTGCCTGTATCCCTCTGCAAGATCAGTATTCCATCGAAGATGCCCGTCCCTGGGAGGGGGAACGTTACCCCCCTTTGGATGCGAGTGTCCTTCGGCAGAGGGGGATAAAAACCCACTTCCAGACTCGTGTCCTCGACCTGGCAAATCAGTATAGTTTGACTGGTTCTCTGCCCGGATAGATTAACCGGGCAACCCGGATCAATGTTCCTCTCCTCCAGGATGGGTCCGGAAACTGGCCGGGGTCTACCGTGGGTGACGGTGGTAACGGCCTCATAAAAATCTGCTGGGGCGATGCGGGTGAACATCTCCCCGGCAGGATCATATCAAAATCCTCTGCACCGGATATTCATGGTGTGGATATGCGCGATAACAAGATCTGAATGAAAGGTGGTGATGCCCCCGGAACTGCTGACCGCTTCATTTTCATCTCATCTGATCGATCCAAACCTATAGTAGAGGAGAAAAGATATGAATCGAAAGTTGTTTTCAACCGTCATTGGTTTACTGGTCATTGCCAGTATGCTTCTGGCGGGCTGCGGTCCGACCGAACCAACAGCTACGCCGGCTGTGACCGACGAGACCGAACCGACCGCAACAGATGCCCCCGCTCCCGTGACGACCCGTCATGGCGGCTGGGCAGATGAATTGATCTTCACCAGCAACCCCGATATGGAATCCGCCATCACACAGATCCAGGCAGGAGAGATCGATGTTTATGCCATGTCGATGAGCAATCCAGACCTGTTCGAGGTTGTCAAGGCTGATCCGAACCTGGGCTACACCACTTCGGTTGGCGTCTACGATGCCTTCATGTTCAACCCGGTGACCTCTTTCGCTGACGGGCGGATCAATCCATTCGGCTATGCGGAGATCCGCGAAGCCGTGAACTGGCTGGTGGATCGCGATTTCATGATCCAGGAATACATGGGCGGCCTGGGACTGGCCAAGGTGACCCCGCTGACCGGCTCCTTCCCGGATTATGCGCGCTACATCGACGTGATCCGCGCGATGGAAACCAAGTATACCTACAACATGGAAAAGGCCAACACAGCCATCACTGCCAAGATGGAAGCACTTGGCTTGACCAAGAATAATGATGGGAAATGGGTACAGGACGGCCAGCCGATCGTCATCATCGGCATCATCCGCACCGAAGATGAGCGCAATGAATTTGGCGATTACCTGTGCAACCAATTGGAGAACGTTGGCTTCACCTGTGACCGGCAGTACAAGACCCGCCGTGAAGCTTCACCGATCTGGTACAGCAGCGATCCATACGAAGGCTTGTGGCACTTCTACACGGCTGGCTGGATCAATAATTTTGTCCAGCGCGACGAGGGTTCCAACTTCGCCCTGTACTACTCCCCCCTGGCTGGCAGCAGCCCTAATTACCAGGCCCGCACCCCATCTGATGAACTTGCTGCCGTTACACTGCGCCTGCTGAACAACGATTTCGGCAGCTATGCAGAACGAGATGAGTTGTTCCGCCAAGCCATCCCGCTGGGCATGCAGGACAACACGGTGATGAGCATCGTTGACACCATGTCTTACCAGGCGTTCAACAAGAATATCCAGATCTCCTATGACCTGGCAGCCAACATTGCTGCTTCCTACCAGTGGCCGTACACCGTACGATGGATTGGACAGGAAGGCGGTAGTATCCGCATTGCCCAGGGAGACCTGATGGTGGAACCCTGGAACCCGATCGGCGGCTCCAACTGGGTGGATGATGGCATGATCCAGAAGCCAACCAATGATGAGGGTTTCTTGTATGATCCTTACACCGGTCTGCAGTGGCCGCTGCGTGCGGAGCGCTTTGAACTGACCGCGGTGGAAGGCCTGCCCATTTTCCAGAGCAGCGCCAGCCAGGACTGGCTGACCCTGAATTTCGTACCCGAGATCCAGGTGCCTGCCGATGCCTGGTATGACTTTGATCCGGTCAATAACACGTGGATCACGGTCGGCGAGGCATTCCCCGCCGGCTTGACCGCCAACACCAAGGGCGTGGTTACTTATCCTGCGGACCTGTACGAGACAGTGAAGTGGCATGACGGCTCGCCTGTTTCCGTCGGCGATTTCCTGATGCAAATGGTCTTGACCTATGCCCAGTGCAAGCCGGAAAGCCCGATCTACGATGAGAGCGCAGTCTCCGCCTGCGAGTCCTGGATGACGCATTTCAAGGGCATCCGCATCACTTCCGTGGATCCTCTGGTGATCGAATCCTACGATGACCTGTACGCCCTGGATGCTGAATTGAACCCGATCTCCTGGTGGCCGAACGAAGAACGGCAGACCTACATCTATGGCGGTTCTCCATGGTCTGTGATGGCCCTGGCACTGATCGGTGAAGTGAATGGCGAAATGGCATTCACTGCCGCCAAGGCGACCACTGCAGAGATCGAACGCACGGGATTCCTCACCGGCCCGACCCTGGATATTCTCGCCGGGTACCTGGAAACCTGTACTACCAACCCGGAATCCTGCATCCCATTTGGCGATACATTCCGGCAGTACGTAACGGTGGATGAGGCCGCGGCACGCTTTGCCAATCTCCAGACCTTCTTCGCCACCCAGCACCATATGTGGATCGGTACCGGACCATACTACATCGATGCAGTGTTCCCGGTCGAACGCACGGTCATCCTCAAGAACAACCCTGAGTATCCCGACCTGGCAGACCGGTGGAGCCGTTTTGGAGCACCCAAGATGGTGGTCGTGGACGTGGATGGCCCTGGACAGGTAGTCATTGGCACCGAAGCAGTGTACGAGGTTTTCATCACCAACCAGGATGCGCCTTATCCGAGCGCAGAACTGGCTTCGGTCAAGTGGCTGCTGTTCGACAAGAGCGGCAACCTGGTGACCATCGGTGATGCGATCCTGGTGGAAGATGGTCTCTACGAGATCACCCTGACCCCGGAGGTGACCGGTTTGCTGACTGCCGGCGGTAACAAGCTTGAGATCGCGGTAACTTCGCTGCTGGTCTCCGTCCCCGGATTGGGCGCTTATGAATTTGTAACGGTTGCCCCGTAGAAAATCACTCCATCAAATTCCGGCAGGGATGAGACAACTTGTCCCTGCCGGTCCTTTGAAAAAAGAGGTCGCTGCAATGAATAACGAAGCAGACTCCGCCACTCCCCTGGATACCAGGCGAATGAAGATCGATAATACTTCCAAGACGATCTCGCGGGTGACCCGCTATACCGTGGTCAGAGCATTGACCATTTTCGGGACGATCATCGTCTCCCTGTTCCTCTCCATCATGGTCGCCAATATGGGCGGTTACGTGGACGAGATCCGGCGCGGATTGATCCGGGAGGATGTGCAGCAGCGGTTCATTACAGAGGCCTCCCTGCGAAGATTGACCTCTGACGAGAAGCAATTGCGAATGGATGAGATGATCCAGGCGGAAGAACACCGCCAGGGCCTGGATCAGCCTTTCATGTTGCGTGCCGTCCGCTATATGTGGAATGCACTCACCCTGGACCTTGGGCGGGCGACCAATATGAACAGCGACAGCGGGTCGCGTGAAGTATCCAAAATCCTGCTGGAGCGTCTGCCAAAAACACTGCTATTATGGACTTCATCCAATATCCTCCTGTTCTTTCTCAGTATCGGGGTCGCCCTGTCCCTGTCCCGCAAATATGGGAGTTTCCTGGATAAAGTGGTAGTGGCGCTCTCACCCACATCCTCAGCGCCCGCATGGTTCTACGGGATATTCGTCATTCTGATCTTTGCCGCCATACTGAAACTGCTGCCATTCGGCGGCATGGTGGATACCCCGCCACCGGACAACCCGGTGGCGTATGCACTCAGCCTGCTGAAACACATGGCGCTGCCCGTGCTGGCGTTTGCCTGTTCCACCGGGATCGCCAGTGTCTATGGGTGGCGCACCTTCTTCCTGATTTATTCCAGCGAGGATTACGTGGAGATGGCCAAAGCCAAAGGGCTGCACCCACGCACCATCGAACGCCGCTATATCCTGCGACCCACCCTGCCGGCGATCATCACGAATTTTGCCCTGCTGCTGGTCTTTTCCTGGTCCGGCGCAACGGTCTTTGAGACCGTGTTCAACTGGCCGGGATTGGGCTTGATCTTCTTCCGGGCAATTACCCTGGTGGAGACTTCCGTGATCGTGGGAGAAACCGTGATCTTTGCCTACCTGCTCGGGATCACCGTTTTCCTGCTGGATTTTGTGTATGTCCTGGTTGATCCGCGGGTCAAAATAGGTCGATAAGGGAGTACCTGACCATGATCCTTCAAACCCTGAAAGAACTCCGCCGCTATCCCTCCGCCATTCTTGGCCTGTGTATCATCGCGATCCTGGTGGCGCTTTCCATTTACACGGTCATTGCGATCCCTTACCAAAAAGCGATCGAGCTCTGGCGCGGCGGAGATAACACCTGGTACCGCCTGCCCAGGATCGCAGCACCCGCCTGGACGAACTGGTTTCGGCAGAATAAATTGCCCGAGACCATCTTCCTGAGTTCGCTGGAAGACCCGGACTCGAAAACCATCATGGAGAAAGATCCCGGGCGGCAGATCGAGATCAGCTACACTTTCGATTACTCCTGGAACGCCTTTCCCCAAGACATCACCATCTATTTCAAACCGAGCTACCTGGAGGCGCAGCCCTTTGTCTCGGTCACCTTGCTCACCCCGGATGGAAGGGAACTGCGCGTGTATAACGGGCTGGTGAAACTGGGACAGGTCTTTTATGTTTCGCAGGATCAGAAACTGCAGCGCCGCTATGGAAATCTACCCCAGCAAGCGCTGCTTGCCGACCCCGGAGTGGAGACCGCACAACCGCTGAAGGGCAGTTATACGCTCCTGATCAGCGCAGTCACCTTTGAACCAGAAGCTGACCTGGAAGCGGAATTGATCGTGTATGGACAGGTGCATGGGGTCGCCGGTACGGACAACCTGCGCCGCGACCTGGGTATTGCCCTGCTATGGGGTATCCCGATTGCGCTCATCTTTGGGTTGCTGGCCGCGGTGGGAACCACCTTCACAACGATGATCATTGCCGCCACTGGGACATGGGTGGGTGGCTGGGTGGATGACCTGATCCAGCGCATCACTGAAGTGAACCTGGTGCTGCCCGCCCTGCCGATCCTGATCATGGTGGGCACGTTCTACTCCCGCAGTATCTGGGCGGTGCTGGGTGTGACGATCCTTTTGAATATATTTGGCGGGGGGATCAAGACCTTTCGCGCCAATTTCATACAGATTCGCGAAGCGCCTTATATCGAGGCGGCACAGGCTTATGGCGCCAGCAGCGGGCGGATCATTTTCCGCTACCTGGTGCCCCGGCTGGTGCCCCTGATCATTCCACAGTTGGTCAACCTGATCCCGGGCTATGTTTTCCTGGAAGCCACCCTGGCGGTGCTGGGCTTGGGTGACCCGGTCCTGCCCACTTGGGGCAAGTTGATCCAGAATTCATACGGCGAAGGCGCACTGTATCTCGGATACTATTACTGGATCCTTGAACCGGCAGTGCTGTTGATGATCACCGGGTTGGCATTCGCGATGCTCGGTTTCTCACTGGACCGTATCTTCAACCCGAGACTGCGAGTTCAGTAATGACATACACGAATGGTAAGGTGCTGAGAGTTGAAAAGCTGGTGATGCACTTCCGCACCACGGTGGGGGCGGTGCAGGCGGTGGATGGGATCGACTTTTCACTGGACAGAAACCGCGCCGTGGTGATCCTGGGGGAGAGCGGCTGCGGCAAGACCTCGCTGGCGAAGGCGATCCTGCGGCTGCTGCCGCGCAACGTTGCCGAGTACAGCGGTAAGATCCTGCTCAACGGCATCGACGTGATGCAATACAACGATGAAGAGTTCCGCCAGAACGTGCACTGGGTGGGCATGAGCCTGGTGCCGCAGGCGGCGATGAACTCGCTGAACCCGGTCATCCGGGTGGGGGACCAGGTGGCGGAACCGGCGATGATCCATCTGGGAGTCAAGAAAGAGGAAGCCTACAACCTGGCGAAGCAGATGTTCGCCCACGTGGGCGTGCCGGTGGACTTCCTGGCGCGCTACCCGTTCGAGTTGAGCGGCGGCATGCGCCAGCGTGTGGCCATC
>JBGSVI010000009.1:0-61693 GCA_041753035.1 Anaerolineales bacterium | reverse complement strand
CGAAGATCACAGCATTTTCGCTGGTCGATCACTGAACGTGAAAAAACATTGGTCCTTTCAATTGGTGCTTCCTTTCGCAAAAAGTTGCTATTTTTCGCCTTTTTAGAACTTTTCGCTCTGGTTGCACAATACCTACGTTAGCAAGTATAAGGATATGAACGGGCAGGATTGTGCCATGATTGTGTTTCTTGAACTGGTAGACCGTTTGGACAACCAAATTCAGCACAAAGTTGATCAGTGCGACGCAGCTTACGAGTTTTTCTGTCGAAATGAATTGAACTTTCAAGACTTTCACGGCCACATCCCTGCAGATGTTTATCGAGCATTTGGAGATTTTCGCCAACATAAGGTTATTGCCGCAATTGCGCCGCAGCAATACAGCATTTCTCGGGGAAAATACTTTGCCAGCAGATTGGTGAGCGTCTTTCCGCTGGATGGCAGCCTTTTTGTCGATCGGCGTAGCCAGAAAGCCAGACAACGTGGGCGAAGGCGAAATGCCAATTTTGAACAACCAAAGGCCATTTCTTTCCGCGATTTGCTCGATGTGATGGTGGCATAAAGTGTTACTCCCATCCATCATCCCCCTTGCTGAGGTTGCCTCCCTCTCCACCTCCCGTATCGCGGACCCGGCAGCGGCAGAGATCGAGCGCCCATGATCCTCTACCGCTTCGATCAAATCGCCGAAAACATCAACGTGCGCGTAATGCCCGATGACACGAACCTTAACCGCTACGTTGGCCTCGAGCATCTCGATCCCGAGTCGCTCAAGCTTCGGCGTTGGGGTTCCCCGAATGATGTGATCGGACAAAAACTGCACTTCTGGAAAGGCGACATCATTTACGGCAAACGCCGCGCCTACCAGCGCAAAGTGGCAGTGGCAGACTTTGAAGGCATTTGCTCAGCACACGCGATGGTATTGCGCACCAAGACGAACGTGTGCCTGCCCGAGTTTTTACCATTTTTCCTACAAAGCGAGTTGTTCCACCAGCGCGCCCTGGAAATTTCAGTAGGCTCGCTTTCGCCAACCATCAACTGGACAACTCTCGCGAAACAGGAATTCCCCCTCCCACCCCTGGACGAACAACGCCGCATCGCTGACTTGCTCTGGGCGGCGGATGAAGCAATTAGGGAATTGCAAATCTTGGCAGATGCATCGCAAAGATTGCTAAGATCTGTTCAAGAAAACTCATTGCTAGACACGAATCCGGAATCAGAGCCTTTCAGAGAAAGGCTTGATACTATATTTGAAATAAATCCTTCTGAGCCACCATTGTCTGCCGATTCCCCTTTTATGGCTATGGAAGCAGTAGATGAATGGAAGCGTGAAATTACTCGATACGATAAAAAAGGTTCTCGTGGCGGGGTGCGTGCGCGTGCTGGCGATGTACTACTAGCAAGAATTACACCATCTCTCGAAAATGGCAAAACCGCTATCGTTCCTAACGATATCCCTCGTTGTGGGGGCTCAACCGAATTTATAGTGATACGTGGAAAAAATGGGATTAGTTCAGATTTAGCCTATTGGATCGCTACTTCTCACTCAGTGCGAAAGATAGCGATTGGTTTAATGCACGGCTCCACAGGACGTCAGAGGGTTTCGGCAAACGACTTTGCTAAGATAAGAATAAAACTTTCAGATACCCAAAAAACAAAAGATGTTGTTCAAATGCTGAATAGCATATACGAGGCTTATCAAAATATATCAGTTCATATTCAGCGTACGCGAGACTTGAAAAAAAGATTACTCGATAAATGTCTTAATTCATTTGGGGATAAATAGGGTGAACCCATGTTCAACGAACAGAACAGTGTCGAAAACTATATCGTCAACCTGCTCACGGGTGTCACTCCGCCGCCCGTATCGGGCAGGGAAAGTCACGAAGATTCCGCACCCTACATCCCGCTCGGCCGCGCCCACCAGGGTGCGGGCTGGCACTTCGTTCCGGCGCTCAGCCTGCCGCGCCGCATCAATGATGTGTTCATCGAAAAGTATGTGCGTGAAGCCCTCATCCGACTGAATTCCGAGATCGCTGCCCGCCCCGAACGCGCCGACGAAGTGCTCTACAAACTGCGCGCCATCGTCCTTTCGGTGCGCGCCGACGGTCTCATCCGCGCCAACGAAGAATTCACCGCCTGGCTGCGCGGCGAGCGCTCCATGCCGTTCGGGGAGAACAACCGACACGTCACCGTGCGCCTGCTCGACTTCGATGATCTCGACCGCAACCAGTACGTTGCCAGCACCCAGCTTACCTTCCGGGCCGGCAACGCCGAACGCCGCGCCGACCTGGTACTCTTCGTCAATGGCCTGCCGATGGTGCTGGTCGAAGCCAAAACCCCCGTGCGCAACGCTGTCAGTTGGTTCGACGGTGCCAAACAGATCCATGATGACTACGAGCGTTTCGTCCCCGAACTGTTCACCCCCAACGTGTTCAACCTGGCCACCGAAGGTAAAGAACTGCGCTACGGGGCGGTTCATACGCCGCTCGATCAGTGGGGTCCCTGGCGTCCGGAGGAGACCCTCACTGCCGGCGGACTGGTCGATATCAGCAAGGCGGCCCAGTCGCTGCTGCGTCCGAATATCATCCTCGACATCCTGGCCCACTTCACCCTGTTCGCCACCGATAAAAAGAAACGCCGCCTGAAGGTGGTCTGCCGCTACCAGCAGTACGACGGCGCCAACAAGATCGTCGAGCGCGTCCTCGCCGGCGCGCCCCGCAAGGGTCTCATCTGGCACTTTCAGGGCTCGGGCAAGTCCCTGCTGATGGTCTTCGCCGCCCAGAAGATGCGCCTGCAGGCCGCCCTGCGCAACCCGACCGTGCTGATCATCGTCGACCGCCTCGACCTGGACGCCCAGATCAGCGCCACCTTCCACGCTTCCGACATCCCCAACCTGGTCAAAGCCGAAAGCCGCGCCGAACTCGAAACTCTGCTGCGCCAAGACACCCGCAAGATCATCATCACCACCATCTTCAAATTTGGCGAGGCCGGCGGCGTGCTCAACGAGCGCGAGAACATCGTCGCCCTGGTGGACGAAGCCCACCGCACCCAGGAAGGCGATCTGGGGATGAAGATGCGCGCCGCCCTGCCGAACGCCTTCCTGTTCGGCCTCACCGGCACCCCCATCAACCGCCGCGACCGCAACACCTTCTACGCCTTTGGCGCCGAGGAAGACCAGCGCGGCTACATGAGCCGCTACGGCTTCGAAGAGTCCATCCGGGACGGCGCCACCCTGCCGCTGCACTTCGAACCGCGCCTGGTGGAACTGCACATCGACAAGGACGCCATCGACGCGGCCTATGCGGACCTTACCGGGGGCCTCTCGGATCTCGACCGCGAGACGCTCTCGAAAGCCGCCGCCAAGATGGCGGTCCTTGTCAAGGTCCCGGATCGCATCGAGAAGATCTGCGCCGACATCGCCTCCCACTTCCAGGAGAAAGTCCGCCCGAACGGCTTCAAGGCCATGGTCGTCACCTTCGACCAGGAGTCCTGCCTGCTCTACAAGGCCCAGCTCGACCGTTACCTGCCGCCCGAGGCCAGCGATATCGTCATCTCGGTCTCCGGCAAGGAGCGCGAAGACAAGCGCTACCGTCCCCTGAAGCGCGACCGGGATGCCGAGGAGAAACTGCTCGACCGCTTCCGCGACCCGAACGATCCGCTGCAAATCCTGGTCGTCACCGCCAAGCTGCTGACCGGCTTCGACGCCCCCATTCTGCAGGCCATGTACCTCGACAAGCCCATGCGCGACCACACCCTGCTGCAAGCCATCACTCGCACCAACCGCACCTACGGCAGCATGAAAACCCACGGACTGATCGTGGATTACCTGGGCATCTTCGACGATGTGGCCAAGTCGCTGGAATTTGACGAGGAAGGCTTCCGCCGGGTGGTGTCTGATATCGTCGGCCTGAAAGCCAAATTCCCCGAGGCCATGCAGAAATGCCTGGCCTACTTCCCGGGTGTGGACCTCAGCGTCAGCGGCTACGAGGGGCTCATCCTGGCCCAGGAGTGCCTGCCCAACAACGACGTACGCGACGCCTTTGCCGCCGATTACAGCACCCTGGGCGGTCTCTGGGAAGCCATTTCCCCGGACCCGATCCTTGCCCCCTACGAAGACGACTATCGCTGGCTCTCGCAGGTCTACGTCTCGGTCCAGCCATCCACCGGAACCGGTGCGCTGCTCTGGCACGCTTTGGGCGCCAAGACCATCGAACTCATCCACCAGAATGTGACCGTCGAGGCCGTGCGCGACGACATTGCCGAGATCGTCCTGGATGCCGACTTGCTGGAAACGGTGCTCAATACATCCGACCCGGAACACAAAGCCAAAGAGATCCAGATTAAAGTGATCGAACGCTTGCGCCAGCACCTGGGCGATCCGCGTTTCCGCAAACTTTCCGAACGGCTGGAAAAACTCAAGGAACAGCACGAAGCCGGCCAACTACATAGTATCGCCTTCTTGAAGGCCCTGCTCGACCTGGCGCGTGACGTGGTCAACGCCGAGAAGGAAGTCCCCCAGGCTGAAGACGAAGACCGCGGCAAAGCCGCCCTGACCGAACTCTTCCAAGAAGTCCGCAATGCCGATACCCCCATCGTCGTCGAGCGAATCGTGGATGACATCGATGAGATCGTACGCCTGGTCCGTTTCGATGGATGGCAGGCCGCCAATGCCGGCGAGCGCGAAGTCCGCAAGGCGCTGCGACGGGCGCTGTTCAAGTACAAACTCCACACCGATACGGAGTTGTTTGAGAAGGCGTATGGGTATGTGAAGGAATATTATTAGGAGTCAAGATGGCAGAGAAGATGAGTAAAGGGTAACCCTGTCAAAAGAAGAATTGGTGGCGCTCAGGGATTTACTGAACAAGATGGAGTTGTAATTGTCCGTTGATGCCAATTGCGTTATTCTTTTGTCGTATTTTGTATAACGAAATGAGGCTAAAATGAATGTCATACTTTCACAAAAAGGCTGGGTGGTTATCCCGGCCGCGATGCGGAAAAAATACGGACTGAAACCTGGCGCGAACTTGGTGGTGGTGGATTATGGCGGCGTGCTGGCAATTGTGCCGGCCTTCAAGAACCCGGTTCGAGACGGGGCGGGGATGCTAAAAGGCGGAGAGTCGCTCACACAGGCGATTATGGAAGAACACCGCAAGGAATGCGAACGCGAGTCCCAATAAGCCGGTTTACCTGCTGGATAGTTTTGCGCTGCTGGCCTACCTGAACGATGAAGCGGACAAAGCGCGGGTACAGGAGTGCTTGCGCTGGTTGATTGCTAAACCAACCTGCAGAGTTTTTTATTTCTGCCGATAATTTGGGGGATATAATGGACAGCCCGCCGTTTCGGGCGGGCGTCAGCCTGGAGATGCTATCTCCAAGGGGGATGACTTATTATACAATGGGTAGACGGTGCGTAACCACTAATATCCTAGATGATGATCTGGGATATCCCATCTGTGAGAACTTGAGTGTACCCATGACGACCCACACGACCAACTTCCCTTTTGACGAAAACACCTGGCTGATCTCGGATACCCATTTCTTTCATGCCAATATCGCCGACTATTGCAGCCGGCCGGCCGGCTGGCAGAACCTGATCCTGGAGAACTGGAACCACTTCATCCAGCCAGGTGACACCGTTTTTCACCTTGGTGACTTGGCCCTGGGAAAGAAGGAAGATGCCGAAGCTTTGGTACCACTGCTCAACGGCAAGATGTACCTGCTGCGCGGTAATCATGACAGGCGCAGCATCACGTTTTACCAGGCTTTGGAAATCACGTTGGTCAAAGATCCATATCGCATGGAAACGGCTTCAGGAATGCGGCTGGTTTTCTCTCACCGCCCGATCGTTCCGCTGCAACCGGGGATGCTCAATCTCCATGGACATATCCACAACAACCCAGCTCCAGAATTGGGACCTCGCCATATCAATCTCAGTATTGAAGTCCGTCAGTATCGACCTTGGAGATTGGGAGATGTTCTACAGCTATTCCGCGCAGTTACCAATGATGAATGATTGCCAGCTTTCTTTCCCCCAAAGACCTATATGAGATTGATCTGTATCCTGTGTCCAAGCGCTCGGACAGCACGCTCCAACGTCAGTAAAGATATCGATGTATTTGTAGGATCCAGAAGGATTTCAAAAGTGCTCCTGCCAACTCCCAACTGACGCGCCATGGCTGATTTAGGTAAACCCTGCTCGTGCATCCTTTGATTGATCTCAAAAGCAATCACTCGCTTGATCGCCACCAGTTGCGTTTCCAGGTAATTGTCCTCAGCTTTCAAGTAATCGTCAAAATCTTTGCCGAGATGTACTATTCTCATTTTCTACTCCTGCCTGACCTGCTCAGTTGCGTGGGGGAATATAACTGTTAGTGACCTACACTCGATTATGACCCAGTTGGCGCTAAACCATCTCTGAATTTCTCAATCCCTTCTCGGAACATAACTGAACGTCACATCCGTCCGCTTATGGCCACCATTCTCGGCGACTTTCTCGCGTGCCTGCTGATCCGTCCAGCCTTGGGCGATCAGTCTGTCATAGGTATTCTGAAAACAGTTGGCTCGCAGGCGATGCAAGCCGCTGACCTGGATCCCGAGCTCGCGAGCGGCCTTGCGCACGGCCTGGTAAAAAGCCTGCTTCCAGGATTGACTGGGGGTGAAGAGATACTGCTTCGACGGGTTGAGCTGCACTCCCAGGTCCGCCGGCAGGTCCACATCCCGTTTCTTTCCACCCTTGCCAGTAACGTGCAGCTTCTTCTCTTCCAAGTCCACTTGCTTTCCCTTCAGGCCGGCCAGTTCCGAAACCCGCAGCCCACAGCGCAGCAGGATATCGGCCGGCAGGGCGAAGGCCGAGCTTTTGTCTTTCAAGTAAACGATGATCCGTTCGGCATCCTCGGGAATATACCCCAGGCGTGGCTGGCGCACATCGCCATCGTCACGATAGCCCTTCACGTGCTTACGCAGCGCGTCCGTGATCGGCGACAGCGATCGGGTCCAGCCTACCTGTACACAGCCCTGGTGCACCTTGCCGATGGCGGCCAGCACTGTCCGCAGGGTGGAAGGCATGTGATCGCAGTAGTAAATATCCAGGGTCCGGCGGACGGTTTCCGGATCGAGCAACTCGGCGAGCTGGCGTTTACCGGTCAACTCCTTGGCCCGCTGGAAAAAGGTCACGGCAGTCTGGTAATAGCCGGCCCGTGTGCGGTACGAAAGAATAGCCGGCAGCGGACGGGTCGGGTCGCCGCCCGGGCGCAGGTCGCGCTTGACCGAGGCGACCTGGTGTTCAGCTTTATAGGCTGCAATATCTTCAGCGTCCCAGAACATAGCGTTCAGGACGTGGGTGATCTGGTTTCCTAGGGATGCAGTTGACATGATCTCTCCTTCGGCTTTTTGGCCGCAGTTGTCCCCGTTAGTATTAAGTTGCTTCGTTAAGCCGTTCGTCAGCCAAGGCCGACGCACTTGCGGGAAGTTGCATCGCCAGCCGCGGTTCCCGCGGTCCCGTCCTGTGGGGCTGGCGTACGTCTGTTCCCTGGTTCCCGGATCTGGAGGACGAAGGTTCCGGGAGGGGATTGGCTGTGTGGGTTCAGTGGGGCTTGTCCACACGCCTCGCATGTCTCGGTGGACATGCTTCAGGTAAAAATGCTGCTGACGTGCATGGAGGCCGGAAAGGCCTGACGCGTATATGTGCCTCTGACATAGCAGAGAGCAACAATCGCAGACATATTAGCACGCATGTTCTAATTATACAAGCCAAACTGGTCGCATAAGAAGCCACCAATTCTAGCGCTCCGCGAGCTTCTGGACGACCTTCTCGAGGTCACGCTCGCTTGGTTGGATGTAACGCCGGGTGGTCTCCAGCGAACCGTGGCCAAGCAATCGTGCCACGATGTGGATGCTCTCGTCGCGGTCAATCAAATTCCGGGCGAAGGTGTGGCGCATGACATGCGGGGTCAGGAAAGCCGGGTCGATGTTGGCCTGGCGCGCCAGGCGCTTGAACATGCGCTGAACAGTACGCGAGCTCAGTGAATCATGCTCCTTCCCCTCCGTGGCCAGCCAGAGCCGGTCCGAGCCGTTCTGCGGACGCACAACCAGCCAGGCCTGCAGGGCTTTGCGAGCCGTGTCGTTCAAGGGAACGCGCCGCTGGCGAGTGCGCTTGGCGTGGCGAATCATCACCGACCCGGAGCGCTCTCCCAGAGTGAGATCGTCCAGGCGCAGCTCCAACGCTTCAGAGATGCGCAGGCCGGTATGCAGCAGGAACAGCACCAGCGCCCCGTCGCGTTTATGGGTGATGCTACGCACCGGCAGGTCGAAAGCCAGTTGGTTCTCTGCCTCGATGGCGCGTTCCAGGCGGTTTTGTTCCAGGCGGTCCAGTGAGCGCGGGGCCAGGGGTTCCGTCTCCACCTGGTTGATCTCCAAGGCAGGGTTGTAGTTGATCAGGCCGAATTTCTGTGCCCAGGTGAACAGGGCGGATATGGCAGCCAGACGGCGGTTGACCGTTGCAGCCTTGCGTTTCTCAACCAGCAGGCCGTGCTGGCGGAAATCGCGGATATCGGTCGGGGTGACGGACTCCAGCGTGAACGGCTGCCCGTTGGTCTGCTCAAACCAGCGGGCGAACAGGGTCAGATCGTTGCGGTAGGCAGCGACGGTGCTGGCGGCGCGGTCGCTCGCCTGCAGGGCTTTCAGGAATTGCTGGATCAGGGTGTTCATGGTTTTCCTCCAGATTTCGTCAGGGCTTGCAACTGGCTGCGCTTCAGGTGCTGGCGGTAATCCTCGGCTTCCAGGCGGACCAACAGGCAGGTCCCGACCAGCCGCGAGATAGTTCCGGCAGCATGGCCGCGGCGTTGATCCTCTCCGGCGATCAGCTCGTTCGGGTCCTGGTTGCTGGTCACCACCAGCGCCCCACCCTGCTCGTACTGGCGGTTGACCAGCCGATAGAGCTCGTCGCGTGCCCAGGGGGTGGCATTCTCCATGCCCAGGTCGTCCAGGATCAACAGGGTGCGCTCGCGCTCGCGGATGGCGTGCTCGAGGTGTTTCAACCGATCTGCGCTCGGGGCGCGGGCCTGCCTGTCGTCGAAGGTGGCACGCAGCTCCTCCAGCCAGGTTGGGACGTTGACAAACGCGCTGCAGGCACCCAGGGCACAGGCCAGCTTGCCGAGCCCAATCGCCAGGTGGGTCTTGCCCGTTCCGACCGGGCCATACAGCCAGAGCCCCAAGCCCTGCTCGAAAAAGGCTTCGAAGCGTTCGGCATACTCCCGCACGCCGCGGATCGCATCCGGGTCCGCATAATGCTCCCAGTCCAGGCTGGCCAGGTCGCTCTCGCGGAAGCGGGCCGGAAAACCTGCTACCGTGACGCGGGTGCGGAAGTCCCAGACGCACTGGCACACATCGCCGTCCGCCTGGCCGCTTCCCTGGCAATCATCGCAGTCCCCGGAAACCAGGCTAGAAATCAGGCTGGTAAAGGGGCTTGTCGCGGCCGGTTTTGGTGGATTTTTCATGCGGGCTGGCTCCTTTCTTCCCGGCCGGGCGGTAGGCCGGGCGTTTCGGGCGGTTGTCACTTTGCGGACCTTCCTGGCACCAGCGGGCCAGGATCGCCAGGGTGTAGGCCAGCAGATCGTCTGCGCGGCCGACGCTTTCACGCAGGGCAGCCAATACCCAGGCCTGCCCGTTCTGGTTGCGCTTCTGGGCATCCGGATCGCATTCTCCGGCCTGCCAGGCCAGGCGCGTCAGGATCTCCTGGGAAGGCGGCGAGCCGGTAGCCTGCTGGTAGATCTCGTCCACTGCGCGGGAAAATTCGTTTTCGGGCGGCGGGTTTTGCACCCTCACCACCACCTCTTTTGTTTCTTGACGGTTAATAGGTTCGGGTGACATAGCTGTGTCACCCTTTAGGTCGAAAATGTCACCCTTTTGCACCTGGGTGTCACCCTTTATGGCCGGGGTTTCGGTTGGAAAGGGTGTCATCTTGTCACCCTTTAAGGGCTCTGCAGGTTGCGTTTTAACCTCTTCTGGAAACGGTGACAACTTGTCACCCTTTAATGCGCGGGGTTGGCGCGCAGGAATTTCTTTTGAAAACGGTGACATCTTGTCACCCTTTTTCTCCCTGGCTCTCAAAGTGGCGATTTCGTCCGGAGTTTTTCCGACCAGGATGAAATAGCGATGGGCGTTGCCGCGCCCGCCGCCGCGCTCGACGATCAGCTCGTCTGTCTTTTCAAGATCGCGCACCAGGCGCTGGGTCTGGCGCTCGCTCATGCGAATCTTGTGCGCCAGGTATTCGATCCCTGGCCATGCTTCGCCGCCGTCATTGGCATTATCGGCAATGGCGATCATCAGCAGCAGGGAAGTGCCCTTCTGATTCGAAAATTGCCAGACAGCGTTCATGATCTTGATGCTCATCTAATACTCCTTCTTATCGATTTGAATTGTTCATCGATAAATGACCGATGAAAGGTTGGATTCGGGCCTATTTCTGGTTCCCAACAATGCCAGAATGAATTATTGGGAACCAGAAATGCCTAATGCAGGAAGGCATCCATGCTCTCCTGGGAAAGACTGTCATCATCCGGCAGGCTGTCCGGGTTGATCCCCAGGGCATTCCCGCTGCGCAGGGCCACCTTCAGGAAGCCGGACAGCTTTCGGCGCGGCACGCGCTGGAAGCTGTCCGGCAGGTCCTCATCCTGCTCTTCGTACAAGCGCAGGTGCACATGGATGTGGATCACCCGTTGAAGAAGGCGTGGACGGCCCGCCATGTGCTAATGCTCCCGGCGGGCTTGCTGGAACAGAGCCATCTTGTACAGGCCGTGGGCAATGGACTGGACCGGATCTTCCGGGATGTGGATCTTGGCTCCGAAGCGATAGATCAGGGAGTTACGCAGCAGAAGTGTCCCGCCGCCCACGGCCAGCACCACGGAGAAGCGCTTCCACTGGTTCCCCCACTGGTCGCCAATGACACGGCCCACCTCGCGCTCCCAGACCGGCATGGCTGTCGAAAGATCCAATTCGTTGCTGCGCAGAAGCAGGTCCAGTTCGCCCAGGGAATACAGGCGCTGCCCGTTGACAAGCTCCAACAGGCGGCGCACCCCGGAGGCTGCCCCGGTGGTAAAACGCTGGACCTGGGTGCGGTCACGCACCACCATCAGTTCGACCGTCCCGAAGCCAACCGAGATGATCCCGGCTTCGCCGGTCAGGGCCTTTTTGCGCTCCGGGATGTAACGCCCTTGTTCGTTCAGCAGGTAATCAAACAAGCCACCGGTGGCCTGCGAGGCGACCTTAACATCGCCGATCTGAACCGAATACTCCTGGCCATCCGCCTGCCAGGTGTGCGTGCCTTTGATCCAGCGTTTGACGTTCTCGATGTTCTTGGGGGCCTCCTCGCTGGCCAGGAGTTCGTTCGGCAAGCCGGTGACCACCGCCAGAGGCGCATCAAAAAGGCCGTATTTTTCCTGGTAGCGGGTCAGGGAACCGTGCAGCAGGGCAGCCATCTCAGGGGTGCCGTTAAAGCGGTCCACATCCAGGTTCTCGACCGGCCGCCCGTAGTCGTGTGCTTCGGCACCGACATAGAACGCCCCGTGGCCGTTGACCACCTGCAGAGGCGGCTTCTGCTTGTGCAAGCCAAGGGTGTTGACCATCCGCTGGCCATTGTCAGTGGCGACCTGCGAGAGCACTTGCAGGCCTCCCGGCTGGCCGAAGATCTTGAAGGCACCGTTGCCTGCATCGATGCCAAGGGGAATAGTACTTGTTTCCATACATTCACCTCCTATTGCATTGGGAGATTGGGCGGTAGTAGCCCGGACAGTTCGCCTGTCCCATCCGCGGCTGTCGGGTCCGGTATGTCGCCCCGGCCGGGATGCCACAAGGTGTCCGTCAGGGTAAGCGTCCGTACCAGGTCGAAAAAATCGTTCTGGGGAGCGGTCGGGAAAAGCAACCGGGGATTAAAACGCGGGACGGGCCGCAGGCCGGCTGCCAGGGACAGGATGATGCCGGTCAGGACAACCACGGCAAGGACAATCAGGATAATCAAGGCGATCAACATAAGCACCTCCATCAAGCGTTGAGCGGTTCGTTTTCATTGAGCTGCTGGATCGAGCGGGCGACCTGCACCAATCCCTGGCGCAGCGTCGCCGGCAGCGAGTCATAGATGCGCACCAGGGCCAGCCGGTCCGGGTTCAGGGCCATGGTGGGTGTCACACCATTAAGGCCAGCCATCTGGAAGATCTCATCCGGCGCCTTCCCGGTCACCTCGGCCAGCTTCATACAGGTTTCCAGGGCTGGCAGGCGTTCCGGGAACTTGACCAGCGAACGCAGGGACCCGGCGGACAAGCCGGCGCGGACGGAGAGCTCGGTCAGGCTGACTTCGTGTTCATCCACGTACTCCAGCAGCCACTGGGTCAGGGGATTGGTGACGATCTGTTTTCGCTTCTTGGACATTTTTTACCTCCGTGAATAAGGTTGGATGGGTGGAAACGCAAACGCCTCCTGTCAAGAAATTGACAGGAGGCGCATTCATAACAGGTAGTCTATGGGATCACATGGAATCCAGATCCCCTTTTGCGTCCAGCCTAAATCTGATAATTAGCAAGGCTTCTTTCACGGTGGTTCCCGGCGCGAGCAGGATGGGTTCCGGAGCGCCACACTGGGAGGAGCTCCCGCCCTCCCCGCCTGTACACCCTGCAAGGGTGTCACACCCCGTAGGGGTGTCCGTGGTAGGCCTTATTATAGGCTGAAACACAAAATGACCTGCCCCATAATATGTATCACTTGTTATTGTAGTCTTGGTGCATACTTTGGGGCAGGTCAATAACTTGGTGTGCCAGACCGTCAATGAACGGGGGGTAAACCCGAACAGATCGCGCAGGCCATGTACTTTTTTGCTGACAATACCAGGTCCTCGTTCATGACCGGTCAAGCCAGGATTGTGGATAGCGGTGCGACGGCGCGTTTGAGCACAGAGTGGAATACATCCTGAGACAAGTCGCTCCGTTTATTATGAAACAAGCCATGTGTTATTATAAGGTTTGCCATGATACTTATTATATGGAATAGGAGAATGGTCTGATGCAAAAACAGCAGGATTACTCCACAGATAACTCTTCCCGGCAAACGCTCTTTGGAAGATCGCACGTCTTTTTTTATGCTTGCCTGATTCTGCTGTTTGCATTGGGTATCTATTTTCGCCTGCTGAATATTTCCAACCCTCCCCTGGACGACAATGCCTGGCGGCAGCTCGGTTCAGCTACGTACGCTCGTGGACTGTATTATCAGATGCTGCCGCACGCCGATCCCGAAATACGTCAACGAGCCATTGGCATAGCTGCAGCGACGGTGCATTTGGAACCCACCATCACCGAAGCCTTGGTGGCTGTCAGCTACTTGGTGACAGGGGGCGAACACCTTTGGATCTTCCGTCTATGGACAACGCTCTTTTGGGTTATTGGTGGTATAGCACTTTTCGCTCTCGTTCGAAAGATGACTTCGGCGGATGGTGCGTTAGTGGCTGTAGGCTATTACTTATTGCTTCCATTTGGGAATGCCATCACACGTGAATTTCTGCCAGAACCTTTGATGGTTATGTGGATTGTTCTGGCTTTGTTTGCATTTAGTCACTGGATCGAAGATCAAACATGGAAATGGACCATCCTCACTGGTGTATTTACCGGGCTGGCATTGTTGACCAAGATTTTTGCTATCTTCCCGCTGGCTCCTGCGATCATCCTTGCCAGTATTGCGGCTTTTGGATTCCGGAAAATTGTGACAAAGCTCAAATTCTGGACGATAGCAGCTCTTGCCGGAATGATCCCGGCTGTATACTATTTCTTTCTGGCTCCCCAATCAGGAAGCAACTATGTGGGAACCTGGGTGCTGCCTTTTATGGGCATTTTGAAGGATATTTGGTTTTATATTGGATGGCTGCATCATCTGAATGGCAATTTTAATCTGGCAATTTTATTGATCGCACTTGTTTCGAGTTTTCTTCTTGAAAAACGCTGGAGGTTCTTGTGTTTTGGCTTGTGGATTGGCTATGGATTGCTGGGTGCAACCGTCCCTGAGTTGATCTACTCACACATGTACTATAACCTGCCTCTCGTGGCGATCATAGCAATATCCTTGGGTCCCGTCAGCGCACTTGTATTGGGCAAGCTATCCGAACGTGGCGGATTATATAAGATCCTATTGTTAGGCGTCGCTCTGGTTGCTGTTGGCTACACAGTGTACATGTCGCGTAAAGATGTGACCGCAGTTGACTATCGTGGTGAACCTCAAAAATGGGAACAATTGGCTGGAGTAATGAATGGTAAAAATTGCGGGATCACCGAGGACTATGGCAATCGTCTGGGTTATTATGGATGGAGGACAATTCAGCCATATCCTTATTCTTTCGATTACGATATGAGTCGCTTGGCAGGCTATGATTTCGATGTGAACGCAGACAATTTGGAATATTTCAAGAACAAGGTAAACGATTGTGAGTATTTTGTCGTTACCATGTTTAGCGAATTGGAAGCCCAGCCGTATCTGAAGAAAATTCTATTTGAGCGCTATCCGATCTATGCTCAAGATGATTGGTATATAATTTTTGATCTCACGCAGCCCAAATAGTGCTGTTTGGGATATAAGATGATAAGCTCCCGCCCTCCCCACCATCAAAGAACGCGTCCGCATCAGGCGCGTTCTTTGTTTCCCCCTCCCGCGCCTTCCCCGGGCATGCCTGCCAGCAGAGCCATCAAAAAGCAGACACATCCATTCTTGTTTGTCATTCCCCGTCCGGATTGGTCATCCAGCCACAATTGACCATTTTTCCGTTTGTAATTTGCATCTGGATTATCTAAGGAAATTGTACGCTGGATATTCTTTACTGCACTCACCTTGTCGCGGAGCCAGACGTTTTTTTCTCGCCAATGGTACGCCCTAAAATACCCTGAAAAATAGCTGCGGCAGCGCAGTTCAAAGGGTCTCCTGATAAAATATCAAAGAAGAAGTTACGATGAATACGCTTGTGATCGGCGACATCCACGGTTGCTACTTTGAACTCCAGTCATTGCTCGACAAAGCTGGCCTTTCGAGCGAGGATAAGATCATCGCGGTTGGTGATATTGTTGACCGCGGCCCCGAGACCCCCGAAGTTCTGGGCTTCTTTCAAAATACCCCATACGCACAGGCTCTCATGGGAAACCATGAGCGTAAACACGTACGGGGCAGCCGCGGCGAGATCCAACTTGCTGTTTCGCAACAGATCAGCCGGATCCAATTCGCCGATACTTATCCCAATGCAATTGCTTGGATGAGCGCTCTGCCGCTCTTCCTGGATCTCCCGGAGGCTATCATTGTCCACGGATACCTTGAACCAGGGATCCCCCTCTCTGAGCAGAACCCATCAATCATTTGCGGCACCATGGGAGGCGAGCAGATCCTGCGAGAACATTATGAGCGTCCCTGGTATGAATTGTACGCTGGCGACCGACCAGTAATTGTGGGGCATTTGAACTATACCGACTCCGACCAGCCATTTATCTATCAGGATAAGGTATTCGGATTGGATACCAGTTGCGTGATGGGCAAAGCCCTGACCGGGCTCATATTGCCATCCTTTCAGATCCTCTCGGTCCCGAGCCGTGGGAACCTTTGGCAAGGCGTTCGCAAGACCCTGCAGGTCACCAAGAAAAAGAGCGTTGTAAAAGCTATCGAGCCATGGCCCGAGCAAGATAATGCGGCTCTCGCGGAACTGATCGAAACCGTAGAAACCGCAAGAGAAGTCATCCTGGCAAAGCTGCGCTCCATGCCCGGATACAACAATTTGGCACCCCGTCAACAAGCCATGCTGTATTCCAAGATCGTTGGGAATGGTCCCCAGGCTGTACTTATGCAGATGGCACGGATGGGTAATTTGGATCTCGAGTCCGCCCGGAAAGTGGTCCATCAGCCGGCACAGATCGACGGCATTGCCCGCCAGGTTGATGAACTCAGAAAAAGATGATCGTCGGAAGATTTCAACACCAGCGAAAAGGTGTGTCATAATGTTTTCACTGGTATTGAAAACCCTTCCAAATGCATGGCGCTTGAATTCGTCTTTCACTCTGGAAGGGTTTTCAACATTTGCTGAAAGCAGGTTTAATAATGAAAAATATTGGTGGGGTTAGGAGAATTTTTTTTGAGGTTGACCCCATAAATTTCGAGAAATAGATAAAGTACGGATCTGAGAATAAGCTTACAAATACAAATCGCGTTGATTATCATCAGGGGTTGTATTCGCCAGCCCAGCAGATGCATGATTTGGGGGTTTTCTGGTATACTGCAATCAGTTTCGCAGAACGTCACCAAATACAAAAAAGTGACAATCTGCGAAAACGAGACTTGAGTTGACCATATGAAAACGAATGAGCAGCAGTCTCACGATCATGAAGTCAGAAATGCCTTTTCTGGTACTCGGTTTGTCCACAAGGCCGACCTGAGAAATTATTACTATCTGAATTCTCGGGAAGCAACAGAACAGGCTTTTCGAAGATTCTTATATGGGCTGGAGAAACGGCAAACCATCATCGCTGTCGGTGCCGGGGGATACGAATTTCATGGTTGATCATCTCAGCAAATGACGAAGAAAAAACAATTTTCCCCCGACTGGTCGCAAGAGCTGACATCCTTGAATAAAACGGTTCAAGCAGCATTCCCCTATATTCAGTATCTGTGTTGGGAAACCCGTGCGCTGCATGAATTCATGCTGCACCAACCGGGTCAGAATATCTTCATTGTTGAGACCGAAAAGGATGTATGCGAATCTGTTTTCTACCACCTGAGCCAGCAGAATCCTGGGAAAGTATTCCTGGACCCGGATCGGTTGACGATGGAAAGGTACGTGTTAAGTCAATCCGATAATATCCTGGTCTCTCGCCTGATTACGCAATCACCCAAGAAAACGACCCATGGACTCCCATACCCCAAGTTGGAGAAGATCCTGGTTGATATCTTTGTAGACGAAGAGAAATATTATTTCTTTCAGGGTGAGGAACTGGTACGCATTTTTGAAAATGCATTCTTATCCTATTTGATCAGCGAAATAACGCTATTCCGCTATGCTGGCCGGCGTAAGGCAAGCAAGAAACTGAGGCAATTCTTCAGCACGCAGACACAGATTGAACTCTCGTTGCCCACGGAGAACACCGAATGATATCCGCCCAATCCCGTTCACCTGAATGGATAATGGGGATTCGGGAAGTATCCCGTGGGAGAGATCCGATCCTGATCGAAAAGATGATCATGGCCCTTACATTGGTCGAAGAACTCCGGTTGAGCGGCCTGGATTTCGTTTTCAAAGGTGGGACCTCCTTGATCCTGTTGTTGGGAACACCTCAACGCTTTTCCATCGATATTGATATCATTGTGCCCAAAAAAATAAGCCCGACCGAGAACTTTCAAACTGTAATTGACAAAGGTACGTTTCATCGCTATGAAGAAAACCGACGTTCAGGCGAATTACCGAAACAACACTACAAGTTCTTCTTCAATTCCGTGATCGTATCCAAAGAGAGCCATATCCTGCTGGACATCCTGTTTGAAGAAAACCCATACCCTCGACTTCAGGAAGTAAAGCTGCAATCGCCGCTCCTGGCCACGGAGGGGAAAATGACGCGGATTACCTGCCCAACTGTGGAAGGATTGCTTGGAGACAAGCTGACAGCCTTCGCGCCGCATACCACCGGGATTCTGCTTGGTGTGGACAAGGAACTAGAAATAGCCAAGCAATTGTTCGATGTTGCGAACCTGTTCGATGCAGCATCGGATTTAGGAACGGTGGGTCAGACTTTTGAGCATATCGCATCCAATCAATTGGCTTATCGTCACCTGGATAAGTACACGCCAGTGGATGTTTTGAAGGATGCTTTCAACACTGCCTGCATTATCGGAATGCGCGGATCAACTGCCGGCGATGAATTTGCAGAACTATTGGAAGGGTTCAAGAAGCTGGCAGCGTTCATATATTCTGGATTTTTCTCTCTGGATACTGCTATCCTGTGCGCAGCAAAAGTAGCATACCTGGTTGCACTATTGCTTAGGCAAGAGGGTTCCATCGCGCGATTCGAGCCGGGGCAGGATCTCACGGCTTGGAATATATTGAATCCAGATTACAACAAATTGAACAAGGTCAAGAAGTCAAGCCCGGAAGCATTTTTCTATTATTTTCGAGCCCTTGAATTGATGCACCTCGTTGGAGAGTAATGAATGCCATTCGAGATTGTCGTCAAATCCAGGTAAATGTACTAATATTTACATGCCACATAAATACTATTAACGGCATCGAACCATCGAAAGCCGCCGTATAACCAGACATTTTTTCTTGCCAATGGTACACCCTGAAACTCCCCTTCTCCACAGAGAACACCGCCTGCGGAAAACGGCAGGCAGGACATCATCGCGTTATTTCATCTTGCCAGCCAGGGCCGCCTTCACCGCATCACTGGCGATGAACACCCCGCGCACCTGCACGGACTCGATCACGCTGTCAACGACCTCCACAGTGACATCATCGTGAAGGTGCAGCAGCCCCAGCACGGCGATCTTCAGTTTTTCGCCTTTTCCCTTCTTCTTTTCAAGGTCGGCGCGGTCATAAGAAAGCACACCGATTACATAGGAATATCGTGCCACGGTCTGCTGGATCTCCACATGGTGCTTATCCACCTGGTTGCGGATCGCCGTGCGGATGAAGTCGGTGCGGTTGGAATACAGTCCCTCTTGCACCAGCAGGTCAACTTTACCGAGGTCCACGGCGGACAGATTGATGGTGATCTTTTCGGTGTCAGGCATGGTTCTTCTCCTTATTGGTTCAAGTATTCCAGGATTTTTTCGATTTCCACCTGCCAGATCGTCTCGGCCATATAGGGCTTGAACCCCAGGTCATGGTTGATCTTGAGCATCGCGGCATTCGAATCAGCATTGCCAGTGCGGACGTAATTGACCTCGGGGCGCTCCTTGATGATCTTGTCGAGCATGGCAGCTTTCAGCCAGCGGCCCAGTCCTTTGCCCCGGTATTCAGGGAAGACGCCGGTCATTTCCACCAGGTGCACTTCCGGACGGTTGGGGTTCCAGATGTTTTCGGTATACCCGGCAAACTTCCCGCTGGCCCGTTCGACCACATGGAATGTCCAGCGCTGGTAGCCGCGGGCAAAGATATTCTGCTCCACCTGGCACAGTTGTTCCGCCGTCATGTGGACATCCTCCACATCGAGGTCTCCGAGTGGCTGCTGGTTGGTCAGGTCATATAATTCGACGATCGCCTGGATCTTGTCTTCAGGATACGAGCCTTCCCACAGGTCGAGTTCGAACTCTTCGTTGAGCGCCTCGCCGCGCGCCAGCCAATCGTCGATCAGGCCCGGCTTGAGGTCCGCCATGCTCAACTGGTTGGTATGCGCCTCCAATCCTTTCTTCGCCCCGATGCGGTTCATGAACGCTTGCCCACCCGGCAGACGGTCAACGGTATTGGTCATCAGCAGGCGGCGATTCTCTTTTTGGGCCGTGGCAGTGAGCAAACCGAGGAGCTGGCGCGCCAGTCCCTGCCGGCGATAGTCCGCCGCAACAGAGATGTCAAAATTCGCCATATGTTGATTCTCTTCCATCCGGATCAAAACGAGGTTACCCGCGGCAACGATCTCGCTCCGCTCCGCTGCCCAGACCACCCACATCGGCACGTCCACGAACGGCGGGAGGCTTTGCATGTTATTGATCGTCTCCTGCAAGGGGATTGGCGGATCATTTGGCAGGCGCTCCAGGCGGATGCGGTTGGTATGCTTGTTCAAGGCAGCATATTCCTCCTGGGAGGCTTCCCGTACATGGATGGGTTGGATTTGAGTGCTTGTCTTTGACATATTTTCTCCTTACCATCCATATGGATGGTCTACAGATGTTATGGAGCGTATTATACGCACATCCTGCCAGGAGTCAAGAGAAAACATCCACTTACCATCCATATGGATGGTTTCTCCTTCCCGCCACTCCCCCTTCACCTGGCGCTGCGGCACGCCCGCACTGGCCGCGGACCTGCGCCTGCACAGCACATCCCGTCTGGCTTCCCGGTCACTTTTTCCGCTATTGATCCTCTTTCTTCACCCAAAACCACAGGTACATGTGTACACCAAAGGTAACCGCAAGGGGCATCGTACCCCACTACGCCACTCCTCTTGACACGATTCTGCTCACCATAAATCCCTTTCATCCCTCTTCATACAAAAGAACCGCGCACATCCGCTTTTTCCGCGTCATCCGCGTGCTATTCTTTCCTTAAATTTCAGCAAACATCCTTGACAAGTTCTTGTTTACCATCAAAAGGGAGAAAAGAACAAGGACAAAGTTATCGAAAGGAGAAGCCGAAAGTCTCTTGTGAGGGAGTTGAGCGGAAAGTAAACTGAAGGATATGGGCAAACGGAAGAAACCGAAACTGCCGGACACGAAGAAAGAGCGGATCGCCGAGTTAGAGCATGAATTGGCGGAAGTGATTGTGTTGAATGAACGCTTGCAGAAACAAGTGGAGATATTGCGGGAGAAATTGGAAGAAATGGAACGTTCTGGGAGGCGGCAAGTGCGGCCATTTGGGCGGCGGGAGTTGGTGGGACAGCGGAAGAAGCCAGGGCGGAAGAAAGGGCAAGGGAAGTTTGTGCGGCGTGCAAAGCCTAAGCCTGGGGAAGTGAAAAAGACGGAAGAAGTGAAGTTGCATGGCTGCCCGGAATGCGGGGGGAAAGTGAACGACGTACGCAAGCATGAGCAATATGAAGTGGATATTCCCCCGGTCAAACCGGAGTGGACGCGTTATGTGAGTTACAGTGGGTATTGTAGGGAGTGCCGGAAGCAGGTGTACTCGCGGCATCCGCACCAAGTTACACCGATGCGAGGGGCAGTCGGGGAAGTAGTAATCGGGCCACGCGCCAAAGCCCTGGCATCGAACATGAATCATCGGCTGGGGGCTTCGTATGCCAAGGTAAGCGAAGTGATGAACGATGCCTTTGGCTTGCAGGTGGAACGCAGTAGTTGGTGTCGGGCAGATCAACGCATGGCAGAGACAACTCGGCCGGTGTATGAGAAGCTGGTGGATGTGGTACGACAATGCAACGTGGTGCATGCTGATGAAACCAGTTGGTGCATCGATACTCTGTTGGCCTGGCTGTGGGTATTCACCAACCAGGAGGTCACTGTGTACGCCATTCGGGATAACCGTTCAAGTGATGTGGTGCTGGAAATCCTGGGGGAAGAATTCCGGAGTATCCTGGCTTCCGACTGCATGGGATCCTATGACAATCGCCGACTGCAAGATTGGTTGAAACAGAAATGCGTCTCGCATCTGCTCAAAGACCTGAAGAACATGCAAGAAAACAAGTCCGGTAGAGCATTGCACTTCGCTCGCCAACTCACCAGCCTCTTGCAGGAAGCACTCCAACTCAAGAAAGACAAACCCGGCTTGGATCCACCCACCTTCCTCCAGCGCAGCCAGAACCTGGAAACCCGACTGGACGCTTTGATCGGTTCCCACCGCAGGCTTACCAACCCTGATAATGCCCGTTTCGCCAAACGATTGCGCAAACACCGCCTTCATTTGCTGCGTTTCCTCTATGTTGATGACTTGGAACCGACCAACAATCAGGCCGAACGGATGCTCAGACCGGCTGTCATTACCCGCAAAACCAATGGCTGCAATCGTTCCCGCCATGGCGCCGACACTCATGCCATCCTTGCCAGTATCCTGGCTACCTGTCGTCAGCATTCCGTCCCCATCCTCGATTACATGATCCAGCTCCAATATTCACACGGTAATTCCCCTATTCCTGTTCGAAACCCACACATCAATAGTGCCTCGCCTCCTACCTGATTTATGGTAAACATGAACCTTGACAAAACAGAACATATGTACTGACATTTCCTTCGGCACGGGAAGGACAAGCCGGTGTCTCGCGCCGGTCCCTCGCCCGTGTTTTGATTCCTGCCAGTCATCTTCTGGAAATGGACAGGACTCATCCCAGGTGCAGCCCCTTTTTGGTCATGATACTGCACGATGTGTTTTGTGTTGCCAGAAGACGCCATTCGAGCCTCTTCGTACCGCGGGTATGAATATGAACTTCTCCTGCCAGTGCCTCCCCTCCCATTCGATCATCATTCGCTTCAACGCATCCAATCGCCGCGCGACACCTCCCCGGCAACTGATGGCTGATAACTGGCACTTCTGGCTACCCTGCGAATTGAACCTCATTTGAACCTCCCCGCACACCCTCACAGTCCCCAAGGCTTGATATCTACCCCAACCCATGATAGCATACCCACACGCATCCCCATCTCACATCAAGAATAGGAGCCGCCAGGCATGACCATCTCCTCCCAACCCACCCCCACCGATTCCCCTCGCCTTGCCTGGTACCAGCAGGCCAAATTCGGCCTCTTCATCCACTGGGGCGCCTATTCCGTCGCCGGCGCCGAGGCCTCCTGGCCCATCATGGCCCCCGAACTCTCCGCCGCCATGTTTGGCACGCAGTCCACCATCACCGAAAAGGAATATCTTGCCCTGCCTGCCCGCTTCAACCCCGTCGACTTCGATCCCGAGGAATGGGTGCGCCTCGCCAAAGGGGCCGGCATGCGCTACATCATCATCACCGCCAAGCACCATGACGGCTTCTGCATGTTCGATGCTCCCGGCACGGACTACAAGATCACCAACACCCCCTATGGCAGGGATATCTGCCTGGAATTGTCCCAGGCCTGCGCCCGCCACGGCATGCCGCTCGGTTTCTATTATTCTCCTCCCGATATGCACCACCCCGGCTACCGCGAGACATCCAGGCCTGCCACCCAAAACTGGACCGGCGAGCCAAAGCGCAAGCAGTGGGGCGACTACCTCGACTACATGGAAAGCCACCTCCGCAAACTGCTCACCGGCTACGGTCACGTCAGCATCCTCTGGTTCGATGGTCTCACCAACCACGACAAGTATGATCCACAGCGCTTCCATTCCCTCGTTCACGAACTCAGCCCGGACACGCTGATCAACGACCGCCTCGGCGATGGCTTCGATTACACCACGCCCGAGCAGTCCATCCCCCGCAAGGGCATCCCCGCCCGCACCGGCAAACCGAACCCCTCCCTCGACCCCGGCGGGGACGGTTTCTTCCGCCTGGTCAGTTCCCTCATCAAGGTGCCGGGCATCCGCGGCTGGCTCCGCAAGCAGATGCGTCGATACGCCGCCGGCACCCTGGAACTTGCCCCCGTGCATCAGGAGCCCTACCCCTCCCCCGAACGCTTCCAACCCTGGGAAACCTGCATGACCATGGGGCACAGTTGGGCATACAATCCAACGGAAACGGACTGGAAAACGCCGGGGTCACTGGTGCAGAACCTGGTGCGCGTCACCGCCCGTGGCGGCAATTACCTGCTCAACATCGGTCCCACCGCCAGCGGAAGGTTCCCGCCCGAGGCGGTCGAGCGCCTGGAGCATATCGGTCGCTGGATGAAGACCTATGACCAGTCCATCTACGGGGCCACCTACACGCCGCTCTACAACCTGCCCTGGGGGGCGGCGACCCGCAAGGGCGATAAGCTCTACCTGCACATCTTCGACTGGCCTGCCGATGGCAAACTGCACATCGACCCATTCCCTGGGCAGGTGCACAGGGTCAACCTGCTTGCCGCTCAGGCGCTGGACTTCCACCAGGAGGGGCCACGCCTCGAGATCACCCTTCCATCCCTCCGCCCCGACCCCGACGCCGCCGTGCTCGAACTGCACATCGATCCCGCCGAAAAGGGCTGGACGGACTACTCCGCCCCGCTCAGCACCACCACCGAGCCTGCCAAATACATCAAAACCCAGGCGGTTTCCAGTTTCATCATCAACGCCGTGCTCAACGGCGCGCTCGCCTTCTGTGCCTATGCTTTCTACCAGCATTTCTCCTACTACGAGGTCGCCAAGGATATCCTCATCACCGTCTTTATCATCGCCTTCCTCACCTCGTGGATCATGGTTGGCATCGCCCGCGGCGAATACCGGAAAGGAAACCTCGTCCGCCACCCTTCATCCCCTCACCGCCCGGTTTCCAGGAGCGTCTTCCGGTTGCCCCAGAAACCGGTTCTGCGTGGCCTGCTCATCGGGCTGGCCTGCTGTCTTGTTTTCGGCGGCCTTATCCTGGCTGTCCCCATCTACCTTATCAGCCCGTCAGGCATGGGCAATTGGGCCTATGCCTTCTTCAAGACCCTCTTCACCGGGGCCAGCGGCGCCCTCGCCTCGGCGCTCACCGTGCTGTCGGTCGTCCGTGACGAGAACAGGAGTTGAATATGCAGCGCTACGGCAGTGTCATCAAACTGAAACCCGAAAAGTTGGTGGAATATAAAGAACTCCACGCCAATGTCTGGCCGGATGTGCTCAAGAGGATCGCCGAATGCAACATCCGCAATTACTCCATCTATTACAAGGACGGCTTCCTGTTCAGTTATTTTGAATATCATGGGGATGATTTTGCCATCGATATGCGCAAGATGGCTGCCGATCCCCGCACCCAGGAATGGTGGAAACTGACCGATCCCTGCCAGGAACCGCTGGAGTCGCGCCAGCCCGGCGAGTGGTGGGCCTCCATGGAAGAGTTCTTCCACGTCGAGTAGGAGTATCTCGGATGAACTCGCGCCAGCGCATCCTGGCTGCCATCGCCCACACCGAACCGGACGGTCTCCCCGTCGATCTGGGTGCCACGCCCAGCTCGGGCATCTCTGCCATCGCCTACGCCACCCTGCTCCGCCACGCATCCTTCCAGGATCAGCGCAACTGGGTCTATGACGTCGTCCAGCAGGTCGCCCAGCCCTCCGCCGAGATGCTGGATGCCTTCCGCATCGACGCGGTCGACCTGGGGCGCACGTTCAACACCCGCGATAGTGACTGGTACGCCGCCGCCCTGCCCGATGGCAGTCCCGCCCAACTGCCCGTCTGGTTCCGCCCCACTCGTCAGGCGGATGGTTCCTGGCTTGCCTTTAAGGATGCCGAGCCCATCGCCGTCATGCCCCTCACCGCCATCTCCTACGACCAGCTCGTTTTTCCCTTTCTCGATGGTTACCCCGCCCGCTACGGTGCCAACCTGGATGAGGCCATGGGACGCATCCATTGGGCTGCCCTAGCGCACAGCCCCTGGGACCATGCCGGCGAAGAGGATTTTTGGGCGCAGTTGCGCCGCAACGCCCTGGACTTGCGCGCCAACAGCGATCGCGCCATTGTCCTCTCCGCGGGCTGCAACCTGTTCGAGTGGGGCACCTTCCTGCGCCGCATGGACAATTTCATCATGGATCTCAAGCGCTCCCCGGCGGAAGTGGAACGCCTGCTCGATGCCATCATGCTCCGCCACCTGGCTTCTTTGGAAAAAATCTGCCTCGCCGTGGGCGATGTGGTCGATATCATCCGCCTGGGCGACGACCTGGGCATGAACACCGGTCCGCTGATGAGCCCGGATACCTACCGACGCCTGTTCAAGCCGCGCCACACCCTCATGTGCGCGTACATCAAGGCGCACAGCCGGATGCACACCTTCCTGCACTCCTGCGGCTCGATCTATAAACTGATCCCCGACCTGGTCGAGGCCGGCTTTGAGATCCTCAACCCGGTCCAGACCAACGCCCGCGACATGGACCCGCAGCGCCTCAAAAAGGAATTCGGTGCCAGTGTCACCTTCTGGGGCGCCGGGGCGGATACGCGTTCTGTCCTCAATCAGGGCACCCCTCAACAGGTCAGCGACCACGTGCGCGCCAACATCGAGATCCTCTCCCCCGGCGGAGGCTTCGTCTTCAACACCATCCACAACATCCTGCCGGATGTTCCCCCGCATAACATCCTTGCCATGTTTGCTGCGGTTGACGAGTATCGCCCTGGACCAACCCACGGAGCACAGAAATGAACCGCAAAGTCCTGGTCAGTGGTTGTTTTGATCTGCTCCACAGCGGGCATATCGAGTTCTTCCGCACCGCCGCCTCCTATGGCGACCTGTACGTCGCCCTTGGTTCGGATAAGACCGTTTTTGACCTCAAGGGGCGCCTGCCGGTCAACACCGAACAGGAGCGCCTGTTCATGGTCCAGGCGGTTGCCTGCGTAAAGGACGCCTTTATCTCCACGGGTTCCGGTCTGCTGGACTTTGAAGCCGAACTGCGCCGCCTGCACCCGGACTATTTGATCGTCAACGCCGATGGTCACCTGCCCCAGAAGGAAAGCCTGTGCAGGGAACTGGGCATCGAATACATCATCCTAGTGCGCACCCCTCATGCAGACCTGCCCCCGCGTTCCACCACCCTCATCCGCCAGCAGTCACAGATCCCTTTCCGCATCGACCTCGCCGGGGGCTGGCTGGATCAACCCTATGTCTCCCGACATCATCCCGGTTCGGTGCTCACCATCTCACTGGAACCCACCCTGGAGTTCAACGACCGCAGCGGCATGGCTTCCAGCACCCGCAGGGCGGCGATCGACCTGTGGGGCACCAGGATCCCCCCGGGGAAATATGAGAAACTGGCGAAAATGTTGTTCTGCTACGACAACCCGCCGGGGACGCAGATCATCTCCGGCTCACAGGATTCGATCGGCATCGTTTTCCCCGGCCTGGTCAATGCGTACTATAAGGGCGAATACTGGCCCACGCGCATCGAGCATCTCCAGGATGGTCCCGCCCTGCAGTTCATCGAAGACTCGCTCTACCTCGTCGCCCTCGGCCCGCGCCAGAGCGGATACGATGTCCTCTCGGATACCAACATCACCCCCGCCGGTGCCCGCGCGCTGGCGGAAGCCGCCGAAGCCTGCTGGCAGGCCATCCTTGCCCGCGAGATCGAGCAGTTCGGGCGCTTCTTCCGCGCCTCGTTCGAGGCGCAAACCGCCATGTTCCCCCAAATGCGCAACGAGAGTGTCACCCGCCTGATCGAGCAATATCAGGACCGCGCCCTCGGCTGGAAACTCTCCGGGGCGGGCGGCGGCGGGTACCTCATCCTGGTCGCCAGGGAACCGATCGAGAATGCCATCCGCGTGGTCGCCAGGCGTGAGAGCGCATAGTGTGCTGTTTTCTGTTGTAATCTCTATGAAAAACATCTATACTGAGATCAACATACAATTTGTCGCCTGGGTCGAATACCTAGAACCTTCGAAAGCATAGTTCATGGCAGGAGGTGATAAGAGAAGTAAATAACAATATGCCTGATTACTCCCCCGTAAATAAATCAAGATAGGCATGTTTTTCGTGAAAGGAGAACCGATGGCAGAATCAGCAGGATGCGCTCGCGTGACGGGCGCCGTAATAGGTGACCAGCCCTCTTCACCGGCCACCCCCCCATCCCCTGGAACGCCCGAACGAAAGGAACCCATAATGACCGCTCGTGTTGGACAAAAAGCCCCCGACTTTACTGCCCCATCCTACTTCAAGGGCAGTTTTAAACCCGTCAGCCTGTCTGAATTTGCAGGCAAATGGGTGCTCGTATGTTTCTACCCTGGCGATTTCACCTTTGTCTGAGCGACCGAAGTGTCGGCGGTCGCCGACAAATACCCTGTATTACAGAAGTTGGGCGTTGAAGTGATTTCGGTCAGCGTAGACAGCCACTTCGTCCACAAGATGTGGAATGATCACGAGTTAAGCAAGATGGTCAAGGGCGGTGTCCCTTTCCACATGGCCTCTGACCAGGCTGGCAATGTTGGCCGCGCCTATGGTGTGTGGGATGAGAACCAGGGCATCGAACTGCGCGGGCGTTTCATCATCGACCCGGATGGGATCATCCAGGCCATGGAAGTATTGACCCCACCGGTTGGTCGCAAGTTCGCCGAATCGGTGCGGCAGATCCAGGCTTTCCAGCATGTTCGCGCATCGGGAGGCAAAGAAGCCATGCCCGCCGGTTGGGAACCGGGAAAACCCACCCTCAAACCCGGCCCTGACCTGGTCGGCAAGGTCTGGGAAGTGTGGAAACCTGAAATGGAATAGAAAACGGATCCCGCTGAGGTGGTTCGGGATTTCAAAGCCAATCCGGAGCTGGTGCAGGCAACTGCACCAGCCGTTCATTTGAAGATCAGGCTGTCCACCAGTGCCTGCGCGCCGGACTGGAAAGCCCAGAAATCGTCCGGGTTGGTGTACTCGGTCCAGATGGAAATGATCGTGATCTGACCTTCCAGTTCCACCCAGATATCGCGCAGTTCATAGGTCGGTTCGCCAGCGGTCACCCGGTACGCCCATTGCAGGCCGGTCGTTCCGGCGACGGGCACCGGGCCGGTGGAAAGCACGCTGGAGGGTTCCTGGGGATGCTTGTCCTCCGCCTGTTCGTACACAGCCAGCAGAACCGCCTCCAGGTTGGAACCGGGCGGCATGGGCAGGCGGGTGATCTGGATGGAGCGGTAATAAATATCCCCGTCAAGGAAGCGTGGCTCGCCCAGCCCAACCAGCCGCTCCCCACCAAAGGGGATACCGGGAAAGCAAGCAGAAGCACTTTGCCCGGTGGGCAGGAGGGTCATTCCCTGGGGATAGTCGAATGCCAGCTGGTTGTCTTCGTAATGGATCAGCAGGGCGGCCGGGTAAGATGTTGGGGATGCGGTGGGCGCTGGGGTGGGTTGTTCCGTGAAAGGCGGCAGTTCACCTTTTATCTCCAGGCTGCCCAGGAAGAGGTCCGCCGCGGCCTGGAAGTCGTCCTCATACGCCTCCATGTAGAGAGAGATGCGCAGAATCGAACTGTCCTCCTCGAGCCAGATATCCTGGAAGGTGTACCACAGCGGTCCGGAGGCGAACCGGTATGTTCTCCTGACTGCATCCTTCCCGTCCAGGGACCAGGACCCGCTCTGCTCGGGAACCTCTTCTGGAGCTGGTCCCGGGTTCACCGCATAGGCAGCCTGGATGACATTCTCCAGGCTGGAACTGGCTGGCAGGGCATGGCGGTGGATGCTGATGGAACTATAGATCGTTCCATGCTCATCCATCCAGGCCGGGTTTGCCAGCCCGACCACCAGCTCGCCTCCCAGTTCAAAGGAATTAGCGTAGGGAACGAAAGCTGGGTCACGGGCAGCGAAGACCCTCGCCGTGGCGGGATAATCGAAAGCAACCAGTTCGTTCTCGAAATGCAGGATTTCAGGTGTCAGGGTAAGGGAAGGAGTTGAGGTGCCTGTGGTTATTGTGCAGGCAAGGGTAAAGAGTATTAGAATCGCCGGGATCAAAATAAACCTGTTTTTCACATTTTCCTCCACTCAATTGTCCGCTGCCAGAACGGACTTATCGGTCAACTTCTACGGGATCCTGACCCCCCATAACATCGGGCAGAAGAGGATATACTTTTGGTGTAAGGCGTCATTCCCGCAGAAGAGGACATGCTTTCCCACCGCGACCAGGCCCATAAGGATGGATAGGATGGCCAATACCTTTGAGTGGGTCCGCCTAACCAGCGCCAGTATTCCGAGGATGGCTCCGAGCAAGCCAAGAATCAGGATCGTCAGGCGAATCTCGGCATAGAGAGGTCCGAGGTAATATGTGGGGGTGGCAATTGTGAAGAGGGAATAAAGCAATGGAATCGTTTGCGCTGTCAGCGAAAGAAAGAAGGCGATTTTCGTGACTCGTTTGGCCTGATTCGGATTGGAGAAAATTGACATGGAAGATTTCCACACTTCTGTGAAATGGCACACATCCGCCATTTCGTCATTTGAAGGTGTGCCTTTGTAAATCCATTGTAGGGCAAAGACTAGGGAATTACAAGCCATTGTCCAGCCATCCAGTGGGCATGCTCTATGGCAATAAAAACCGCCCCATTCTTGGGGCGGGGTCATCAAGAAAATTGGGCAGCGTGTGCCTATTTGGTCAGCAAGCGGTGCATTTCCTGCTCGGCATCTGCGCGTGGCACGGAAAGGGAATAGGTCCACTCACCGAGGATCGAATCCTGGGCTTGTTTCAGGATGGAAGTGTCGTGATCATTAAGCCGGGAGGCCTGCTGCTGAAAGGAAAGGTCACGCACGATCCGACAGTTTGCCTCAGCGCTGCCTTTTTTGATCTCTCCCTGCAAGTGGGCTTTTCTTTCGAGGCGATCGCTGGGCAGAACCTCTCCCTGGCCTGACAGGATGTCGAACAGTTGCTGTAACTTCTCCTTCGGGGTGGGGTGACGGAGCCGGTTCAGCAGTTCTCCATCCGCCGGCACCCAGACGGTCAGGTCTTTGAGCTGGACAACATAGAACTGGGACGAAATACCGAGCAGATCTTTTTTCTCCACCCGGATCACTTTACCCAGACCATAGACCCAATGAACAACCGAATCGCCTTTGTGAAAATCCATATGCACCACCTTGAAAAGGAGAACAACGTACGGATGGAAGTGTGCTCTTTGTAGGGGAGACACACAAAAAGGAAAAAATGCCAGTCCTGTTGAGGGCTGGCATGAAATCCACTTGATCCCAGGATCCAGAACTTGATCTTACATCTTGTTGCGGTCAACCGCGGGGACGATCCACAGGGTCTCGACCCGGGCGGGAGACGAACGAAACAGAGTTGCCTTGTTCAGGACCTTGCTTGATGATACAAGGGGTCTCGAATTAATATCTGCGCTGGCCGCCACCGGTATTGCCGCGGCGGTTGTTACCACCAGGGCCGTTGCGGTTGTACCCGCCACCGCCGCCACCGCCACCGCGACCGTAGCCACCACCCGTGCCGCGTTCTTCCCGCGGGCGGGCCAAGTTAACCTTCAGTTCACGGTTCCCAATGGTTTTGCCGTTGAACATCCGGATGGCATTTTCTGCATCTGCCTGGTTGCTCATTTCCACAAAAGCAAAACCCTTGGATTGGCCGGTATCACGGTCTTTGATCAAGGCCACCGAGGCAACTGCTCCGGCTTGAGCAAAAAGCTCCCGCAGCTCGTCTTCTGTGGTTGTATAGGACAGATTACCTACATAGATCTTTGTTTCCATATTCTTCCTTATTTCTCCTACTTGCATGTTGAGTGGAACAAGATAACGCCGCCAGTCTTCAAAAGGACTGACGGCGGACATACACGCATTCCTAGTGTAAACGATGCTATTGTACCATATTATGAGAGGATTTCTGACCGAGAGTCGGGGTGATTGGGAACAGGTATTCCCCTTATAGTGTCAGGCTGTCGCCCATGCCGGCAATGTGTACAGGTATCCCCGGGGCATGCGCATGGAACCACGCAACTGCCATGCGGGCATGGGTGCGGGTCCATTGCTCAGCCGCAGTGCGTCCCCACTCGTCCAGGTGCGTGATGACGATGCGCCCCGGCTGAAGATCGAGGCAGAAACGGCCGAAAGCATCCAGCAATGGAGGTGCCTCCAGCAGTGCACCGGAACGCCCCAACCAGAGGTGGGCGAACAGCCCATCCAGGCGACCAAAGGCGGGCAGGCGGGTGGCGTCATAAGTGCGCGTGTCGCCGGGGAAGAGCCAGCGCTTGCCTTTGAACTCCGCCAGGTAGCCCAGGGCGGGGACACCGCGCTGCCCGTCCGGATAACCAGGCGCGGGTTCCCAGTGTAGTCCATCGAAGGGGGTCAGGGTCAATCTGCCGAGGGCGAGCGGCTCCAGCCGGCGGGGCAGGATGAGTTTTTCGGGCGGCAGTCCAAGGGACTGCAGGGGATCGAGCAGGAACTCAGGGACGATCCAGCGCAGCGGGAGATCCCGCAGGCGGCGCAGCAGGTTCAGGTCAAGGTGGTCGGCATGGCGATGGGTCAACACCACGTAGTCCAAGGCGGCAAGGGGGGAAGGGTCAACCACAGGGGCTGTGGGAAGGCGCTGGCACAGGCTGAGCGGGTCAAGCGCCCAGCGTACACCGCCGGTGCGCAGCAGATAGTTGGCCGCGTAGAGCAACCAGGCGCGATCCTCAGGTACGGGGGCAGCCCATTCAGAGACGAGGCGGGCGAACAGACCCGGGTAGGCATGGACGGCTTCGAGACGGCTATTGTCGGGATTGCTCAAGGGATCGGACATGGGCTTGGGGACATAATGAAAAAAGGACACGATAGAAGGCAAAGCAGATCTTTGGTGTCCATTGTGTCCTTGGTGACCAACGGTTTTGGAACAGGTCAATAGGTCGGACTGCTGTAGCGAGCCTTGATGAGCGCTTCAACATCACTGAGCGGACGGTCGAACGGTCCGATCTTTTCCATTTTCAGACTGGTGACCGCCGCGGCCCAGATGCCGGCCTCGCGCGGCTGCATGGCCAGGCGCATGGCGACATAAGTGCCAATGCAGGTATCGCCGCGCCCGGAGCGTCCGCTCAGGTTCTTGGCATGGAAGGGCAGATCATGGAACTTGCCATTGGCGAGGATGAGCACGCCGTCCTTGTGGGTCAGGACGATCTCGCCTGGCCCCATGGCGGCAAAGGCGCTGGCTGCGGCATAGATATCCGCTTTGCCGGTCAGGAACTCAGCCTCCACGGCGTCGGATTTGAGGATGTCCAGGTGGGCGAGGGTCTCCTGCATCTCCGGCCAGGCTTCATACACCAGTGATTGGCCGTGGAGCACCCGCACAAAACCCTGCATATCTGCCACCACGGTGACATGCTTCGCCTTCAAGGCGAGGATCACATCCAGGCCCACCTCGCCACGCAGGCTGGAATTGATCACTGCGGATTTTGTCTCCAGCCCCTGCACCTGAGCGGGGGTGAACGCCCCTGCCGTGGCGGCAACCGACAGGGTGCGGATATCCGGGTTCTCGGTGGGATAGTCCAGGCACATCAGCGTGGAGGAGGGCGTGTAGGCGGGGAAACAGTCAATGCCCGAAGCGGTGAATTTTTCCACCACCCGGTCATCTTCCTTGGCCAGCCGGGTGATGACGACAACCTCAAACCCCATGTGTTTGGCGGCATGGGCGGCATAATTCATTCCACCGCCATCCACATAGCGCGTACCGGAGGGCGTGATGATCGTATCCTTGGTGTAGTTGCCTATGCAGGCCACATCATATTTTTTTAGCGAGTCCATTGTTACCCTCAATGTAAAAATTAATGAATGAACTTATCGATCAGCCAGTAAATCCCCGCGGCGAGCAGCGCAGTGGCCGGGATGGTCAGCAGCCAGGCAGTGACAATTTCGCGCGCCACACCCCAGCGCACCTTGTTCATGCGTTCAGCGGCACCAACCCCCATGATAGAGGAACTGACCACCTGGGTGGTGCTGACCGGCCCACCCACCAGGGATGCGCTCAAGATGACCGCTGCCGAGGCCAGTTGGGAGGCGAACCCGTCCAGCGGGCGGATCTTGTAGAACTTGCCACCCAGGGTCTTGATCAACTTCCACCCACCGACGGCAGTGCCCAGGGCGATCATCCCAGCACACAGCAGGATGACCCAGGTGGGGACCGCGAAGACTTGCAGGTACCCCCCGGTTACCAAGGCCAGGGTGATGATCCCCATGGACTTCTGGGCATCGTTCGTGCCGTGGCTGAGTGCCAGGGCAAGAGCGGTGACGACCTGTGAACGGCGGAAGAAGCCGTTGATCCGCGGTGAGGCATTCCAACTGAGCAGCAGGCTGAGCCGCAGGATGATGAAGCCAATCACGAACCCGAGGATGGGCGAGGTGAACAGGGCAATGAGGATCTTTTCCATGCCATCGAGTTCGATCGCCCGCCAGCCGGCGCCCATCATTACGGCACCGAGAATGCCCCCGATGAGGGCATGGGAGGAACTGCTGGGGAAGCCCAGAATCCAGGTGATGATATTCCAGACGATGGCACTGACCAGGGCGGCAACAAGTACGTTGGTGTTGATCGCCTCGGCAGACACGATCTCGTGACCGATGGTCTCAGCAACTGCGACACCGAAGATGAAAGGGCCCAGGAAATTCGCCACGGCGGTCATCCCCAGGGCCACCCGCGGGGAAAGCGCCCGGGAGGAGATCATGGTGGCAACCACGTTGCTCGAATCATGGATGCCGTTGAGGAAATCGAAGGCCAGGGCCAAGACGATGACAATGATGACGATCGCAGACATCAAAGCATCCTTGGGTTAGGCAATCTTGACGACGATATCGGCGATCACATTGGCGGCTTCATCGCCGCGGTCGGCGGCGTTGCTGAGATGCCGGTAGATCTCGCGCAGTTTCAGGATGGTGAGGATGTGCTCGTTATCGTTAGCGCCATTGAACAGGTCTGCCAGGGCCTCGCGATAGACATCCTCGACACGGTTCTCGAGCGACTTGGCACGCTGGGCATGGTCGCCAGCCACGTGGGGGTTCTGCTCCAACCGATCGACTGCCATGAGCAGTTCATAGGCGGCATCACGCAACAGGGATGCCATGCGCCTCATGAACGGGGTGATCTCCACCTGGAAAAGTTGCATCTCGCTGACCGTGCTGAAGGCATAATCCAGCACATCGTCGATGGTGCGCGAGAGGGCAAAGATATCCTCCCGGTCGAACGGCGTGACAAAAGTGCGGTTCAATTCGTCGATCAGGATACGCCGGGCTTCGTCGGCTTCTTTCTCCTTGGTGGTCAACAAATTGGCGCAGACCGGGTCCTGGGCCTCGAAATACGCCTTCAAGGCTTCCAACCCCTCCAGGGTGAGCAGGGCCTGGTCGTGGATCAGGCGAATGAAGACATTTTGACGTTTCTTGAACAGGGTACGCATAACATGCTCCTTTAAGATTTGGCTGCTTCCATCAGGCGAATGCAGCCGATATCTAATAGTAACTTCAACGCGTTCCGCAACTGCTCGGGGGTGTGTGAGCCAATGACTTCGATGGTGCGGAATGCATCCGGCGGGAGATAGCCGGCGATCTTGCGGAAATCCACATCGCCGAGGCCGGGAGCGAGGTGATCGCTGACGCCGCGCACATCGTGCAGGTGGGTGCCGATGATCCTGGGGCTGAACCGCTCCAACCACAGGTCGGAAGGGAAGAAGCCCAGGCGTCCCATTGCCGCGGCATGCCCGGAATCATATATGAAGCCGATCCGTTCCGATCCAGCCAATTCCAGCAGGGTGGCAAGTTCGTCCTGGCTGGGGATGTCGAAATAGTGGAAGCGGTTTTCCAGTCCCAGGCAAACTTCAAAGCGGGCAGCATATTCAAGCAGTTCCCGAAGGCTCTTTTGCACCGCTTCAAAGCGCGGGGCAATGAGCTTGCAACGCTGCTCCATCATCCTGCTCTTCATCTCATGGTATGCCGCGCTCTCCAATTGACCGGCGTTATAGAGCTTGATCAATTCCTTCTCCAGGGTCATATCGAGCGAGACATGCCCTGCATGCACGACCAGTTTGTGAACGCCGAGTGACCCTGCGAGGTCGATGCTGCGCTTGACCGCAACCACGCCTTGCTGCCGGCATTCCTCGTTCGTGGATGAGATCATCCAATCCCGCTGTTTGAGCGTATCCATCGGGATATCTGCCGGGCAGGGTTCATGGATGCTGCTGAGTTGGTACTTCTTCAGGTCAACCTGGTTCAACTTCTCGGAGTTCATCTGGTGGTTCAATTCGACCGCAGAGAAACCCAACCGTCTGGCTGCGAGGAAGAAATCGTCCAGGGTCTCAAAATTTTTCCTGGCCCACATAGTCGAGAGCGAGGCAACGTATACCGGATATTCTGCCGCTTGCAGGCGTTCCCCTTTGCTCGTTGGGTGGGCGGGAAAGAGGTCGAGCAGTTCTTTCAGGCTGTCGATGAAATGATCGGGCATCAATGTTGGATCGACCGGCAGATCAAATGGTTTCAGCGCGTCGCGCAGGATGACCGTCCTACTAAAACCCGCACTGCGCGCCGAAGCAACATCCCTGTCCGGCAGGTTGCCAATATAAGCGCATCTTTCTGGGGGGATCCCCATGCGCCGGGTTGCTTCCAGGATGATCTCGGGTCTTGGCTTGCGGATGCCCACCTGGCAGGAGAGCACGATCGTCTCAAAATAACCGCCAAGCCCAAGCTCGTTGAGCAGGTTCGGCGCCTCAACACTGCTGGTGGTGTTGCTAACCAGCCCCAGGCGGTAACCGCCGCGAAAAAGGCCAAGGATCGTTTCCCTGGTATCCGGAAACACCAGGTACGAACGGTCTGCATCCCTCCAGAGCCGGTTCAACTCCACGGCAAGGGCGCCAAGTTTGTCCGCCTCCAATTCGGGCAGCATCCAATGACTCCAGAACCCGACCTCGTTCAATTCGACCTGTTCAATCCGGGACCATTTCCGATAAGCATTGGCACGCCCATCCAGCATGCGCGTGAAATCCACCGGATCTGTGTCCACGCCGGTAAGTTCCAATATCTTTTTGCAGCGTTCAACCTTCTCCGTAAACTCGCGGCTGGTGCCCCGCCGCAGGGTTCCCCCCATATCGAAAAGGATCGCATCGATCTGTTCAGTCACTTTTCACTCTTTCAGTCATGGATAGTAGATGCCCGGTGAGAAGGGGAATTTCCAGTAGATCCGAAAACTTATGGATATGGAAATCCGCATGGATTTCTTCGCCTGCGTTGAACGCGATGGTTTTCAATCCAACCGAAAGGGCACCATCCAATTCGTCCGTATCATGCCCGATAAATATCGCCTGGCTGGCGGAAATGCCAAGTTGCTGCAGAGCAACCTGGTAGATGCCAGGCTGCGGCTTTTGAATGCCCACTTCCTGAGAAGAGATGATCGAATCCCAGACATGGGCAAAACCACCATTCTCAAACCATGTCAACTTGACATGCAGTGGATTGGCGGTATCGGTGATGATGCCAAGCAGGTAACCATTCTTCTTCAGGGCAAGCAGCGTATCGCGTACGCCCGGGAAGAACTGGATGTTGTTATCATCCTGGTTCATGGCCTGTTTGCCGCGCAGGATGCATTCAGGGTCATCGACACCGTAGAGGCGCAGGATCGCCTCACGGTATTCATTCTGTGAGATCGAGCCATCAAAAACCTGCTGTCTGAGGTTCCGCGCGGCCGGGTCAGAGATCGATTTGCCTGCCAGCCCGGATGCATCCAGGAATTCCTGTAAATAGCGGCCGCGTTCAGGGCGGAAGTAAAGGATATCGCCCGCATCGAACAGCAGAGCGCGAATTCCGGGATGCGGTTGGCTTGTGCCGGAACTAGTCGCCGGAAATTCGTCCATGCAATCCTTGATGATCTCCACCAGTTCGGTCATATCGGTGATGACGGCATCCGGGCTGGCGCCTTCATCCAACTCCTGATGGTCATAATCATGGAGGATCTGCACAGCCCCAAGGAAACCGGCACGCTGGGCTCCAAGGATATCCCGGGTGATGCGGTCGCCCACATACAGGCAGGCGCTGGTGGGCACCCGGGCAAGCCGGGCGGCATAATGGAAGATGGCTGGGTCTGGCTTTCGCCGCCCGTAGACGCTGGACATGACCACTGGATCGAAATAGGAACGAATGCCATATGCCTCCAGGTTGGCGGGCACCTGGCCCCGGCTGTTGACGTTGCTGATCAGGCCGATCTTCAGATCCATGCGCCGGATGCTTTCCAACACGGACGGTATCTCGGGGCGCATGGCACGGTGATAAAAACGCGTCTCAACATAGAACGCGAGGTCTTCGGAAATTTCCGCAAGTTTTTCCTGATTCACGGGGTAGCCTGCCAGGATGTAATCACTCCACACCCGTGCCGAAGGAAGTTCTTCCATGGTTTGCAGGCTCTTGCGATGGTAGGCATTCAAACCAGTGCGAATGAGTTCGTATAATTGCAGGTCGGTAAGTTCCAGATGGATCCCGGCGCAGGCGAGGCGCTGTTGCAGACCAGAAGTCTGCTGAATGCGCAGCTCTGGGGTCCACGAAAAAGTTTCGATGGTGCCACCCATATCGAAGAAGACGGCCTGGAGGCTCATCCGAATCTCTCCTCAAAAAAGGAACACATAATCTTCCTGCCTGGGATCTTCCTCCAGGCAATCCAGCAGTTCAATAAATTATCGATGAATGATGACGAGATTGTTTTGGGGACACGGACAGGTCGTGTCCGTGTCCCGTGAACTACTTCAGTATTTCGTCCAGGTGTGATCAAACCCTTCTAGGGAGCAATAAGCACTTCAGCAGCCCAGAAATCACGCACCTTGCTGACGTTCTCCCAGTCGAAGATAGGATCCATCTCCCATACCTGGGGCAGGATTTCAGTCAAAGGTAGATTGTCTTCGTGGGTGGGAAGACCTTCAACGGCAGGGTAAGAGCCGATCTTGTTCCATGGATCGTAGCCTTCCTCCGTCAGGGCGAACTTGATGAACAATTTGGCTGCATTGGGATGCGGAGCCTTGTTGGCGATGCCCAAAAAGCTGGTCTTGAAGATACCCATGATCGGTTCCATGTTAAAGCATGGCGCCATATTCAATTCGCCTTTGAGAGTATCCTTATAGCTGGAATAACCAGTCCATCCAAAACCTGGCTCTTCGCCTGCGGGCAGGTCAAGACCTGCGAAGGCTGCATCGACCATATCGCCGTCATCTAGGGTGACAACACCGTTGTAGGCAATTTTCTTCATCCACAGGTAACCGGCATTCTCAACTGCCATGCCAGATTCATCTGTCGCTGCCAGTACGTCTTCAGTCCACTCTACGCCGTAGAGGTTCTTATAAGCAACAGCCATTTCATCGGCCATCTGGACGAATGTGGCAACTTTTGCCATGGTGCTGACATCAGAGATCGGATCTTCCATGAAAAACTTGCCATAGTACTGTGGTTCGGTTAACTGCCAGATGTTGGTGAGTGGGCAGCCGTCCGGGTAGATGGCATTGTTGTACCCGATCACATCGACCGAATGGCGTGCAATGGCAAACGGGTAATCCTCGGTTAGTTCGGGGATGGTGACGTCACGAGGGACGAACCACCACATCCATTCGTTGGGAAGGAATTGCCCAAAGAGAATGTGCCCGTCACTGTTGAACCAGACATCGCCAACGACATTACCGCTTGCTTGCTCCGCTTCCATCTTGGTGTTGATGCCATCAGTATCCTGGGCATCCAGTTCAATATCCGGATAGAGAGCTTCCCAGGCTTCATAAAGATCTTCCACACCGCTGGAGTTGGCATAGACAGTGACCTTGCCCTCCAACTTGGCCGCGGCTTCAATGGCAGCCCAATCATCGGTCTCCGGTTGGTAGGGACCAACACCATTGTCCATGGCCCACTGTTCTGCCTCGGTGAGAGTATCCTCGGTGGCGGGGAGATCTGTCGCCGGAGTATTGCCACCGCAGCTTGCGATCATGCTGAACAGCACGATCACGGTCATTAGTTTTACGAACGTTTTCATTTCTTCCTCCTAGGATAGTTGAAACGGCTTCAGAAAAAACAAGATTCTTTGCTTGAATGTTCGTTTATATTTTTATGCCTCCTTTCACCATAAAAATTGCATTCCAGGCATTACGGAGACAATTACTAAATGAACAGCTCCGATTCATATCAGGAAGTTATGAGATTGCCGCTATCCTTATGATACAAGTTCAGGGTGGACGGATCGAATGCCACCCAGATCTTCTCATCCATCTTGATCTTGCTGATCCCCATCACCCGGATGGTAAGTTCGATATCTTTCTGACGCGCAATGATGGTTGAGTCGGCTCCGGATGGCAGGACGGAATAGGCGGCGAATTCATGCGCACCAGGAATTGGAGTGGTTGAGACAATGATATCTTCGGGGCGGACACCCACTACAACTTTGCCGGAGGCATTGTACGTATTCACTTTGATATTGATGTGTCCCAGGTCGACCAGGTCTTGTGCATCGATCTCGCCTTCCAATAAGTTCACCTTGGGATTCCCGATGAAATCCGCCACAAACAGATTGGCAGGATAGTGATAGACCTGGTCGGGGGGATCGAACTGCTGCACAACGCCCTCTTTCATGACCGCTATATTGGTGGACATCGTTAGCGCTTCCACCTGGTCATGGGTCACATAGATCGTGGTAGCGCCGGCGATGTGATGCAGGCGCTTGATCTCCGAGCGCATGTCCATGCGCAGGCGGGCATCCAGGTTGGAGAGCGGTTCGTCCATCAGGAAGATCTTGGGACGATAGGCGAGCATGCGTGCCAGGGCGATGCGCTGCTGCTGACCGCCGCTCATCTCGCGTGGATAGCGGTCTTCGTAGCCCTCCATCTGCACTTCCTTGAGGGATTCCTTGACCCTTTTTTTCATTTCATCTTTGGACATCTTCTGGATCTCCAGGGCAAAGGTGATGTTCTTGTCCACCTTCATGTGCGGCCACAAGGCATAATTCTGGAAGACCAGGCCCAATTCACGCTGGCTGGGGGGTAACGAGATGCCTTTATCGAATGAAAAGATAAGCTTATCGCCGATGAAGATCTCTCCACCATCGGGGTCTTCCAGCCCTGCCACGCAGCGCAGCAGGGTGGTCTTGCCACAGCCGGAAGGACCCAGCAGGGTCAGGAAGGTTCCCGGTTCGATGACCAAGCTGACATGATCGAGGGCAACAACTTTGCCAAACTTTTTCGTTAGGTTAATAATTCTAATCGTTGTATCCATGAAGTCCTCTCTATCGAGATCCCAATCCTTTTTGAAGGCTGCCACCGCGGAAGCGGCCAATAATCAAATTTCCTGTGACCGTGATAAAAATCAAGATCAGGATGACGATATTCGCCATTTGGTCCAGATTGTTTTCCACGTACCACATGGTTTGGCTGGCTAGCACCTGGGTGTCCCTATTGACCAGCAGGATAATCAGGGATAGTTCCCTCATAACTGTAATAAATGTCAGCAAGAAACCCGAGACGAAACCAGCGGTCGTCAAAGGAAAAATAATCCGCCTGAAGCGCTGCCAGACATTGGCTCCAGCTATTTGGGCAGCCTCTTCCAGTTCATGCCCCACCTGCATCATCGCTGAAACACCCGATCGGGAGGAGTAAGGGAGCTTGTCCGCAATCGAAACGAGCACCAATAGGGCAAAGGTACCATATAGAGACGGAATGGGACCCAGGGGCTTGGAAAACATGGCAATGTACACAGCCCCCAGGGCAATTCCCGGGATGACATAAGGGAGGTAAGCCATTTGTTCAACCAGCTTAGAAAGCCGTGTACCACGACCCTTAACGATGGAATATCCCAGCAGTACACCCAGTAGACCCGAAAACAAGGCTGTTAGCAAAGCCAACCTTATGGAATTCCAAGCCGTTTTCCATATGCGTGGATTGAGCAGGACACCGGGTTGACCATCGTTATAATCGGGATTTGCCTCCCCGATCCAGTTCTGAAGGGTAAGGTTGTCGAAGCTAAAATCTCCCGAGCGCAACAGGAAAGTGTTATAGGTCAGTAAAGCAATAGGTATGACAACGATTGCCAACTGGAAAATCACCACGATGACAAATATTGCTTTTTTCCAGTCGCGTAACTTGCTGGGTGTGGCGACAAAGCCGCGACCTCCAATTGTCTCATAAGATCTGCGCGTACCAATCAATTTTTGATTGAGTGATATTGTAACAATGGAAAACAATATCAGGACAATCCCCAGGACAAAAGCATCTGCCTTATCCCCCGCTGCCAGGCTGCCGCGCATCATGGTTGAGAGCACATAGTACCTGACGGGTGATCCGAGAATGTTGGGGGTACCAAAAGTACCTAATGCCTTGGAGAAAGTCATAATAAACCCGGAAAGCAGGGCCGGCAGGACTAGCGGCAGGGTGATCTTGCGCAGGATGCGCCAGCGTTTGGCACCCATCAATTCTCCTGCCTCCTCCAGGTTGGAGTCGATCGACATCAGCGCGGCAGAGACGAACAGAAAGAAAAAGGTGTAATAATGCAGCGCCACACAGATAATGATCGGCACCGGACCATAGGACAGCCAATCAGGTGGGCTTTGTCCAAGAATAAATTCAAACAATCCTGGTGAACCACCCTGGGTGCGGTTCTTAAACAGCACCAACCAGGCCTGCGCCAGGGTCCAGGATGGCATGATGTAAGGCAGCACCGCCAGTTGGTTGATCAACTTCCTGCCAGGCATATCGGTGCGCACCACCAGCCACGCCAGCGCGCCACCGATAAACATTGCCAGGAACACGGTACCGGTGGCAACGGTCAAAGAATGCTGTAACGGTGTAAAGGTGTATATTTTCCCAAAGATACCTGTCATCATCCTGGTCCAATGATACAGGGTAAGTTCTCCCTCCTCAGCACCTTCCACGCGACTAACATCCACCAGCTGCCAAGTTACGGTAGTCTGAACCAGTTTATATAACGGGATGATGACCATGTAAAACATGATCACAATCAAAAGCAATGACAGCACGACCTGTGGTCTGGTCAACCAGCGGAAGAACCTCCTGGAGCCGGCTGTCAGGCGCTGGGAGAGAGAATTCCTGGGGACTTCCAAAGCAGTCATGAAAACACTCCTTAATCCGGGAAAAAATTAACCGCCGGAACGCTTGAGGCGTTCACGCAGTTGATCGAGCTTATCCAGGTTGGATATCACTTCTTCCTGGTTTTGATTGGCAACATCCAGAAGCAGCGCGTTGATGATGTTCATGGGTACGATCAACGAATGGAAGGAAGAGACAGGTCCCCGCTTGGCGGTCAGAACAACCCTGGCCTTGTCCCCGATCACGGATCCCAGGGTGTCGGTGAGCAGGATCACCGGGCAGTTCTTCTCCTTGGCGTGATCCAGGACGATCTGCAGGGTCGGGTTGACGTCAAAAAAACCGATGGCGAATAACAGGTCGCGATCGGTCATCAGGAGCAACGGTTCCAAGGTTTCACGGCCTGCAATGGTAAGCGGGATGACGCGTTTCCCAAAACGGGTCAGGCGCAAGCTGAGCAAATGGACCAGGGCAACAGAAGGCCCGGTTGCATAGACAAAAATATGATTGCGCTTGAGCATCAAGGCTGCCGCGCGATGCATAGCCTCCCGGTCCACTGTCTGTAATGCCTGGGTGAGATAATCGATCTCGGCGACGGTCACTTTTTCAAACAGGTCGCCGCCCGAGCGCAGGTCATCCAGGCGGCTGCGCAGCCGGGCGGAATGGGCCAGGCGTTGGCGGAAATTTTCCTGAAGAGAGGCGCGCATGGCGGGAAAACTATCAAACCCTAGCGTGCGGGCAAAGCGCACCATGGTGGCTTCGCTCAACTCCAACCGTTCGGCGATTTCGCCGGCAGAGAGGAAAGCCGCCTCGTCCTGGTTCTGGTTCAGGTAATTCGCAATGCGCTTCTCGCTCTTGGTGAGCAGGGGGAAATGCTCACTGATCAATTGGCTGAAACCCATCGGGTTTTGGACATCATCCTTCATCGCACTGCCCTGCTTTCAAAATAAAACCAGTTGACTTTCACAATCTCGATTTATGAAATTTCACTTTCATTTGAATATAATACAAGAAAATCGAAAAATTTGCAAGTGTTCTTTCAGGCGAATGTGCCTTTTGTCATGCTGTTTTTTGTCAAACTGCTAGCAGTTCACTCTATTTCGCCTTCATCACCGCTGTATTTCCACAGTTGGGGGATCTTCTTCACCACGATGATGGCCGCCAGTACGCACCCCACCCCGCCTGAGATGATCGCAAACGGCACCCCGAGTACCTGGGCTACGAGTCCGGATTCCACTTCCCCAAGCTGGGGTCCCCCCTTGAAGAAGATATGGGTGATGCTCATCATGCGGCCGCGCATCGCATCCGGGGTTAAGATTTGCCTGACCGTATTGCGAATGATGTTGCTCAACCCGTCAAAAGCACCGATCAGGATCAGGGCGAGCATGGTCAGCCAGAAATAGGTGGAGAGTCCAAACAGGATCGTAGCCAGTCCAAACATCACCACAGAGATGGAGATCCACATGCCCTGGCGGTGCAGGTTCCTTTTTTGAGAAAGATAGAGTCCCATGAACAGGGTACCGATGGCTTGGGAAGCAGACAGCCACCCATACTGGATCGACCCGACATGCAGAATATCCTGGGCAACGAAAGGTAGCAGCGTGTTTGCTGAAGAAAAGAAGGTGCCAAAGAAATCCAGGATCATGACCGAAAGGATGATGGGCGAGTGCCTGATAAAGACAATCCCCTCCTGGATGTCGCGGAAGGTGCCACGCAGCCCGAGTTTCGCTTTGCTGATCGTTTGGGGGATATCCCCCATGCCGATCAGGGCAACGATGACAGCCAGGTAGGAAGCTGCATTGATCCAATAAGCCCAGTGCAATCCCAGGTAGGCGATCACCAGTCCGGAGACCGCCGGTCCTATAATGCCGCCCACCTTGGAGGCGATGGAGTTCATACTGTATGCATTGGAAAGGTCTTCGCGCGGCACCAACGAGGGAATGAGCGATTGGCGGGCAGGCACATCGAACGCAGCGGCTGTCGCCTGAACTGCCATCAATCCGAACAAGACCCAGATGGATGTTTTTCCCAGGGAAGTACTCACACCGAGGACGAGTGCAATGCCCCCCAGTGAAAGCTGGGTGATGACTGCCAATCTTCGGCGGTTAAACCGGTCGGCGACTACGCCAGCGATCAGGGAAAGGAGAATGACCGGCAGGAAGCGCGCCAAGCCGATGCCGCTGATGACCATGGGGTCGGCAGACAAGGTGCGCAGGTGCCAATACACGGCCCATAGTTGCATCTGGGAGCCGGCAACTGAGATCAAATGGCCGACCCAATACATGGCGAACGGCCTGGATCTCAGCGCGGGGGGAATTGTCACCGGAAGATCTCCAAAAGGTCACCCAGCGAGTGGATGACCACATCGGGTTGGATGGTTTGATCCAGCTCGTCCTGGCGGGGTCCTCCCGGTGGTTCAAGGATGATCCCCAGGGCGAACCCGGCGCGTTTACACCCGACGATGTCCTTTGAGATCCGGTTGCCGAGATAGGCGCAGTGTGCCGGTGCCACCCCCAAAGCCTGTGTGGCCTCCAGAAAAGGTTGCGGCGAGGGCTTGCGCACTTTGATGGCTGAGGAGAGCACCACAACCTTAAAGTGTTCCAACCAGCCGTATTCTTCCAGGAAACGCGGAATATCCAGGGAGGACATTGTGTTGCTGATCAGTCCCAGGCGGTAGCCGCGGTGCTTCAATTCCATAATCGTTTGCTCCGCCCCTAGCTTGGGAACGGTGCGCCCCTTGCGTTGGCCCCATGCCAGGGTCAACTCGGCGGCAACCGGTGCGATCTGTTCGTGTGGAAGTTCCGGCAGGATCCAGCGCGTCCAGATCTCTTCTTCGGATAATTGGAGCAGGCTCTGCTGCGCCCAATGACTGTATGTCTTTTGACGGCGGGCCAATTCATCCCAATAGGCCTCGGGCGCATCCTGCTTCCCCAGCAGGGCAAGCATCCGGGAATAGGCCGCGCGCTGGGTGGGTGCATGTGCTTCCCGGGCGCGCAAGGTACCATTCATGTCAAAGAAGATTGCCTCGATGGGATCAACCATATGCTCAGGCATCCCCATTTCCCTTATTCGTTGGCGGCGGCGTTCAATACTGCCGCGATCTCTGGCGTAACCCACAAAGCTGCCCCGGTGGTATCGACCACCAGGTCGCAGGTTTCCATCAGGGGCCGATAGATCTCCTCGGCACGCAAGAATTGGGTTTTGAAGAACCGGTTTCGGAAGTAGGTGGGCTCATACTTTTTGCGATAATCGATATCTCGCTTCCACTTGCGCTTCAACCGGATGGGGTCATCGGTCAGATACACGACCATGATACCGATCAGTTCGGCGATCTCTATCATTTGGAAGGGAAAATTTCCCTCGAGGAAAATGATATCCGCTGGTTCGATCACGATAGGCACGCAGCCTGGCTTGAGGTTGCCATCTAGGTCATGGCTGGAGGTGGCAAAGATGAAGTCATAGCGCGGGATGGTGATCTGCTTGCCTCGCAAGATTTCGAGCAGGCTGTGTTTGAAGAGAGCGAAATGGGATGTTTCCTTGCCCATGGGTTTATCATCCCGATGGTCGCGGTCCACCAGGAAATTGTCCATTTCGATGGTGGTGGTCTTCTTTCCCGCCTGCTCGAAAACAGCCCGCAGGCGTTCGGTGATCTCGGTCTTGCCCGCCGCGGTTGGTCCGGCCAGGGTGATCAAGATGGGCGTTCCGCGCACTGTGATGATCTTTTGGATGGCCCGGAAAAAAGCATGGTCGATCTCTGCGTTAGCTTGCTGGAAGTCGAGATAGCCGAGGTCCTGCAAGGGCTCAAGATCCTTCTGCCGCGGGGTGAAACTTTGGAAGGGTTTACCGCCAAAGTGAGCCACGACGGACTCGGTGAAATATTGCGTGCGAGGCAGGAAATAGAAGCCGCGGATATCGAAATAGAATACCTGCTTCACCCATTCGGCTGAATAGGTGCCTTGGACCAGACCCACGAAGAGCATGCGCGTCAAGCAGACGATCATTTCGTCCAGAACGATGCGCTCTTTTTCCCGCGGTTTTAACTGGATGGCCTCAAAAAAATCACGCGACCGTACTTTTCTTTCAAGATCTTCCGTCTTCATCAGCCGAACGGATTCCCAGCCCTCAATAGGATAGATATTCTCGAGGCCATAGCGGAACTCATACAGCGCAAGTTTTGCAATTCCCGAATTGACTGTTCTCATTTGTTCGAAAAGGATTCGGGAGAATTCTTGCAGGGAGTGCTTACGGGTCGTTCCGTCCATCTTCATTCCTTTCAGGCACGATCAAGGATCTTGACCATCCCGGGAGTTGCCCAAAGGGCTGCGCCGGTGGTATCTACGACCAGGTCACAAACTTCCATCTGGGGCTGGTAGACAGTCTGTGCCATGATGAATTGATCCTTAAAGTAACGATTGCGCAGGTAGGCAAGGTCATATTTTTTACGCAGGTCGATATCGCGTTTCCACTTGCGCTTGAGACGCACCGGATCGTCGGTAAGGTAAACGACCTTGATACCGATGAGATGAGCCACTTCCTCGATCAGGAAGGGGAAATTCCCTTCCATCAAAATGATATCCCCTGGTTCGACCTCGACCGGGAGACGGCCGGGTTTCAGGCTGCCATCCAGGGCATGGCTGGAACTGCCATCGATGAAGTTATAGCAGGGCGTGAGGATCTTTTTCCCGTGGGTGATATCCTCCAAGGCCTGCAGGAACAACTTCATGTGCAGGGCTTCCTTGCCCAGCGAGTCGAGCCCCAGAGCTTCGCGGTGGTCGCGATCAGTGAAGAAGTTGTCCACTTCAATGGATGTTGTTTTCTGCCCGGATTGGGTGAAGGCGGCAACCAATCGCTCGACGATCTCTGTTTTCCCGGCAGCGGTTGCCCCTGCAATGGCGATCAGGATCGGGGTGCCAAGCGTGGCAACGATCTTTTGCACGCTCTGGATGAAGAACTGGTCCACCTCGGCATTGACCACGCTGAAGGCCTTATAGCCCACCTGCTGGCAGCGTTCCAATTGTTTTTGTTTCTGCTCGAATGAGCGGTAGGACGTACCGCTAAAATGAGCCAGTACTTTATCTGTGAAATAGGTGGTGCGGTGCAGGAAAATAAAACTGCGGATGTCAAAATAGAAATGTGTGTTCACCCAATCCGCGGGGTATGCGCCAGTCACCAGGCCGACGAACAGCATGCGGGTCAGTCGGACGATCTCCGCGTCCAGTACGAGGCGGTCACCCACCTTGGGCTTGATCTTTATGCTCTCATAGAAAGCGCGGCTGTTGATGCGAACTTCGATCTCCTCCCGGTTTTGCAGCGTGACCGAATCCCAGCCGGCATCAGGTAGCAATTCGATTAGCCCATAGCGGAATTCATACAGTTCCAGTTCCTGGATGCCTGGGGAAATGGCCTTCATTTTTTCGAACAGGGCTTCCGAGAATAGAAGTCGATCGGACAGTAGATTGGATAATTGCATTAAGAGCTCCATTTCATTAGTCGCCCGGCATTGGCGAGGGCAAGCGGCATGATGTGCTTTGCTGGCAGGATGCCCAGGCTGCCACGCGCACAAGCGCGTTCCCCGAACTCGGCGACGCCATCGGCGCGCACGAATTTGCTGTTTAGCAGGACCGGCACCGGGTGCCAGGAATGCCCCTTGAGCAGCGCCGGCGTGGAATGATCCCCGCTGACAATTACCACGTCCGGGTTCAGGGCGAGCAGGCGCGGCATCAAGCGGTCCACGGCCTCGATGACGCTTACTTTTCGCGTAAAGTCGCCGTCCTCGCCAGCCAGGTCCGTGTCCTTGATGTGCACGTAGAAGAAATCATGATCGTTCCAGTGTTCTTCCAGGGCTGTGAACTCATCCTCCAGCGCGCTGCCCGCAAACTGGATCACCTGCATGCCAACCAGTTTGGCAATGCCGCGATAGGTGGGATAGATCGCAATGGCCGCGGCCCGCAAGCCGAATAACTCCGGAAACGAGGGAAATCTGGGATACCTGTCCATGCCGCGGACAAGGAGCATATTGGTTGGCGGTTTGGGGGAATAAGCCTCGATCACCTGGCGTGAGCGGTCAATGAACTTGTTCATCACCCGTGCAGTTTTTTCAGCCCGCGGAGACAGGGGGCGAATCGGATGCGGGGCGTAGCCATTCTTCAGGGGGTCCGAATCGGTGACCTCCGCATCCAAATCCATACCGCGCAGGACGATCGCCAGGCGATGTTCCTTGACGGTTTCAACGAAGAAATCAACATCCTCAATGCGGGTGGTCAATAATTTCGATAATTCCCGGCTGATATTGTTGGCAATGCGCCCGGCGCGCCGGTCTCTCACGATCCCATCTGCATCCACGGTACAGTAATTGCCGCGCACGGCGATGTCATCGGGCTCCAGGTCCATACCGATGCCAACCGCTTCGAGCACCCCCCGTCCGATCCTGAACTTGAGCGGGTCATATCCAAACAGGCCAAGATGCCCCGGTCCGCTTTCAACGGTAATGCCGGGTTTGACCGGCACGGAAAGGCCAAGAGCAGAAGAAGCGGCAAGCGTATCCAGGTTTGGGGTGCAGGCAGTCTCAAGTTCGGTTTTGCCGCCCGCTTCGAGTGGCAAACCTCCCAGGCCATCCAAAACGACCATGACGATCTTTGTATGTGCCGGTGTGACCAATTCTTGCAGGAATTCGTGATCCATCAACACCATCCTTCAATCCAGTTGGCAGGTCCTGCCAATTCCCTTGGTAAAGGCATCAAAGGCTCGCTGGATCTTGCCATAGTTCCCATCCCGATCCAGGGCGATCCCCCTACCCACTCCGGAAACGACCTGCCCCAGGCCGATGGCATCCACTTGCGCTTCCAACTTTTCCAACAAGGCCGGGGCGCTGCCAGGCTCGGTGCTGCGTCCATCAAAAATGACGTGCAGGAATACTTTCTCCAGTCCGCGGTCCTTGGCCAGTTTCAGGAGAGCAAGCGGATAATCGATCGACCCGTGCGAGCTTTTTTCGGTCAGCAGCCCCAGGAGGTGCAGGCTGGCATGGCGATCCCTGGCTTCGTTGATGGTTCGCAGGAAGATCTCGTTGGTGTAAAACGAGCCATCCTGCATCGCCGCATCGAGGCGGACGTCATCCTGCGGTACGACCCGCCCGGAACCCATGTTGATGTGCCCCGCCTCGGAATTTCCCGCTTTGCCTGGCTGCAGTCCAACGGCCTCCCCCGAAGCCTGCAACCGGCTGTGGGGGTATTGCCTGAGCAGGCCATCCCAAGCCGGGGTTGCGGCCAGAAAGACCGGGTTGGTGGCATCTGCTCTACCAATCCCCCAGCCATCCAGGATGATGAGCAGCACACGGCGCCTGCTGCCCCAAGCACAGCCGGGGGTGAGCGTTCCACCCTGCATGGCTGAAGGTTGTTCGAGACCCAGGGCAGCCAAAATGGTCGGAGCTACATCCGCCAGTTTGCCGTCACGCAGGGTTACGGGCGAGGCGGCAGCCGGGTCGATGAGCACGAAATCAACCGGGTTGCTGGTATGTGCCACGTGCGGTGTGCCCTCGAGGGTCATCATCTCTTCCAGGTTGCCGTGGTCAGCGGTGACCAGGGTCACGTATCCAGCCTGGCGGGCAACATCGACCACCCTGCCGAGATGCTGGTCCAGGATCGCAGCGCAGCGGATCTTGGCATCGTTGTTGAAGGTATGCCCGATCACATCCCCGTTGGCGAAGTTGGTTACAATGAAATCAAAGCCCTCATGCAGCCCGCGCAGGACTTCTTCGGTGACCTGGGGCAGGCTCAGTTCCGGGACCTGGTCAAAAGGGACGCCCCTGGGAGAGGGGATGCGCACGTCCTTTTCCCCGGCGAAAGACGGACCATTGCCACCGTTGAAAAAGAAGGTCACGTGGGCGAACTTTTCCGACTCGGCGGTGTGAAGCTGGCGCAGACCTGCTCTGCTGATCACCTCGGCAAGGGTGTTCTCGATATGCGAGGGGGCAAAGGCCACCGGCAGGTCTTTAAATTTTTCATGGTAAAGGGTCAGAATGACGAAGGGTAAGTGTGTGAAATCCGGACGCGGGAAGCGGTCAAAACCCGGTTCGGTGAAGGCTTCAGTCAACTCGATTTCACGCTCACCACGCCGGCAGCAGAAAATGACCGCATCTCCATCCTGGATCCGACCGACAGGCAAGCCCTGGTCCACCAGGACGATCGGCTCCAAAGAGTAATCGGTCTGCCCTTCCTTGTACAATTCCTGGACGGTCATTGCCAGGGCGGCTGCACCGCGAGGGAGATGATCTGTTGGCATATTCCTCCACCGGCATCTGGCGGCTAGGGCTGTAGGTGGGCCTCACCGCAGTGCGGGAAAAGATCAAGCAGTTCTTTAAAATCATGGATGATGACATCCGGTCGGTTGTCATCCGTGATGATTTCCCCGGCCAATTCTTCGGGCGAGATCAGGATGACCACCATCCCAAATCCGGCTGCCCGCGAGCCGGTTACGTCACGTTTCAGGTTGTCGCCCACATAGGCACAGTGGGCTGGAGCGACTCCGGCTCGGCGCGCAGCTTCGTAATAGATGCTCGGGTCTGGTTTGCGCTTCCCGAAAACCGAGGAGAGGACCACCGACTTGAAGTAAGGTGCAAAACCATCCGCATCCAGCCAATCAGGGATCTCGCGCGTACCGATCAGGTTGCTGATGATGCCGAGGGTATAGCCGCGTACCTGGAGTTCCTCCAATACTTCCCGCCCACCTTCCACCAACACCCGGCGTCCCATTGCCTGGCGGAATTGATAGGTCAATTCCACGCCCAGTGGGGCGACTTTTTCTGCAGCAAATTCAGGTACCAGCCAGTGTGTCCAGAGGTCCACCTCTGGTGCCTCCGCGAGGTTCTCAAAAGCCCACTTGCGATAAACTTTGTAACGTGTGTCGAGTTTCTCGCAGAAAGCAAGCGGGTCTTCCTCCGTCTCCAATAGGCGGACGATCTCCTGCCTTGCCCTGGCCATGTGTTCCTGGTCTTTGATCAGGACACGCAGGGTATTGCCCAGGTCGAGGAAGATGGCATCAATGTGGGGAGGCATGGTTCACCTTTTCAATTCGTGGATCGTGAAGGAAAGATTTCGAGCAGGGAACTGCACGAGCGCAGGTACCTGTCCGGCCTGTGTCGTTCATCAAGAGCCTCGACACCGGTTGATTTTGGATCCTGCAGGATCAAGACCATGCCAAAGCCTGCCCGCCGTGCCCCCTGGACATCCCGGATGGGATTATCCCCCACATAGGCGCAGACATCCGGCTTGACCCCTACGGCGTTAGCCGCTTCCAGGAAGATATACGGATCGGGCTTCCGACGGCCGAAGTCCGAGGAGAGGATGACTGCTTTGAAATATTGTGACAGACCGTCTGCCTTGAGCCAGTCAGGGATCTCCGTTGTGGAAATGGCATTGGCGATGATTCCCTGGGTATAGCCGCGCTTATGCAATTCCACGATGGTTGATTTTACGTCCGGGCGCGGGACACGCCGGCCATCACAATCATGCCACAGGCGGGTCAACTGGTTGGACACTTTGGCGATCTTGTCTGCCGGTTGATCCGGCAGCATCCAGCGCGTCCATAATTCCGCATCAGAGGCCTGGAGCAGGGTTGTCTTGGCGCGTTTCTTGTATAGCTGATAACGCTCTTCCAGTTGGCATAGAAGATCATCTGGAGACGCCTGCATGCCCACCATCTCTGCCAACTTTAGTTTGGCAGCTTCCTGAAAGGCAGCATCCTTTTCGATCACCCGTAATGTGTTTCCGGTATCAAAGAAAATCGTTTCGATCGGCTTGGCCATGGTGACCTCTTGTATTTAGCTAGCGCGGCGGGAAGATGTCCAGGAGTTCTTTCATTTCCCGGATGGTGTGATCCGGCTTTACTTCACCGGTTGGCGGTTCCTTGGCCAGGGTGGCTGGTTCATAGAAAAGGATGAACATCCCGTAACCGGCTGCCAAGGTGCCTTCCATGTCGCGCATCAGGTTGTCGCCCACATACACGCAGTTTTCGGGTGCAGTCCCGATCTGGCGGGCAGCTTCCCAGTAGATCTCGGGATTGGGTTTACGGATGCCGAGCTTGGAGGAAAGGATGACCGTCTTGAAATACTCGGTCAGGCCGTCGCTTTCCAGCCAGTCCGGGATCTCGGTCTCAGTGATGGTATTGGCGATGATCCCCAGCAGGTAGCCGCGTCGATGGAGTTCGATCACGATCTCCTTGACATCCGGGCGGGGAACCCGGCGCCCATCGCTGTCCCGCCACAGGCGGGTCAGTTTGCTGACATGCCGGGCGATCGTCTCGGTTGGATAATCCGGAAGCATCCACTGGGTCCACATTTCATGTTCGGTTGCCTCGATCAGTTGCTCCTTGGCCCGCTTGCGCAGGACCTTGTAACGCTCCTCGAGCAACGCGAAGAAATCGTCCGGAGACATCTGTGCTCCGGTCAACTCGACCATCTGCCGCTTTGCATCGGCACTGAAATCAGGATCCGGAAGAACGATACGCAGGGTGTTGCCAACGTCCAGTAATATGGCTTCGATCTTCTTTTTCATTTTCTCGTTCTCCTTTGTTTATTGTCTATGCTGGAAAGGGCAGCGCGTCAAGTTTCGATGCAATTCCGGGCTCTTTGTAACATTGCTTGCATTTGCAATATGATACAACATTTTATAAATTTTTGCAAGTAGTCTTTCAAAAAAGGATTGACATTCTCCCTCAATTTGTGTAAACTATGTTCATTCATGCACACGTGTGCACTATCAGCCAGGAAATCTTCATGGTCATCACGATCAAGGACATCGCCAGAAAAGCCGGGGTCGCTCATACCACAGTCTCGCGTGCGCTGCGAAGCAGTCCGCTTATCTCAACACAAACGACCGAGCGCATCCGCAAGATCGCAGCCGAGATGGGGTACCAGCCTTCGGCTGCCGCCCGCAGCCTGAAAACCAACCGCTCCCAGGTGCTGGGGGTGATCGTCAGTTCGATCGATGACCCTTTTTTTAGCGAGATCCTGCAGGGTATTGACGATGTGGCCCAGCAAAGAGGCTACAGCATGTTCATTGCCGCCTCCCAGCGCGACCCGCAACGAGAGCGTTCCATCGTGCGAACCATGCGCGAACACCGCGTCGACGGGGTCATCGTCTGCTCAACCCCCTTCAGCCCGGAACATAGCAAACAATTGCGTTCGTACGAGATCCCCATAGTGGTCATCAATAACCAGTCCGCCGAAGACTACCGCTACTCCATCCACCACGATGACCTGGATGGCAGCCGGCAGGTCATGCTCCACTTGATCGGTTTGGGTCACCGGCGGATCGCCTACCTGGGCTATGCCCACTCGGGACGTACCAACCAGAAACGCCTGACCGGGTACCGGGAGGCGATGCAGGCAGCCGGGCATTCCATCCAGACTGGATACGAATTCGAGACCGATGACAGCACTCCGCAGGAAGGACGGGCTGCCATACAGCATTTCCTCTCTCTGTCCCAGCCCCCCACTGCCATTTTCTGTTACAACGACATGCTTGCCATCGGTGCCCTGCTCGGCCTGCAGGAGGCCGGACTACACGTGCCGGATAATTGTTCTGTGGCTGGCTTTGATAACATTACCTTTTCTTCTTACACCACCCCTCCGCTGACCACCTTTGACCAACCTAAGCGTGTCATCGGCGAGCAGGCAGCCCGCCTGGTGCTTGGACTGCTCGATCATGAAACGCAGGATCGACCCGAAGAACCCAGAATCCAAATCCTGCAAGGCAGCCTGCTGGTGCGCGCCTCGACGAGCCTGCCGAATGAGGTCCAAAAATGCAACTGAACTCCTCCAACCTGGATTTCTATCCCCGTTCGTTGACATCCACAGGCGACCTGGAATTTGGCCTGGCTCGTGCGGGGAACAGCAACCGGCTTGTCGTCCTGACCAGCATCCCTCTGGCAGAGTTCGACGGGGAATGCTCTGAGTTCGACGGCAGTACACTCCTTTCGTGCCCGCCCAGTGAGCAGAATATCTCCGCGTTACGTTCCCACCTGGATTGGTTGTGGCCGCGTCCGCTCGGATTGATCCCCTCAGCTGGGATGGGCGACCGCATCGGCCTGGCGACACCCGGACACGTGCGCGCCGCCCGGGCAGTGGGCGGGAAAGTGGCACCTATCTTCATCCAGCAGTCGATCCGCGAGATGGCGCGCACCAATCGTACCCCGCAACAGGTAATGGACGACGCCACCCTGGGCATTTTCATGGAAGGTTGGCAGGCACCACACGGCGCGGACGCCGATCATCTGAAAACCCATGAGGATATCGACGCCTGTCTGAAATATGGATACTCGTTCTTCACAGTCGATCCTGGTGCCCACGTGGACAACCGCGCCGGGACTGCGGGACTGGGCGAACTCATCGAGATGGCGAAAGCCCTGCCCGAAGATGTAAGCGTGAAAGCCTCCGGACTGGCAGCGAAGACTATCCAGATCGAAAACCTGTCGATCACATTTAATGAATTAACGCTGCTCAAAGCTGCTGTCAAGTATGGCAAAGCAATCGCCCAGGTGGCGGATATGTACCGCCACCTGGTGCAGGCTGCCGGTCAACATCCGTTCGAATTCGAAGTCTCGGTTGACGAAACCGAGCAGCCCACATCCCATGCCGAACACATCTATATAGCCAGCGAACTCAAACGACTGGGCGTGGACTGGGTTAGCCTCGCGCCACGCTATGTTGGGCGATTTGAAAAAGGTGTGGATTACATAGGAGACCTGGGGACATTTGATGCAGATTTCGCCGGGCATGCTGCCATTGCGCGTGCCTTTGGGCCTTACAAGCTCAGCCTGCACTCTGGTTCGGATAAATTCAGCATCTACCCCAGCGCTGCACGGCAGGCACGCGGCCTTGTTCATCTTAAAACTGCCGGGACAAGTTACCTTGAAGCACTGCGCACGGTCGCCGCGGTGGATCCCGATTTCCTACAGGAGATCTATATCTTTGCCCGGGAATGTTATCCGAATGACCGGGCATCCTACCATGTCTCAGCCGAGCTCAAGCGCGCTCCCCTGCCGAGCATGGTCACTGATTGGCAAGGGCTGCTGGACCAATTCGATGCCCGGGAGATTCTGCATGTCACCTTTGGTTCAATATTGACCAACAAAACTACCACTGGTGCCTTGCACTTCCATGAGCGCTTGATGGGATTCCTGCGCCGTAATGCCGAGGCGTACGCCGCCAACCTGGAGAAACATTTCATCCGTCATCTGACCCCGTTCTGTCAAAAATAGAGGAAACCTGTTGTACCTTCGCGAACCCTGGTGTAGTGTGTGATGATAAGGCCTTTATGAATACTTCCAACTTCCAACAACTCTTTGATCTTTCCGGCAAGGTCGCAGTCGTGACCGGCGGGGCGGGCGTATTGTGTGCTGCCATGTGCCGGGGTCTGGCGGAAGCCGGGGTCAAGATCGCTGCCCTGGACCTGAACGCGGAAGCGGCCGGATCCCTGGCTGCCGACATCCGCATTTCCGGAGGGGAGGCGATCGGCGTGGAATGCAATGTCCTCGATAAACCCAGCCTCGAAGCCGCTGCCCAAAGCGTGGTTGCCAGGTTCGGGCGCGTGGATATCCTGGTCAATGGCGCGGGCGGCAACAAGGCCACGGCCACCACCAACCCGGAACAACGTTTCTTCGACCTGCCCGCCGAGGCGCTGCGCTGGGTCTTTGACCTGAACCTGATGGGCACCATCCTGCCCACACAGGTCTTCGGTAGATTGATGGCGGAACAGGGATGCGGCGTGATCCTGAACATCTCTTCAATGAATGCCTTTCGCCCATTGACACGCATCGCCGCTTATTCTGCCGCCAAGGCAGGAGTGAGCAATTTCACCCAGTGGCTCGCAGTGCACATGGCGCAGGAATATTCCTCCGAAATCCGGGTCAACGCCATCGCCCCGGGATTCTTCCTGACAGAACAAAACCGCTATTTGCTTACAGATAAGGAGACCGGAGAATTGACCCCGCGCGGCAAGTCCATCCTTGGGCACACCCCCATGGCCCGCTTCGGTACGCCTGAAGATCTGCTGGGGGTACTGCTCTGGCTGGTCTCCCCGGCGGCGACCTTTGTGACCGGGATCGTTGTTCCCGTGGATGGCGGATTCTCGGCTTTCAGTGGGGTTTGACCCGATGATCTTCTCACAAAGAATCGCCCTGCAAGGCCAAATGCTCACCGAGCAGGAGATCCTCGAAACCCTGCATCTGGGTCTCGACGGGCGGCTGGCGCATCAAACCGTCTTGGTGCTCATCCCCGACCATACCCGTTCCCTGCCACTGCCCTTCCTTTTTCGCGCGCTTGTTGAGATCCTGCGTGATACGCAGCGGCTTGACTTCATGGTTGCCCTGGGAACACACCCACCTCTGAGCGGGGAGGCTCTGAACAGACTGGTGGGCATATCCGCAGAAGAACGGGCAACAACCTACCAGCACATCGGTCTTTTCAATCATGCCTGGGATGACCCTTCCGCACTGGTTGCCATCGGCGTGCTGGAGAAAGATGAGATCCGGTCGATCGCCGGGGAGCGCTGGCACCCCTCCCTGCCCGAGCGGGTGGAGATCCGCATCAATAAGGCCGCCCTGACGTATGACCACATCCTGATTCTCGGACCCACCTTTCCGCACGAGGTGGTTGGTTTTTCCGGCGGAGCCAAGTACCTGTTCCCGGGCATCTCGGGGGCGGAGATGATCAACGCCACCCACTGGTTGGGGGCGCTGGCGGGAGTGGTTGGGACGATCGGCATCAAGGAAACCCCGGTGCGGGCGATGATCCACGCCGCGGCGCGGCAGCTTAGAGTCCCGGTGACCCTGGTGGCACTGGTGGTGGATGGTCATGAAGCCGCTGGTATCTTCATCGGGGATCTGCTGAAGGCGTGGGGTGCCGCGGCGGAGTTCTCTGCCCTTCGTAATATAATCTGGTGTAAGCAGCCCTATAACCGCGTCCTCTCCTGCGCACCGGGCATGTATGATGAACTCTGGACCGCAGCCAAGGCAATGTACAAACTGGAACCGGCGGTTGCAGTGGGAGGCGAGGTGATCATTTATGCCCCCCATCTGGATACGGTCAGCCGAGTGCATGGCAAGTACATCTACGAAATTGGTTATCACATTCTGGGTTACTTTTTGAATCACTGGGACCAATTCAAACATATACCACTTGGTGTATTGGCACACAGCACCCATATGCGCGGCTCGGGTGTAATGGATGACGGGATCGAGAAACCGAATGTGAAAGTGACCCTGGCAAGCAGGATCCCGGCAGAGGACTGCGCCAGCCTGAACCTGGGCTACGTTGACCCGCAGGCGCTGAACATGGAAGAATGGAAAGACCGGGAGGCAGAAGGCGTCCTATACGTCCCCCGTGCAGGAGAGAGGCTCTACCGCCTCAAATCCCGACCCTGAAGGGTCTTGAAAAATACTCTACCTGGAGAAAAGGAAAGAATATGAACAAAGCTGACATAGGCTTGATTGGGCTGGCAGTCATGGGACAGAACCTGGTCCTGAACATGAACGACCATGGGTTCACTGTTGCGGTCTTCAACCGCACCGTTTCCAAGGTGGACGAGTTCCTCAATAATGGCGCCAAGGGGACGAAGGTGATCGGCGCACACTCATTGGAAGAGCTGGTTGGTTCGCTCAAGAAACCCAGGCGGGTGATGCTGATGGTCCAGGCGGGGAAACCTGTGGATGATTTCATCGAACTGCTGCTCCCGCACCTGGAGCCTGGCGATATCATCATCGATGGCGGCAATTCCAACTTCAATGACAGCATCCGCCGCACGGCTTACGTTGAATCCAGGGGATTGCTGTTCATCGGCACAGGTGTTTCCGGGGGCGAAGAAGGAGCCCGCCGCGGACCCTCCATCATGCCGGGCGGTTCACCTGCAGCCTGGCCACATGTCAGGCCCATTTTTCAGGCTGTGGCGGCAAAGATCAAACGCCCGGATGGCGGCGAAGACCCGTGTTGTGAGTGGGTGGGCGAAAATGGTGCTGGGCATTACGTCAAAATGGTGCATAACGGTATCGAATATGGCGATATGCAGTTGATCTGCGAAGCCTACCAGTTGATGCGCGATGGTTTTGGGATGACCCCTGACCAGATGCAGGCTGTCTTCGCCCGTTGGAATACAGGCAAGCTCGATTCTTATCTCATCGAGATCACGCGCGATATCCTGGGCTATAAAGACGAAGATGGTCAACCCCTGGTGGACAAGATCCTGGATACTGCTGAGCAGAAGGGAACCGGCAAATGGACCGGGATCTCGGCGCTCGAAATGGGCATCCCGCTGACGATGGTGGTCGAGGCCGTGCTCGGGCGGGCGCTTTCTTCCCTGAAAGATGAGCGCGTGGCAGCCTCAAGGGTGCTTTCCGGGCCGAAAACGGTGATCACGACCGACCAGGGAGATTTCATCGACGATCTGGAGCAAGCAGTATACGCATCCAAGCTTATGTCCTATACCCAGGGCTACATGCTCCTGCGCGCTGCAGCCAAAGAATACAGGTGGAATCTCAACTACGGGGACATTGCACTGATGTGGCGCGGCGGCTGTATCATCCGTTCCGTGTTCCTGGGGAAGATCAAGGAGGCATTTGAAAATAACTCCAATCTTTCCAACCTGCTGCTCGATCCTTACTTTACTGAAGAGGTGACCGCCGCGCAACCAGGCTGGCGGCGCGTGGTGACAATGGCGATCCAGGCAGGGATCCCTGTCCCGGCCATGTCGAGCACCCTGGCTTTCTTTGATGGCTACCGCCGGGAATTCCTGCCTGCCAACCTGCTGCAGGCACAGCGCGATTACTTTGGCGCGCATACCTACCAGCGCATCGATAAACCGCGCGGCGAGTACTTCCATACCAATTGGACCGGCCGAGGTGGAAATGTGACCTCGACGGTGTGGAAGAAAGGCTAGCTGATGAAGAGATACGGGTTGAATATTCTCCAGGAAGGATCACTGGATTTCCTCTCACTTGGCGCGCTGGTGCACCGCCTGGACACTGGCATTCTGCCATTCCACAAAGCGGCAGAGTGCAAGATCCACGTATCGGGAGGCGAGTTCAACTGCGCAGCCAACCTTTCGGACTGCTTCCGCCTGCAAACTGGCATTGCCACTGCCATGGTGGATTACCCCATTGGCGCCCTGATCGCCGAGCGCGTCCGGGCGATGGGAGTGCGGCCATTCTACAAGCAGTTCAAGCACAATGGTGTCAACGGTCCGAATATGGCCACTGTTTACAGCGACCGCGGGCAGGGCGTGCGCGCCCCGGTGGTCTTCTACAACCGCGCCAACGAGGCTGCCGCCCAACTCAAACCGGGAGACTTCGACTGGCAATCCATCTTTGCCGGTGGCGTGCGTTGGTTCCACAGCGGGGGCATCTTCGCCTCGCTCTCGGCAACAACAGGGGAACTCATCATTGAGGCCATGCAAGCTGCCAAGCGAGCCGGGGCAATCGTTTCCTTTGACCTGAACTACCGTGCCAAACTATGGGGCATTTGGGGTGGCCAAGGGAAAGCCGCCTCCACCCTCAGCCGCATTGTTGAGCATGTGGACGTGCTGGTGGGCAACGAAGAAGACCTGCAACTGGGGCTGGGCTTGCCAGGTCCGGAGGCCAACTCCAGTTCGAAACTCGATCCTGCGACCTTTCTCGGCTTGATCGGGCAAGTGGTGCACAAATTCCCGCAGGTGAAGGTGGTTGCTACCACGCTGCGCAAGGTGCACTCCACCAACCGGCACTCATGGGGTGCAGTGGCCTGGATCGACGGTCAAGCCTTTGTTTCTCCAACCTGTGAACTGGATGTTCATGACCGCGTGGGCGGCGGGGATGGCTTTGCCTCCGGGCTGTTCTATGGCTTGCTGGAAGGAGAAGCGGAGCAGGAGGCCGTGAATCTTGGATGGGCGCATGGCGCCTTGCTGACCACCTTCCCCGGAGATACCACCATGGCGACGCTGGAACAGGTACGGGCATTCGCCCGGGGAGGCTCGGCACGCATCCAACGCTAGGGGTCCTGAGCGGCTGAAGGCGACCCAACTTTTTTTAAAGACCAGTGCACACGTGTGCATAAACCAAACAATCATTCACTGCTTGGAGAAGGAGAAAAACCATGGATAAGATGAAGGCGTACGTTTTCAAGGATGTCGGTCAACTCGTTTTTGAGGAGAGGCCCATCCCCCATGTCAAGGACCCTGATGATGTCCTGCTCAAGGTCAAGGCAGTTGGCATCTGCGGTTCGGATCTGAAGATCATTGAAGGCAAGCACCATTTCCGCCCGAACACGGTACTGGGGCATGAGTTCTGCGGTGAGGTGATCGAAATTGGTTCCCATGTCCACCACGTAAAACTGGGGGACCGGGTGGCGATCGACAACAACATCCGCTGCGGCTTCTGCTCATTCTGCCGCATGGGACTGACCAGTCAATGCGTGGAGATCAAGACCAGCGCATTGGGTGTGATGCGTGACGGCGGTTACGCCGAGTACTGCCTGGTACCCGAGAAGCAGTGTTATGTTCTCCCGGATGTCATCGATGATGTGCTTGGCACACAAGTGGAAACGCTGGCGACCGTGGTGAACGGTATGAACACCCTGCTGATGCTGCCTTATGATTACGTGATGATCCTTGGCTTTGGCCCGATCGGTTACCTCTTCGCCCAGTTCGCCAAGAACATGGCTGCCAAGGTTGCCGTGACCGAGATCGACCCGTTCCGCATCAGCGTTGCCAGGGAATGCGGCCTGACGGTGTGGAACCCGAACGATGTGAATGTGGTCGAGAAAATCACCGATTTCACCTATGGACGCAAGGCGGATATCGTCATCGAGGCGACTGGCAACGCCCTCGGACAGGCATTGGAGTGTGTCACCCCAGGCGGCAAGGTGCTGCCCTTTGGCATGGATTCATCAGTCAACCTGAACGTTGTTCCGAACGAAATCACCCGCTGGGCAACCAAGATCCTCGGTCTGTACCTCGGGCAGAATACCATGGTGCCCTCGATCCGTATTTTCCAAGAGAACCGCCTAAACATGGGGCCGTTCTTCACCAAGGTAATCCCCTTTGATGAAGGCCTCGGCGCTTTTGATCTGCTTGGCCTGGACATGAAGACCCTCCAACACAAACCAAAAAGTGCAATGAAAATCGTGATGAAGATGTAATCTGCACCCTGCCTTCCCCTGTACGATCGGTCGTATGGGGGAAGGAGAGAGGCTGATATGACCCGAAAAGTAAAGATCGCTGTGATCGGAACGGGGCGCATGGGCAGCGTCCACACCCGCAACATCGCCCGCCTGATCCCGGAGGCCGACCTGGTCGCCGTGTGTGACATCCGCCTGGAAGTGGCCCAGGCTGTCGCTGATGAACTTGGCATTCCGCGCGTGGTGAAGGATTACAAGGAACTGCTGGCTGACCCGCAGATCGAAGCGGTGCTGATCGCCTCGAGCACGCCAACGCACGCGTTCATGATCAAGGATGCCGCGCTGGCTGGCAAGCAGATC
>JBGSVI010000008.1:0-14593 GCA_041753035.1 Anaerolineales bacterium | reverse complement strand
TATTACAGCGCAACATTGGCTGACAAAGTAGCAAGCCGAGCCAGTGTAGACTTGCGGTGAGAGAGATAAGCGGCATGATTTCGTTTCTGGTAATACTGTACCCGATTTAGAGCCGCCGGAACATCAAAAATTGGCTTTGGCAATATACTGGCGAGCAAAAGCCGGACCTGATACCTTGTTTTTGCGCAAACACAGGCGGTTTTAACTCGATAACGCAAACAGGATGTATTTCGACTCAGGTTTAGTTGCCTGAACAGTACCTTTCCAAGCAAATAGCCAAATCCCCAGAAAACTGCTTTTGAGTTAGCAATTCGACACGAATAAGCTGATCGCCATGAAAGATGAGCCTTCCAGGAATAGCCAGCAGATCGCGGATGATCCGTTTAGGGCCATAGCACTCGAATTGGGTACCGACTAAAGCACGATGGTAGAAATCAGACAGCAGGTTATGGCCCAGATCTGTGAGCAGGATGTAGCCTTTTTGTCCCAGAAAGCTGCGCTTGCGACGTGCTTCCAGGCTCAAACCGGATTTGTCACTGCGAAATTGTTCGACTTCAGCCCCGCCGCGGGCATCGTATTTGGCCATGAACAGCCCTTTAGATGGCAGTGACAGGCTCAAGACATAGTAGCTGTGGACAAAAGCGCCATCCTTGAGCCTGCGCTTGACGAAGACTCGGACTGGTCTGCCGTAATCGACTGGTGGCTCAACCTCGCCCAACCAGACACCTTCGTAAGCATCCCAGCGGGAGACCTTTCTGGAGAGCGCTTCAGCCCGAGAGTGGGACATTCCTTTTGCCACAACGTGATAGTCTCGCTGGATCAGCCAGCGCAAGTGTTCATCACTGCCAGCACCGCCATCCAGCCGCCAAACTGTGCGCTTGCGCTGTTCGGGCGATAACTCTAAAGCAGATTCCGTAGCCAGAACAGCCGGTATTACTAGAATGTAACCTGGTTGGGACGTGGCGGGTGGTATCCTGAAGGTGATGTAGCACCGGGGATGCCAACCGGGGCAGGAGCATCTGGGCAAACCGACGCCGCCTATGGGAGAGAGTTAGGATCTCAGCCCGTGGTGTTACTTGGTTGCCCGGTGGATTCTCGTCTGGGCTTCGAGCCCGAATCGGTGTGTGCAACTCTTTGCCCGAAAATCCACGCCCCAACCTAACAACCAAGGAGAGTGTAGCATGGAAGAAGAGCAAAAAGCAAGACTCTGCCGATACATTGCCCTGGACATCCACAAGTATTATTCGGTAGTAGCAGGAGTGGATCGGGAAGGGAAAGAGATACTGGCAGCCTGCCGGGTCGAACATCTGGACCTGGAAGACTGGTTGCCCAAGCATCTCCAGTCAACGGATCGCGTGGTGATCGAGTCGACAACAAACGCCTGGCACGTGTACGATCTGTTGGAGCCGCTGGTAGGGGAAGTGCTGGTGGCCAACCCGATCAAGGTGAAGCAGATTGCGTGTGCGCGGGTGAAGACAGATAAGAAGGACACATTGATTCTGGCACGGCTGCTGGCAGCAAACCTGGTGCCAACGGTGTGGGTACCGCCGAAGCACGTGCGCGAACTGAGACAATTGATCTCGCACCGACGCCGGATGGCAAGCATGCACACCCAGGTGGTGAACCGGATGCACAGTGTAGCCCACCGGCATCATCTCAACCACCCGAAAGGGAAGGATTTTCAGGCGAAGAACACAGGCTGGCAGCGGGACGAGAGCTTATCCAGGCTGGAGAAGATGCAGTTAGAACTGGATATGGAGACACGCGAGCACCTGGAAAAGCAGATGGAGCGGATGACGCGGGAGTTGGCACGGATGAGTCATGAGGAACCCTGGGCGAGTGAGATGCTGTATTTGATGCAAATTCCCGGCTGTGGGGTGGTGACCGGGATGACGATCCTGGCTGCTATAGGGAACATCACCCGCTTCGAGACGCCAAAAGCATTGGCGAGTTATTCCGGGCTGGTGCCAGGGCTCGAACAGAGTGGTGTGAAGCTGCGCGGCAAGGGGATCACGAAGGAGGGGCGACGGGAGTTGCGCTGGGTGATGGTGGAAGTAGCGTGGCGAGCGGTGAAGGCGGATCCGCACTGGAAGAAGTACTTTGAAGAACTCCAGCGGCGCATGCACAAGAACCAAGCCATCGTGGCGATCGCCCGGCATCTGCTGACCATGGTCTGGTATGTACTGACCCGACACGAACCCTACAGCCATTACTCGCCTGAGCGGATTGCCTACAAGTATCTGACCTGGGCGTGGGCATTGCAGGCAGAGGAAAGGCAGGGGATGACCCGTCCGCAGTTCGCACGATACTATTTGATGCGATTGGGAATTGGGCGCGATTTGAAGCGCGTGGCCCTGAACCCGGAGTCCCCGTACAGACTGGCAAGCGAGGAGGAAATTCTGGCTCTCAGGCCGGAACTCCGAGCACCCGAATAGCCGTTTTTCGATTTGAGCGATGACGAACAACCGCGCCACGAATCTGCTGGCGAGGGCGGTGAGGTATTCCCCAACGAAGAAAAAACGCCCTTTGAAAGCGAAAACCGGCCGTCTTGCATGGCCGGTTTGAATTCATTCACTCAGTTTTCTGCTCATCCCTTGACGGGGAGGTTAATCGGTAGCTGGCTTTTTAACAGAATCACTGTCCCTGTCTCGGTATTACATCCACGATGTATTGATCAAAATCCAGTTCGCCAGGCGATTGTCCGTACCCTGTCAACATTGCTGCTGCCTCACTCCGGTGGTGTGTTAGGTCATTTACCACGTGCATGATCGTTTGCCATCGCGTTCTTTTACTTTCTTCTTGCGACCACCATATAGCATTCAACTCGTCATTCGTCAATTTTGTTACATATTCTATCCATGCTTCCATCTCACCTTCCCAACGCTTCTTTAGGCTTGTAGCATTCGCGAAACTGCTTTCGTCGATCACGCCTGTGTCTTCAAGTTCTTGTAGCGCCGTCCGCCAACCATATGCAGTGTCCAACGCATGCACCAGTGTTCCACGCAAACTGTGCCAACCTGGATCAGGCGAAGTTACCCGGACAAAGTCATCTGGTGACACTTTCTCACAAGCGTTCAAGACGCGCATATCTGCCCAAAATGTGTAGGAAACCAATGTCAAGATATCTGATTTATGCATGATTTGAGTATATCATTCCGATGTAGGTCGCACTGTGTGCGCTTAATGTGGGTACTGCAAGCCAGCTAACGGATTGGCTTACCGGCGGTGAGCCGACAGGCGAAGCCGTCCGGTGGTAGGGTCAGGGAATGGCGCCTGGGACTTAGGTGAGGCAGACCCGTTTCTCTCCATTTCTTTTGAGAGTGCCTCAGTACCTTCACCATATCCTGGTTTCCATCCCCTGCCACATCGAACCGGACATGAGGTTTTCCCTCATCCGGCTCACCGACAACCTTCTTCTTGCGGTTTTCAAGGATTGACGCATATTCCACTTCGATAGAAGTATTCCAACCCGTTCCGAGCTATTCGGCCTTCAAAGGCGCTCTCGCTCCAATGCGCTCTTGGCCTTTTTTGTGCTCGTACCCATTGCTCCAATCGTTGCCTTACATATCGATCTAGATCTTGCAATTTCAAGCTGCTATTTCCGATACGAAAGTAGTTCCGCCACCCACGGATAACCAGATTGAGATACTTTATTACTTCTTCCAGAGGATTACTCAATCGTTTCCGCTCTGTGATCTCATGGATCTTCTTCCGAACCGTTTTCATGGCCTTTTGACTCGGCCACATATAAGGCAAAAGCTTGTGGGTTTTCTTAGCTCTCAGTTTGTGGAAATGAAATCCAAGAAAGTCGAAACCTTCCTGTCCCATGTCCACAATACGGGTCTTGGTGGGATGAAGGGTCAGTTTCAGTTTGATCAGGATCTGCTTGACCTTCTGCAAAGCTTCCTGGGCTTCTCGTTGGGTTCGACAGATGATGACGAGGTGAGTGGTCCGAGGGAATTTCACCCTCGGGCTCTCTCAGAACCGGACATGAACCTCTCAGCTCATCCGGCTCCCATTATCCAGCCGAAGGCAGAATTCCCATCTGCCAGTGAACAAACATTTCAGGTAGATTCCTTGCCAGTCGCCCCATCCAGTAGATTGCTCTGATTTTATGCCGCGCCAATTTCTTATATTTCCGCCGTGCCCATAGTATCAGCGCATCATTTATATGACGTAACACTGGATAGAGTTGCGATTTATAGAAGTGGCCATAGTAGTTGACCCAGCCTCGGATGATCTTGTTGAACATTCTCGAAAGATCATCGATCTCTTTGTCCGATTTCAGTTGCATGCGCCATCCTCGGATTGTTTGTCTCATTGCTTTGCAAGCTTGGTTGCTGACCGCTGGTGTGAAATTGATGAAATACTTTCCCCAACGATTCTTTGACCTCCTCGGCTGAAAGCTATAGCCCAGAAAATCGAATGTCGTTGTTGGATAGTCCCCTTTTCGATCATCATCCTTACAGCTTGAGTTTAGAGTAGTGAACTAAGCGCCACAGAGGCGCTAACGAAAAACCTGAACTTTAACAACCGATGCAGTCAATCAGAACGTGATTATGGGCTCGCAGTGGCTGGATTTTGCCTTGTTTTGGCCTTTTTGATCACAGGAAAGCGTGTTCTGGGGTTGGGTCGATAGCCCTTGGTGCGTCCTGTTCCTTTTCCAGTGAGTCTGGGTGATCGGGCGGGTGTGCCCAACTGCAATAAATATCGTAAAGCAGCCCTTTGTACCTGGTGCGGGGTCAGTCCTTTGAGTTGACCATCCCGAAAGCGGGGCTGCCAGGCTGGGCGAGCATCTGCGACGGCTTCCCGCATCAACAGCAATTGCCAGTAAGCCAGGGCGCACAACCACATCCATTGCTCTGTGCTAACCAAGTCGTTCGAGCGATTGGCGTTCAGCCCCATATGTTGTTTGAGGAAGCGGAACATATGCTCAATGGCGAACCTCCACAAGTACATCTTGCAAAGATCCTGGAGAGAGACCGTCAGCGGCCCAGTCCAGAATAACCACATGGGTCGTTTATAGCGGGGTTGCCCATCTACTTTCAGGAACTCGACCCGCAGCAGCATGCCCACCAGAGCAGAGAGCTTTTTGAAATGCAATCCCTGCCAGGCTTGCAGCCGAACCGTTTGGGAGCGCAGTTGGAATGTCTCCGTCCGATCCGGCTGGCGTGGTGGGCTGGAGAGTTTGAAACGAGGGCCATGTTTGCAAGGAGCGCCTTTTTTCTTGGGCTGGCGAGCCTTCGGCTGCTCATACAAGATCAGGTTGCTGCGCAGTCGAACCAGCGCAAAGGTGTTCTTCAGCAGCAAAAAGACTGCCAAATAGACACAATTCCCGTACAAACTGTCTTCCACTACCACTTTGGGCTTCGGGTTGCGCTGGGCTAATTCCTGGACTTGCAGACCGCCGACCTGATTATCGCTCAACTCCGGGTCTATTCGTCGCAGATCTTGTGGCGCCACCCAGGAGCTACCCCATTTCAGCAACCGCACCATCCAGGAGTACTTATGCCCATACCGCACCGGTTCGTCCTTCTGGCTTTTCAAGGAACAGCGTTCCGGCAAGGTCTCTGCCTCTGGACGTTCATTCGGCGTCGCATCCAGCCCGTATACTTCATATCCGGCAATCGTTTCACTATCGCCAGGTTGAAATGACAGCAGAGTTTCCGGCAGCCTATCCAGATCGAACTCTGCATTACGAAGCGTATCGTAGACCATGCTGAACTTGCGCCGAAACGGCGTCTCTTCACTCAGAGCCACTGGGGATTCAACGTGACCGGCTACTGTCAGAGCATCGATCAGATCCATAACGGCATCTGAACGTTTGTGAAGATTCTGATATACTGTATCTCGGAATTGTTGGATGGGTTTTTCTGTCACAAGAAAACTTCTACCAGCAATTCCACTTTTTGTTAAGGTCCAGATTCTTCTATTGGAACTCTAAACTCAAGACTTAACCATCTCATTAAAAAGGAGCTGCCATGTCCACACCCACCCGCTGGGATCTGACCAATGTGTACCCCGCGCTTGACTCTGCGGAGTTCGAAGCCGCCACCGTGAGGCTGAAAAGCCAGATCGATGAATTGGAAGCCTTCTTCCGGGAGAAGATCGCCAAGAGCGGGGCGGAGACCGCGGTGGCGGAACTGGCGCCCCTGGCGGGCGAGGCGATCGAGCGCTTCAATGCGCTGCAGGAACTGGCGGGCACGCTGCGGGCTTACATCCAGTCCTTTGTAGCCACCGATTCGCACAACAGCCTGGCGATGAAGAAAATGTCCGAGTTCCAGATGGTCGGTGTGCGCCTGCAGGTGCTGGGCAACCAGTTCCAGGCATGGGTGGGACGCATCGCTGCGCACCTGGAGGAGATCATTGCGGCCAACCCCACGGCGCAGGCACATGCCTTCACCCTGCGGGATACCGCCGAACAGTCACGCTACATGATGTCCGAAGTGGAGGAGACGCTGGCGGCTGAACTGGGGCTGAGCGGCACCAATGCGTGGAGCAAGCTGCAGGGCACGGTCACCTCGCAGTTGACCGTGGATTTCGAGCTGGATGGGCAGGTGCGCAAGATGCCGATGCCGGCGCTGATCAACCTGCATTCCCATCCCGACGAGAAGGTGCGCCAGCGGGCGTACACGGCGGAACTGGAAGCCTGGAAGTCGGTGCGCGAGCCACTGGCAGCCTGTATGAACGGGGTCAAGGGCTGGGCGAACAAGCTCAACCAGAAACGCGGCCGGCAGGATGCGGTGCACCAGGCGATCGACATGGCACGCATCGACCGCGCCACGCTGGAGGCGATGCTCGGCGCGATGAAGGATTCGTTCCCAACGTTCCGCAAGTATTACCAGGCAAAGGCACGCAGGCTGGGCAGGGAAAAACTGGAGTGGTGGGATATTTTTGCCCCGGCAGGGAAAGCAGAAAAGACGTACACCTTCGACGAGGCGCGTGATTTCATTGTTGCCAATTTCAAGAAATTCTCCCCCGAACTGGCGGAATTCGCCCGGAATGCTTTCGAGAAACACTGGATCGATGCCGAACAGCGCGAGGGCAAGCGCGGCGGGGCTTTCTGCATGGGCGTGCCGCTGGTCAAGGAAAGCCGCGTGCTGTGCAACTTCGATGGGACGCTCGACCAGGTGAGCACGATCGCCCACGAACTGGGACACGCCTTCCATAACTACTGTGCCTACCAGGCGTGCAAGACCGAACTGCAGCAGGATACCCCGATGACCCTGGCGGAGACCGCCTCGATCATGAGCGAGACCGTGGTGATGCAGGCCATCCTGGCTGAGACCAGCGACCCGCAGAGGCGGCTGGGCATCCTGGAGACACAGTTGGTGGGGGACTCCCAGGTGATCGTGGATATCTATTCGCGTTACCTGTTCGAAGCAGAGGTGTTCACCCGCCGGGAGAAATCAGAACTCTCTGCCGATGAGCTGTGCGAGATCATGGAGAAAGCCCAGAAAGCGACCTACGGCGACCTGGGCTCCTATCACCCATACATGTGGACGTGGAAGCCGCATTATTATTACGGCGGGCTGCCCTTCTACAATTTCCCGTATTCCTTCGGCCTGCTGTTCGCCATCGGCCTGTATGCCATCTTCGAGCAGCGCGGCGCGGCCTTCGTGCCCGATTTCAAGGCGCTGCTGGCCTCCACCGGCGAAGCCCCGGCAGCCGACCTGGCAGCCCGCTTTGGGATCGACATCCGCACGCGCAAGTTCTGGGAGGACAGCCTGGGCGTGATCGCCAGACGGATCGAGGCGTACTGCGCGCTGTGAGGCAATTTGTGCCCCTCCGGGTGCTGGCAGGCTGCCTGCCAGCACCTTTTTTTCTGTGGTTTGCCCGTGGATTCGCTTGACGCTCATTTCCAATCGGTATAGAATCACGCCCGAGCGATGAAGCTCGCTTGCTTGCAAGGAAAGCCCCACTCTGCCGGCTGATGGCTTCTGTCTCCCAATGGCAGAAGCCGTTTTCGTACAACCTGCTGATAACCCATTTATTCGAAGGAGAAAAACATGTCCACCATTGAAACGATCCATGCGCGCGAGATCCTGGATTCACGCGGCAACCCCACCGTGGAAGTCGAAGTCTTCCTGGATGACGGCGCCTATGGGCGCGCGGCGGTACCCTCCGGCGCCTCGACAGGCGTCCACGAGGCGCTCGAACTGCGCGACGAAGACAAGAACCGCTACAACGGCAAGGGTGTGCTCAAGGCGGTCGAGCACATCAACAACGAGATCGATGATGCCTTGTTCGCCATGGACGCCCTCGACCAGGCGGGCGTGGATGCCGCGATGATCGACCAGGACGGCACGCCCAACAAGAGCCGCTTTGGCGCCAATGCCATCCTGGGCGTCAGCCTGGCGGTGGCGCGGGCGGCGGCGGAATCTGTTGGCCTGCCGCTGTACCGCTACCTGGGCGGGGTGCCGGCGAAGGTGCTGCCGGTGCCGATGTTCAACATCCTCAACGGCGGCGTGCATGCCAACTGGCAGGGCACCGACCTGCAGGAGTTCATGATCGCCCCGGTGGGCGCACCGAACTTTCGCGAGGCGCTGCGCTGGGGTGCCGAGGTGTACCATGCGCTGAAGAGCGTGCTCAAGAGTGAAGGCCACACCACCGGCGTGGGTGATGAGGGCGGTTTCTCCCCGGCGTTGAAGAAGAACTCGGACGCGGTGGAATTGATCCTGAAGGCGATTGCGAAGGCTGGCTACAAGCCCGGCGATGACATTGCTATTGCACTCGACCCGGCGTCCAGCGGCTTCTACGAAGACGGCCTATACAACCTGCGCACCGAGAAACGCAAGGTCACCTCGGAAGAGATGGTGCAGATGTACGCCGACTGGGTGGCGAAATATCCCATCATGGTCATCGAAGACGGCCTGGCGGAGGACGACTGGGACGGCTGGAAACTGCTCAACAAGACCCTGGGCGGGAAGATCGAACTGGTGGGGGATGACCTGTTCGTGACCAACGTCGAGCGCATTGCGCGCGGCATCGAGGAGAACGCGGCGAACGCCGTGCTGATCAAGTTAAACCAGATCGGCACGCTGAGCGAGACGATAGCAGCCATCGAAATGGCATACAAAGCCAACTGGGGCGCAATGGTTTCGCACCGCTCCGGCGAGACGGTAGACAGTTTCATTGCCGACCTGACGGTGGCGATGCGCACCGGGCACCTGAAGACCGGCGCCCCATGCCGCGGCGAGCGCGTGGAGAAATACAACCAACTGATGCGCATCGAGGAAGAACTGGGCGATGCGGCAGTGTACGCCGGACGCAAGGCATTCGTGCGCTAATTCCAGACAGTCAAACGAACCAGGATCCCGCGGGCTTGAGGATGGCAGGCCCGCGGGACAGGGTGAGGCATGACTAGCGGCACTGTGTTCGACCTGCTCGAGGCCTGTCGTGAACCCGGCTGCCCCGTGTGTCGCCTGGAAAGCTGCCATGTGCAGCGCTACCTGGACAACCAGTTCTACGAGAACGTCAATGACCCGAATTTTCGGGAACAATTGCGCCGCAGCCTGGGCTTTTGCCGGGAGCATGCCTGGTTGGCGGTGAACGAACGGCTGGGGGATGTACTCGGTTTTGCCCTGATCTACCGTGATGTGATCGACCACACCCTGGAACGGCTTGAGAAAGAGGGGGCTGAGCGACCCCGGCGGAGCAACTGGCGCAAGCCCGCGGCGGAAGAAAGCGGCGGGCGACTGCACCAATTCCTCACCGCGCTCACAGCACAAAAGCGCTGCCCGGTCTGCATGAAGCGGGATGAGATGATCTCCTTCGTGGTTGCCGCGCTGGTGGAGGCGATGGGCGGTAGAGAACTGGAGGAAGCCCTGCGGGCTTCGGAGGGGTTGTGCCTGCCCCACCTCAAACTGGCGCTGAAAGCCGCCGGTGACCCTGCGGTTGAGGAGAAACTGGTCAGCCTCCACAAGGAAAAACTGCAAGCCCTGCGCGCCGAACTGACCGAGTTGATCCGCAAGAACGATTACCGGTTCATGAAAGAAGAACCAGGCCCGGAGGGGGATTCCTGGCTGCGGGCGATCGCCCGGTTCGTTGGGCGGCGCTGAACGGCGGAAAAATCAGGTATACTTCCCGCGTTCAGAGTCCATGAAGGAAGGCTGACCAGCAGGCTGGTCTCCCAATATATCGAATGACCAAAACCATACGCAACTTCTGTATCATCGCCCATGTCGACCATGGAAAGTCCACGCTGGCTGACCGGCTGCTGCATTTGACCGGTACCGTCTCCGAGCGGGATACCACCGAGCAGATCCTTGACTCGATGGACCTGGAACGCGAGAAGGGGGTGACGATCAAGGCTTCGGCGGTGCGCATGCAGTACACCGCCATGGACGGTCAAACCTATGAACTGAACCTGATCGACACCCCGGGGCACGTGGACTTCGGCTACGAGGTGTCGCGCGCCCTGCATGCCTGCGAAGGCGCCGTGCTGGTGGTTGATGCCTCGCAGGGCATCGAGGCGCAGACCCTGGCGAACCTGTACTCGGCGCTGGACGCCAACCTGGTGATCGTCCCGGTGATCAACAAGATCGACCTGGTGACCGCCCGCCCCGAGGAGGTGGCTGAGGATATCGGCAGCCTGCTGGGCGTGCCCGCCGCGGAGGTGCTGCGCGTTTCGGCAAAGGACGGCAGGAACGTGGAGGCGGTGCTGGAAGCGATCGTGCAGAAAGTCCCGCCGCCGAAGGTGGAAACCGGCCTGCCCCTGCGCGCGCTGATCTTCGATTCGCATTACGACTCGTACAAAGGCGTGATCGCCTATGTGCGCGTCGTGGACGGGAGCATGTCCGCCGAGGAGAGCATCCACATGATGGCGACGGGGGTGGATGTGAAGCCGATCGAGGTGGGCATCTTTGCCCCGGTGATGAAGACCGTGCAGGAACTGTCGGCGGGCGAGGTGGGCTATGTAGCCACCGGGCTGAAGACGGTGCACGATGCCCGTGTGGGCGATACCATCACCAGCACCGTCCGCCCTGCCTCCGAACTGCTGCCTGGCTACCGGGTACCCAAGCCGATGGTCTTTGCGGGCATCTATCCCGCCGAGGCAGACGATTACCAGAGCCTGCGCGAGGCGCTGGATAAACTGCAGCTCAATGACGCCTCGCTGACCTTCCTGCCGGAGACATCGCAGGCGCTCGGCTTTGGGTTCCGCGCCGGTTTCCTGGGGCTGTTCCACATGGAGATCATCCAGGAACGGCTGGAGCGCGAGTACAACCTGAACATGGTCTTCACCGCCCCCACGGTGGCGTACGAGGTGCTGCTGCACGATGGCAGCACGATGATCATCAACTCCCCCGCCGAACTGCCCGACGAGGGGGAGATCGAAGAGATCCGCGAACCCTGGATGACGATCGAGATCATCACCCCCACCGACTATTACGGGCCGATCATGGAACTGGTCACCCGGCGCAGGGGCATCTACAAGCAGCAGGAATATCCCGCCCCACACCGCGTCCAACTGGATTACGAGATCCCGCTTTCCGAGATCATCGTGGACTTCTTCGACGAGTTGAAATCGCGCACGCGCGGCTATGCCTCGCTGGATTACCAGTTCTTTGAATACCGCGCCGACCGTCTGCAGAAACTGGAGATCCTGGTCAACAGCGAGCCGGTGGACGCCCTGGCGACCATCGTGCATGAAAAGGATGCCTATCACAAGGGGCAGCGCTTCATCACCAAGTTGAAGGACCTCATCCCACGGCAGTTGTTCGATGTCGCCATCCAGGCGGCTTCGGGTGGGCGGATCATCAGCCGCGCCAATGTGAAGGCCATCCGCAAGGATGTGCTGGCGAAATGCTACGGCGGCGACATCTCGCGCAAGAAGAAACTACTGGAAAAGCAGAAGAAGGGGAAGAAGCGCATGAAGATGATCGGCAACGTGGAGATCCCCCAGGAAGCCTTCATGGCGGTGTTGAAACTGGAAGAGGATTGAGCGGGGCGGGGTGCGAGCATTCATGAATGAGTTCTGGAGATCCGCGCGCAAGTGGCTTCCCGGGGTGCTGGTCAGCCTGGCTGCCATTGCCGTCATCCTGTATTTCGTTGACCTGGACAAGTTCTTGCAAGCCATGCGTTCCGCCAATTACGGACTGCTGCTGGCAGTGCTGGGCTGTTCGCTGCTCTGGTTGCTGCTGCGCGGCATGGTCTGGCGCACGATCCTGCGCGGCCGCGCCTCGTACCGGCATGTCTTCTTCACCCTGTGCGAGGGCTACCTGCTCAACAACCTGCTGCCCTTCCGCCTGGGCGAGATCGGGCGCACCTTCCTGCTGGGGCGCAAATCGGGGTTGGGCTTTGCGGAAGTGCTGCCCAGCGTGCTGATCGAGCGCGTGCTCGACCTGGCATATGCCGCGGCCATTCTGCTGAGCGCGGTGCCGTTTGTGGTCGAGGCGGCGGACGCCGGGAAGATCGCCATGCTCATCGGCGGGCTGGTGGTGCTGGGGCTGGCGCTGCTCTACCTGCTGGCGCGCAACCGGGAGCGGGCGCTGGGGCTCTTCCAGCGGTTGAGCGCGCGCAAGCCCACGCTGCAGCAGCGCGGCGGGCAGATCCTGGGCTCGCTCTTCTCGGGGCTGGCGATGCTGACCGACGGATGGTTGTTCCTGCGCGTGCTGTTCTGGATGACGGTCAACTGGGGGCTGGCGATCTTGCAGTTCTACCTGCTGCTGCTGGCCTTCTTCCCGCAGGCGCAACTGCCCTGGTCGCTGTTCGGACTGGGGGCGGTGGCCTTCGGCAATGCCATCCCTTCGCTGCCCGGGGCGGTGGGCACCTATGAAGGCGCCCTGGGTGGGGCGATCACGCTGCTCAGCATGGACCAGTCCACGGCGCTGGCCGCGGCGGTGACCTCGCACCTGATCAGTTATCTTTCCACGGGAGTGATCGGCCTGTTCGCCCTTTCCACCGAGGGCGAGACCCTGCTGGGACTCTACCGCCAGTTGCGCAAGAACCCGGCGGGCGAAGCGCCGCTCCACGGCGGCTGAGCAAAAAAAATATTTCCTGGGAGTACGCATGTCCAACCACTATTTCATCACCGGCGGAGCCGGGTTCATTGGCTCCAATTATGTGAACCGCCTGCTGGAACGCGGCGAGAAGGTGACCCTCTATGACAACCTGTCGCGCGCCGGCGCGCCGCGCAACCTGGCCTGGCTGCAGGAGAAGTTCGGGGAAGGGGCGTTCCAACTCATCACCGGTGATGTGCGCGACGCAGACCTGCTGACCGCCTCCTGCCGGGAGGCGGACGTGATCGTGCACCTGGCTGCCCAGGTGGCGGTGACCACCTCGGTGACCCAGCCGCGCGAGGATTTTGAGATCAATGCGCTGGGCACCTTCAACGTGGTGGAAGCGGCGCGCCTCTCCAGGCGCAACCCCGCGCTGCTGTATACCTCGACCAACAAGGTGTATGGCGGCATGGAGGATGTGCCCGTGGTGGAGCGCGGGGAACGCTGGGAGTATGCCGACGTGCCGCAAGGCTGTCCCGAGAGCCAGCCGCTGGATTTCCACAGCCCGTATGGGTGCAGCAAGGGGACCGGCGACCAGTACGTGCGCGATTACGCGCGTATCTATGACCTGCGCACGGTGGTGCTGCGCCAGTCCTGCATCTACGGGCCGCGCCAGTTCGGGGTGGAAGACCAGGGCTGGGTGGCGTGGATGATCATCGCGGCGGTCACCGGGCGGCAGATCACCATCTACGGGGATGGCAAGCAGATCCGCGACCTGCTCTACGTGGAGGACCTGCTGGATGCTTACGATGCGGCGCTGGAGCGCATCGAGACCACCCGCGGACAGGTGTTCAACCTGGGCGGCGGACCGGCGAACACGATGTCCATCTGGACCGAGTTCGGGCCGCGGCTGGAGAAACTGCTGGGCAGACCGATCCCGGTGCAGCGTGCCGGGTGGCGCCCGGGTGACCAGAAGGTCTTCGTGGCGGATATCCGCAAGGCGGAGCGGGAATTGGGCTGGAAGCCGAAGGTGGGGGTGGAAGAAGGGGTTGAGCGGTTGCTCCGCTGGGTGCAGGAGAACAAGAGCCAGTTCTAGGAGAATAAAAAAAACACCCCGGGTACGCCGGGGTGTTCGTTCTTAATGGTAGGTGATCGGCTCCATGCGCAGGTTCTCCCTGCCGACCAGGTCCTCCACCTTTTTCAATAACTCGGCACACAGGCGCGTCGAATCGTTGGGGAAGTCGATCAGGTGCCCCTTGCCCTGCTCGAAGATCTGGAACTGGAAGCGGTCTTTTCCGGGGTAGGAGATGAAGATGCCGTGCAGGCGGCTGATGCGGCGGATGTCGCGCGCAGGGTCGCTGCCGGGGCGCAGCAGGACGGTGATCATCTGCGCCTGGGAACTCTCCTCCCGCGGGGCGGGGGAGGCAAGGAAGGCGGGTGGTTTCTCTGCGGGCGCCTGGGAGGAGGGGGGCTGGTCCTCTGCAACCTGCAGCGCCGGGCGGGGGGACGGTTCTTCCCGGTCGCCGATGGGCGGCGAGGGAGAAAGGCTCTCCTCCGGCAGCGGTTCCAAACTCCCAGGCTCACCCTGCGCGGCAGGCAGGCTGAGCGGAGCGCCGGAGGCGGCGGCGAGACCGAAGGTCTCCCAGTCGGGC
>JBGSVI010000007.1:0-59382 GCA_041753035.1 Anaerolineales bacterium | reverse complement strand
TCGACCAGCAGGAAGATTCTTTTTTGGCTTTCGTAAAAGTTGCCTGGTTGTGCTTGATCAGTCAGTCCCGGCCTGCGAACCTACATATGGGCTGTTAATGTATGAGTTTTTGCAGTAGAGTCAATGATCGAATTCGATACTATAATACAAACAATATAGAGGAGAACATGCAACCCACTCCATCTCTTGACTCCCTCTCTCCCAGCATGGTCGCCCTGCTGGGTGTACCGCTGGACGAGAACTCCTCATACCTGCGCGGCGCGGCGCTGGCGCCAGCAGCCATCCGCCAGGTACTGCATTCCGGCAGCGGAAACTGGTGTTGCGAGGATGGGTTCGACCTCTCCCGGGAGCCTGCCTGGCGGGACCTGGGGGATATCGATCTCGCCGGAGCCAGCGGCAGGGAGGCCTTCAACCTGATCAGCAGCAAGGTGGAAGGCTTGCTCACCAAAGGCGCGCGACCACTGCTGCTGGGCGGCGACCACTCGGTGACCTATCCCATCCTTGAGGCGTTCGCCAGGATCCATCCCGGGCTGAGCATCCTGCACCTGGACGCCCACCCCGACCTTTATAATGACCTGGACGGCAATCCTCTCTCTCACGCCTCGCCGTTTGCGCGCATCATGGAGAACGGGCTGGCGGGACACCTGGTGCAGGTCGGCATCCGCAGCGCCACCGCGCACCAGCGCGAGCAGGCGCGGCGCTTCGGGGTCGAGATGATCGAGATGCGCGATTGGCCACAGGCACAGCCGCTTAAATTCCACGGCCCGGTGTATCTCTCGCTCGACCTGGATGTGTGCGACCCTGCTTATGCCCCGGGAGTCTCGCACCACGAACCGGGTGGCTTTTCCTCCCGCCAGGTGCTCGACCTGCTGCATTCGCTAGATTGTCAACTGGTGGGCGCAGACCTGGTAGAACTCAACCCGGGGCGCGATCCGTCCGGGATCAGCGCGGCACTGGCGGCGAAGTTGACCAAGGAACTGCTGCGGAAATTGCTGAATTGACAATGCCTGCATACCTGACTAATCAGACAGAAATGGTTTATAATAACCGTAGCGAGAAAATATCGTTCCTACGTGGCATTTATTCGTAAGGAGGCTGTCATGGACATCAACGTCAATGACTACGTACGGTTCAAGAAGAGCGTTCACAAGGGAGATGGGGGAGCAATCTACCGCGTGAAGGAACTCAACCAGGACAAGGTCGTGCTCGAACTGACCAATGCGCCCAAGAGCGGCACCACCCTGGTCATCGCCAAACTCTCCGACCTCAAACTGATCGAAAAAGCCGCCTGAGATTCGCTGCGGTGTGCAAAATCCATCCGCATCGCTTCTCGCGAGGCGGATAGTGCGCGCGTTTCAAGAACTCAGCCGCGAAGATCCTATCTCACGGCCGGTCTTATCCCCTATGCCCATAAGAAGGCCACGCAGCGCTTGCCGAGGATGGTGTCATCGAAGACCAATTCGGCGGGTGAGGCAGCCATGCCGGCGCAGACGTGCAGGGGGAGCAGGTGCTCTTCCCGCGGGTGACAGTAACGGGCGGAAGGCGCCTGTGCCCAATCCGCCAGGCGCTGCTCGCGCTGCTGGGTAGACAGTGGAGCAGTACAGGTTTCAATGAGCCAATCCTGGAAGAGGCCATTGTCCGGGTCGGGAGAAGGCGTGCCTCCCCAGGAGAACGCCCCCATGTTGTGGAAGGAGAAGCCGGAGCCGATGACCAGGATGTTCTCGGTTTTAAGGCCGCCCAGCGCCCGGCCCAATTCAAGGTGGTACCGGGCATCCAGTCCGCGAAGGAGGGAGAGCTGCAGGCAGGGGATGTTGGCCTGTGGGTACATCAATTTCAGCGGGACGAACAAGCCGTGGTCAAAACCACGCAAAGGGTCCAAGCGTGCAGGGATGCCTTGTCTTTTGAGTAGTATGGCAAAGCGCCGCGCCTGGGCGGGGCTGCCGGGTGCCGGGTAATCGATGGTGTAGGCTTCAGAAGGGAAGCCGTAATAATCGTAGAACATACCCGGCTCTTGCGCTTCCAACAATGTGGCAGCAGTTTCCTCCCAATGGGCGCTGATGACCAGTACCAGGTCCGGCCTGGACAGGCGCGCTGGCAGGCGGATCATAAAGTCGACCATCGCCTGGTGACCGGGGTCACCGAGGAGCGGAAGGGGTCCACCGCCATGACTGAAGTAAATGATCTGCGCCATCCAAACCTTCATCCTCGTTTTCAGCATTGACTCGAGCTTTGCTTCAATTATATCCGCGCGGCGCTGAACCACAACCGCAAGGTCCCTTCAGGTATAATCCCCCCCATGCTTTTCCCACTTGAGATCAACACCCGCCTCGAACGCATCCTGCTCTCGGTGCAGAAACCCGGCCGCTACGTGGGCGGCGAACTGAACAGCGTGCGCAAGGACTGGGAGACCACCCCGATCCACCTGGCCCTGGTCTTCCCTGATATCTATGACATCGGTGTCTCCAACCTCGGCATCCAGATCCTGTACGAACTGGTGAACGGGCGCCCGGATGCCCTGGCAGAACGCGCCTATGCCCCGTGGATCGACATGGAAGCGCAGATGCGCCAGCACGGCATCCCGCTGTATGGGCTCGAATCGCGGCATGCGCTGAGCGACTTTGACCTGGTCGGCGTCAGCCTGCCCTACGAGACGCTGTATACCAATGCACTCAACCTGCTGGATCTAGCCGGGATCCCGGTATTCTCCGTGGAGCGCAACGACACCCACCCGCTGGTCATCGCCGGTGGGCATGCCTGCTTCAACCCGGAACCGATGCACGCCTTCCTGGATGCCTTCGTCATCGGCGAAGGGGAAGATGCCATCGGCGAGATCATTGACATCCTGCGCCAGTTCCCCCGACCGAAGCAAGCTGCCGGAAGCGCCTGGCGCGAGCAGGTGCTGCACCGCCTGGCGAGCCTGCCCGGCGTGTACGTGCCCCGCTTTTACGAGGCAGTCTATAACCCGGATGGCACGCTCCAGGCAATCACGCCAACTATTCCTGAGGCCCCGGGAGTGATCACCAAACGCATGGTCGCCCACCTGCCACCACCCCCGGTGCATTTCATTGTCCCCAACATCGAGGCCGTGCACAACCGGGTGGTGATCGAGGTGATGCGCGGCTGCACACGCGGCTGCCGCTTCTGCCAGGCAGGTATGATCACCCGCCCGGTGCGCGAGCGCAGCGTGGAAGAGATCGTCGCCGCGGCCGAGGAGGCGATCCGCGGCACCGGATTCGAGGAACTGGCACTGCTCTCGTTGTCCTCCTCCGATTACACCCCGATCCTAGAACTGGTCACGGCGATCAGCGGCCAATTCGCCGGGCGGCACCTCACCGTGGCACTGCCCTCGCTGCGCATCGAGAGCGTTTCCGTGGACCTGATGGAAAAACTACGCGACCGCCGGGCGGGGGGATTCACCCTGGCACCTGAGGCCGCCACTGAGCGCATGCGCCGCATCATCAACAAATTCATCCCTGATGAGCAGATCCTGGAAACGGCAGGCGAGATCTATGCCCGCGGCTGGCCCACGCTCAAACTGTATTTCATGATCGGTCACCCCAGCGAAACCCTGGAGGACGTACAAGCCATTGCCAACCTGTGCAAGCGCGTGCTTGCCACCGGCAGGCAGGCGCTGGGTGGCAAGGCACGCCTGAACGTGGGCGTGAGCACCTTCATCCCCAAGCCGCACACCCCCTTCCAATGGGTCGCAGTGGACACCCCCGAGCAGATCAGGCTGAAGCAGGACCTGCTCCGAGGCGAGCTGCGCGACCGCAACATCAAGCTCACCTGGACCAATCCCGAAGACACCCTGCTGGAAGCCTGGCTGGCACGCGGTGACCGGCGCACCGCCGAGGTCATCCATGAAGCCTGGAAGAATGGGGCGCGCTTCGACGCCTGGCAAGACCAGTTCCGCCCCGAAGTGTGGGCAGCCGCCTTCGATAGTCTCGGCCTCGACCCGGCCTTCTACACCCACCGGCCGCGTGAGGCGGAGGAGGTGTTTCCCTGGGATCACATCTCCAGCGCGGTACGCAAGAAATACCTTTATGCAGACTACCTGCGCTCGCTGAGGGGCGAGACGCGTGACGACTGCCGCGCGGACTGCGATGCCTGCGGCATCCTGCCCACCTTTTCAGCAGAGAGAGGCGAGCATCCGGGTATCTATTGGAAGTGCCCGGAGGTCAAAAACCACTCCCCGGCCATCCAGGAGCCGCGATGAGGATCCGCATCACCTTCTCCAAAACGGGTGCGATGCGCTACATCGGGCACCTTGACCTGCAGGTCATCTGGGAGCGCACGGCGAGGCGCGCCGGGCTGCCGCTGGCTTACACACAGGGCTTTCACCCCGGGCCGCGCATCCAGATCGCCTGCGCCCTGCCGCTCGGCTTCAGCGGACGCCAGGAACTGGTGGACCTGTGGCTCAAGGATGCCCCTGCCCCCGGCGAACCTGCCGGAGCGACCCTGCAGGTAACCAGCGACAGCACAGTCATGGTATTTCAGGCTGAGGCGCCGGCGCGCCGGTGCATCGACCTGCTGCAAGCAGCCGCTCCGCCCGGAATCGACATCCTGCGCGTTGAAAGGATCGAAGACCACGCCCCCGCCCTGCAGGCGAGAGTCAGCGCCGCCGACTACCTGGTCACGCTACTCGAGCCGGGATCGGTTGTCCCGCTGGCAGAAAAGGTGGAGCACATGCTGGGAACTGCATCGTTGCCGCGCGAGCGGCGCGGCAAGCCCTATGACCTGCGCCCGCTGGTGCTCTGCCTGGAGATCGTGAAAACCGGGAGCCTAGCACCTGCCCTGCACATGCTGCTCTCTGCTCGTGAGGGTGCCACCGGGCGCCCCGAGGAGGTGCTGGTGGTGCTCGGGGTACCGCTTGAGCAGGTGCGCATCGAGCGCACCCGGCTGTTGTTCGCCGAGGATGCCGCGACAACTTCCACAACGTCCGATCATCATGGAAGCCGCTCCCTCTGACCCCTCTTTGGTGAGAGCCCAAAGAAGTGCCTCCCACAGGTTTACAGGGCATGAGTGTGGAGTAAAATAAAGCAGTTGGGTTCCAATTATTCATCCAGGAGGAAAGCATGGGTCTCATCGTTTCGGGCATCATCGGTTTCAGCACGGCGCTGCTCTTCGCCTATATTCTCTATTGGCTTGACCGCTTTGAAAAGGAACCCATCCTGCTGCTCGGCGGTGTGTTCCTGTGGGGCGCCGTCGTGGCAGCCGGGTCGGCTTTCCTGATTAATACCGCCCTGGGACTGGGTGTATATATCTTCACCGGCTCCGATGTAGCCACTGACATCACCACCGGTTCGATCATCGCCCCGCTGGTCGAGGAAACGCTCAAGGGCCTGGCGGTGCTGATCGTATTCCTGATCTTCCGGCGCGAGTTCGACTCCGTGCTCGACGGCATCATTTACGCCGGGGTGGCTGCCCTGGGTTTCGCCGCCACCGAGAATACATATTACATCTATGCCTATGGCTTCCAGGAAAGCGGCTGGAGCGGGTTGGCCGTACTGACCTTCGTACGGGTAATCCTGGTGGGTTGGCAGCATCCCTTCTACACGGCCTTCTTCGGCATCGGGCTGGCAATGGCGCGGTTGAACAAGAACTGGCTGGTCAAGATCGCCGCCCCACTGGTAGGTATTTCAATCTCCATGTTCACCCACGCCTTCCACAATACCATGTCGGTGTTCCTGGATGGATTGGGAGGGCTGGCGATCGGCGCCCTGGTGGATTGGAGCGGATGGCTGTTCATGCTGATCTTCATCATCTGGGCGACCTGGCGTGAGGGGCAGTACCTGCGGCGCTACCTGGCTGCAGAGGTGCAGGCCGGCACGCTGACGCCCGCCCTGCTGCGCACCGCTTCCTCCGGCTGGCGGCAGATGTTCGCCCGCCTCACCTCGCTTTTCACTGGTAAATTCATGAAGACCATGCGCTTCTACCAGTTGTGCGGTGAATACGCCCACAAGCGCCAGCAACTTGCCACCCTGGGTGACGAAGGCGGCAATACAGCCATACTGCAGACCCTGCGCACCGAGATGACTGCGCTGGCACCGCACGTCCAAGTCTGAGATTAATCCCAGGTCACGCCGGGGGCGTGACCTTTTTGTTTCTCATCCTCCCGCGGAGGGGTGTAGCCTCCCTCCCGCAGGTGGATTGTTCCGCTCGGCTGTGGAATCCGGAACATACCGCCCCTTGATGGCGTCCTGCGCTTGATAATTCAATCAATTCAATCGGAGGAAGAAATGAAAACAAGGATTTCCATACTGTTCACCCTGATGATCGCCGCTGTGCTGCTCACAGCCTGCGCTGCGCCGGTTGGAGAGATCCCCCTCGGCACGCAAGACAACGGCTTGCAGGTCGAATTGGACAAGGGCAGGGTCCTGGTCATCTCGCTCGAATCCAACCCCTCCACTGGTTTCGGCTGGCATATCGCTGATATCGATGAAACCGTCCTCAAGCAGGTTGGTGAGATCGAGTTCATTGCAGCCTCGGGTGATGAGGGACTCGTCGGTGCCCCCGGCGTTGAGGTCCTGCGTGTTGAGGCGGTCGGCTCTGGCTCCTGCACCCTCACCCTCACCTACAACCGTGCCTGGGAGGATGTCGCCCCTGAGCAAACCTACACCCTCACCGTTACCGTCCCATAACTGCTGAAATTACGTAAACAATCAGCCTCTCCCCCCGCCGGAAAGCGGGGGGAGAGGCATTTCCTGCTCCACCTTGTTTTTCGTGGTAAAATCCCCGCGTTGCCCCTGTAGCTCAGTGGACAGAGCGTTAGCCTCCGGAGCTAGAGAGGGCAGTTCGAGTCTGCCCAGGGGCGCAGGCAACATAAAACCAGCCAGGACCTCCTGGCTGGTTGATTTTTTCATCCCAGAAGCGGTACAATCCAGTCAATGAAGCGAATCTTCTCTCTGCTTGCCACCTTAAGCTTGCTGGCTGCTGCCTGCGGACCTTCCACGCCTGTCCCCACACCTGAACCCTCTGCTTCCCCGAGCGCCTCTGCCACCCGCACACCATCTCCCAGCAGCCTGCCGCCATCCGCCACACCCAGTCCCACCCAGGTTACTTTTTCCGCATCGCTCTCTGTGCAAGTTAATGTGCGCAGCGGCCCGGGAACCACGTATGAATCCCTTGGCCTGCTGGATGCTGGAACTGTCATCCAGGTCACCCTGGCCAGCGAGGAGGGGCTGTGGTATCGCATCCTTTATCCAGCAGGGGAAGATGGTTTCGGCTGGGTCTCGGCTGCCTTCGTCACCTTTCCGGCGGGTACCCCAGACTTCTCTGCCCTGAACGAAAACTCCATTCCCCCCGGGGCCTTCGCCGGGCGCATCCTGCAGCGCCTGAACGTACGCAGTGGGCCCGGCACCAGCTTCGACACCCTGGCGACACTGGAAACGGGGAGCACCGTCTTCCTGACCGCCAAGAACCCGACCGCCTCGTGGTTCCAGATCATCCATCCACCCGGGTCGACTCAACGCGGCTGGGTGACCGCCCAGTACGTACAGACTGACTCTGCCGCTTCGCTGCCCGTCGTGGACGAGTTTGGCAACCCGGTCAGCACAGGCACTCCTGGTCCCAGCCCGGTGCCAATGACGCCCACACCCACCCTGGGACCTGCGATCGAGGACGGGGACTCGCCTTCCAACCCGGCAGTGCGCATCCTTTTCTCCTCCGGAGGCACACAGCGCTTCACCTACTCCAGCCAGGTCTCAGCGCCCTCCGGCGACCTGGAGGATTGGGTGGAATTCACCCCCTTTTCAAGCCTGCCGGGAAATAATGCCCGCCTGCTGCTCAGTCTCACTTGCGGTGGACAGGGGACCCTGTTCGTTGAATTGTGGGCAGCAGAAGCACCAGTCTCCAATTGGGGCACGCTTGCCTGCGGGGAGGTCAACCAGGAGGTCTCCCTGGCGCCCGGAAACCCCTACCAGGTGCGCCTGTCGATAGCGGAGGGGACGGACCTGCGCCTTATCCACTACAGCCTGACGGTGCAGAACCTGCCCTGAGAACCGGCTTTGTGAAAATTTCCTGATAAATCTGTAAAGCCTGATAGTGCTTAAGTCATATGCACCTTCTGAGGAGGGGCATGTACAATAGGTTCGTGCCTGTGCGCACAAAGCCAAGAACTCGATCCTGCAGGAGAAGCCATGGTACGCAAACAAACCACTTACTTTATCACGCTGGGAACAGTACTGCTCTTCTTGCTGGCTGCATGCAATGGGGTCGCCAGCCTCAGCACTCCCACACTGCCACTGACCGCTTCTTTACGCGACCTGCAGGGGACAGTCGAGTTATGGAATCCTGGAGAGGTTGATTTCGTGAACGCCTCTGCTGGAGATGTCCTGGAAGTGCAGGGGCATGTCCGCACCGGATCCGATGGGCGCCTGAGACTTGACCTATCCACGGGCACGATCATTCGCGTTGCACCGGACAGCCTGTTCACTCTCGTCTCCAATGAGCCGCAGTCCGGAAGCCTGCTCACCCGCCTGATCCTGCAGGCCGGGCAGGTCTGGATCATCCTCAACGGCGGACAGATGGAAGTGCAGACACCTTCTGGCGTGGCCTCGGTGCGTGGTTCTTACATGTCCGTCTGGGTGGATCCCGAGACCTCCGATGTGTGGGTTTCCTGCCTGGAAGGCTGGTGCCAGGCGGGCAACTCCAGCGCCGTGCTGGACCTGGTGGCGAGCCAGGGTGCCACGTTGTTCAGTTTTGACCCGCAGGGCACGATCCCGCCGCCCCCGCCCCTGCTGCGCTCACTGAGCCAGGAGGAGATCGACACCTTCCTCGAAAACAACCCGGAAGCCGAGCAGATTATGGATGCCGTCATTGCCACCGCCTCCGCCCTGCCGCCACTGCCCCCTTCCGCCACACCAACACAGACGGGTACCTGCTTTGAAGCGCTTGCGCCGGATGAAGCTGCCGTGTTGCCAACAGCCTCGCCCCAGGTTTTCTCATGGAGTGAACAGCCGGGCCGGTATAAATACGTTCTTTCCATCTTCAAACCAAATGGCACTGCACTCTCTGAGATCGTTTGGGAGAACAGTTTCAGCCTCCCGGCAGGCATGCTGACCCAGGAAGGTATGTATCACTGGCAGGTGACCGCCTATGATGCCGCCATCCAACCGATCTGTACCACAGCGAGACGCACTTTCTCGCTACCCGCCTCCCCCTCGCCCACGACGGGGACGCCAGGAGCCTGCGCCGCATTGCTCAACCCGGTCAATGCAGCCAGCCTGCCGGCCTCCGGTGAGGTGACCTTCACCTGGACAGTGGTGCCCGGGGCAGCCAAATACATCTTCAACCTCAAGTCCCCCACCGGGACGATCTCGACCACCACAGAAACTGGAACCAGCCATGTGCAAAAACTGGATCTGCTCGTCAAGGCTGGGACTTACGAATGGTGGGTAACGGCGAAGAACAACAACCTGGACATGCTCTGCTCCAGCAATACCTTCACTTTCACCAAGGCAGCATTCTCCAATCCGACCAAAACGGCCACAGCCACCCTCCCACCCGGCGGAGTTGACCTTTTCTGGGACCGGGTGGGACCCACCGGTACCATTGCCAGTTGCGACCTTTACTTCTCGGTCAACACCAATCCCCCACAGGGAGGTATGGTCAAGGTTGTTCTATCCAGCAACCCCATTCCCGATGGGAATAGCGACCCGCATGTGGTCATGGGCAACAGCGTGGACACCAAGTACACAGCAGGTTTCAAACTTGGTGACCTGGGCAACTTCGCCGCCGGCACACTGGTTTACTGGCGCTTTGCCATCTTCAGTTCCGGTTATACGCATGACTCTACGATCTATAGTTTTGTGTCGCCAGGTTGCCCCTTCGAGCCGGCCAACACGCCAACCACTTTCGTCAGCATCTCCGATCCTGGCAGCGTGGTCACCACCTGCCCGGTCCAATACAGTGTCAATGCAACCGACCCCGAGGGGTTGCAACACGTTAAGGTCCAATACAAAGTATTCGATACCGCCAGCAACCTGGTAGTAAATGGAGATTACACCCACCTGACGTATAACGCAGCCACATCTCTCTGGCAAGGAGATGTAACCTTCAACGGCCTCCAAGCCGGGTATTCAGTCACCTGGTGGATCTGGGCGATCGACAATGCCGGCAATAGTACGTTTTCCGCCACATCGGCATTCACCTACACCCCCTGAGGTTATGCCAGAATCAAAACAAGTGCGCCAGTCAAGCTGGCGCACTTGTTTTATAATCACAATATGGAAATCCAGAAGCGCACCCATCCCGGCCTGCGGCAGGTACTGTTGCCATCCATCGCCTTTCTGCTCCTGGTACTGGAGATCCTGAGCGCCGTTCCTGGCGTTATGGCACCGTTGGAACGCATCGAACTGGCAGCCCGGGATGGGTTCATGCGCTTGCGCGGCATTCAAACGCCTGACCCCCAGATCGTCATCGTGGCGATTGACGATTTCTCCTTCAACTGGACAGGGTACCAGTGGCCCTGGCCTCGTTCCTACCTGGCCCAACTGGTACAGGAATTAAACCATGTGGGGGCACAGCAGGTCGGCTTGGATATCTTCCTGTTCGAGGCTGGATTCGATCCCGGAGGGGACGAAGCGCTTGCAGCCGCGCTGGCAGAAGCACCACTCTCCGTTTCGGTGATGCAAGTGTTCCGGGATGAAGACCTGGGCACGGTCACGCGCAAGCCTCCCCTGCCAGTTTACCTCGCCAGCCTGGATGGGCTGGGACTGACCGGAATGGTGCTGGACGATGATGCCATCAACCGCGGGCTGCAGGCTTTTGATACGTTTGGCAACGAGGTCTACTACCACTGGGCTTTCGAAGCCGCCGCGCTTGCCCTGGATGTTGATCGTCCTGTCATCTCGGAAGACCGATTGTGGTTCAATAATCAAGAGGTTCCCACCAGCCGAGGAACATTCCTGATCGATTTTGCAGGGCCGGCAGGCACCTATCCGACCTATTCCGCCGCCGATGTCGTCGATGGCCTCGTGGATCCAGCAATGTTTCGGGACAAGATCGTGCTGATCGGGGTTACCAGCATCACACTGCACGATGTCTACCCGACACCCTTCTCCGCCTCCCGCCCGATGCCTGGTGTGGAGATCGTGGCCAATGCGATCGCCACCATCCTTGCGGGGAGTTACCTGCACGAGACCCTGCCCTGGCTCAACCTGCTGATCATCCTGATCATGGCGTTCCTGGCTGGCCTGATCGGGATGATACGCCGTCCGGCGGCCGCCCTGCTGGTGCTGACCGGTTCGCTGGTCGCATATTTTATGGTGTGCCTGCTCGCTTTTTCGCTTGCCCGCTGGTACCTGCCGGTAACAGCACCCGAAGCCATGCTTTTCCTTGGAGTGGTTGCACCTTTTATCGAGCGGGCAGTCTCACAGGAAGTTGAAAAGCGGCGCGTGCGCAGTCTATTCTCCCGGTTCCTCTCCCCACAGATGGTGGACCAGCTCCTAGGGACACAGGATATCAATTCGCTCAACAAGCGCGCCAGTGTCAGCATCCTGTTCTCTGATATCCGCGGCTTCACCACCCTCTCGGAAAAAATGACCCCCGAGGAAGTTGTCTCGCTTTTGAACCCCTACCTGGAAGCGATGACCGGCATTATCCACAAGCATGGTGGCACAGTGGATAAATACGAAGGCGATGCTGTTATCGCATTCTTTGGCGAACCGGTCCCCTATGCAGACCATGCCCTGCGCGCTGTGCGCTCGGCAGTCGATATGCGCCTCGAATTGGTGCACTTGAACCAGGGATGGCAGGCTGAAAGCCGCCTGCAGCAAGGATTGGAGATCGGCATAGGGGTGCATACCGGCGAAGTATTTGTCGGCCTGTTGGGCTCTTCCCAGCGCATCAATTACACGGTCATCGGTGATAATGCCAACCTGGCTTCACGCCTGCAGGACCAGACCAAGATCGTCGGCTGGCCGATCCTGATCAGTGAGGTTACAGCCAACCTGGTGAGTGAAGAATTCGAGGTTGAGTTTGCTGCCCTGCAAGCCATCCGCGGCAAGCGTGAGCCGGTGAATATTTATAAAGTCCTGGGGCGCAAGGGTGCCCCGGAGAACGAGCGCATGCAGGCGCTAGAGAACCAGTCCTTATGAGCGGGGAGCGAAAGCCTTTCCATGCGCCGTTTCCTCTCCCTGCTACTACTCGCATCCCTCCTTCTGTCGGGAACAGGCTGCCTGCCTGAACCCGACACACACACATGGAGCGTGCGTGACCTGCGCCTACTCGACCCGCTGGATGCACCCACGCCATCGACCGAACTCCTCGCCCTGTACACCCGCATCTCCGGCAGCAACCTTGAGATCCGCCTCGATCTACTGGATATCCCCCTCGTCCCCAATTATTCGCTGCGCCTGCGGCTGATCACCCCAGAAGAGGAGATCACGGTCCTGCTCCCGGCAGACAGCAAGCCAGGCGTGGTTTCCAATACACCCGGGTTGCGCGCCCGGCTTGTGCGCAACCCGTGGCTGGATACCATCATCGTGCGCATCAACCATGATGACATTCCCCGGTCATTCTCTCTCCAGGCGGCTGCTTTCCTGCCGGGAGAGTCCGCCCCCGCCGATGAAACCCTGCTTGTGCCGGTGGATGGGATTCCACCAATAGAACGCGCCCCAGTCATCATTGCCTTCTGGGATGCCTTCCCAGCCGCCACCCCGGCACAAGCGCTGCGCCGATGGGATGGGGCGCATACCGGACCCAGTGGAGAACGGCACGGCCTCCGTCATATCCTTGATTCCATGGAGGAATACCAGGTCCCGGTGGCCTTACTCGATCTGAAGACCCCGGCAAGCCTGGCAGGGGTGAATTTCATCGGCGCCCTGCCCCAGGTGCAGAGGCTTGCAGAGGCCAGCCTGCTGCTCTTGCCCGAGACCGCTTTCAGCCAACCAGCAGACATCGCGCTTGCATTCAGCCGGGATGCCTCCCGAGCTTATGGCCTGCCCGGAAGCCAATTCTCTTACAGCGCCGAGCCGATGGTACTGACTGGTTCCCTGGCGCAGTTCATATCCCTACCAGATAGTGCACACCTTTCCCGATCCGACAGTACGCGGCTCATTCCCCTGCCGTCCGAAGATCCGCCGCAGGCAACTGTGGATGGCCCTGCGCTGGAGGTACGCCGCCGCCTGGTTCAGGCTGCCCTTTCCCCTGACCGCGCGGACCTGGTGGTACTGGGCGGCAGCCTGCCAGCCTCCACCTGGGGCGACTCGGATATGTCCGCGGCCACCTTTGCCTGGCTCTCCGGGCACCCCTGGGTTTGGGTACTGGACAGGTATGCGCTGATGAGTTTTCCCATCGGAGCGGATGATCTTCCCCCGGCGCCCACCCCCTCCCAACCAGATGCATGGTTGGAGGCGTTGCACCAAGCGCCCGACAACGCCATCACGCGATCTGCCTGGCAGGCAACCCTGATGCTGCATAAACCCAGCACAGATCCTGAATTGGTCGCCCTACGCAGTGTGTATGCCGGACAGATCGGCAGTCTGCTGACAGCCGCGGCATGGGCGGAAGCGCCCCAGTCTCTGGCGGACTGCTCAGGCGACATCGATTTGGATGGACGGGCGGAATGCATCCTGGCAAATGAGCACTATTTTGCCGTGCTGGAAACCGACGGTGCCAGGCTTTCCTATTTCTTTTACATCGACGATACTGGCGCTCACCAGTTAGTGGCACCCACCAGCCAGTTTGCGCCGGGCATCAGTGACCGCTCAGAGTGGCAGCCCGCCCGCGGGGATGCTGCTGACCCGGGAGCAATCATGGGGGCTTTCAGCGATCTTCCTGGCACCTATGCAGAGTACGATACCGCTATATCCAGCGGGAGCATCACCCTGGCAAGCGCCGGGCGGGTCAAGACCTTCCACCTGGAGGAAAGCGGGCTGCAGGTAACCTATCAAGGGTTGGACCCGATGACCGTGCTCCTGCCCCTGGTGGCAGATCCGCAACTATTCTTCAGCCGCCCAACCCATGCCCTGGCCTTCCTATCGCCTGATGTTTGGGCGTGGGGGCTGCGTGGTGGCGTCCAGGTGATCATCCGCACGGAAGCCAACTTCAGTGCACAGGGATTCACCGCCTCACAGGCATTCCTGGGGGGAACAGAAAACCCGGACCAGGAGTATCCTGCCGGGCATTACCTGCCCTTCCCGTTCTCACTGGTGACTGTGTTCGGGGAAGGGGATTTTACGATCTGGATCGAGGGGAAATAAGTATCGAGGACGTTTATGGAACCGCCCGGGCTTTTTCCTTGACCAGTCTCCAGAACAGGATCCCCGCCAGCAGCGCCATGCCAGCGCCGAAATAGAAGGGGGCCGCGGCGCCAAAACCGGTCCAGCCAAAAACCCCCTGCCAGAGAATGCCTGCCAGCAGCGAGGCCGGCAAGGCCGCCAGTCCGATGGCAGCATTATACAATCCATAGGCTGTGCCCTGCTTTTCCGCCGGGACGAGGTCGGCAACGAAAGCCTTGGCAGTCCCTTCCACAGCGGCATAGTATATCCCGTACAAGCCAAACAACACCCACACCTGTGCGCCAGTCTGGGAGAGGGCAAAACCCAGGTAAACCAGCCCGTAGGCGATCCAGCCCCCAATGATGAGCCGCCGGCGTCCGATCCGGTCGGAGAGGATGCCGAGAGGCCCAGAAAGAAGGGCATAAATCAAGTTGAAGGTCATCAACATGCCCAGGATGTGCAGCAGGCTGAGACCGCGATCCTGCGCCCGCAGAATGATGAATGCATCGGAGGAATTGCCCAGAGCGAACAAAACCACCGTTACCAGGAACATCTTGAAACGCCTGTCCAAACCTGCCAGGCGGAAGGATGGTACCGCCCCCTTCCTGGCGAGTACAACATCCCTGGCGCCAAACGCCAGAACCAGCACTGCCAGCACTGCAGGGATGATGCTGACCAGGATGATGATCTGGAAGGTTTCCCGTTTGAGCAGGCTGTTGGCTTGCTGGGTGGCGTAGATGATGGCGGCTGAGATCGCCAGCCCCAGGAAGGCTCCGGCGGTATCACCGGCGCGGTGCAGCCCAAATGCCCGGCCGCGCTGCTTTTCGTCAACCGAGGCAGCGATCAGGGCATCGCGCGGTGCCGTGCGGATGCCCTTGCCCACCCGGTCGGCAAAGCGAACGCCCAGCACCCAGCCCCAGGCATTGGCAAAATACAGGAAGGGCTTGGCAACCGTTGACAGGCCATAGCCCAGCACCGTCAGCCATTTGCGCTTGCCGAGTTTATCCGAAAGCCACCCGGAGTAGAGTTTCATCAGGCTGGCGGTCGTCTCGGCAATACCTTCGATCAGCCCGACGATGGCCGTTTTAGCACCCAGCACGTTTGCCAGGAAGAGCGGGACAAGATAGACCACCATCTCCGAGGAGATATCGGTGAGAAAGGAGGTCGCCGTGACCACCCAGACGTTGCGGGGGAGTTTCTTCGCTGCTGGTCTTATTTCCATGCTATCCTTTTACCAACTGCGGTTTATGCTCTTTCAGCCATTGCTTGATGGGGCTCTCGTTCCAACTGCTAAAGTAGGGGGTCAGGGAGATAAAAGGCAATGCCAGAAGGCCATCTTTCTCCAGTGCGCTGTCCTTGACGGTGATCCCAAAATCGATCTTCTTGTCCTTGAACTGGATCTCGCCAACACGCTCAATATCGCTCCAGGGAGTGTGTTTTGCCCGTGGAAAATCCACCTGGACGATCTCGTCCGGGGTGAACACCAGGCGGGTAAAAAATACCTTGTAGAATGCCTCCACGGTCAGGTAGAGGAATCCCAGGCTGATGATGGCAAAGAACCACCAGGAATTGAGGATCGCCTGTCCTTCTGTGCGGTAGCGCAAGACGGATTGATAGATGCATGAAGCACCGAAGACCAGAAAGATGAGGCTTTGCACAACAAGATATCCGCGCCGCTTCAAATAAAAGGTTTGAGTGGAAGGTGAATGTGCCATGAAGAACTTTTTCAACAGGAATAGAGAAATCGGAAAGAGCAGATCTAGCGGAAGCCCTGGATATAATTTTCAAGCTGCTTGACCATGAACTGCAGTTCTTCGATCATATCCTTCACGATATCGCCGATGGAGACGATACCAACCAGGTGGCCATTGTCTACCACCGGCAGGTGGCGGATGCGTTTCTCGGTCATGGTTTCCATACACTCGGCTACCGAATCATCCGGATCAATCGTGACCAGATCCCTGGACATCACTTCTTCCACCGTGATCGTGCCGGGTTGGATCTCTTTCAGACCCACCTTCCAGGCGAAATCCCTTTCGGTGAAAATGCCAGCCAATTTACTGCCATCCATGACGATGACCGAACTGATTTTTTTTTCCGCCATCAACTTTAGAGCATCCAGTACCGTGGTCCCTTGCTGCACTTTCCAGACCCGATCTCCCTTGGCCTTCAGGACCTGCTTGATCTTGTTCATAAATCCTCCAATCGAGTTGATTGATGCAGTAGTTTACCATAACGCCTGCATCCTCGGCTGCCACGGCTCAGGGGAACAGCCGCCTGGTTTTGACCTCCGCCACCTCTTCAGCACGGTAACGATACAGGCGCGCAGGGCGCCCATCACCGGCGCGCTGGTGTGCAGTCCCCTCGATCATCCCGGACTGGAGCATGCGCCTGCGGAAATTCCGCTTGTCCAGCACTTCTCCCAGGATAAGCTCATAGGCATGCTGCAATTCCGAGAGAGTGAATTCACCCGGCAGGAGATGAGAACCAAGCGCGCTGGATACCAGCTTGAAGCGCAGACGGCGCTGGGCATAAGCCAGGATATCCGACTCCCCTGCCCCCAATCCCATCCCATTGGCAAGCAGTGCCCAGCGTACCTCGCACCCAGATGTCAGCCTCGCTTCACCGGGTACCAGTGCAAAATAGGCGACGCGTAAATCTTCCCCAGCCTCGCCGTAGGTGTAAAGCTGCTCCAGGTGCGATGCGCGGGGATCGATCAGCCCGGCAATCAGGCGGTTGGCAGCCTGTTCCAGTGATTCGGCAGGTTGCAGCGCTGTCGTCGGCAGCCCGGCAGTCCCTGCGGAGGCGGGCAACAGCACATGAAGGCTCTCCTCGCGCAGGCTGAACAGAATGATGGTCACTAGGATCTGTCGTGTCATGATATTCCCCGGGGGATAAGGAAATGAGGCTGTACAGGAATTATTCTGGATAACTTCATGATATAACCAGAGGGGCGACGCGAGATAAAGACCGCGTCGCCCAGGGAGCGTTCATTGGCATGAACGAGAAGGAAGGGTTTTACTTGATCATCCCGTACCAACAGCCATCTGAGCCATCAGTGGTGCTCATGGTTCCGTCCATATATGTGTAGGAGGAGTCCATTGTGCCGGTGTAGTGCGCATTCGGGGACTCGTCGAACATGAAGTCAATGGATCTTCCAACCATCCACCAGGTTCCATAGGCAGTATCAGAATTCTCGGAAAGCATGTAGGTATTGTTGGGTAAGAATGTAATAAATACCGGTCCCTTGTAATCACCATCGCAATCCCAGTCATAATAAATATCCCAATCGCCCACGATGGTGAGTTCAACGGTCGGGGTGAAGGTGCGGGTGGCAGTGGGGGTGGCAGTGGGGGTGAGCGTGGGGGTGGAGGTACTGGTATGGGTTGCGGTTGCCAGCATGGAAAGAGGGCCGCTGCCCTGGGTGCCCAGGTACGCCAAGACGCCCACCACCACGAGGCAGATACAGCATAACACTACGACAATCGCAACAGGGATGATGACCTTCCATGGAGTGGGTTTTCGTGGCTGAGGAATTAATGACGCTGCGTTCATTTTTGTCTCCTTCCTTCCCATATAAAATACAGGTCTTTAGTCCATCCAGGTGTAGAGTATTATGATCAATCCCGCCAAGAACGATGACCAAGCCACATACACCTGCCCCTGTCGTATGGATATTATCAGACAATCAGCGGGGCGACGCGGGTTTCCTCTCGCGTCGCCCCGTCATGATCATCCTGGTGAAAAGAAATATTTCACCTATTTGATCATCCCATACCAGCAGCCGCTGGAATCGTCCGACGTGGTCATGGTGCCGTCCATGTACGTGTAGGAGGGATCCATGATGCCTACGTAGTGCGCGTTCGGATACTCATCGAACATAAAGTCCACTGATGTTCCGACCATGTACCAGGTTCCATAGGAAGTCTCGGTATCCTCAGTGAGGGCAAAAGTATTATCCTCAAAGTAACTGATGAATACCGGGCCCTGGTAATCGCCATCGCAATCCCAATCATAATAAATATCCCAATCGCCCGCTATGCTGAGTTCAAGGGTCGGGGTGGGCGTACGTGTAGGGGTGCGCGTGGGCGTCGCCGTTGCCAGCATGGCAAGAGGACCGCTGCCCTGGGTGCCCAGGTAGGCGAGCACGCCAGCCACAACCAGGCAGATGCAACACAGGACAACGACAATGGCGATCGGGATGATCACCTTCCATTGGGTGGGCTTGCGTGGTTCGGGGATTAATACTGGTGCTTCGTTCATTAAGGCCTCCATTTATTAGTTTTGAGTATTATACTTTTTTTTTACGAAGTGCGCTGTCAATTCTGCCAACCGGCTGCCAGAATTTTATTTTTTATCTGCATACCAACACCCGCTGGAACCATCCTGCGTGTTCATGGTGCCTTCGGCATGGCTTCCAGCTCCATTAAGCGTGCCCGTGTAGTGTGCATAGGGATAGCTGTCATAGGCGAACTCAATGGTTTTCCCTTTGACAGTCCATGTCCCGGTCCCGGTTCCATAATCCTCGTGGGATGAATAGGTACCATTGCCAGAGAACTGGACCGTTGCCGGGCCATTGTAAGAATCACAATCCCATGAATAATACAGGTCCCACTCGCCCACCACACTTGATGAGACAGAAAAGACGGGTGAATCTGCCAGCGATTTCAATGGGCCGATGCCCTCCACTCCCAGGTACATCAGGATACCGGTGGAAAAAGCACACACGCAACACATCAAGACTACGAGCACAACAGGGATGATCACTTTCCACGGGGTGGATTTACGCAGCTGGGGAGATCCGTCCAACATAGTCATTTCAGACATCATCGCCTCCTGGATATTTTTATACATTATAGAACGAATTGGATAAAATGAAATAGTCAATTTGAAATTGATGGTAAACCTGGTGGAAAAAAGCCGACCGGATACGGATCGTGGGGCTGATCTGCGATCTGCTGGAACAATCCCACAATTGCCTGGATAAATGTATAATCAAGAGGAGATATTTTTAAGAGAGTCTCTGGAGTTTCCAAGAATGGTTGAAAGCAATGCGTGGCGGATCGGTGAATTCCTGAGGATCATGGTGCTTTTTCTGTGGCAGAAGCCTGAAGGGGCCACCACGGGGGAGATCATGGACTCAATTGCCCGCTCCGCCCACCTAAGCGTGGAAGAAACCATCCCCGCCCCAGGAACATCCGGTTTCCCAAGATTCGAGATCGAGACACGGGCAGCCATGACCGCCCTGGAAAAAGCCGGCTGGCTGGCAAGGGAGGAAAGCCGCTGGCTGCTCACCGAGGAAGGTCAACTGGCCTGCAAGGATTTCAGACACGCCGCCGATTTTTATCTTGAATCCCAAAAGATCCTGGATAATCACCGGGAAGCCCTGCCAGCGTACCAACTGGCACTTGAGCATGCCCGTGAAGATGCCTGGCAGCAGATCCAACGCTACATCCAGGGTCTGCCGCGGCACGAATTCCGCCTGCTGGTGCGCGACATGCTCCTGGCAATGGGCTATCACCTGGAGTGGGTTGCCCCGCCGGGCAAGCAGCGCGGCCTGATCGACCTGGTCGCCATTCCTGATCCGCTGGGAGTAGAACAACAGCACCTGATGATCCATATCCATCATTCCAGCCTGGCAGTGTCCGCGGAAGACGTGCAGGCATTGATGACAGCCACCCGTCCAGAAAATATCGTCCTGTGCCTGTCTTCTGGGGGAATCAGCGAAGCGGCCAGGCAGTTTGCCACCCCGTTCTCATCGAACCGGATCGTATTGCTTGACCTGACCCGGTTCGTTGACTTGTGGATCGAATTCCATGAGAAACTGCCCCCCTGTGCCCGCCAGCGATTCCCGCTCGAGGCGGTATACTTCCTGTCATTGGACAGATAGAGATCAGTCTTCCTATTGTTCCAAGAATATTACAGCCGGATCTGATGGATATTCTCACAAAAGACGAGGATATCTTGAGGAATCACGCCAGCAGCATCGGTTTTCATGCCTGCATCTGGTTTCGATAAAAAATGGAGTACCATGGACTGGATAATCATTTTTTACATCGGGGTGGGTTTTCTCGCCCAGTTGATCGATGGCAGCTTGGCGATGGGCTATGGGGTCCGTTGTAACACCTTTCTGCTTTCCCTGGGCATCCCGCCTGCAGTCGGCAGTGCCAGCGTGCATGCCGCCGAGGTGGTCACCACGGGTATTTCCGGGCTGTCCCATCTTAAATTCGGCAACATTCGCAAGGACCTGTTCCTGCGCCTGCTCATCCTCAGCGCCATCGGCGGCGGCCTAGGGGCTTAGGTGCTCACGAAGTTGGACGGCAGCGTGATCAAACCCTACATCGCCATCTACCTTCCGGAAGCGGCGCGTCAGGCGGGCCGCGGCGTGATCATTCTCACCTACCACACCACCATCAACCGCCTGGCAATCGCCGCCCTGCCTTCCCGGCTGGACGGCACCCATATCCCGACCATCAGTCAGAAGACTGCAGGCGGCAAGAGGCTCGGAGCGGCACATCCCCTCCAGCCTGATAAGGTTGCCAGGATTGCCGGCATCGCCCTGGAAGGGCAGAACCTGCTCGCCCAAGGCAGGATCATCCAGTTCGTCAGTGATAATGAATATGATGCACAGGGTATCCCCGTACTCCTTGCCTGGCGTGTATGCCTCCTGCGTCCCGGCTTCGCCGAACTGGTGCTCAACGCTGGTGCCGTAGTCGTGTCGCAGTACACATATTTGCACCACACCGTATTCCTACCCCCACTCCATCCGGGAGAAGGCGGGCGTGAGTTCCAGATGCGGGGGCTGCTCGACCAGTATGCCGCCTTCATCAATACCAGCTGGCGCCTCGCCCTTGAATCCCTGCGCTGGTCGCGCCTGCGCAGCCACTTCCGACAGGCACGTGCCGGAGAAGAGCATAAATTCGGAGGCGCGGCAAGAGTAAATCTAAAGTTAATCCTGCACCCTTGGGCAGAATCAGGAGATTCTCATGATCGATATCAATAAGATCACCACATTCCTACGCGCGGCAGAAACATTAAACTTCTCCGAGACTGCCAAACAGTTGCACATGAGCCAGCCAGCAGTCAGTCATCATATCAAGACCCTGGAACAGGAAATGCGTACCATATTATTCATCCGCACCAATACCGGCTTGCAGTTGACCGAAGCTGGAAAGGTACTGCTGCCTTGGGCACGCCGCCTGCTGCATGATATGAATAACGTGCAGGAGATGATGTCTTCGCTCAACGAGGATGTAGTAGGTGACCTGCAGATCGCTTGCAGTACGACTGCCGGCAAGTATGTCCTGCCACAACTGGCAGCCAGGTTCAGGCAGCGCTACCCCGGCATCCAGGTGCGCATCCCCGCCTGCGCATCTGAACAGGTGACTCTCAATCTACTGGAAGGCAAGGCGCAAATCGGTGTTGTCAGCCGGGAAGTCGACGAACATGATATGGAGTCGCAGAAATTTTTCCATGATCGAATTTCACTGATCGTTCCAAGGAACCATCGCTGGGCCATGCGTCCCTCGATCGAGCCATCCGAACTTTTGGAGGAGCCGCTGCTCATGCGCGAGCCAACCTCGGGAACCCGCCGGGTGGTGCTTGAAGAGCTGGCTAAGCACGACATCAGCCTGGACGATCTCAACATCTTCATGGAACTGGGAAATGCCGAGGCGATTGTTCGTACTGTGGCATCCGGCTATGGAATCGGGTTCGTCTCCACCCTGGCCGCTGCCTATCCGTTGGAACGAGGGAACGTGGTGGACATACCGGTCGAAGGTCTTGTTCTGGAGCGAACCATCTACATGGTGCGCAAGCGATTGGGTGAATCCAGCCGTACGCGCGATGCCTTCTGGAGTTTTGTCCATACCCCGGAGAACGCAGACTTGCTGCATCTACCAGAAGTGGATGCGCCTCGGGATAAGGACTGATGCGGTGCTCAAAGAAAATGGGCTTCCACAATGCGTGGAAGCCCATTTTCTTTCTACACTAGCTTAGAACACGTAGGTCTGGCAGGCGCCTTCAACATCCATCAGGTACGGCGGAGCCTTCTTGATCTTGATGCGCGGGTCGCGCAGATCTTCCGGCTTGATGTCCTTGTTCTCCAGCGCCAGTTCGCAGAAGACGATCTCGCCGCCGAGGTCAAGGATATCATTGAACAGTTTGAGTGGATTCGGCATCCCCTTGGGCGTTCCCAGTTTCTCCAGTTCGCCCTTCAGCATCCAGCGGGCTCCCGCCGGGCAGATGAAGATGTGCACTTCATAGTCCAGAGAAAGCCCCGAGGAGGCGAAGATCAGTGTTGGCATGATGTTCGCCGGGGTGTCGCCATTGCATACTACAGCCATCTTTTCAGTCATTTTATTTCTCCTTTTGGTTTTTTTTATCCACCGGCTTTTCCCGGCGGTCGATCCCAAATAGATACATCAGTCCGCACTGGCAGGAACCGCTTCCTGTGATGCCTCCGGTCTAAGGGCATGGATATATAACGCCACAATACGGTAGATGGCATGGGCAAACTTGGTGAAGGGCAGCAAGAGCAACAGAGTGATCGATACTGCGACATGGAATATGAATGTCCAGTAGCCCCACATGGGTGCCCCCGGCAGGTACAGGGCGATTTCGATAATAAAACCGGTTATACCGCTCAGCCAGAGCAGGGCCAGGAAGATATAGTCTGAGGGGCGAGAGAAACTATGAGCCTTATCCACCGCCTTCCAGCGTTTGACCAGCAGGATTGAGACCCCGTAAATGAAGAGCAGCCCGGAAAAGGTACCGATAAAGCGGGTTGGATACCAGAGTGGAACGAATGTACCGGTGGTTTTCAACCCGATGATATCCAGTAGGTAGTTCAGCGCCGTTGCGAACAGCAACCCAAGGAAGCCCCACATGGTGGCTGCATGCACGAACCATTTACTGAGATACCAAACTTTCCTGTTCTCCACTGACTCGCACTCTTCGCGGTACCGTTTTTGCCAAAGTGCCTGTACCACGACGGCATTCCAGAAAGCTTTCACCCAGTTCATGCTCCCACCAGTGAAGAAGTGCTTGAACGACAGGTTGTTCACGCGGGCAATCCGGTACATCATGGTGAAAATTGTCGCCACACTGACCAGCCCGATCAGGATCATAGCCGCCAGGCCGATCGTATGGATCAATTCATAGGGAATAAAGCCGAACAGCTGCAATTGTTCTGTCGCCATGGTCTGGCTTTCCCCGTACATGAATAAACTGAAGAAGATCACCATCAGGGTGGCAATGAGACCACCCACCAACGGATTCTTACAGAACAGGTTGCCGATCTTCAAGGGAGCATAGTTGGTGATGGCATAACAACGCGCCGCGGCCATCAGGTTGGCCGGCTCAGCACCTTGCGGGCAAGTTTCGGAGCAATCCCCGCAGTTGTAGCACAACCAGATTTCCTGGCTTCCAAGCAGTTCGTCTTTCATCCCCAATTGTGCCATCCGAATCATGGCACGCGGAAAGCGGTCATCCTCTTTCGAGAGAGAACAGATGGCAGTACAGTTGCCGCACTGGATGCATTTTTCCAACCCCACAGCACCAAATTCCTTCAATTCATGGACCAGTTTGGGATCCACACGCCTGGTCATGCCGGAACCTCCTTCGCCCGCTTATACAGCGGGTAATCACCGCACATCCCCGCTTCGACAACGATGCCATATTTCTTCAATGATGCCAAGAACCACAGCACTTCGTGGGCGGGTTTACCGATCTCCCTGGCAATCTCCGGAACCGTATGGGGTGTTTCCCGGATGAACTGGCAGATGGATTGCTGAAATTGTTTCTGTTCTTTAAAGAGCGCTTGGGCGCGTTTCACACTGCCAGAATGTTTCTCGCGCAGTTCCTTGAGCATTTCGCCGCGCGAAGGGGGAAACGTTTTTTCGTCGCTCATTTAAATACCTCCGCAAATACCGGGATGTCCATTGCGATGGCATCCACCATGGCTTCATACTGCGCCAGAGTCCAAGATTGCACATCGATGGCCCGTTGAGGGCAGGCACCCACGCACGCACCACATCCTGTGCAAAGTGCCTGGATCACCACAGCGCGCTGCACTTCGCTCCCATTTTCCATGAAAGTCTTCAGTGCAATCGCACCTTCCTCTGGGCACGCCTGTACACAAGCTCCACTGCCATTGCATTTACTTTCGTCCACACGGGCGACAAAGGGCGCCAATTCCACCTTCCCCAGGGCAAGCAGCGCGGCCACCTTGGCTGCCGCAGCGGATGCCGCGGAAAGACTCTCATGGATGTTCATCGGGCCCTGTGCTGTTCCTGCCAGGACGATACCGCGCATTGCCATTTCAACCGGACGCAGCTTGGGGTGTGCTTCCAGTAGGAAACGGTCAGCGCCGCGCGCAATCTTTAACTTGTTCACCAAGTCATCGATCTGGCGGGGTATCATCCCCACCGCCAGTATGACCAGGTCCACCGGGACTTCCAATTCCTGACCATAGGTCAGGGTATCCTTGACCCGCACCAGGACCGGGCGGGAGTCGCCTGCCGGGGCAATTTCCACCACTGGTTGTTCATTTCCGCGATAGCGGATGAAACGCACCATATCTTTGCGGGCTTGCATGTAGATATCTTCGTGCCCGCGGCCATAGGCGCGGATATCCTGGTAGAGTTCATACAGATTAATGGTGGGAAAGCGCTTACGCAAGATGGAGGCTGTATGAAGGGAGGCTGTACAACAAACACGCGAGCAGTAATTGTTGACCAGTCCGTCCGCTTGCGGCTCGTGGACGCCGTCGATCTCTCGGCTGCCAACACAATGGATCAGCGCCGCATCCCGCACCGGGTGCCCGTTCCAGGTCAAAGGCTGACCATCAGGTATTTGTGACAGGATGCGAATCAACTGGGGTAGGGTCACCACTTCGCGGATCTCTCCGTAACCGTACTCACCCTGGCGCGGTTCATAGGGGTCAAAACCAGTTGCCAGTACGATCGCACCAACGGTCAACTCGTGCACCTGGGTCTTGTCCTCAAGGATGATCGTACGCCCATCCACCTGGATCGGCTGACCATCATAATGCTCCCAATCCACTGCAGCGGTTGCAGGGAAACAGCCCAAGTATGGGCGATGGATCACCTTGCGCAGCTTCATTCCGTAGTTATATTCATCCGGTACTTCCTGCTTGCAGGTCGCCAGAAGCACTTCTGCCATCTCCGGGTCCATCCCGCGGGCATGTTGGGTCACGCAAATATTAAAGTTGCCGACATACCCAGAGACCGAATTAATCTCTGCATAGGTCATGATGGTGATATTGGCCTGTGCAGTCACCTGTTCGATCAGGTTATGCAACAGATCGCGCGGCTTCTCATCAGTGGGAAAAACAGACTCCAACTGCGCCATGCGCCCGCCCAGGAAAGGACTCTTCTCGATCAACGTCACCTGCATCCCCTGTTTGGCAATATCCAGCGCACAACGTAAACCAGCCACACCTCCACCGATAATCAGGGCGTGTTTCTCCGCTCCGAGTCGGATCGGATCGAGTGGGGTGAGCAGGCGTGCCTTGGCAATACCAGCAGCCATCAGGTGCACGGCTTTTTCCGTGGCGCCTTCTGGGTCGCTGTCATGCACCCAGGAATCCTGTTCACGCAGCCCAACATGATGGTACAGGTACGGGTTCAAGCCGGCACGCGTCACCGCGTTCCGGAAGGTCTGTTCGTGCAGAGATGGAGCACACGCACCGATAACAACCCGGTTGACACCCAGCTCCTTGATATCCTTTTCTATGATCGCCTGCCCGGCATCCGAGCAGAAGGATGGATCGGTGCGCGAGATAATCACATCTGGCATTTTGCCCATGATCTTTGCCACCCTCTCGCACTGCACCACGTGGCTAATATTTCCCCCGCAGTGACAGGTGTAAACACCAACGCGCACTTCCTCGGCAGCCGGGAGCTTCTCAGGGGACTTCTTCTGTTCAGGCATGGACGATCTCCTTCTGGCATGCGCGCAGGTAAGCTGAGGCGGCAGATGCGGCAGAGCCGGCAGTGACGATGCTGTCAACGATGTCCATCGGCCCGCCCGCCGCCCCGGTCACGAAGATGCCAGGCAATGCAACTGCCGCCGGATTGGCGTTGGGAGACGGGATGGCAATGAACTTGTCGCTTCCCACCGGCAACCCCAAGACCTTACCCGCATCCGGGGTCGGCAGCATACCCAGGGATAGGACCACCAGATCAAAAGTACGTTCCACGCTGCGCCCTTCCTCGGTCAATTCAACTTTAACAACCGGGTTCTGCTCTTTGTCCTCGCGGATCGCTGCCACCTTGCCGCGCACGAATTCCACGCCCATCGCCTGCGCGTTCTGATAGAACTGTTCATAACCCTTGCCAAAGGTGCGGATGTCCATGTAATAGATGGTGATTTCTGCCAGTGGCAGCGCGCCAGATATGAGCATGGCTTGCTTGATAGCATACATGCAGCACACCCGCGAGCAGTATTCCACTCCCAGCGTCTCATCGCGAGAGCCGGCGCATTGCACATAAGCGATGGATGTTGGTTCCTTGCCATCACCAGGGCGCAGGACACGCCCGTAAGGCCCGGTCGGCGCCAGGAATCGCTCCATCATCAGCGGATCGATCACGTTCTGGAGTTTTCCACTCCCATATTCTTTTTTCGCCTGCCGCGGAGTGAGTTCAAAACCGGTCGCGGCGATGACCGTGGCAGCCTGGATCTCGAAAAGTTCAGGCTGCTGGGTGAAATCGACCGCACCCGCCGCGCAGACCTTCTCACACTTCCCACACAGAAAGCAGGTATCCATATCGAGCACCGCAATCTGCGGCACGGCTGTGGAGAAGGGCACGCGGATGGCACGGTAAGAACCCAAGCCGCGGTCGAACGGGCTGGGGACAGTGACTGGGCAGGCATATTCGCATTCCCGACATCCGGTGCACTTGCGTGCATCAACATACCGCGGTTTCTGCACCACCTTGACACAGTACCCGCCGTCCTTTTCCTGGATGCCCTGGATATCACAGTACGTCAACAACTGGATATTCGGGTGGTGCGCCACCGCAGACATCTTTGGGGTGGTGATGCAGGAACAGCAGTCCAGGGTCGGAAAGACCTTGCTCAGGGTGATCATCTTCCCGCCAATGCTGGGGGCACGTTCCACCAGCGCAACCCGGAAGCCCTGGTCTGCCATGTCGAGAGCAGCTTGCATTCCGGCGATCCCCCCCCCAACCACAATGGTATCTACGCACAAGTTTTCCAAGGCTGTTCTCCTCCTGCCTATGCATGCACCGGGGCTGTCATCTCATCCCGGACGAAGCCAATCCCTTTAAGCAGGTCTGTCATCAAGTTGACCTCCTTAAGGAAAGGCTTGACACATACCGTGCAGATGGCAGCCAAACGGAGACGGCGGATATCAATGCCGCGTTCCTTCATCAAGGTATATGTTTTGTTAATGAGCATAGCCGTGCCGTCCGCTTCCACGCGGTAGGGGCTGTCGGTGCCGCTGTACATGACGATGATGCCGTCAATGCCGCGTTCGAAAGCGCGGACGAAAAAATCGGGCGGGAACATGACCGGGCACATAACCGGCAGGATATATGTATTTGGCGGGTATTCCATGTGAACCTGCCCGGTTGAATCAGCCCCTGCATAGCCGCCCGCCAGTGTCGCCAAGATCAGTATCTTAGGTTGTCTAGCTTTTTCATTCGAGGTCATGTATTCTTCCTCTTGTCAAGAATTGGACTGCCTGATTGATCAGGCAGTCCAGGCTCTGCCGAGATCTATTTCGTACGGCGGATGAACAGCCGGTCGTATCCTTCACCTGGAAGAACACCCAGGAATTCGTGCCCGACCTTCTCGCACCAGCGGGGCATATCGTTCTTGGTATTGGCGTCGCCGGACCAGATCTCAAGCACTTCGCCCACCTTCACAGTGGCGATGCTCTTCTTGGCCTCAAGAAGAGGGCCAGGACAGGACATGGCACGCGCATCAACAACTTTGGCGGCTTGGATGGTGGTTAGATCAATAGTCATTTGAATTTCTCCTTGTCTGAATTTGATACAGTTTGATGATCGTACTGGGCTGAAGCCTTCAATAGTGCTGGGCAGTGCTTGAAAAGGTCCTGGTCAGCGATCTGGTAGTAAATTGCCTGCCCATCCCGGCGTGTCGTGACAATTCCATACCTCTTGAGCAGCTTCAAGTGCTGCGAGACGTTCTGCAGGGTACTCCCCGCCTGGGCAGCGATCACATGCACCGGTAATTCTTCCTTCATCAAAATCCACAGGATCAGCAGCCGGCGCGGGTTACCGAACACCCGGCACAGGGTAGCCTGTTCTTCGGCGAGTACAAGCATGGTAGGATCCATCAATTTGGGGCAGATGTTCCAAAAGCGGCTTAATTAAGGACTGGCTTTAGTATAGGCACCCTTGCCTGCAGGCAGAAGGTGTATATCATCACGATCTACTTTTCATTGTTGGATGGCTGGATATAGAGAATCTTGATAGCCAGACATGCTCCCCGGCACCAGCAGCGAGGTAGCCTGGTGGGAGGGTGAGGACGTCATAAGGAAAGGTAAAGGATGTTTATGGGTAGAAGTTCAGAGCAAGGTGGAACGGGAAGTAGTAGAGCAGATGGAGAGGAATGACCAGACAGGTGTTACTTCATTAGTTCAATAAAGGTGTGGGTCAAAAAAATTCAGCAGAGTATGGCGCCTGGCGATACCGCCTGCAGAGGCACCACTCCAGTCGCTGAGAACTTCGTAATGTACCAAGCTGCTGATCATGGTCATGGACACATCCTGGCTGCACGAGTTGAGGCAGGTATCGAAGGTGATGATCTCCTCCGATGAATACTCCCTCCGGTCAGGTATTGCCAGAGTTGGCATCTGTGGAGTGGACTCTTCGGGGATGCGCTTGTCATCTCCGATGAAAGAGCACGCCAGGCTGATGACAAGCACCAGCGTTGTCGTACTCGGGAGGCGGATGGTTCGATTGTTTGATGGTATGGTATCCCTCTTTTAATCAATCGATCAGCATTTACCTCCTTATGTACCTTCTTGCAGTCCGCCCATGGCAGCCTGTCGCAGCCATTCCCGCACTTCATCCTTCTCGGGGAAGCGCCCACTGCAGACCACTTTCTCGGCGATCACCAGGGTGGGCAGCACCAGCACGAAGGCATATTTACCGATCTTCCCCGGGTCACTTAATTCCTCGATTTCCACCTCCAGGCCAGGGAATTCAGCTTGCAGTTCGCCTTCAGCCATCATCACCATGCGGCGAACCACGTAGCGTTCCGGATACTGGATGCTGCCGACCTTCACGTTCAACACTGGATCGATCCTTTGTTATTCGCTGCTAATTCAAGCTGGCTGCAGGCGAAGGAACGCGAAAGATCAGCGAACAGCAGGTCAGTGCGCCTTCGGCCTTGGCCAACTCGGAGGCATCCACCACCACGGGGTGTAGACCCGCGGCTTCGAGCCGCTGGAGCGTTTTTGGATAGGCTGGCTGATACATCTGATGTTCTCCAAAGATGAGGATATTTGCTGCCGAAGGTTCTCCAGGGTCAACATCGATGAAATCCATCCCCGGGAAGCGATCCTTGTCCACCCAGGCCGGGTTGATCAGCAGGCTATTCCCCACTGCCTGTGTGACCGCCGACTTCAGGTGCAGACAACCGCTGACCGGAACGCCGAGCACGGTATAGCCGTATGCTCCCAAGAACGCCTGCATTTGATCGATGGCAGATCGATTTGAGCGCGTCGTTAGCCCGACGAATATTTGTTTGCCCACAACCAACACATCGCCGCCATCCACCATACCAGGGGCAATGACCCGGTACAGTTTTCGGAAAGGTTCCAGTGCCTGGGCAATGGAATCCACTTCCGGTTTCCGCGAGTCTGCGCCCGGGCAGGTCAGCACAGCACACTCATCCAGCACGATGGCGGTATCTTCCACAAAGACCGAATCAGGCAGATCCGGCTCCTCGGGAAGATGATGCACTTGCACATCGAGGGATCGCAAGGCTGCCTCGTAGGCAGCATGCTGACGGCGTGCATTCTCCAGGTCGATCGGGATGCGCTCCAGATGGGTCAATTCACAGTTGAGTATGGAACGGCTAACCGCACGCGTGATCGCAATGAACATGTATCCTCCACAAGTCGAATATTGAAATTCCTAGAATCGTAGATGTTTGACCGTCAGACCGTCGTTGATAATTTCCTTGAGTGCTTCGATCCCAACCCGCAGGTGCAGGTCGGCAAATTCCTGTGTCACCAGGCGATCCGATTCGATCGTCTTGACGCCTTCCGGGACCATAGGCTGATCTGATACGAGCAACAGTGCTCCAGCAGGAATCTTATTATAGAAGCCGGTGATGAAGAGCGTTGCTGTTTCCATGTCCACAGCCATGGCACGGATGCGGCGCAGGTAAGCCTTGAACTCCTCGTCATGTTCCCAAACGCGGCGATTGGTGGAGTAGACCGTCCCGGTCCAGTAATCATGTCCGAAGTTGCGGATGGTGGTTGAGACTGCTTTCTGAAGATTGAAAGCCGGCAGTGCCGGCACCTCTGGGGGAAAGTAATCGTTCGATGTCCCCTCGCCGCGGATCGCTGCAATCGGCAGGATCAAGTCGCCCAGGTTAAGCAATTTTTTTAAACCGCCGCATTTCCCCAGGAACAGAACAGCCTTCGGGCAGATGGCTGATAGCAGATCCATGACCGTGGCGGCGTTGGCACTCCCCATCCCAAAATTGATCATCGTGATTCCGTCAGCGGTGGCAGTGGGCATGGGCTTGCCCTCGCCCGAGATGGGGACGGTATGCCAGGCCGCAAAGGTACGCAAGTAACTGTCAAAGTTGGTCAACAGGATGTGCTCACCGAAAGCATCCAGCGTGGTGCCGGTATAGCGTGGCAGCCAGTTGGTGACGATCTCTTCCTTGGTTTTCATTGCGCCTCCCAAACCTGGTACAAGCCCAGCTTTCCGTTTTCTCCATCTGATAGAAATGTGCGCTTGACTTGGAAAGCGCTTTCTTCCGCAAGCCATGATAGCTCTTTTTCACTAAAAGTATGAACATAGCGTAACCCGCGCCCACCGCCTCGCCAGTCCAGAAGGGTATCCCCTTCATCTAAATCATCCAACGTCAGGTTCACTTCCCGCCAGTCCTGGACGCGTTTTTTCCATTTCTCGCTGTTCAGGAACTGCCATTCAGAGTGGATGAACAGACCGCCTGGACGCAGAAGGGCATGTACTTTTCTCAGGATAGCTGTCCTGCGCAACACACCCGGGATGTGGTGCAGCACAGCAAAAGCCACCACCAAGTCAAAGGGTTCTGCCGTCGTAACACTCACCCGCTGGTCCCAATCCGGACTGGAAAGGTCTGCTTGGATGAATACGGACTGGTCATCAGGGCGGCTGGTTCGGGCTTCTTCCAACATTGCCAGGCTGAAATCCATACCAAGATAGGAGCCGCGATGCCCGCGTCGCTTCAGTTCGTATCCCAGCCCACCGTTGCCACAGCCAATATCCAGGATGGATTCCTCGCCCGTGAGCGTATCCAGGATGCGCAGGACACCCGGTTGGAGACGCTGCCGGGTGGAAGAGAATTCCCTTCCAAAGGTCTGGTAGAATTGTCGGTTCAAGCCAACGAGGTGCAATTCTGTTCTTTCGTTCACCTTTTTATTATATCCGTGTTCAATGGCCTTGATGTGACCAAGAAAAACAACTGGAGCGAACTTCGCTCCCTACCCCCAGAAAAAATGATCCAGGCGCGGCGCGCCTTGGAAGAGGTGCGCGCAGGAAAACCAGTGGAAACTGCACTGCGCGACAACTTGTGGAATAAAGCCCCGCTGCATAAATCCGCACTGGTCGCTACTTATCATCTCCTTGTTGGGAAAGGGGAGTGGGAGGCGGATGAGTCCCTGCTGGCAACCATCCGCCTGAAGCCAGTGCGCACCCTGTCGGGCGTGACGACCGTGACCGTGCTGACCAAACCCGCTCCCTGCCCGGGGACCTGCATTTTCTGCCCGGACGATGTGCGCATGCCCAAATCCTATCTTCCAGATGAACCAGGTGCAATGCGTGCTGTGGAACATAACTTTGCGCCATTTGCACAGGTCAGGTCCCGGCTGGAAGCCCTAGTTTCGGTGGGACACCCCACCGACAAGATCGAACTGCTCATTCTGGGCGGCACCTTTTCGGCTTACTCGCGAGAGTACCAGGCATGGTTTGTGCGGCAGTGTTTCCTGGCAATGAATTCCATGCCAGTGGATACCCCTGAAGATGTCCCCCTCACTGAACTACACCTGGCCAATGAAAATGCCGCTTGTCGGAACGTGGGTTTGTCGGTCGAAACCCGCCCCGATGAGATCACCTCTCAGGAACTGGCCTGGCTGCGCTCCCTGGGTGTCACCAAGGTACAGGTGGGTGCACAAAGCCTGGATGATGAGATCTTGCGGAGGAATGCCCGCGGTCACACCGTTGCTGCCCTGCATCGCGCAGTAGCCCTGCTGCGCCGTGGTGGATTCAAGATCGTGCTGCATTGGATGCCCAACCTGCTGGGCGCAACCCCTCAGTCCGACCGTGAGGATTTCACCCGCCTTTGGCAGGGTCTCTGCCCGGACGAGCTCAAGATCTACCCCACCCAACTTCTCGAAAACACATCGCTCCACGAGATTTGGAAGAGAGGTGAATACCGTCCCTACACCACACAGGAATTGATCGATCTCATCGCCGACATCAAGCTATCCATTCCACGTTACTGCCGGGTCAATCGCATCATCCGTGACATCCCTTCCACGCATGTATTGGAAGGGAACAAGCGCACCAGCCTGCGGCAGGATATCCAGGCAGAACTAAAGCGGCGTGGAACGCGTTGCCAATGCATCCGCTGCCGCGAGGTGCGTAGCGATAAGATCGACATTGCCTCCCTGCAACTCGATGACCTGGTCTATTTTCCGGATGGTGCCGAGGAACATTTCATCTCATTTGTCACCCCTGAAGACCGGATTGCTGGCTTCCTGCGGCTTTCGCTCCCGGGTGCGGACGCGCCGCAGACAAACCTTTCAGACCTGAAAGGAGCCGCTGTTATTCGTGAAGTCCATGTCTATGGCCAGTCGCTCGAAGTGGGGAAGGAACAGCTTGGTGCCGCCCAGCATGGCGGTCTGGGAACAAAACTGCTGCTGGAAGCCGGGCGCATCGCCCGGGAGAAGAGCTTTCGGAAACTGGCTGTGATCGCGGCAGTGGGGACGCGCCTGTACTACCTGAGGCGCGGCTTCCAGCGCGGTGAACTCTACCTGGTAAAAGAAATTCGGGCGAATTGAGGTTCGCCCGGATTTCTTTATCGTGAGCTTTTTTCCCACTCTGTCACTGCCTGCCGGATGAGTGCCTGGATCTCCGCACTGGGTACATCACCTATCCCGCCGAATTTCTGGGCACCGACCTGTACCATCACTTCCCCACCCGGACCTTCCAGCAAGTGGACCTTTTGGGTCTCATAGCTCGTCCCGGCCAGCTTCTTCTGCAGGACATCGTCAATTTGAGCCACAATGCTGTTGAGATTGACTTTTGGTTTTTCCAATTCCACGGTAGGTTTAACCTCCGTCCGAACAGGTTGAGGTGTATAAAGGGATCTTCGCATGGGGGTCTCTGCCGGTTGTGGTGCTGCCGCGGGTGCAGGTGAGGGAGGCACTTCCAGCCAGGGGCGCAGGTCCATTACCATCTTGAGCACTTTTTTCTTCTGCTCGGGGTTGAGGTCCTTCTTGCTCTCCAGCCGCTCCCCGTCCATCTCCAACCAGGTTTGGCCATCCTTATCCTGCCAGGCACGCAGCAGTTCCATCTCGCCGGGGAGTGCCAGGCTCTTTTCAGGCGGCGGGGATTCAGGGAGATCCTTGCCCTCTTCTTGTTTTGGATGAACTTTCTGGACACGGCTGAACATCGCGCCAATGATGATCCCGCCGCTTAGGCAGACAACAAACAGGAAGATGGTTGTTGTGATCGAAAGATTTCCCATGGCTTCACCTGTTCTCCAATTGTACAGGATATTCCTGGCATTTGGGGCAATAATGTGTACCGCGCTGTCCGATGACGATGCGCTCCACCCCCGCCCCGCACACCGGGCAAAGTTCGCCGGTCCGACCATAGACGCGAAAATGATTCTGGAACTCTCCGCCCCGGTAGACCCAGTCAATACTGGCGCCGTTGCGGCGGATTCCTTCCTGCAGCGTTAGGCGGATCGCCTCCCAGAGCGCAAGCGCCTGTGCCGCGCTGACCTGGTTGGATGGCATCAGTGGATGGAGTCTTGCAAGATGCAATGATTCGTCGGTGTAAATGTTACCGAGACCGGCGATGAAATTCTGGTCAAGCAGGAGAGGTTTGAGCTGTCTCCTACGCCTGGTCAGCGCAATATGGAGCCAAGCTGGGGTAAATGCATCCGAGAGAGGTTCCGGCCCCAGCGTGGCAAACAGTGCGGCGGGATCCTCCAGCAGCCAGGCGCGGCCGAATTTGCGCGCATCGTTAAAAATGAAGGTTTTCCCCCCAGAAAGATTCAGGATCAGGCGGTCGTGTTTGCCAATTTCATACCCGCTTCCAGCGGTTCGCAGGTCGCCGCTCATCCGCAGGTGGATCACCAGGCTGGAACCTGACAGAAGCAAGATGAAATATTTCGCTCTGCGCCTGATCCCGATGATCTCCTGCCCTGTAATTATCCTGCAAAATTGCTCCGGGGTGGGGGAGGCTACCGTGCGCGGCCAGAGCACGCGGGCAGCCAGGATCTGTCTGCCCACCAGTTCCGGTTCAAGGGTACGAGCCAGGGTTTCCACTTCAGGGAGTTCGGGCATGGGACCAACCAGGAAGCATTTCTCAAGGAGTTGGAACGAAATTGATCCCTTGCTTGATCGCCAGGAACATTAAAATGAAATAGACGCACAGGATCGGCACGCTAATGATCAACTGGGCTACAAAGTAATGCCCCCACACCGTGAAGGCGCGCTGCAGGAAACTGGGACTGAGCAGGCCGGTCTTGGGCAACAGTTTTTGGGCATCGCCCCCCAGTTCCTGGATGTACCGGTTCAGTGAATCTTTTTGCCCTTGCAGGTCCTGGTTTTCCTTTTCCAGCGATTGCACCCGCTGTTCCATGGAATCCAAATATGCCAAGAGATCGTTCATGTTGTTGAATTTCGGTGGCATCTACTCTCCTTTTTAATACATCGAGCGTGCCTGAGCAGGGTAAACTCCGCAACAGGGAAATGCTCTCCACTGGAAGCTGGGTTACACTAACCTCGTCTCCAGGGGGATGATGTAAATGGAATACACGGCTTTGCAAACGATAAGATCTTAATGCAACTGCTCGGAAAGATAGGTCTGGATGCCGATCTGGGTGATCTGATCGATCTGCGCCTCCAGCCAATCAACATGCTCTTCTTCGTCCTTCAGGATCGACTCGAGCAACTCGCGCGTCCCATTGTCGCCCAGTTCCACGGCCAGCTTGATGCCCTGGTTATATGCACTGATTGCACCTGCTTCCGCATCGAGGTCGTTCTTGTGCTGTACATCCACACTTTGCCCAATGTGGATCTTATTCAGCTCGCTTACGATCGGCTTACCTTCCAGGAATAATAACCGGGCGATGAGTTTTTCGGCGTGTTTCATTTCGTCAATGGCACGCTTCTCGTCAGCCTCGTGCAGGCGAGTATAGCCCCAGTTTGCGCACATCTCTGAGTGCACAATGTACTGGTTCACAGCCGTCAATTCATCGGTCAATAGGTGATTGAGCGTTTCGATGATCTTGGGATTGCCTTTCATAATTCTCTCCTTTTCAATGGAAATGGATGATATGAGCCAATAGACAGGTTTGTTTATTCATTGAACATCTGACCAACACTGCGCCCTTCGTGGGCGCGGCGGATGACCTCCCCCAGGAGCGGGGCCACCGTCAGGATCGTCAGCCGCCCGCCAAAGCAGGCAATTTTCTCTTCACTTAGCGCAACGCTGTCAGTGGTGATGTACTCGGTGACCGGCAGAGCCGCCAGCCTTTCTGCTGCGTTGGCCGAGAAGATGGGGTGTACAAAAACAACATAGATCCGCCGTGCGCCATTCTCCTTGACCAGGTTTACAGCCTGAGCGATGGAACCACCCGTGTCGATCTCATCATCCACCAGGATCACATCGCGGTTCTCGACCGACCCAATGATGCTCAATGCCTGGGCCTTGGCATCATTGGCCACGCGGCGCTTTTCGATGAAAGCGATAGGGGCATCGATGCTGGCCGCAAAGTTCCGCCCTTTCTTGGCATAGCCCAGGTCAACAGTAACCACTACCGGATCCTGTAAATTGACGCGCAGGGTCTGGTTGACATGCTTGATCAGCAGGTACTGTGCGTTGAGTACATCGCCTGGGATGGAGAAAAATCCCTGGATCTGGAAGGAATGCGGGTCCAGGGTCATGTAGCGGTCGGCTCCGGCGACCTGGATCATGTCAGCGACCAGGCGCGCAGTGATCGGCACCCTTGGTTGGTCTTTTTTGTCAGACCGTCCATAGGCGAGATATGGGATGACGGCAGTGACGCGGGCGGCGGAATCCAGGCGCAGGGTCTGGAGCAGGATCAACAGTTCCATCAGGTTGCGATGTACCGGTGAGGCGGTATGCTGGATCACATACACATCCTGACCGCGTACGCTGCTGTGCAGTTTCACGAACAGGTTATCGTTGGGGAATTCGATGATGTCACGCCCACACAACGATTCCCCCAGGTAGTCAGCCACCTTCTGGGATAATCCTGGTGATGCTGTTCCGGCATATAATTTGATGCCACCATATACTTTCATTTCGTGCGAATGAGGCATACTCATTTATTTTCCTCGTCCCATTCCGAGCGCAGGACGCTCATCAATAGAAAATCTTCATATATTCCATCCCGGTATGTCCCCTGGCGGAGGCGCCCTTCGTGGTGATATCCAGCTTTCTCGTATGCGCGTATCCCGCCAACATTGGCTGCATCCACCCGCAGAAAGATACGGTTCAGGTTCAGGGTTTCAAACCCGATCTTTAACAACAGGCGCATTGTCTCTGTTCCATAGCCTTTGTTCCAGTAGTTTTTTTCACCGATCATGATCCCCACTTCAGTACTGCGTACTCGCCAGTCGATCTCAAAAAAGCCACAATTTCCGATCAAACGCCAGTCATCGCCATCCCGTATTTCGATGGCAAATGGCTGTTCCTCTGGTGGTCGATGGAGCATATTCTCAAACCAGCCATCTTCATTGGCTTGCGAAAGTGGCAAATTCATCGAAAGATACTTGCGCACCTCCGGATCATTCAGCCAGGTTACGAATTTGGGCAGATCGCTGCGCTCATCCCGCCGCAGTCGGATGTGTTCACCAAAGAACATAACATCTCCTTTATACGTATTCCAATGGGGATTATACTATCCTTGACCATTCGCGCGGCAAGACTTACAATCTTATTAACGCTCATCCGTTCTAATGTTTCACGAGATGTGCTATACTCTTGGAAGAATGCAGAGCGACTCTCTTATCGGCACACGCTCCTCCTGGGTAAAATGGGCCGGTTTCCTGCGCCGCAACCAGCTGGAACACTTGGCTGCCTGGGCGCTGGAAGCCTTGGGCCCGTTAAACATCGTCGTTGCTCAGACGCTGCATGCTGGATCGATTTTTCTGCGACCAGCCTTGTCTGCCGAGGGTACAGTACTGCTTGCATCCCTGCTTGAGGATCCCGCAGAAAGCCGCTTTTTTGCGGCATACCTGCGAGAGGAAGTTTAGCTGTGACTGATACTGAGATCCTGCTGGGCCTGGTCGCCTTTGGTGTCGTCTTTCTCAGTGTTGGGTTGATGCTGGCACTCACGATCCTGCGCGCTAAAAAAGTCCCTGTTTTTCGCAGCATCCCTGCATTTACCCGCTTACGCCATGCGGTTGGCCGCGTGGTGGAAGATGGGTCGCGCCTGCATGTCTCGCTAGGACGTGGTGCGCTGGTCACCCCGCAATCCGCATCCGCCCTTGCCGGGCTTGCCATGCTCCGCCGCCTGGCTGAACTCACTTCGGCCGGAGACAAACCTCCTATTGCCACTTCAGGAGATGCTGCGCTGGCGATCCTTTCCCAAGCCACCCTGCAAGGTGCAGCGGAGAACCTGGGACAGGCAGGCTATGACCCGCTGGCTGGACGCCTGACCGGCTTGACCCCCTTCTCTTACGCCGCTGGAGCCATCCCGGCAATACGGGATGAGAACGTCTCGGCCACTGTCCTGATGGGGAATTTTGGTATGGAGGCCGCCCTGCTCACCGATGCCGCCGACCGCTCCAACTCATTCTCCCTGGCAGGCAGCGATAACCTGGCCGCACAAGCAGTGATCTACGCCACGGCACAGGAACCTTTGATCGGCGAAGAGCTTTTTGCCGCCGCCGCATATGCCGATTCTAGTCCTTTCCATGCCGCCAGCCTCACCGTGCAGGATATCCTGCGCTGGATATTGATCGTGGTGATGATCCTGGGCGCATTCCTAAAAATGGCAGGTATCCTGTGAAGCTCAAGGGGCTGTTCTCCACCATCATTGCTGTCCTGTGTGGGCTGGTGGTCCTGGCGGGTTATTTCGTGCGCCTGGACCTTTTTGTCAGCCTCAGCCGTACGCTGATCGAGTGGGCTATCATCCTGACAGCATTTGCCATCTTGCTGGGGATCATGAACTTGTTGCTGGTTCATTTCGGCAAGATCAGGAAAAAAGAAAAAGGTGTTCTTTACAGCCTCATTCTCATGATTGCTTTGTTGGCCACCTTCGCAATTGGTCTGGCCGCCCCCTACTTTCCCATCGTTACCCCCGTTTTTAATTTTACTTTTCGTGCCATCCAACTACCGGTGGAGGCCAGCCTGATGGCCATCCTGGCGGTCACGTTGACCTTCGCCAGCATCCGCCTTCTGCAGCGCCGTTTTAATGCATTCTCGGTGATCTTCATTATAACTGTGCTGCTTATCCTGATCGGTACCGCTCCCCTGCCTTTCCTGGGCAGCCTGCCCATGGTTAGCGACAACCTGCGTCCCTTTTTAGCACAAGTCCTGGCCAGCAGCGGGGCGCGCGGCATCCTGATCGGTGTTGCATTGGGAGCACTCACTACCGGCCTGCGCATCATCCTTGGCGTTGACCGCCCCTACGGGGGAAAGAATGGCTGAACTGCACTGTTCCGTCTGCGGTCAGTCCAACCCGGAAGACCTGGAAGTCTGCCAGTTCTGCGGTGCCAGCCTGCTGCCCCCGCCTGGTGCTGGCTCTGATCCTTCACCAGCCATTCGCCCTGGGGAGCAGCCCACCCGGAAGAACACCGGCGAGCTGGAACATGCCCTACCCTCGTGGCTGAAAACCCTGCGCTCAGGACAGGATGAAAATAACACTCCGGATGCTGACCCAGACACGGAGATGCCGGGGCTGGGTAAGGCAACTCCCCCTGCTGACACCTCCGGGGATGCCTCTGACTGGCTGGCAGGTCTTGACTCGGCGGCATCCGAAGACGAGGATGAGATCCCTGAATGGATGGCGGGTTTGGGTGTTTCTACGCAACCCTCTTTCCAGGACAATACCTCCGAACTGGACAACCTGGATCAAGTTCAGCCCGATGCTGACTTACTCGATCTGCTAAAGAATGCAGAAGCTGATCTTGCTCCCGTTTCCGGGGAACCCGCCCGCGGCAGTCTCCTGAATTGGGAAGCTCCCCATCCCACGACGGCGGATCTGTTTCCGCCCACAGAAACCAATCTGCTTGGGACTCCTGCGCAGGAGAAACCAGCCTCAGAGGCTATACCATCTGCACACATCCCCGATTGGCTGGAGACACTGCACTCCAAGACCAGCACCCATGAGATTGATCCCGGCATCAGTAGGGAAGAACCACCCGACTGGCTCTCCAGCCTGCCTGCTTTGCAGCCCGAAACGCCCTCCCCTGCACCAGAATTCAAGCCAGACTGGCTAAGCAAGCTACAGGGTGAAGGGGATCAAGCTGGACAGGAGAGCACACCTCAGGCATCCGACCCTGCTGAAACACCAGGCTGGCTGGCCAGCCTGGGAGTTGAAGCCGGACCCTCTGCCACAGCTGTGTTCACAGATGAGCCTGCACCTGCCAACGAAGCCAACCTCGAGACACCTGATTGGCTGGCACAACTCAAATCGGATGTTAAAACGGCAACGGAAGCAGATCTGCATGCCCAGGAATTTGAAACCGCGAGCAAACCATTCCAGGCAGAGATTTCCAGCGAACCGCTTCCCGATTGGCTTTCCGGGATCGGTCAGCAGGATTCTTCCGCGACAGGCGCTCCAGCACTGGTAGTCTCGGGGGAAAGTGAATCGCCTGTGGAAACCGGCCAGGGCGCCTTTTCTCTTGAGACCCCTGATTGGCTTTCCAGACTACGCCCGGAACGGGAGCCGGAGAGCGTTCCTGCCACCCAGGAAGGGAACCAGGATGATGCTGATACAACCTCCCTGCCGGAGGCTGAACTGCCTTCCTGGGTCCAGGCCATGCGTCCAGTGGAATCGGTCATCTCCGGGTCCGCGCCTTCATCCTCCGAAGAAATGGGGTCTTCCGAAGGCAGTGGTCCGCTGGCTGGTCTGCGCGGTGTTCTCCCGGCCAGTCCCGGTTTTGGAGTGATGCGCAAGCCCCCGGCATATTCCATCAAGCTGCAGGTGAACGAGAGCCAGCACCGTTATGCAGTGCAATTGGAAAAAATGGTACAGGATGAGGGAAAGGCCAGGGAAGTGCCCCCCGTCCAACCAAAGGCAAACCGGGTGTGGCGCTGGTTGATCTCCGCCATCCTGATCGGCTCCATCCTGCTGCCTGTTCTCACGGGTACACAAATCTCGCCTGAGTTGCAGCTCTATCCGTCTGAGTGGGCCAGAACGGGCGTGCTGTTGAACGAATTTCCTACTAATTCTGCCATGCTGCTGGTCTTTGATTATGAACCCGCCCTCTCGGGGGAGTTGACTGCTTCTGCCGCCCCCGTGATCAGCACAATCCTTCTGCGCGGCACCCGCGTGGCCTTGATCTCGACGACGCCAACCGGGCCGGCACTGGCGGAACAATTCATGGAATCCACTCAGCAGGATCATCTCAGTCGCGGAACACAGGTTGTCAACCTGGGTTACCTGGCTGGCGGACCGGTTGGCATCCAGTCCTTTGCGTCTGACCCGCTTGGCACGATAAACCTTACCATGAGTGGTGCCCCTGCCTGGGAAACCTTGGCCTTGCAGGGTGTGAAACAATTGAGCGATTTTTCTGCCATCATCATCCTGACCGATAACGCCGATTCCGGGCGGTCCTGGATCGAGCAAACCCAAGCCGATCTGGGGGACACAAAGTTGCTGCTGATCATCTCCGCACAGGCAGAACCCATGATCCGCCCTTATTTTGACAGCGGGCAGGTTCATGGCCTGGTGACCGGTTTGGTGGGAGGCAAGACCTACGAACAAAGCTATAACACCCCTGGACTTGCGCGCGATTATTGGGATTCGTTCGGGCTGAGCGTACTGGCCGTGGAAATGATGGTCACTGCAGGCAGCTTGTGGGGGGTGGTGAAAGCCTGGCAGAACCAAAAGAAGAACCGAGGAGAAGCCTGACCATGCCGATTACGCTTTCCTGGGATCTTGTCACCGGCTTGTTCAGTTTCCTGCTCACCCTGATGGTGCTGAGTTACCTCATCGGAGATAACCTGGTTTTCCGGGTCGCCGTCTATCTTTTCATCGGGGTCTCGGCTGGTTATGCTGCAGCCGTCGCCTGGAACCAGGTCATCCTGCCACGCCTGTTCCTGCCACTCTTTGCCGGGGGTTGGTCCAGTTTGCTCCTGCTGGTGCCATTGATCCTCGGCCTGTTGATGTTCATGAAGCTTTCGCCGCGCACTGCCCGATTGGGCAGCCCTTCCCTGGCACTGATCGTTGGCGTGGGAGCGGCTGTCGCCATCGGTGGGGCTTTGCTTGGGACACTCTTCCCACAGACCGAAGCGGTGATCAATGAATTTGCCCTTCCCCAAATAAGCGCTGGCTTTGGGAGTTGGCTGGGTCGATTCAGCGAAGCTGCCCTTATGTTGCTGGGCACCGTCAGTACCCTGGTCTATTTCCATTTCAGCGTCAAGAACGCTTCTGCCGGACCACAGCGCGGAAAATTGGTAGACCTGCTCGGCTGGATCGGTCAGGTCTTTGTAGCCATCACCTTTGGTGTCCTCTTTGCCGGTGCGCTTGCTGCCGCCCTGACTGCCCTGATCGAACGCATATATTTCCTCGTCACCTTCCTGGGATTCTCTTTCTGAGCGAACCATGCCTGCCTCGATCGTAGACTCTGACTCCCTGCTGGCTGTAGATGTGGGCACCGTCTCCACCCGTGCCCTGCTTTTTGACGTGGTGGAAGGTCACTACCGCTTTGTTGCCTCCGGGGTGGCTTCCACGACAGCCGCCGCACCGTTCAAAGATGTCAGCGAGGGTGTGCGCCAGTCCATCGAGGCCCTGCAAACCACCACCGGACGCAAATTCCTGGGAGAAGACCACCGCCTGATCATGCCGTCCCAGAATGGCTTGGGGGTGGACTCGTTTGCCGCCTCCCTGTCTGCCGGGCCAGCGATCCGCACCGTGGTGGTTGGCCTGTTGAACGATGTATCGGTGGAGAGCGTGCAGCGCCTGGCGCGCAGCACCTATACCCGCGTGGTGGATACGATCACCCTGAACGACCCACGCAAGCCACATGAGCAGATCGACAGCATCCTGCAGCTACAACCAGACCTCTTCCTGATCGCCGGGGGGACGGAGAACGGCGCCACGGGTTCCATCCAAAAGCTAATAGAGGTTGTCAGTCTCACTTGCCATCTGTTGCCGCAGGAGAAAAAACCGGCAGTTCTATTCGCCGGCAACCAGAAGCTGGTTGCACTGGTCAAGAATGGATTCCAATCCCTGGCTTCTTCCCTCACCATCAGTTCAAACATCCGCCCGACCATCGAGGTCGAAGACCTCGTTCCCGCCCGGCGCTCGTTGACCGATCTCTATTCCCAGATCCGGCGGACGCAAATGCTCGGCGTGGATGAACTCGATCAGTGGTCATCCGGCACCCTCATTCCAACCGCCTATGCCATGGGCCGGATTGTCCGTTTCCTCAGCCAGGACTCGAACAAGGGCGTCCTGGGTGTGGATATCGGTGCCGGGCATGCCACCGTGGCGGCGGGGTTCAACGGCGCTCTCACCCTGGGTGTGTACCCGCAATTGGGTCTGGGTGAGTCGCTCGGCGGCATCCTGCGCTACACGACGCTGGAAGAGATCATCAAGTGGCTTCCGCTCGATATCTCTGCCGAGACGGTCCACGATTACATCATCCAGAAGTCGCTCTATCCTGCCAGCCTGCCTGCTACAGCAGAGGACCTGGCGATCGAACAGGCATTGGCACGCCAGGCTCTCTACCTTGCTTTCTACAGCGCCTCGCGGGATTTCCCCTCAAAGGTCAAGCGTGCAGCCTCCGTCGCATGTCCATATTTCGAACCCATCCTGGCAGGTGGCAGTGTCATCACCCGCGCCCCCACGATGGGGCAGAGCCTGCTGCTCCTGCTGGATGCCATCCAGCCGATGGGCATCACCACCGTCATCCTGGACCAGAACAACCTGCTGCCTGCCATGGGTGCGGCAGCCGCGAAAAGCCCGATCCTGCCCGTCCAGGTGTTTGAATCCCTTGCCTTCCGCTACTTGGCGACCGTGGTAGCACCCAGTGTGACTGCTCGCTTGGGAACGCCCATCCTGCATGCCCGCCTCATCTACCAGAACGGGAATGAGACCCAATTGGACGTCAAGCAAGGCGCTCTGGAAATCCTGCCGCTTTCCCCGGGACAGGTCGGGCGGCTCTACCTTCAGCCATTGCATCACGCCGATATCGGCTTTGGCCCCGGCCACACGCGCGAGGATGGCATTCCCATCTCCGGCACCATGCTGGGTGTGGTCATCGATGCGCGCGGCCGCCCGCTGCGCTTCTCTGCAGATCACGCTCGCCGGCGTGAACTGATCAAAAAATGGTTGTGGACCCTGGGAGGCTAAGAAGATGCTTGCCCCTGTTATTCACATCCTGCCTCTGACCAGTATCCGCCGAGAACGACTTCTTCCGGTCAATGGGCGCGTCACTGCGCGCATCGACCAGAAGGTCTCAGCCATGGACGTGGTGGCGGAAGCCAATTATGGCGACCGGCATCTCCTGTTGGACGTGGCCCGTATCTTCGGGGTGCGTTCCGAGGCTGCCCAAAACATGCTGCGCGTGAAAGCCGGCGACATGGTCTCTCAACACGATGTGCTGGCACACCGCACCGGGTTGGGTGCCCAGGCGGTGCGTGCCCCGCAGGCTGGGCGCGTTGTCCTCACCGGCGGAGGCCGTATCCTCCTGGAAATTGGCGACCCAACCTTTGAGCTGCGCGCCCGCATCCCCGGCATAATCTCCAAGATCATCGCGGAGCGCGGCGTGGAGATCGCTTTCAGTGGCGCCCTGGTGCAAGGCGCCTGGGGAAACGGCTGTCTTGATATCGGCATGATGCTTCCCATTCTCACCGCGGCCGATGAATCCTTAACCAGCGGGCAACTGGATGTCAGCCTGCGCGGCTCGGTCATCCTTGGCGGGCATTGCGACGATGTGCGTGTTCTTCAGACCGCAGCCGAACTGCCGGTGCGCGGCCTGATCCTGGGCAGCATGTCCCCCGCACTGATTCCCCAGGCAACGCAGATGAAATTCCCGATCATAGTGGTCGATGGCTTTGGGCGCAAACCGCTCAACGGGGTAGCCTATAAACTGCTCACCACGAATGCCAAGCGAGAAGTGACCCTCAATGCCGAGACTCTCGACCTGTACAATAATGTCAGGCCTGAGATCTATATCTCCCTGCCCACGACCCAGGAACTGCCTTCACCGCGGGTAGTGGAAACATTCTCACCCAACCAGCCCGTGCGCATGACCCGCGCTCCGCATGCCGGCGTGGTGGGCACACTGGTCAGCCTGCTGCCCGGCCTGACCAGCCTGCCCAGCGGCTTGCGTATTCCTGCCGGTGAGGTCAGGCTCGAAACCGGCGAACAGGTCACCGTACCGCTCGCCAATTTGGAAGTTATAGGATGATATAATCCGATTCAGCAGCAAAAAGAAAGAGGAGGAAGCAATGTTAGATGATAACAGCACGTTGGATAACATCGAGGTACCCGAGCCTCAACCGCCGGAAGAGAGCGGGAACAAGACCTTCCTGATCGTCGGTGGTATTTTTGCCGGACTGATCTTTCTATCTCTCGTCTGCATGGCCGTGTACCTGCTCGTGATCCGCCCGCGAATCGCCACCACACAAGCATCCCAGGTTTCCCAGGAAGCCACCGCCGAAGCACAAAGGCTGGCGCAGTCCCAGGCGATGACCGAGACCGCCGAAGCAGCCCTCTTCACTCCCACCACCCGTTCCAGCCCGCCCGCACCCACCAATACACTGGTGGTAGCGGCAGCCACGCCCACGTTGGTCGTGGTGGTTGCCACCCCGCTCGCCTCCCCGGTGAACGATCAGGCAACCCTGGACGCCATGCAGACCCAACTTTCCGCCCAGATGACCCAGACCGCCCAGGTTCCGTTGGGAACCCGCGCCCTCGGTGGGGATGCACCTCTGCCCAATACCGGATTTTTTGATGAAGTGGGGCTGCCCTTGCTGCTGGTAATGACCTTTGCCCTGCTGGTGGTCATCTTCATCGCCCGGCGCATGCGCAAAGCACCTGTTCGATAAAATATTCTGAATGGGCTTCTGCCCGTCCAGTTGGGGATTTGATCATACTTCTTCGTGGGCCTGCCCTGGCAGGTCCACGCCATTTAAGGATCACGTCACGCTGGTCGCCACCTTCTCGCCATACCCTAGCAACGCCTTCACCATCTCTTTCGTCCGCCCCTCGGCATACACACGCAGCACCGGCTCGGTGCCCGAGGGCCGGATCAACAACCATGAATCGTCCTTCAGGATGTATTTGACGCCATCCAGGTTGCTCACTTCCAGCACCTTCTGCCCACCGATCTCCGCCGGGGCCTGACGGGTGAGGAAATCGGTCATCTCCGCCTTCGCCACCGGGCGGCTCAAGCGCATATCCGTGCGCTCATAGAAAGCTGGGCCCACGTCTGCCAGCAGATTATCCACCAGGTCATGCAGGGATCTGTGTGCCACGGCAATGAGTTCCACCAGCAGCAATCCCATGATCGGGCCATCACCCTCGGGGATGTGACCTTTGAAGGAGATGCCGCCCGATTCCTCCCCACCGATCAGCACATCCTCGGACATCATCAGGTCGGAGATGTGGTTAAAGCCCACCGGTGTCTCGTGCAGGGTCAGACCGTAGCGTTTGCACAGCCGATCGATCATGCGCGTGGTCGAGACGGTACGCACCACGGCCCCGCCCAGGCCGCGTTGTTCCACCAGGTAACGCAGCGCGAGCGCCATGATCTTGTGTGGGTCCACAAAGATGCCATGTTCGTCCATCGCCCCAATACGATCAGCATCACCATCCGTGGTCAGGCCAAAATTGCCCAGCCCCGTGCCGATGGCTCCCGCAAGCGCGCCGAGGTTCTTGGCGATCGGCTCCGGGTGCACGCCCCCAAAGCCCGGGTTCATTTCCCCACGGATCTCGGTGATCTCGCAGCCCGTACCCTGCAGAAAGGCCTTGATGACCCCGCGCCCGGAACCGTGCATGGAATCCACCACGAAGCGCTGCGGGTTATCGGCGATCACATCGGTGTGGATGAGGGTGCGCAGGTGATCGAAGTACGCCGGCAGTGGATTGAATTTCTTGATCAGTTTACGTTCACGCGCCAGGTCAAAATCCATCAGGTTGGGGCCGCGCGAGCGTTCCTCGTTGTCGTTCAGATACACTTCCACCCGGCGGCACTGTTCCGGGAGGGCCGACCCGCCATAAGCAGCCTTCAACTTCACGCCATTGTAGCGCGGCGCGTTGTGCGAGGCAGTGATCATGATCCCGGCGATGGCATTCAGGTTCTTGACCGCGTAGGAGATCGCCGGCGTAGGCGCATCCGCCTGTGCCAGGAAAACGGTGTAACCGTTCGCCGCCAGGACACGCGCCGCTTCATTGGCATAGCGGTCGGAAAGGAAACGGGTGTCGAAACCGATCACGAACTTCCTCGGATCGGGGGCTGGGCCGCCGTTGCCGGATTTGTCCCAATGTTCCGAGGCGACTGCATCCGCGATCGCCTGGGTGAGCATGCGCAGGTTTCCGAAGGTGAATGTATCAGAGATGACTGCGCGCCAGCCATCGGTGCCGAAATGGATCGTCATGGAATACTCCTGGTGTTAAGGTGTGGGTGTTCCGGTGTTGGTAGGCGCTGGTGCGGCAGTGGCCACCAGCACGGTCTGCAGCACCCAGCCCTGCACCCCTTCCAGGGTGCGGATCAACACCCACTGGGTGGAGCCGACTACCTGGATCTCGGGCAGCACTTCCACAACAGTCCCGTTGATCAGCGTGGCTATCACTGTGCCCCCGGCTGGCTCGGTACGCACCAGCGCGCCTCCACCGGTGGACGCGGCAATCAGCGCGTAGGAAGGCGCCGAGGTTTCGGTGGGTGTGGCAGATGGTTCCTGGGAGGGCATGCGGGTGAAGGTGCTTGTCCGGGCACCCGGGGTGGCAGAGGGAGGCAGTCCGAGGGTGGGTGAGGCCAGCCCTAATGGGGTGGGAGATCGGTTCCCAGAGGGCAGCGGGCTGCGGCTGAGCACCCAGCCGCCCACCCCGGTGAAGGTGACCAGCGCAGCCAGGCACAGGAGGATGACAAATAGCAAGAGCAGGTAGCCGCCAAAGGACGGCGGTTTGAATTTCAAGAGGAAGAAGGTGAAGCTCCCGACCAGGGTTGCCAGGGCCAGGTGGGTCAGGAAGACGAACAGCCCGTTCGGCCAGATGTCCACCAGACCGGCGGACAGGCCAAAGCCGGCTGCCCCCACCGGCAGGAACAGCCCATAGGCCAGCAGTACGCTGGGCAGGATCGGGCGCTCTTCCCCACGCACAAACGCCAGCACCAGCAGTACCGCCCCGGCGGTGACGATCAGCAGGTCAGGCGCCCATAACTTGGCATGGTCTTCCGCCCGGGAGAAGCGGGAGAGTTCGAACACGCGGTTGAAGTAGCCCACCAGTGCGCTGGTGCTGAAGGCCAGCAGCAAGGCCACCGCAAGGCTGGTCAGAGTCCGGAAGAAAAAGCGCCAGCTGCCGGTCACGGCCCCCAGGGTCATCCCCGCCCAAGGGGCGAGCAGGGGAGCCAGCAACGCACCCAGCAAGAGCAGTGCATCAGAATCGAGCAGGTACCCTGCACCCAGCAGGATGCCGCTCAGGATGGCAAGCAGGAAGAACTCGAAGGAAGGCATCGCCCGCCGTCCCAGGGATTCCAGCACCGCAATCCGGCTGTCATCCCCCTGCGGGATCAGCGTCCGGCGGGCACGTCTGCGCCGGGCGCGAGACGGGGAGGCCAGGTCGCCGGGACGCACCAGGGGGGTGAAATCCTCGGGCAGGTCGGTCGCCTCGGGAAACTCCACCTCGGCAGGCTCGTTTCTTTTTTCCGGGAGTTCTTCTTCAGGGGGAAGTTGGTTTTCGGGGAGGGTCATTTTCGCAAACTCGCTATGATCCGCAGTGGGTTGTCCAACAGGTCGAGAGCAGTGAGGATATCCGGGGCAACCAGATCCGCCGCCAGCAGGGTTTCAACAGCCGTGCCTTCTTTGGAGAGTACACAAATGCCCAGGGCAGAGACCTGCAGCATCCCGGCATCGTTGGCGCCCTGCCCGATGGCAGCCACATGCGCTGACTCCAAATTCTGTACATATTCCCTTTTCTGTCGCGCCTCGTCCCCGGGGTGCAGGCGCATCGCCTGGAGGTGCAACTGCTGGTCGATCTCCGCCTGGCGTCCGTGGGTATCGGCGGTCAGCAGGTGGATGGATAGTTTTCCACCCAGTCCGTGCAGGCGTTCAGCCACCCCTGCCAGGAGGAACCCATCCAGCGCCAGGGTGCCATTCACATCCAAGACAAGATGCTGCAGTTCCAGGTGCCCGCCTCCCGGGATATCCAGTTCGATCATAAAGAATATTATACCTGACTGGCGGCACGAGAGCAGGAGAAATCACCGGCCGTTCCTTTCTGGCTGCGCTCGGTCATTTGGTTGACGCCGAAAAGCGGGCGTGATAGAATACCCGTCCGCACGGGCGAGTAGCTCAATGGCAGAGCAGTGGCCTTTTAAGCCATTGGTTGAGAGTTCGAATCTCTCCTCGCTCACTAAAATCCCATTGTTGTCCCACTTAGGGGCTTAAAACAAGGGTTTTCTCCCATCCAGACCTGCCAAAAGGCAGGTTTTTGGCATTAAACGCCCCACTTTGCCCAATTGTGCCTGTCAGTTGGAAATGAGAATAAATCAATTAATTCCAATGTACTTGAAGAATTATTTCTTTAAGGTGTCAACATTTGTCAAGGCAGGTCAACCAAAAAGCAACCCGGGAGGCATAAGATGTGTGCAAAAAGGAGCATCGAATTCTTGAGCATGTCAATCGAGAAAGCCATTGAGCTGTACCTGGCGACCCTGGCAACCGAAGGGAAAAGCCCGCACTACCTGGACTGGCTGCGGGACCGCCTGCGCTATTTCACCAACCACCTACACAAGGAGGTTGGGGATGTCTTTCATCTCCAGGACCTGACCGTGGAGCATGGCCGGGGATTCCTCAGGGAGCTCATGGGACGGGAGGTGAAATATAGTTCTCACCCCATGCACGTGGCGCAGCAGGGCAAACTTGCCATCCAGTACATCCACGGGTGCGGGCGGGCGGTGCGTTCCTTTTCCTCCTGGGCATACGAGGAAGGCTACCTGGGAGAGAACGTCATGCAGCGGCTGAAGCTGCCCAAGCTGCCCAACACCCAGCCGGAACCGCTGAGCGAGGAGGAGATCCGCCGGGTGTTGGGCGTCTGCCTGGACGGCACGATCGAACGGCTGCGCAATTTTGCCATGCTGATGCTCTTCCTGGACTCCGGCTTGCGGCTGAACGAACTGATCACCTTGAAGCAGTCCCACATCGACTTCATCATAGGCGAGATGATCATCCTGGGGAAAGGGAACAAGGAGCGCCGGGTACCACTGGGCTCCCAGGCAAAGAAAGCGCTGATCGACTACCTCTCCAAGGAAAGGCCCGAGCCTGAAAACCCGCGTGATCCCGATTGTGTCTTCCTCAACGCTGACGGGCAGCCGATCAGCAAGAATGTAGTCGAAAAGGTCTTCCAGCGGGTCAAGAAAGCCGCCGGGCTGACCAAGTTCCACCCACATATCTGCCGGCATACCTTCAGCGTGCGCTACCTGATGAACGGCGGCGATGTCTTCAGCCTGCAGAGGATCCTGGGGCATTCCTCGCTGGAGATGACCCGCAAGTATGTCAACCTTGCCTCCGGGGATGTGAAAGACAAGCACCGCATGTTCAGCCCGATGGACAACCTGAACTTCAGGGGCAGGACGCGCGGCCGTCCCAGCCAGCACGCCAGGGGAAACTCGAGTACCCGGTGATCACAGGAAGGAGTTGATCATGTTCTCAAAGATCGTTTCCACCATTTTCTCTGTCTTTTCCAAGCTTCTGCTTGGCACGCTGGCGATCGCGCTGTCCACGCCGCTTGCTTTCTTCGCCTGGCGCGCAAGCCAGCCAATGAACCGGCAGGAATTCAAGAACCTGACCTATTACCAGCTCCTTTCGACACGCCAGTCTGCCTATGCTGAACTGGCGACGGCGTACCAGGCGAGCCACCCACAGGTGGATGTCAAGGACGGCATGTGCTTTGGCGTGGAGGTGTTCGTGGAAGTCGCAATAAGTTGGCCGGGTTCCGGTTTCTACACTCTGGCAGGCGCATACCCTTCGCTCAAAGGATACGTCAATCCGCTCGATCTCGCGCGCGGCTACATCCCGGAGAATGTCACCGCCTGGAACTTTCTGCCCACCTGGTGGGAGACCTTCGAGTTATTCGTCTGGCATTTGATCAAACATGCCCCGCATGTCCCAGTGGCCTACTGCCGGATCTCCCTGCCCTAGAAGCGCGGGATGATGCTTTATGTATAGAATATGATTGAAGTCGCAACTTTCTATACATAAAAACGGTCGATGCGGCAATTTTTATGCACGGCGAAAGTTGCCTATCTGACCGCCTTACTGACCAGGTAGGAGAACTCCATCGAGCGATTTGGACCGGGGGAGGTTCTGAGCTCCTGGCAAATCGCAAACCCGGATTACTTCAAGTTGTACAAAGTCAAAAAGACCAGCCACGAGGCATTCAACAATTTTTTCATTGCCCTTGAATTGTTAGGCCTGGCAGGCGGGTAAGCACAGTCAGCCCTAAGGCATTCCTGTAGTTTCACGGTTTTACTGGTTTTCAGAAAATGCTGAAAACCACCGAACGGGTGATAATCATGGTGCCGTAATTGATTTCAAGGTTGATTATTGCTAGTTCCAAGATGATCTGCACAATTCTGATAGATACACTGCTCACACCTATTGTCAATTTTTCCAGGTGGGCTGGCTTGCTCATGGACCGGCCACAATTCCACTTATCTACGGAGAGTTGGTTCAAATAATGGGTTTTGGAATTCTAGTTCCATTGGCAGTATATTTCTTTTTTCCGAGGGTTACCGAACATGAGAATGTCTTTAGTATCCAATTTTGGCGAAAACGTGACATTCATTACTTGCATCTCGATATTTGCCTGAGTATTATGCCTATAAAATTATTCACTGCTGGGGATATTTCACCCGACACACAAGAAAAATCCAAAAAGCAACTATCGATATAGCATATGGGAGGGCGATGTGTTCATATACCGAAAGAACAGATTTTTATTCGGCAAGGTTGCCTCAGCTAGCTTTCACATCAGCATGGTAATTCTGATGCTCCTGGCTGCTTGCGGACCGGCCAACCCAACGGACGAGCCAGCAGACATGGCACCCGGCGAACAGGCTGGAGCAGTCGCCCCTCTACCGCTGGAACCCCAGTTTTATGATGCACCGGAGTTGGTTTCACCGACGCGCACATCTCCTACAGCAGATGCTGTGGCAGTCAAACTACCGCCGGAACGGGTTGCAGAACCGGTTGAATTCATATTCAGCGCTTCCCCGGCATGGGTAAATATGGGCGAAGAAGTGACCCTTTCCGTGGTTATCAAGAATCATTCAGGGGAAAGCCTGAGCGGATTGGAATATTCCGACCGCCTTGAAAGCGGGCTGTCGTTCATATCCTCGGCCAGCGGGGTTAAGTTCGAGACCGGTACTGTCTCCTTCTCGCTCGCGGACCTTCCCGTTGGTGGGGAGGTGGAATTTTCCTATATTTTGAAGGTGGATTCCCGCAATCCGTCTTATTCCGACGGAGAACTCTGGCTGCACACAGGTACTTTGAAAGATGGCAGCGGTGAGGTGGACCTGACCGCTCAGGCAGTATTTGCCGTGGGGACAGGCATGAATGGAGGCGAGACCAGCCTGGCTGTCGTGCAGGTAGAGGGGGGATGGGTGCAGGTGGGGGGTGTTGCGGTGTTCCTTCCGCCCGCAGCAGTGGAGCAGGATGGCTTGCTGATCCTGACGGAACAGGATGCGCAAAAAGGGGACCCGGCAATGAAGTTCGATCTAAGCGTCGTCCAAACCGCAGAAATATCGACGGGGGACGGCGGTATGCCTGATGAGCAACGCCTGGCTGTGTCGGACGAAAGCGAAGAAATATTTGCCGAGCCGGTCTTCCTGGAAGTCAATTTCGACCAGGTTGCCAGCTTCGATGAGATCCCGGCCGGGCAGGCACCTTTCATTGCCACGTACTACGAAGACTACGATGTGTGGGTCAAGGTACCGATCCTGAACCTGGATTACGAAAACAACTCTGCCATCGTTCAGACGAACCACTTCTCCACCTGGGGGGCGGGGCTGGGGAACACGCTGCCGCAGAACGGCACCGGGGCACTGCTCTTCGATCAACCGTATATATCTCTTTTCACCGGCGCAGCACAATACAGCATTCCGATCTGGACCCCGCCCGGACGAGTCGGCTTGTCTCCGAACATCTCGCTGTCCTATTCCAGCGGAACCGTGAACGGTGTACTGGGTGATGTACAAGCGCCCTGGGTGGGTGTTGGCTGGAACATCGACAGCGCTGAGATCGTGCGCAAGATCACCACCAACACCAGCGGCTACGGCTACGAGAACTCCTTTGCCCTGACCTTGAATGGGATGTTGTATGAGTTGATCCGGGATGAATTCCAGCCAACCCGCTATTATGTCAGGCAGAATGCCTTCCTGTACATCGAACTGCATAATGTTGCCTATGGCAACGCAGGAGAGGTGCCAAATGCGAGCGGCGAATGGTGGGAAGTCGTCATGACCGACGGCACCCGCTACCGGTTTGGGTGGAACGCAGACTCTGAGCAATTAGCGCTGATGTACGGGTATGCCTGCACACTGGGCGGGGATAACTGCATCACCCCCAGCGGTCCCTATGCATCCTCCGGTTACGCCGGAAGAGCCGCCAACCTGGTGACCAGCCGTTGGCGGGTGGATCGGGTTACGGATCTGCGCGGGAACTACATCGAGTACACCTACACAGAGAGCCAGCCGCCAGCCGTTTCCCAGGTGCCTCCTTATGATCGCTCCAGCAGCCTGGCTGCGATCGCGTACACCGGTTTTGACACCACGGGGACAGAGAATGACCTGGAGCCGGGTTACCAGGTACGCTTTGTCACCGGCAACCGTTCGGAACTGGGGGATGTGCCCAGCGCGTTCAATCTCTGGGACCTGGTGGACGAGAAATACCTCGACCGGATCGAGATCTGCCTTGGTCCCTGCGGTGAAGCAGGTTCGACGCTTGTGCGCACCTACGACCTGGGATACAGCCTGGCGGCAGCCCCCAACACCAACGGGACACTGACATTGACCAGCCTGGCGATCAGCGGCGGTGATTTCAGCGAGAATGGGATCACGATTCCCGCCACCGAGTCTGCCACGGTGCGATTCACCTACGAGAACAAGCCCAACCGCGCCAGCGGGGCGGGGGAAGTGTTCAGTTACCCGCGCCTGGCAAAGATCGAGAACGGCTACGGCGGCAGCCTGACCTACACGTACGAAACGGACGGGCGGGGAAATGATTCCTGGTACAACTACCGGGTGCAGAAAGTGGATGTGGATGGCGGTATGGGGCTTGCCGCCCGGCGGGGATATACCTATGCCACGCCGGTCTACACCGGCATCGATTCCAACCCGGGCCTGGGCGAGTTGATCGGCTACACCACGCTCACAGAGAAGACGCTGGATCATGAGAATGTAGATGCTATTCTGCTGGAGGTCAAGCACCAGTTCGGCACCAGTGGGCTGGATGCAGGCCGCGAATATTGGGTGGAAGTATCCTGGGACGGAACGGTCCAACAGAAGACAGTGAACACCTACGTGACCGACAACAGCGCTGCGCCATCCCCGGCCTGGAACTTTCGCTACTTGATACAAACCGAGAACTACCTGCGCTCCGCCGGAGCGTTGAGCCTGGCATCAAAAACCACCTATTATCGCGACCCATCGACCGGCAACCTCCTGATGGCTGCGGAGCATCTCGGCGCAACGCTTTACCGAAAGACCTATCATGAGTATTTGATCAACAATGACCCAGGCGTTCACTTATTGAACACAACCACGCGTACCCTGCTGGTGGATGCTGCCGACCAGATCCATGCGGATGTGCGCCAGCACTACGACGGCGGGATAAACACCGTCCCGACCCTGGGCGAACTGACCCTGACCCAGGTGCGAACCGGCAATGGAGCGCAAACGGTTGACACGGCATTCGTGTACGATGGTTATGGCAACCGGCTGGAATCGCGCCTGTACGAGTGCTATGGATCGCTGGACACTGCTCCTTCGGGCGATACCCAGGCGACCACTACAACCTACGACACCAGCCTGCATACCTACCCCATCGCGGTGACCAATGCGCTGGATGAAACCGCCACGATCACGTACCTGTTCACCCTCGGCCAGGCGTATCAGACCAGCGATGCCAATGGCTGGGCAACCACCACCAGTTATGACGGCCTGGGGAGGACTGTGTCTGTGACCGCACCCGGATTGGGCCAACCGGGGGTATGGTATACCTATCCTGCGCCGGGTCAGGATGGACAGGTGGCTGCGCCGTATGCAATCGAGATGCAGATCCTTGACCAACCGGCGAGTACCTACCGATCGGTATGGGGCATCTACGACGGCCTGGGGCGCATCCTGCAAAATCAGATCTACGACGCCGATCGGGGGCAACTACTCGTCAGCGAAGTGAGGTACAACGTGCTGGGTGGCACCGAACGACAGAGCCTGCCGCATTATGTGACCGGCAATGGCGGAACATACCTGCCGCATGACTGGTCGACACCCTACACCGCCTACACCTATGACCCGGCCGGAAGACAAACAGGCATCACCGCCCCCGGCGGGATCGAATCTTCCATAGGCTACGACGGCCTGACCACCACCGCAACCGACCCGAACGGCAATTTACGCAAGCAGATGACAGATGGATTGGGGCGCATGGTGCAAGTACAGGAATTTTTGGGCACGAGTTTATATGCCACCACGCAGTATGCTTATGATGAGACGAATCGCCTGGTGCAGGTGAGCGATGCCTTGGCGAACAGGACCAGCCTGGAATACAACTGGCTGGGGCAGAAGGTTGAGATGGATGACCCCGACATGGGGATTTGGACATACACGTACAACCCGACAGGCAGCCTGGCCAGCCAGACGGATGCCACCAACCAGACGCTGACCTTCGTGTATGATGACCTGAACCGGCTGGTGGAAAAACGGGAAGGTTCAACGGTTCTGGCTGCCTACGAATACGGGGATACATCCGGTCTCCATGGAATGCGGGTTGGGATGAGCGACCAGAGCGGAACGACCTCCTGGAGCTATGCCAATTATGGCCGGACGATCACTGAAACCAGGGTGATCGGCGACCTGGAAAAGACCATGACCAGCGCGAGCGACTGGCTGGGCCGTGTGCTGGCGGTGACCTACCCGGATGGTGAAGTACTCACCTACCAATATGATGGACTGGGCAGGCCGGATGCACTCAGCAGCAACGCCAGCCCAACCACCCCGCTGGTGGAGTTAATGTACAACCAATTGGGACAGATCGCCACCGCTTCCCTGGGCAATGGCGTGGAATTGACCAACACCTACGATCCCGCCTTGCGGCTGGAAACCCGCTCGGCTGAAAACGCCAGTCAAGAAAACCTGATGGATTTTGCTTATGAGTATGATGACAACGGCAACATCGTCGAAATTACCGATACCGTGCTCTCCGAAGTGCACACCTACACATACGACGGCCTGAACCGGCTGGCGTCCGCCCTCGGCGAGGAGGGTACCTCTCCGGGTGGGGATGATCTCTACAGCCAGGAATTCAGCTATAACAAGATCGGCAACCTGCTCCTGGTGACCAGCGGCGGAGAGGCAGCCAACCTGCTTCCGCCAGGCGCGCCGCGCCAGGCGAGGCTGGCCCCGCTCTTCGAGGCGGATCCCGCCGCTTCCATCTCCTACTTCCACCCCCCGGAACAATTGCAGGACCCGGCGACCGCGACGCCAAGCAGCACCGCCACCCCGACGCAGACGCACACGCCCTCGCGCACGGCGGCCACCAACACCCCTCCTCCAAGCAGGACCTTCACCCCAACCGGCACCCCCAACGGGACCCCCTCGTCCACTCTCACGCGCTCTGCCACTCCGACACCCACCAATGCGTTGAACGAAGGGTTGATGGGGTATTGGAATTTTGACAATATCAGCGGGACGAGCGTGCCGGACGGGTCCGGGCGCAACCATCCCGGCACCTTGAGCGGTGCGCAAGTGGTCGGCGGCCAGTCCGGGGCAGCGCTCAGTTTTGACGGCGTCGATGACGTGGTGACCGTGTCCTACCATGCCGACCTTGCCCCGGCGGGTAGCTTCAGCATCGCCGCCTGGATCAACCCGGATGAAGGCGTTGGAAGCCAGACCATGCGGGTGGTGGATCGCGACGGTGTGTTTTCCCTGCAGTTCAATGCCGATGGCTACATCCAGTTCCAGGTGATCGGCCTGATACCGGGCAACGTTACCGGTCCACAGTTGAGCGCAGGGGAATGGAACCTGGTGACAGGCGTGTACGATTCCGCCGCCCAGCAGTTGCGGCTGTATATTAACGGTTCAGTGGTGGCAATTACCGATGTGATCGGCACCATGGTAGCCTACAACACCCCGCTCATCCTGGGTTCCTCGAATGAGAACGAAAGGTACAAAGGCCGCTTAGATGAGGTCCGTTTCTACAACCGTGTCCTGACCCTGGCAGAGGTTGATGAACTCCACCCTCCAGCCCCCACACCGACTTACACGCCTACACCTCCACTTGTGCTGTCTGTAGAAACCGTACCTCTCACGACAGGTCTATATCATACCTGTTTCCTGACGAATGCCGGGGGAGTGCGGTGCTGGGGACGGAATGACAAAGGCCAGTTGGGGGATGGGACGACCACCAACCGAACAACGCCCGTGGAGGTGAGCGGGCTGACGAGCGGTGTGACTGCCCTGACAGGCGGGTATTACCACACCTGCGCCCTGACGAATGCCGGGGGCGTCAAGTGCTGGGGGCTGAACGATACCGGGCAGCTCGGCGATGGGACGACCACCAACCGCCTGGAACCGGTGGACGTGAGTGGATTGTCAAGCGGGGTGGTAGCCATCGCCGCAGGCGGGAATCACACCTGCGCGCTGTTTGAGAATGGGGAAGTCAAGTGTTGGGGTTCCAATACCTATGGCCAGCTTGGAGATGGGACAACCACCCAGCGCACCACGCCTGTGGCTGTCAGTGGGTTGACCGGCGGCGCGCTCGCCATCGGTGCAGGGTATTTCCATTCCTGCGCCCTGACGACTGGTGGGGGGATCAAGTGCTGGGGGCGCAACAATTATGGCCAGTTGGGGGATGGGACGACCACCAACCGTACCTCCCCGGTGAACACCAGCGGCCTGGGCAGCGGGGTGCTTGGTATTGCCGTGGGTTCCATTCATACCTGCGCACTAACGAACGACGGAGGAATCAAATGTTGGGGCTACAACGGGTACGGCGAGGTGGGAGATGGAACAACGACCAATCGCTCTGCGCCGGTGGAGGTCAGTGGGTTGGGCAGCGGGCAAGCCTCCCTTGGGGCTGGCCTGTACCATACCTGTGCCTTATCAGGTGCCGGGGGGATCAAGTGCTGGGGCTACAATGGTAACGGTCAACTTGGAGATGGGACAACCACCCGGCGCACCACGCCGGTGGAGGTCAGCGGGCTGGGCAGCGGAGCTGCGACGATCGCTGTGGGTGGTTATCATACCTGTATGCTGGCGGATTCCGGGGGGGTCAAATGCTGGGGTTATAATGGTTACGGCCAGCTTGGAGATGGGACAACCACCCAGCGCACCACGCCCGTGGAGGTAAGTTGGTTCCAGAACCCGACCAGCACACCCACCCTGACGCGAACCAGCACACCGACGAGAACTTTGACGAACACGCCGACGGCGACAGCCACCACCGTACGCCCTGAGGATTTCCCCTGGGGCACCGGGAATGATGGGGATCTGAACGTTGCCGTTGGCAACAGCTTCAATGTCAATACCCAGAACAACGGCTCGCGCACCTGTGCGGATGGCGGTGATGCGGTTGCCTACTCAATAACCCAGTTGACGAACAGTTATGCGCTGGTCAGCCCGACCCCGGCCGCTGGTTGCCTGGCAATGTACGACGAGGTCCTGCTGATCAACCTGCAAGGCAGTGGTACGGATACCTCAAATGTCGGCAGCTACGAATTCCTGCGCGTGGCGAGCGTGAGCGGGAATACAGTTTATTTCACCAGCCCGAAGATCCGCTTCTATGGAGGCGCGCTGAACAGTGACCTCGACATCGGTATCGGTGCAAAACTTTATTTTACAGAATTACAAACGAACAAAATAAATGTATTGGACTCTGTAATGTTGGAAAGTGATGGAAAATTTAGTTTCAAAGGAATAACCCAGTATCCTAAATTTTATGCTATACGAACAAATCCTAAAAATTACATTACATTAATAATTAATCCTTTTGATGAAATATTAATTAAAGGAGATGCAAAAAATCTTAGTTCAACTTATACAGTGCAA
>JBGSVI010000006.1:0-11793 GCA_041753035.1 Anaerolineales bacterium | reverse complement strand
GGGCGGGGTGGGGTGCTCAAGCCGCCCGCCGTGAAGGAAGCCGCCCTGCGCCTCGGTCTCTCCCTCATCCAGCCGGAAAAACTGCGCCTGCCCGAAGCGCTGGCTCAACTCCAGTCCTGGGCGCCCGACCTGGTCGTGGTGGCTGCCTTCGGGCAGATCCTGCGCCCCGAGGTGCTCAACCTGCCCCCCCTGGGCTGTCTCAATATTCACGGTTCGCTGCTGCCACGCTGGCGCGGCGCCGCCCCTCTGCAGGCTGCCATCCTCGCCGGGGACGCGCGCACCGGCGTCACCATCATGAAGATGGACCCCGGTGTGGATACCGGTCCCCTCCTCAACCAGCGAGGTCTCGCCCTCGCCGAGGACGAGACCGGCGGCTCGCTCTTTGCCAAGCTCTCCCGCCTGGGTGCTGACCTGCTGCTCGAAACCCTGCCCCCCTACCTGGTTGGGGGACTGCTTCCCCAACCCCAGCCGGAAGAGGGCGTCACCTATGCCCCCATGCTGAAAAAAGAGGACGGTCTGCTGGATTTCAATCTCCCCGCGGGCGATCTGGAACGCCGGGTGCGCGCCATGCACCCCTGGCCGGGAGCGTATTTCCCCTGGCAGGGAGCGCCGCTCAAGGTGCTCAGGGCGCACACCTCCTTTGCCTTCACCTACAATATCCAGCCTGCCGGGCGGCGCCTGGTGCTCCAGGACCTGCCCGCCATCTATGGCGGGGACAATACCATGCTCGTCCTGGACGAGGTGCAGCCCGCCGGGAAGACGCCCATGAGCGGCAAGGCTTTCCTTGCAGGCGCCCGGGAGTGGGTCCCCGGCCCGTGAGTCTTGTAAACTTCATCATTCATCCGTTTTATAGGAGAGAACATGCCCAAATACATCGCCGCCATTGACCAGGGCACCACCAGCACGCGCTGTATTTTGTTCGACCATTCCGGCAACATTGTCGCCGTTGACCAGAAGGAACACGAACAGATCTACCCGCAGCCCGGCTGGGTGGAGCATGACCCCATCGAGATCTGGGAACGCACCCAGCGTGTCATCCGCGCCGCGCTGGAAAGGTCTGGCGCAGAGGTGGCCGACATTGCCGCCATTGGCATCACCAACCAGCGCGAGACTGCCGTCGTCTGGGAGCGCCGCACCGGGCGCCCGGTTCACAATGCCATTGTCTGGCAGGATACCCGCACCGACCTCATCTGCAATGACCTCGCCCGGGATGGCGGGCAGAACCGCTTCCAGTCCCGCACCGGCTTGCCGCTTGCCACGTATTTCTCCGGTCCCAAGCTCAAGTGGATCCTCGACAACGTCCCTGGTGCGCGCCAGCAAGCCGAGGCCGGCGACCTGCTCTTTGGCAACATGGACACCTGGATCATCTGGAACCTGACCGGCGCCCACGTCACCGACGTGACCAACGCCTCCCGCACCCTGCTCATGGACTTGAAGACCCTCGACTGGGATGCGGAGATCCTCCAACTCCTCGGCATTCCCCGCCTCATGCTCCCCAGGATCTGCTCCTCTTCCGAAGTCTACGGGACGGCGCACGGGGCGCTGGGCGGCATTCCCGTCTCCGGTGACCTGGGCGACCAGCAGGCGGCGCTCTTTGGTCAGACCTGCTTCTCCCCCGGGGAAGCCAAGAACACCTATGGCACGGGCTGCTTCATGCTGCTCAACACCGGCGAAAACCCCGTCCTCTCGCACAACGGTCTGCTCACCACGCTCGCCTACAAGATCGGTGCCCAGCCCGCGGTCTATGCCCTGGAGGGTTCCATCGCCATTGCCGGTGCCCTGGTCCAGTGGTTGCGCGACAACCTTGGCATGATCGAGAGGTCGTCCGACGTGGAGACCCTCGCCCGCTCCGTGGACGACGCCGGCGGCATCTACTTCGTCCCGGCTTTCTCCGGGCTGTTCGCCCCCTACTGGCGCTCGGACGCCCGCGGGGCCATCGTCGGCATGACCCGTTATGTCACCCGCGCCCACCTCGCCCGCGCCGTGCTGGAGGCCACCGCCTACCAGACCCGTGAAGTGCTCGACGCCATGGAAAAGGACTCCGGCGTCAGGCTCACCTCCCTCAAGGTGGACGGCGGTATGGTCTATAACGAACTGCTCATGCAGTTCCAGGCAGACATCCTCAACGTGCCTGTCATCCGCCCGCGCGTTGCCGAGACCACCGCCCTGGGCGCCGCCTATGCCGCCGGGCTGGCGGTCGGCTTCTGGAAGGATTACGCTGAACTGCGCTCCAACTGGGGCAGCGACAGGCAGTGGCAGCCCGGCATGCCCGCAGAGAAGCGCGAGTCCCTCTTCACCGGCTGGAAGAAAGCCGTCACCCGCACCTTTGATTGGATCGAATAGATAGAGATGACCCCATGAATCGAACCGACACCCTCACCTCCCTCAAGTCCCATTCCCCTCTCGTGCTCATCGTCGGCGGCGGCATCAACGGCGTGGGCACCTTCCGTGACCTCGCCCTGCAGGGCGTGGATACCCTGCTCATCGACCGCGCCGATTTTTGCTCCGGCGCCTCCGCCGCCTCCTCGCGCATGGCGCACGGTGGCATCCGCTACCTGGAGAACGGCGAGTTCCGCCTGGTGCGCGAAGCCGTCCAGGAGCGCAACCGCATGATCGTCAACGCCCCCACGCTGGTCAAGCCGCTGCCCACCACCATCCCGATGTTCAAACTGCTCTCCGGGTTGCTCAACGCCCCGCTCAAGTTCCTCGGCTGGCTCGAAAAGCCCTCCGAACGCGGCGCGCTGATCATCAAGGTCGGGCTTATCTTCTACGATGCCTTCACCGGCAAGGACCGTGCTGTGCCGCGCCACGTTTTCGATGGTCGCCGGCGCTCGCTCCAGAAATACCCGGCGCTCAACCCGCAGGTCGCCTTCACCGCCACCTATTACGATGGCATCATCCTCTCCCCCGAGCGTCTGACACTCGAACTGCTGCTCGATGCGGAAAAGGAAGGCAGCCATTCCCGGGCGTTGAACTACGTTTCCCTGGTCGGCGTGGACGGCGGCAGGGTCATGCTCAAGGACGAGTTGACCGGTCAGACCTTCACCATTGAACCCAAACTGATCGTCAACGCCGCCGGACCCTGGATCGATCCTGCCAACCGCCTCCTCGGTCTGCAAACACAGTACATCGGTCCCACCAAGGGCTCGCACCTGGTCATCAACAACCCCGAACTGCGCCTCGCCATCGGCGATCACGAGTTCTTCTTCGAGAACAAGGACGGGCGCATCGTGCTCATCTTCCCGCTCTTCGACAAGGTCATGATCGGCACCTCCGACATCCCCATCACCGATCCGGACTCCGTGCGCTGCACCGAGGAGGAAGTGGATTACTTCATCGGCATGGTCGCCCGTGTCTTCCCCGGGATCAAGATCAGCCGCGAGCAGATCGTCTTCCGCTTCTCCGGTGTCCGTCCGCTGGCCTACACCCAGGCGCGCAACGCCGGCCAGATCACGCGTGACCACCACGTCCAGGAAGATGTGCTCGGCAAGATCCCCGTCTACTCGCTGGTGGGCGGCAAATGGACTTCCTTCCGCGCCTTTTCCGCACAGGTCACCGACCGCGCCCTGGCTTTCCTTGGCCTGACCCGCCGGGCGGATACCGCCTCCTTGCCCATCGGCGCCGGGGCGGATGCCTCCCTGCTCAAGACGACGCCCGATTTCACCCGGGAAGAGATCCTCGCCATGGCGCAGCGCGAGCACATCGTCCACCTGGATGACCTGCTCCTGCGCCGCACGCTGCTCGCCTACCTCGGTCAGCTCACCCGTCCGCGGGTCGTGCAGTTGTGTGACTGGCTCGGTGAAGCCATGGGCTGGGATGCTGCCCGCAAACAGGCGGAACTGCAGCGCACCACCGCCCTCCTTGCCGACAAGCACCAGGTCATCCTCTAAACCCACACCTCCGCCCTGACCGGCGGAGGTTTCTTTTTTCGTACCCTGCGCTTTGATCCCCGTAGGGAGGCATCGTCTCCGCAAGGTAGAGGGGATCCTTAAGGCTGCACTTGTCTCCCCCTGGTTCCTGGCTCGCCAGGTCGGTCTCAGTGAGCAGTCCATGTCCCTGTCTAGTCGCAAACTGGAATCCCAAGAAAACAAGGCATCTGGTCTTGGATCAGATTCACCAACAACCACGCCAGGAGCGCCAGAGACACGAATCGAATAACCGTGTCTGCAGGTCGGATCCCATCCGATGCCCGGTGGCGCAGGTCGGATAGGATCCGCCAGAGAATGAAGACAAAGAGGAAACTGACCAGCCACAAACCGGCGAACAAGCCAAACGGGAATTGCTCATTGAAGCTCCGGCGCTTGACGAGTTCGAGAAGGATGAATGGAAGGATGAAGACCAGGCTGGTTGCCGTGGCACAAAGGATGTCTCTCGCCCGCGCGGGACGGACGGCTCGGATGGTGGTAATCAGGGCGATCACCAGCGCAATGTCCGCGAGCAGCGGCTCGATCTGGTCGAAGTCAGGGTTAATTTTCACGGGCAGCACGGGGTTCCTCCTTGGGAGATTCAGGCGACGCCTTATGATTTCGTTCTGCAAAGCGAATCATACCCGCAAGTTGCCCTCTTGGGAATTCCTGCCAGGGGCTGGGGACCCGGCTCGCTTTGGGCAGCCTGAGCGTGGGTCAGTTCATCAGAGTGCCGCTGCCTTCATTCCCGAAGGCTTCCTTTTGATCATCACCAGTTGTTCGAGATCCTGCACATCCCCGGGACAGGTCAGCGGGTCGGACACCCGGATATACATCCAGCAGCCATCGTGGAACCGTGGCGTTTCCGTGAGCGCCTGTCGCACGAGCACGCCAAAGGTCTCCATCCTTTCCATGGCCTGGTCCAGTTCAACCTTCCCCAGGATCACCAGCACCGTGAACGAACCTTGTTCCGGGTACAGTTCGCACAGGGGGCGCCCCCCTTTTCGGTATTGCAGGTTCCAACCATACCGTTTCCCGCCGGAATTGAATACCGGATCGATCCCGTAGGTCGCCTCCAGGAATTTTCGCAAGGCCGTCCATTCCTCGGCAAGGGGAAGCCCGATCCACTGGGCCATCTCCGCATCGGATGGCTGGGCACTCTTATCCATCATACGTTCGTGCATGGGTTCCTCCTTTTTGCCTCAATACTCAACGATCTTTGGCATTCTCTGCGCATTGGCAATGGTGGAACTCACTTCTTTCGACAATGGGGGGATCCCCTCAAAACCGGTTCGTTCCACGTATTTCTTGACCATGATACGCAGCGCCTCTGGTTCCCAACTTGCCAGTATCTCAACACTGTCGATCCCGGCGTCCAAATACAACCTTGCCCGGATCCCCTTCACACCAGGCAAACGCGCCAGGTCTGAAAGTTTGACCAATTCCAGGATATTGTTCTCCGGGATGCCGGTTTCTATCGCCAGTTCCGCACGTTGTTCTCTGGTGCGCCCTGCGAGGAGCATCTGGTCTGCGTTCTTAATGTGCTGCGCTTCCAGCCTGGTGATGATCTCAGAAGGGATGTTCCGGAAGTCTTTGAGTTTGAAAGGATTGCGTTTTTTTTCTTTCATGGCTCCTCGCTTTCCGAGATGGTTCAGGCGGTGCAAAAAAAATGGCTTGGCAAAGTAACCTGTCGACATCCCCGCTGCAGGTTCCCGCAGAGGGCAGGGAGCAGGCAGACTGTTCGTCCGCACCGGTATTGTGCCGCTGTTTCATTTGACCCGCTTGCGTATCTGTTCCTTTGCCCAGGTATAATGATTGCACGTGTTCCCGGCGACATAGTCGGCTAAAGTGAGCCCCCCCGTCCACTCAAATCGACCAGGGGAATACAGTTCTTCTTCTGTCATTCCCTCCATGACGGTTAAGACTTGTTTATACGAGGCATGGAACTCGGAGAGTACCTCGTCAAGAGAACGACTCTTGTTTCTCTCGTAGATATCATGATTCAGACTGTCGATTTTCTTGCGCCCCATGCCAACCGGCTGGAATGCTGGAGAACTGCCTTGTACCCCGGACCAATACCATTCCAGAAGAAGATGTTCCCATGCAGCCAGGTGGGCAAGAATATCCTTTACCGACCATGTCCCTGTTGTTCCGGGTCGTTCCATTTCATCTTCTCCCAATATGGACAGGAGTTTTTCCAGGCGGTTTCGCTTCGTATGAATATCATCCAGGAGTTGTTTCTTGTTGGTTTGTTTTGCCATATCTCTCCGCGCCGTGGGCGACTCATCGCCTGCCTGGTTATTTTTCCAATCCCTTCATTGTTTTCACCGACTCGGCGACCAACTCCCTCAAAACTTTCTTATCCACATCGGCCAATCTCTTGATATACAAACATCCCACGCTTGTTGTATGTTTGCCGAGTTTCTGTAATAGATCTTGATGCCGGTCAAAACCCCCCAGGATGTAGATCGTCAGATTCGCCTTGCGGGGGGAGAAGCCGGTCAGCATCCAGTCCCCTTCCCGTCCGCTGGCGCCTTTGTAATGATAACTTCCGAAACCCACAATGCTCGAACCCCACATCTTTGGCGCCTCATTTGTCGCTTGCTCCATGATTTTGAGGATCTCAAAACAATCGTTGCGTTTTTGTTCATCTGCAACCGAATTGAGAAAACCTTCCACGCTTGCCTCATTCACCTTCGTCTTCAATTCATCTTTCTTTGCCATTTTTGTCTCCTTGGTGGCTGGGATGAATGGTTATTGCGTGCCTGCCGGCCTGGCTTTGCGAAGCATACCGTCCCCAAAGGGCAACCTGTCATCCATAAAAACACCCCCCATGGCCTGCTTACAGGATCGGGAACTGGATATCACGCGGAATACCAAGAGGGGTGCATAGTTTGCGCGCATTATTCTCGACCATGCCTTCCATCAACGCCGCCGCCTCCATCACCCACACCCCGTATCTTGCCCGTGGCAGCATCTGCTCTGCCTCGGGATACGTTGCGAACATGCGGGTCACAAAGGATTCGCCGAAACACTGCATCAGGTTGCAGATATCGATATCCGGCGCGTCATAACAGGCGATCCCGAAGTCCAGAATGCCGCTCAAGTTCTGCGTATTCGCACTGAACAACACATGCCCGATCTTGAAATCGTTGTAGATCAGACTGCATCTTTGCTCCGGGGGTAGATCGACGTAGAGACCCTCCCCATCCGCGAACAGGCGCTCGACCCACGCGCGTTGGTGGGCTTCCAAATGGGGATACAGTTTTTCCTTCAATTGAGCATAGATTTGGTTGAACATCTCGGTCTTATCTTCCCCCGAGCAGTCGGGGATCGGCAGCCCCGGGGGCGTATAGTGAAGTTCGCGCAGGAAGGCGCCCATTTGTTCGCTGATGCGTTGCTTTGCAGCCTCGTCCAGTGCCGCCATCCTCCAATAGGTGAGCGCTTCTCCTTCAAGCCTGCGGTAGGCGATGGCATCTGCTTCTCGTATGACCGGCGCGGGTACCTCCACCGGGGTGCGCCCTATAAGGGAATCGAGCACGCATACTTCGCGCTCCAGGGCGGAGATCCCTGCCGCGTTCTTGGCAAAGCGAAATACCCAGTTGCCATCCGGGCTTTCCACCATGACCGCGTTGTTGTGCGCGCCGACCGTGACCAGACTTGCCGATTGAATGGCCAGGCCTGGGTGCATGGCTCGAATTCGCGGGATGTATTCGTCCAGTGTGTTCATACTTGTTGAGCCTCAGGTCATCTTTTCTCAAGTTGATTGATGATTTCTACCGCAGAGTCTATTCCATTTTCGGTTTGGATTTGTTTTCCTACTTCTACCGCGCGCTGGCGCATGCCCTCGTTTGCAACGGCTTCTTGAATGGCACTGGCGAGCCTTTCGACAGTGAGTTTTTTCCGTGGGATCGGTTTTGGCCCAACCCCCAGGTCCGCAACCCGCTGACCCCAAAAGGGTTGGTCTCCAAAAAAAGGAACGACAACCGCTGGAACACCCGCCCTCAGCCCGGCGGCAGTTGTGCTTGCCCCACCGTGATGGATAACGGCAGACACACGCGGAAAGAGCCAGGAATGTGGCACCGAGTCGATCATGTAGATCGAGTCAGGTATGGTCGCGCTGTGTAATCCGCCCCAGCCAGAGAGGAGTATGGCCCGTTGATCGATCCGCTCCAATGCTTGTATGATCAGCTCGGTTGTTTTTTCGGGATCCCGATTGCTCATGCTGCCGAACCCGATATACACGGGAGCAGGACCGGATTGAAGAAAATCGATCAGCGCCGAAGGTGGCTTCCAATCCTCGGCTTCCTCCACAAACCAGTATCCGGTGATGTGCGTACTTTCGTCCCAGTCCGCTGGAGCAGGGATCACGGAAGGACTGAATCCATACAGGATCGGCATACCATGGGTGGGCTTGGAATGGTAAGGTCCTGAGATAGGGGCAGGCGGGATTCCCAATACTTTCTTTCGTGCCAGTGTGTCTGCGGATCGGAATCCCTGCCACAGGAGTTGACGCGTAAGCTGATGTGAAAAGCGATTGAACGCCGCGGGGGTTTTTGGAGCCAGGACGCTGGAAAAGTCTTGCGTTGGCGTGAATGGAACAACATAGGCTTGAAGCAGGGGAAGGTTCGCTTTTTCGGCAATTGCCAGGCCAATAAAGACCCCACCCATTCCGGCCAATACGATATCCATGCCCCCTGCCGCCGCCAACCCCCCCTCAGCAAAAGCCAGTGCTTCCCTTTGTGCTTCCTTTGCCATCTGCGCCATCAGGAGCAGGAAATTCCCTTTTTCGATCCGCTCCCGCATTGCATTGTTCTCAACGATCCCCCTGACATCACTGTCAACCGGCCAGAATTCTAAACCGTATGCCTGGACCAGTGGTTTAAAATTTCGATGACTGACGAATCGGACGACATGCCCTGCCTCTTTCAAGCCTGTTCCCAGAGCAATATAAGGCTGAACATCTCCGCGACTTCCTGGGGCGATAATGAGGATCCGCATGGTTTCTGAATTCCTTACCTTCCGGCAGTTCGTCCCGCACTGCGCAGCGGGGACGGGGAGCGTGCTTGGGAGGCCAAATTCCTGCCCGGAAAGACACGGGCTTTCAATTCATGATCACAAGGTTCACTACCCCTTGGGATAGAAAACATTGAACGCGATCGCAAATCCGCTGATCACAACAAAGTACATCCAGGCGATGGTGGGGAGTTCCCAAAAGAGCAATCCTAAAAGAATGACAATTGGGAACAGAATATTAAGGGTGCGCTCCATCTGAGCCACAATTTTCACCTTTTCCCAGGATGTCTGCTGAAAGGCTAAGAGTGAGGCGATGGCAAGCCCGAGCATGGACATGCCAAACAACCTGAAGACTTGAGGCACCTGGTTGGAAAGGCACCCTGTCAGGTCGCCCCACGGCACCGGGAAGAACAAGTAAATGAAGGCAAACAGGGTCGTCATGACGCCATGGGCGAGGAACGTATACCTCAGCCCTCTTGTGACTTGCTTATCCATTTCGTTTCTCCTTTCTTCTAAGCCGCCCAACAAGACTGCCGAATACCATCCATTTGACCACTCAGACCACTTCCAAAGGCAAGATTTCAATACACGGGTATTACGTTGTCCAATTCATCAGCATGTGCACCAGGGTAAATACCTTCCACTGCACGCTTGGTCGGGCGGCGAGAAACCTGCCTGGCTTCCTGATAGACTAAATTTCACCAATTCCATTCATATCCTTCAATGCCATGATGGCGCGAGTGGCTCGCCACGGTTACGCCCCACCACGCATCACCAGCCAGGCAATTGTCTTTTCAAGATCAGTGAACGCTCTTACTTGAACACCGCGGTTCACGGCCACCGTTTCGAAAAACCCTGCATCATCGATACGCCTCATTGGCACGAGAAGACAAATCCTGCTTTGGCGCAGGTTCGGGTGGCTGGCGAGTATCACACCCAATTCGTGAATTGCGCCTGTCTACCTGGGCTCATATCCGTGCAGCCAATGGATGTTCATCAGGGCGAACGGCGCACGGAGTTCACCCCACCGTGCACCCGGGGTCTGGCTTGTGATCGTCACATCGAACATGGGCACTTCCCTGTCGAAAGAGTCAGCGCGCAGGCGCATCATCGTGCCTTGCACCAGGTAGCATCCGAAATAGAACACACCCCGCAGGGTTATCTTGGGGATGCTCCAGACCGCATACTGTGCCATCTGGGTGACCTCCACCCGCGGAATGAGCGCCACTGCGCTATCGCCCCAGGCCGCGAATTGTGCGCATGTTTGGACCGGGGTGTCCCCCAGCCGGGTCGGCTGGATTCGAACGGAGGTGAGTTGGATGGCGTTGCTGTTCAGGACATCGGGCTCAGGAAAGTATAACTTTGTGTTGCCGTCGACAGTCCCCTCGATGAGGTACTCGGTGGTTAGGACCTGGAGGACGAACGGCGCTGGCGGCTGCTTATTTTTTCCAAACATGGTGTTTCCTTTCTATAGGTGGAAATGGCGAAATTTGATATGATTCTCAGAATATGGTGTGGTTCCAGCCGCCCAATGGATTGGCTGATTCGCCCCGCCGCGGGTCCCCCCAAGGGGGCTGGGGACAGCGGCAGCGGCGTGGCGGGCGAGATGCCTGATCAATTATGCATCATTTCCAGCGAATCGCGCCTTCGCGAAGCACCCCTTTGGGGGTTGACACTGATGGTGATCGGTAGGCGGCGTCTTGGGTTGTCTTGCTGTCAATTACCCTACGTGAAATCTCTTTTGGACTGTCTCAAACTATCTTCTCGAGAAAATCGACGTCTAAAGGCGTTATGGTCCCGACCCTGCACGATACGGTGATACGCGGGTCATCATCGTCTTCGTATGGCATGTATTTCTCGATCCTGATAGGATATTTTGTTCCTTTCTCCATCAAACTTCTTATATATTCAAGATGTTTTGCTTGATGGATATTTAATTCATTCTGCTCTCCGCGAACATAAACGGATTATTCCTCATAGGACAATACCGTGGCAATACTATCCTTGGTAGCAACTACAAAAGTCATGACATCTATTGAACAGTCAAAGGCAGTGTCGCTTATTCTTACCTTGTTACCTGGACGTAGTTTCATGGTTTTCATTAACATAATTTTACCCCTTTAGGATTTCCCTCGAACCTCATGATTATGGACGATCACAATATAGCCAACCAGGGCGATCGCTGCAATTCCTTGCGTTGAAGCCTGTGATTCCCATGAGATCACCGCCAGGCATGTTTGCTCATCATCGCCTCCGCAGGAGATAGCATACCCGCAGCACCACCGGGTTCAACGAGGCCGTATGAAAGGATACCAGAGACCTGTGGCTTGGATTCCAATTACGCATACTGGATTACTTACCGCGCTGATCCTATACAAGATTGTACACGCGGAGGGATGCCTCTGGCAAGTATGAAAGGCGGGAAAAACCCTAAAAAACAGAACATATGTACTAATATATATGTGACACGGGAAGGCATCATTCTGTATTCACGTCATCAGGAGACTCTCATGCCCACTCTCCCTCGCTTTGAACCTCATTTGAACCGCTGCACCTCCCTGCCTCACCCCGCAACACGCGCCTTCATTGGGAATAGATCTTCACTGCCGCATTTTCCTTTGCAGTGTGCCTCTCATCAAGAATTGCTCGTGTTTTCCTTCGTAAATATATCAATGGTTACAGGCAGAAACAGAATTCGTTCCTCTCTACATGCCCGCAGATAAAAGATTAATGGTAACTGCTCAGGCAGGTAATGCGACGAAATGAGGACAATAAGGTGTTCCAGCGAAAGCCAGGCGCAGAGCATCCAGAACATTCTTCCCGTTCTTTCGGGCGGTGGATATGTAACCTCGGACCTGGCTAAAGACCTCAG
>JBGSVI010000005.1:0-13127 GCA_041753035.1 Anaerolineales bacterium | reverse complement strand
CGCCTTGAGCGCTGCGGCCACCATACCATCCGACTTTACCCCTGCGCGCAACGACTGCTTGGCATTCGAAACCACACACCTGATCTCCAGGTCAACGCCCAACACTTCATGGATCGCCTTCTGGATGATCTCCAGATTCTCCGCAGTCCCGGCTTTTTCAACCAGGATGTCACTGGAAAATCCCAACTGGAGTATGTCCTTCTTCAGATCCAGCGCAACACAGGAATTCAGCAGGCCTTCCAAGCTTGGTTGGTTCGGCTTGATCAGGGAGCGAACCTGTTTCCATGCTTTAAGCACTTTTTCCAGATTCACGCCAGTTTCAGCCTTCTCAGCGTGCTCCTCCGCCTTGCTCACCACAGACGATACTGATGGTTCCTTCTTTTCAACCGCAGAAGGTGTTTTCTTTGGCTCCGTGGAAGAAGGCGCAACAGGGTCGTTCACCGGGTTTTGGAGCACCTCGGCAAGTGCCAATTCCAACGGCAGGGAGGGCTGCCAGCCGCCGCGCTGTTCCACCGCTGCGATATTGAATGCCTTGATCATCTGCAGGATCCCCGCGGCGGTGAAGAGACGGGCATGCTCGCTGGCTTGAGCACGCACTTCCGCCGACAGGTCCACCCCCAAACCATTCCCCATCTGTAGCAATAAAAGGGCACGCAGGTAATCCACCACCTGGCGTGCCAGCAGGCGCGCATCAGCACCTGCATCCAGGGCGGTGTGGATCGCATCCATGCCAGCGTGTGGGTTGCGCTCTGCCACCGCGTGGATCAAATCCAGTACGGTCTGGCTTGTGGCCGTTCCGAGCACCGCTTGCGCCAGCTCGAGGCTGATCGTGCCTCCCGTAGAGGCCAATTGGTCGAGAAGTGAGATGGCATCGCGCATGCCTCCTGCTGACTGGCGGGCGATCAGCATCAGCGCCTCAGGTTCTGCCGTGACCTTTTCCTTCCTACAAATGCTTTCTAATTGGGTCACGATCGCATCCAGCGGGACGCGGCGGAATTCGTGCCTCTGGCAGCGTGACAGCACCGTGGCCGGGATCTTATGGATCTCCGTGGTGGCGAGTATGAAGATGGCGTGCGGAGGCGGTTCTTCAAGGGTCTTCAGCAAGGCATTGAAAGCTGAGTTGGAGAACATGTGCACTTCATCAATGATGTAAATCTTGAACCTGCCCTGGTTTGGTGTGAAATTGATCTTGTCTCGCAGGTCGCGCACATCCTCCACCCCTGTCTGGGAAGCAGCATCGATCTCGATCAGGTCGAGGAAGCGGCTCTCGTTGACCGCCTTGCAGTTTTCGCAGGAGTTGCAGGGGCGCTGTGCCAAGTCTTCATTCAGGCAGTTGACTGCTTTTGCCAGCAGGCGGGCTGCCGTGGTCTTGCCAGTGCCGCGCGGTCCGGCAAACAGGTAGGCATGTGCCACCCGGTCGCCAGCAACTGCATTCTTCAGTGTCTGGATGATGTGAGGCTGGCCAATGACCTCGTCCCATTTCTGGGGTCGCCATTTTCGGTAGAGGGCTTGTGACATGTGATCAGTTCTTCATCAAACTCATATCAAGGTCAAGGGATGCTGTAAATCGCCCGCGCCAGGTTTTGCGTATCGTAGAGCACCACCAGTTCGCCGGATGTCCACAACGGACTGTTGCTGCCCCAGTACAGGTCGGCGATCGTATCCTCTCCCGCCGCGCTGTGCACCAGCACAGTACCTCCGGGAAAGAGGGTCAGTTGTGGCAATGTAAAGGCCGCGCCTTCACTGTCGCGCAGCACCCAACCGGTCAGAACCACCGCTGCATCGCCGCTATTTTGTAGAATGATCACCTCGCTTGAGAGTTCGCCCATCCCCGATACACCCAGGATGGTCACACCACTTGCTGCTCCTACTCCGCTGGGGCAATCCTCGTTTCCAAAACGTTCATGGAGGAACAGGATCGCTCCGGTTACGAGCGCCGAGACGAGTACGTTCAGCAGTAGATAGAGGATCAACCGGCGGCGTGTCACAGCCGTATGATAGCATAAAATGCGGGAACGAGAAAACGTTTTAACGTTGGCAGCACAGTGCCACCCAATCATCCATTTGTTTTCTTGCGACGAATACCAGCCCATGCTCCTGTGCAGCATCGATGACCGTTTGCACCTGGTCCGCCAGTATTCCCGAGAGAACGATCACCCCGCCTGGGGAGACCAGTTCTGCCATCCCTGCATCGAAAAGACGCACCAACACGGGCGCCAGGATGTTAGCAAGCACCAGCGGTGCCTGATGCAGAGAGAATTCTCCAGCCCGAACCTGCTCCACCGAACCCAGAGCTAGCACAAATTTGCCCGCCGGCACTGCATTGGCGTCTGCATTCTCGCGGCTGGCGCGCAGCGACGCCTCATCAATATCCACCCCCAGAGCCAGGCTTGCTCCCAACTTGAGCGCCGCGATCGAAAGGATGCCTGAACCGCAGCCCACATCGATCACATGGGCAGGGGTGCTGCCCCCGGTCCAGGCACCTGCCAGGGCAATCTCTTCAACGAACTCCAGGCATAACTGCGTGGTCGGATGGGTTCCAGTCCCAAAAGCCATGCCCGGGTCGATCCTGACAGCAATACGCTGTGGATCGGGCGATTCCAACCAGGCAGGGACGATGATCAGGTTCTTCCCGATCGGAATCGGCTGATAGCGTGCCTTCCATGCCTCCATCCAGTTCTGGTCGGCCAGCGGGGTAAAGACTGGAGCAGGCAACGGTTGGATCATACCCAGATAGTAGAGCGACTCTTCCAATTTCTGGCGCGTCTCTTCCAGTCTTTCATCTGCCGGTAGATAGGCGCGCACCGTGATTGGCCCCACCGGTGTGCCTTCGTCTTCCGCATCATTGTACCTGACCGCCTGTTCAGTGGTCACCCCATTGGGCGCAAAGCGGGCCAGTACATCCGCCACCGCCTCCGCCAGTTCCCCATTCACAGTGATCGAAACCTCAAGCCAGTTCATCCGTCTTCTCTCTACACACCCAGGGTATCGTTCAGCCAGTCGAGGAATCCTTTTTCCTTCGGCTTGACCGCTGAGCCCAGGGTGACTGCCAGTTTTTCAAACAGCTCGCGCTGCTCCTTGCTCAGCCGGGTGGGGATCTCTACATTGACCATTACCCGCTGATCACCACGCCCCGACTTGCGCAGAAAGGGTACGCCGCGCGCCTTGAGCGTGAAGACTTTCCCGGGTTGCGTTCCAGCAGGGATGGACAATTTTTCATTCTTTCCGTCCACGGTCGGCACCTCGATCTCAGCACCAAGAACCGCCTGGGAAATGTTGATATCCAGGTTGAGGAAAATATCATTCTCCCGCCGTTTGAAAAACTTGTGCGCTTGTACATTGACCAGCAGGTACAGGTTGCCCTGTGGTCCGCCCAGCACCCCCGGCTCCCCCTCACCTGATAGGCGGATCTGTGTCCCGGTATCCACTCCCGCCGGGATGGAGACCACCTTGCGAACATTCTTGCGCTCCAGACCCTGACCACGGCAGGAATGGCAGGGAGTGGCGATCACTTCACCCCGTCCACTACAGGTCGGGCAGGGCCCGGACTGCATCATGGAACCAAAGATCGTCTGACGCGCCTGGCGCACTTCCCCACGCCCACCACAGGTCTGGCAACGCTGTGGGCTGGTGCCTGGCTCGGCGCCGTTTCCTTTGCAGGTCGCACATACCTCGTTGCGTGTCAATTCGATCGTCTTTTCCACTCCAAAGACAGCCTCTTCGAACGTCAAGGTCAGTTGCACCTGCAGGTCGCGCCCACGGCGGGGACGGCGTGAACGTGCGCCACCGGAACCACCAAAGCCAAAGCCAAAACTGCCGAACAATTCTTCCACCAAGTCATTAAAATCCATGGTGTAGTCGTGCATGTTAACCCCACCCATGTCGCCCAGTCCCTGGCGTCCGAACTGGTCGTACCGGGCACGTTTCTGTGGGTCAGAAAGCACGCCATAGGCTTCGTTGATCTCTTTAAATTTTTCCTCGGCGTCCGCTTCCTTGCTCACATCCGGGTGATACTGGCGCGCCAGTTTACGGAATGCGGACTTGATGTCTTCAGCGGAGGCATTCTTCGGAATGCCCAGGATCTCATAATAATCGCGATTGCTCATGGTTCAATGGGAATAGGTTAATACGGTTTAACTCCTACCGCTTCCCTACTCGCTTCCTTTTTCTTCTTCCGAGGCAGGCACCTCGTCGTTGGGATCTTGTGGGTCTCCTGCCGGAGGGGTCTGCTGCGGGGATTGCTGATAGGCTGCCGTGCCAGCCTTCTGTACGGCCTGACTGAGGCTATCCATAGCCTTGCGGATGGACTCTACATCCTCACCTTCTTTGGCCTTCTTCAGTTCATCAACCGCTGCCCTCACTTCGGCTTTTACTTCATCTGGCACTTTCTCGCCCAGCTCACTGAGCACTTTTTCCGCGCCATAGGCGGCTGTGTCGGCAGTATTTTTAGCTTCAATCAGGTCGTGACGCTTTTTATCATCCGAAGCATGCATTTCGGCGTCCTTGCGCATTTGCTCCACTTCCGCCTTGCTCAGACCGGAAGAAGCCGTGATGGTAATATTCTGGCTGCGTCCCGAAGCCTTGTCCGCCGCGGTGACCTTCAGGATGCCGTTGGCATCGATATCAAAGGTGACTTCGACCTGCGGGACGCCGCGTGGGGCAGGCGGGATTCCATCCAGGATGAATTTCCCCAGCGACTTGTTATCCACTGCCATGGGGCGCTCACCTTGCAATACATGGATCTCAACTTGAGTCTGGCTATCGCTGGCTGTGGAGAAGACCTGGCTGCGGCGGGTGGGGATGGTAGTGTTGCGTTCGATCAACGGGGTGGCAACGCTTCCCAGGGTCTCGATCGAAAGGGTCAGGGGTGTAACGTCGAGCAACAAGATGTCTTTGACTTCGCCGCCCAATACGCCAGCCTGGATCGCTGCGCCGATCGCCACCACCTCGTCGGGGTTGACGCCCTTGTGAGGCTCTTTCCCGAAGAACTTGCGCACCGCATCCTGCACAGCAGGCATGCGCGTCATCCCGCCCACCATCACTACTTCATTCACTTGGTCAGCAGAGATTCCCGCATCCTGCAGCGCCTGTCGGAGCGGAATAAGGGTTTTTTCCACCAGGTCCCCGGTTAATTGCTCCATTTTCGAACGGGTCAGGGTCAGCACCAGATGCTTGGGTCCGGTGGCATCCGCGGTCAGGTAGGGCAGGTTGATCTCGGTCTGCATCATCGAGGAGAGCTCGATCTTGGCTTTCTCGGCTGCCTCACGCAGCCGCTGCATGGCCTGTTTATCACCGCGCGGGTCCATGCCATGTTCCTTCTGAAACTCCTGCACCAAGTAATCCATCAACCGCAAGTCAAAATCATCGCCGCCCAGGAAAGTATCCCCACTGGTTGAACGCACCTGGAAAACACCTTCACCCACATCGAGGATTGAAATATCGAATGTTCCACCGCCCAGGTCATAGACTGCAATGACTTCGTTGGCACGCTTGTCCAGCCCATATGCCAGGGAGGATGCGGTCGGCTCGTTGATGATGCGCAGCACCTCCAAACCGGCGATCTTCCCGGCGTCTTTGGTGGCGTTGCGCTGGGCATCGTTAAAATAAGCCGGCACCGTGATGACAGCCTGCATGACAGGTTCACCCAGGTACGCTTCCGCATCCCGCTTGATCTTGGAAAGGATCATCGCGGAGATCTCAGGTGGAGAATATTCCTTATCATCCAACTTGACCCGCAGATCGCCGTTCTCGGCTGGAAGCACCGTGTATGGCACACGCGGCAGGGTGCGTTGTACTTCGGGATCTTCATACTTGCGTCCCATGAAACGCTTGATCGAGAAAATGGTATTCTGCGCATTGACGATCGCCTGGTTGCGTGCCACGCGCCCCACCAAACGCTCATGGTTCTTGTTCAATGCCACCACCGAAGGCACCAGTCGTTCCCCTTCTGATGAAGGGATGACGACCGGTTCGTTGCCCATCATTACCGCGCCTACCGAATTCGTCGTTCCCAGGTCAATTCCGATGATCTTTCCCATGGATGATATCTCCTCCAAAAATATTGTCTATACGAAAACGAATTCGCTCAAACTTCAAGTTCATTGCGCCACGCGCACCATCGCCGGGCGCACCACGCGCTCCCCCAGCATGTACCCTTGTTGGATAACATCGATGACGGTCCCACTGTCCACGCCTTCGACGGTTTCCTGTCCGATCGCTTCGTGGAAGTTGGGATCAAAGCACTGTCCTTTGGCCTCGATGCGTTTCAGCCCTTCATTCTCCAGCGTGGTTTGCAGCTTGCGATAGATCAGCTCAATGCCATTCGCCCAGGTAAGGTCTGCCGGTCGGTGCGCCAGGGCACGCTCCAGATCATCCAAGATCGGCAGGTAGCGTCGCACCACCGTTCCGATCGCATTCTGATATGCCTCCGCCTTCTCTACGTCCGTGCGGCGTTTGTAATTCTGAAAATCCGCCAGCGAGCGCTGCCAGCCATCTTTAAATTCGACAGCCTGGGCTTGGGCTTCAGCCAATTGCTGCTGCAATTCCTCCAGCATCTGCTGAGTGTCGTACGTTCTTTCAGTTCCATCAGCATATTCTGCGGGAATCTCAACCCCTAATTTACTCATGCTTTCAGGGTGGCGTTCTTTTTCTTTTTTACCGCTCATTTTCTTCTCCAGAGATGGTCTCAGAAACAAGGTTGCTCAACAGGTCAGCCATAAAGCGTACGGTCGGGATGGTGCGCGAATATGCCATGCGCATCGGGCCAAATACACCCAACATTCCGCTTGCCTGGTCAGGGATACCATAGCGTGCCAGCACCACCGAGCACTGGCGAAGTTCCTCCCACTTGCCTTCCCCGCCGATCAGCACCTGCACCCCGCCCACCCCATCAGGCATAGCCCGAGCCAGCAGGTCTTGCAGCAAGCTGCGTTCTTCGAACAGGCGAATAGCATGCCGCGCATCCCCTGATTCAAGGAATTCTGGTTCCGAGAGCACGTTGGTCAGGCCATCCAGAAAGATCTCCCCCGAGGCGCGCTGCTCACCGCGGTTCAAATCCGTCAGCACCAGGCTGAGAATGTCCTTTTCCAGCGCATCATTACGCATCGGCAGGGCGGCGATCTCCTCGGTGGTCTTTCCAAGGCAGACATTGTTCAGGATATTTGCCGCCGCAGAAAGGCGCTCTTGCGCCACAGGCTCTGCCAGGGTCAGCAATTGCTGGCTGACCTCACCACCCGTGATCACCAGCACCATCAAAACCTGGCGTCCCTGGGTGGATATGAGTTCCAGATGCTTGTAGCGCGCCCGCTGAGAGTGGGGGGCGGTGACCAACGAGGCTGCATGGGATTGGCGCGCCAGGATCGATGCTGCCAGCGGCATCCACGCCTCCACATCCTGGCGTGCCTGGTGGAATTGGTGGCTGATCGTGTGCCGCGCCGCATCCGGCAGATCGGCCTGGTAAATAACGTGGGTGACAAAGTAACGGTACCCATCCTCCGTGGGTACGCGACCCGCAGAAGTGTGTGGTTGGCGCAGAAAACCGATCTCGGTCAGCACAGCCATTTCATTGCGTATCGTGGCCGTGCTCAAGTCAAGGTTGTAGTGTTCCACCAGGCGCGCCGAACCGACCGGCTGGGCAGTTTCGGTGTACTCCCGTACTATGAGCGCCAAGATCAGGCGCTGTCGCTCGGTAAGCGCAGGCATAGGCGTGGCAAGCTTTCTGCATTCGTGGTAACAAATGCTTCTGTATTTTTTAGCACTCTCAAATCGAGAGTGCTAAACCTATGCCATGAATCATATCATGAGCAAAAAGGGACGTCAATAAGAGGAATGTAAGAATGCTCAGTCGTCCCAAGCAACGATCTCGTAGGTCAGTGTCGCCAGGTCTAGCGCTGGGTCAAGAAAGACCGTCAAGCTGAAATCCTCCAAGCCACCTGCGGCAATCTTATCATCCGGGTTGACATAAGCAAAAAAAGTTCCTACTGGTATTTTCTCAGCATCGCGCACCACCACCATCACAGTTGCTCCCCCAAGAGGCTCACTGGTCGTATTGACCACCCAGCCAGTGAAATACCAACTCGGTCCAAAGTCAGAGTATTCACGCTTCACCCCCTGGACTGCCAGCACATTCTTGGCAGACACATCGTAAATATTCTCCGGGTTGATCTGCACCCTGGCTGTTACCACGCGATCAACCAGTTCGGGGATGGCACTAATAGCAGCGAACTGAAAAACATCTGCATAACCATGCTCGCCCGGCTTAAGTGAGGGGTGGCTATACAACTTGTGCACGTCGATCACCTTGCCGTTCTCATCATACAGGCTTGCCAGTACTTCTGGTGAAGCGATCTGTGTCGTTGTCCCGCTGACCACCTCGGCAATCACATGGAAGCGGTCCAGGGTATCCACGAAGGTATGCGTCAGGCTGGTTGTGTACGCCAGGTCATCACTCGGTTCTCCACTGGTTGCCAACGGGTGGACGGAGAAACCACTATAGCGCTTCATTGGGCCAAATATTTTTACCGAGAACGGCGCCCGGTCCAACCCGGAAGGATCCCCTGCCGGGAGGAGATACCCGCCGTATGCCCAGGCCTCTCCTGCCCCCCACACCTCTCCAGCCTCATCCAGCACCGCCCCAAAGATCTCTTCCACCTTAACCCCAAACGCTTCGGTGTTGACCAGTTCGCCGGAGATAAAGAAGTTTCCCTCACCATCTGTGAACATCTGCTCATTTTCCACCTTCACCACGGCTATATCTTCCACAACTACTTTATACGAGGTCATCTCGATGGAATAGGTCGCCGGGGTACCCGAGTTGATCACGGTGTAGAACGGCGCATAGTCTCCTGGGGGGATCGTTTCAGAAACCATATCCGATTTCCAGCGCGACACCTCACGCTGTTCCACTTTAACCCAGTCCCCGCCTGAATATTCCTCCAGCACGGTGTTCCCGGCGCTGTCCGCCGCCTTGAGGCTCATCTTGAGCTCACCGACCGGCTGGTCAGTCCCGTTAAAGATCATCCCCGCCACGATATAGTCATTATAGCTATCCGTAAAGATCTGGCTGCTGACGATCGAGACAGTTCCCCAGCCTTCGGGAGTGTTTGTGGGAGTAACCTCAGGGATCGTGGTCACCGTCGGGAGCGGGATGCTGGTACTCTCTACAAGAACAGGCGTCACGCCACCCGGTGTAAGCGTGCAGGCAAACAGGCACCCGATGATCATTGGGATGATCATGATCTTCACTATTTTTGTCATTGTGTGATCCTCCACTTGATGCGTTCCATTGTTTTAGTTTACCATCAGCATGTTCACCAAGGAGATGACCGCCCCGGCAACCCCGCACAAAAGGAATATCGCGCCCGGAATGCCAAGGATCAACATCCAGACCTGTGCTATCCTGGTTTGGGTAGTGATGTTGCCCTCCACCACCTGTCCGGCGAGCGGGCTGACGACGAATGTTTGCCCCGAGGTTTTCATCATTTCCAGTCCATTCAGCCCCTGGATCGGGGTACCGACAACGGTCAGCGTTTGCCCTGCGCGCAGTTCCCAAAGTGTAAAGCGCAATTCGCCGCGCAGGATATTCAGGGGAATACCCAACAAGATGCAGGCTGCCTCAGCCTGCTCCAGGGTGGGCGTCACGCCATTGCCAAGCAGTTGTGTATCCAATCCCTCGGGTTTGACCCAGACCATTCCTGAGCCGTCATCCAATTGGAAGGGCACGCCGCGTGCCTGGGTCTTCAACCCTCTCCAGCCCGAAGTTTCACCATCGCTCTCGTATACTTCGATCCGCAAGCGCAGGTAGACCAGGGCATTTTCAGGCGCGCCGTCAAGGGCATTCGCGTGCACTGCGATCCGCCCCTGCAGCCGCACCAGGTTCGCACCAGGGCGCAGTCCAGCCACGCTGATATTCCTGGCCCCGCGCACCGCAGAGCCGACCTGCCCGCGTTTTCGGGCTGAGAAGTACAGGAGGGCAGCGAAGCAAAGCGGCAAGAAGCCACAAAAACAGGCCCCACCCAGCCAGGCAATCGTGGCAATGAGACTTTCAGGGTTGAACATCTTTTCCTCCTTGATCAGGCTGATCGTACTGTTTCACTCTAGCACAATCCCAGGCGGTTTTCAAGCCAGGGGCGCTCGTATTCATTACTTCCAGAAGCGGAACAGGCTGTACCCCTGCAGCACCAGGTCAAAGGGCAGGTGCAGCACGCTGCCCAACCAGAACACGACCTCCCAAAACAAGGAATTAATGAATGGCACATACCACAACAATGCAAAGACAGCCAGCATGATCCATGTCCCCCAGCGGGCTACCGTCATCCGCCATTCCATCGGCAGGAAAGGCGCCAGGGTGCCATAGCCATCGAAAGGCGGAACGGGGATCAAGTTCAGTACCAGGGCCGAGAGCTGCAGCAGCGCCAGGAAACCCAGCCCTGGCCAGATACCACCTCCCTGCGCCGGCGCGAACTGCAGGACAAGAGCCAGCACGATCGCCAGCACCAGGTTCGAGAACGGGCCTGCCAGCGAGACCAGACTTTCCCACCTCTTGCTGCGCAGGCGCCAGGTTTCGATATACACCGCCCCGCCCGGCAACCCGATGCCCCCCATCACCAGGAAGAGCAGAGGCAGGAGCAGAGAATAGACCGGGTGGGTGTACTTGAGCGGGTTGAAGGTCAGATAACCCTTCTCGCGCACACTCGTATCACCGCCGTAATATGCCGCCAGCGCATGTGAGAATTCATGCAGGCACAGGGAAAAGACCCAGCCTACCAGCACCACCAGGAAAGTTGTCAGTCCCGTCAGCATCATCCACTCCTTGTTATTGGATGATAAGATTATACGGTATTTCCGTTCTCTGCCCGGGGGACAAGGTCATTGCATATCAGGGATGCTGCTTCGAAATTCCCTGCTGTAGAGCAAATAATTCTGGTGGGAGTGATCCTGGATGGCCCGGACGGCTTTCTGGGAATAAATATTGATTCTGCTCATTAATTCCTAATGAGGAACAAATAGTATTCTTTCCATGCAAAATTTATACTGATGCGGCCCAAAAGCAGGAAAAAAACAGATGAATCGGGTTCATATATCTATGCAGTACCTTGCGAGAATTAGCCTCAACCGCTTTGAAAAGTTGATAAACGATCACCAATCTCAGGGGCTTGACGTATCTGCTCACACCATCGCTTCGGTTATCCATACGGCGGGCCTATCTGATCGCTCACCTTTTGAAGCCATCCAGGGGTTGTTCGGTAGGCCTTCTCTGCCCCTTCCTCCGATGGTGTGAGCAGATACTTGTAAAGGTCCTAGGTATGTCTCCATTTCCTATGTCCCTTTCTTAGGGGACATTCTACCTTGTGCGCAAAGGGGACTTTACTATTAAACGCTAACTTCCCTCTCCAAGCTCTTGACAATCCATGCAAGCTATTATAATATATGACGTATATTATATTATACTTGTCTCATATAAGGAGCGTCCTGTATATGTCCCTCGAATATGCCATCCTTGGCTTCCTTAACTATCATCCCTACAGCGGCTATGATCTAAAAAAGATCTTTGACACCTCCATCCGGCATTTCTGGCCCGCAGACCAGAGCCAGATCTACCGCACCCTGGCGCGGCTGACCGAACAAGGCTTTGCTGAAGTGGAAAAGGTGCCCCAGGATGGCCGGCCCGACCGCAAGGTCTACCATATCACCGACCCCGGCCGGGTCGAACTGTTGAATTGGCTCTCCGGCCCCCCACCGATGGACGAGCCGCGCAGCGCCCCACTCATCCAGATCTTCTTCGCCGGACAACTCTCCGACGAGGAGGTCCTGGAAAAATTCGAAGGTTTTTCCGCCCTCATGCGCCTCATTCTGTCCGGCTACGAGGCTGTCCCCGGCCAGCTTGGCCCTTACCAGGCGGAGATCACCTCGCCGCGTGAGCACTTCTTCTGGCTTCTGACGCTTGAAAATGGCATAAGCAATATGCGCGCCAATCTCGCCTGGGCTGAGAGCGTGATCGAACGCATCAAGGCCGGAAAGGTACCACCGAAATGAACCCCCAACTTCCCCTGCGCCAACGCGTCCGCAAGGCACTGGTCATCCTGGCATTCCTTTCCTTCCCGATCACGATGAATTTCTTCTCACCCTATGTGATCGTCGATGGGGCAGCCAACGGCATCCTCAACGGCAGCCTGGTCATGTTCGGGCTGATGTTCCTCTCTGCCCTGTTCCTGGGACGTGCCTGGTGTGGCTGGGTCTGCCCGGGCGGCGGGATGCAGGAGATCGTGGAGCCGGTCAATAACCGGCCTATCAAGGGACTGCGGATCGATTGGATCAAGTGGCTTGTCTGGATCCCGTGGATCGCGCTCATTGGCTGGTTGGTCATTCGCTCCGGTGGTTACCAAAGCGTGAACCTGCTGTACCACACCCAGGGCGGTATCTCGGTCGCCGGTACGTCCGACCGACCGATCTTCATTGCTTACATCATCTACTTCTTCGTCCTCGCCCTGTTCGGTGGGCTGGCGGTGATGGTCGGGCGGCGCGCCGGCTGCCATGCCATCTGCTGGATGGCCCCCTTCATGATCCTTGGGCGCTGGCTGCGCAACCGTCTGGCCTGGCCCTCCCTGAGGCTGAAGGCAGACCCATCTGTCTGCGCTGATTGCAGAAAATGCACTAGCAACTGCCCGATGAGTCTGGATGTGAATGCCATGGTGCAACAGGACAGGATGGAAAACACAGAATGCATCCTGTGCGGCACCTGCGTCGACAACTGCTCCAAGAAAGCCATTCGTTACTCGTTCAGCGGAGGAAAATAAAATAATGTCCCAACAACTATCCAGTGAACTGGTTTGGAACACGCTAAGAAAAGAACTCTTTGCCGTTCTGGGAATGGTGACAGCGAGAGGAGAAGCGCGCACGATCGGTATCGTTTATATTGTCCATGACAAGAGACTTTATATCGCCACCCAGGAGGATTCCTGGAAGGCAACCCACACCCGGAACAATCCTTATGTGTACTAGCTAAGATTTAATCTGACACTCTTGAACAATTCGATATAATAGACGAGGAGTGTCGACATGACAAACGAAGAGAAGATCATCAAGAACAAGGCAGGCTTGCTGCGGCTTGCAGAGCAGCTTGGGAATGT
>JBGSVI010000004.1:0-19007 GCA_041753035.1 Anaerolineales bacterium | reverse complement strand
AAAACATCCCTGCCCACGCGCCCGACCAGCGCGACCGGTGTGCCCAGCCGGGCGCAGGCGGCAGCCTGGTTGGCTCCCTTGCCTCCCGGCGCGGTGAAGAAATCGCTGCCGCGCAGCGTCTCCCCGGGGGCGGGCAGGCGCCTCACGCGTGTCACCAGGTCCATGTTGATCGAGCCGAAGACGACCACGCTCATGGGCACCATCCTTTGATCCCTTCAGTATCTTCCATACGTCCGGGCGGTCTCCACCAGCGCGAAGATATTTTCGAGCGGTGTATCCCGCGGGGTCTGGTCGCCGGTGGACAGGATGAAACCACCTCCGCTGGCAGCATCATCGATGCATTTCCGGCTGGCACGCACCACCTGCTCAACGCTGCCAAGCAGCATCACATCGGTGGTGTGCAGGTTGCCTTTCAACACGATCCTGTTCCCGTAGAGGCGCTTCAATTCCCGCAGGTCGCAGTCGCCCATCGGGCGGATCTCGAGCGGGTCGATCACCGTCAGGCAGGTCTCTTCCACGGCCATTTGCACCAGCAGCCGTTCCGGCCCGCAGGAGTGCACGTGGGTCGGGATGCCCAGGTCGCAGGCCATTTCGGTGACCCGTTTCAGCACGGGCAGGGCCAGGGCGCGGAACATCTTCGGGGACTGCCAGACCAGCGACCCGGACGAGCCGCAGTACAGGAAATCCGGTTTTTCCTCCAGCCCGGCGATGATCTCCATGCGCTGCTCGGCGCGGCGGATCATTTCTTCGCCTCGCTGCTGAAATTTCTCCGGGTGGGCATAATACGCGCGGATATCATCCGGGTCGCAGACGATCAGGGTGGACATCCCGGAAGGCATGCCCAGCACGCCCTGGTCGCCCAGTTCATGCTTGATGTGCTTCCACAGGTCCATCCCCCTGGGCCACCCCCGCACGCCGGTGATCGCTTCCCAATCGCCGGGCACTGCCGGCAGGCCGATGCTTTCCGGCTTGATCATCGCCGCCGGCGGCATGGCGGCGGTATGCACTTCGACGTACTTGCTCCACTCGCCGGTCAGGGGAAAATATTCCCGGGTGACAAAACTGCCGTCCTCGCGCCGCGCCACGATGCGCCGTTCGTGCGGGGTTTCATCCCCGAACAGGTCGCCAAAATCATACAGTTCGAACCCGGCATCGAGGTCAAAATACCTTGCCGCCTCGATATACGCCTGCCACAGCGGCGGATCCTGGTACACATAAATATCCCAAAATGGCTTGCCGGTCAGGCGTGCCGGAATCATGTTGGAGATATCCGGGCAGGCCGGGACGCAGTCCGGCATCTCCCCGTGTAGTACCGCCAGGAGCCGGTCGCGGGAGTTCATGCGCAGTTCACCGCCCCGCACAGGTGGACCCGGATGCCGAGTTCAGCGAACAGGGCGGCCTTGACCGCCAGGGCCTGGTCGGCGCAGGCGGCGTCGGGGGCATAGACCACCTGGATATGGTTGGCCTTGTGGCGCGCCATCATCTGGTCGCGGCTCACGCCGTGCAGGATGGCGTTCATCATCGGCCACTGCGGGGTGGTGGCGTCCCAGCGTGCGCGCAGTTCGTCTTCGGGCAGGGCGACGACCGTGCCGCGTCCCAGGTCGGCGTGGATCTGCCCGCCCATGACGAAGACGCGGCTCCAGACGATCTCCCCCGGCTTGCTGGCCCCCTTGAGCGTGCCGCCTCCCAGCGGGAAGTACATCGGCGGCTGTCGTTCACTGACCGCCCCGGCGTAGCCACCCACGAAATGCGAGGCAGGCGCCGCGCCGGAGATCTCGAACAGCCAGACGAACGCCTCGATGCCGTTGCCCTTGTACTGCCGTCCCCAGCGGATATCGTGCAGGGTGGTGGATGGGTCGAAGCCAAGCGCCGTCCAGACGCGGTTGGTGACCAGCGCGTCCACGCCCGCCCCCTCGTCCACCTCGTTGAAGTGCGGCAGGGCTTTTCCAGCATACAATTCCGCTCCCGTGGAGGCATGCTGCACGGGCGGGCGTTCCGGGTTGTTGAACAACCCTTCGGCCAGGTCGGAGGCGGGGGTCATGTCCTTCAAGCCCTGCTGGTACTGGATGCCGATCAGGTCACAGCCAAAAGCATCCGCCATGCGCATGGCGGCGATGTACATCTTGAGCTGGGTGAGCACCTGGGCATCAGTCAGTTCGCTGGCTTCGTGCGTGCCGGTGATGAATTTCATCCCCCGGCGATCCAGCCACTGGCGCGCCGCCTGCGCCTCGTGGTCGGCTACTTCGCCCATGGCCGCCACCAGTGCCGATTGCGACAGGCGTTCCTTGTAGATGCCGCAGGCGTTGAGCAGTTCATCCTCGATGATCGCGTTGTACATGCCCATGCAGCCTTCATCAAAAATGCCCATGATGGCTTTCTTTTGCTGCAGCTCCACTGCCAGGGTTTTGCCCAGCCGCTGCGCGGCAGGAGGCAGGGCGGCTGGCTTCAGGTCACGCACGTGGTCGCTGGCGTGGGGAATGCTCCCGCTGTGGATCCACTGGCGGATGCCCTCCAGGAAGAAGTCATCCTCGAAGGTTTCGCTCCACAGGGAGGAGTATTTCACGCCCATCTTGGTCAGGCAGCCGTTCAGGTTGAGCATCCCCACCAGCCCCGGCCACTGCCCTGACCAGTTGGCCAGCGTCAGGATCGGGCCGCGCTGGTCGCGCAGTCCGGCCAGCACGTGGTAACTGTACTGCCAGACCGCCTCGGCCACGATCACCGGGGCATCCCTGGGGATGGATTGGAAGACATCCATGCCCATGCGCTGGGAGGAGATGAAGCCGTGCTTTTGTGCGCTGTCATAGGGATGGGCACGCACCACCTTCAAGCCTTCGCGTGCGAAGGCGGCGATGACCTGTTTTTCCATGGCTTCCTGGGCGGGCCAGCAGGTCTGGTTGGCGGACAGGCGCAGGTCGCCGCTGGCAACCAGGTAAGCAGTGCGATGATCATGTGACATGGAATACTCCTTTTAGTGGCATTTGTTCAAGCCAGGTTGGGATTGCAGGATTTCAATAAATGCGAGCATATTTTCAAGCGGCACATCACCTTCGACGGAATGAGCCGGGGCGAAGATATAATCGCCGCCGCGGCCGTGTTCGAGCAGCAGGGTCGTTTCGCGGCGCACATCGTCGACCGAGCCCATGGGCAGGGTTCGTTGGGTGGACAGTCCGCCGTGAAAGGCCAGCCGGCCGCGATATTGTTCCATCAAGGCATGCACATCCATGACTTCGGGCTGGAACGGATTGAAGCAATCCAGCCCGATCTCGATCAGTTCCGGGAAGAGCTCGTCCACATCCCCGCAGGAATGGATGGAAACGAATTTGCCTGCCTCGCGCACGATGGCATACATCCGCTGCAAACATGGCAGGATGAATGCGCGCCACAATGGCAATCCCATTTGCAGGCCGTGTTGCATCCCCCAATCGTCGCCGAAGTGGACGGCATCGAGATCAAATTCCAGCGCTTTTTTGATCTGGGCGATGTTGTACTCGGTGATGGCTTCGAGCAATTCGTGTCCAAACCTGGGATGCCGCAGGAGATCGATCCACAAATTCTTCATGCCCCGCAATGTCCAGGCGCGCTCGTACAGGGAGAAGCCGATCGAAAAAATGCGGAAACGGTCACCGCAGGCGGCAAGCTTGGTGGGAATATCCTGAAATATCCTGGGATCGAGCGGGTCGGGGAAGGTGTACCCCTTCAGCGTGGGCTCGGGAAGCACCAGGCCTTCTATGTTGCCGATATCCTTGTCGATGGAACGGTTCCAGACCACGCCAAAATGGTCCTGCACCCGCTGGTTGCCGAGATCGGTAAAAAAACCGATGGGATTTCCCAACTCCAGGAAATGGTTGCCCAGGACACTTTCAAGATCGGAAACCTGGTAGTGTGCGCATAGCTTTTCGGCAGCCTCGACGGTGAAGGACAGCGACCAGGGCACATACGGGGGTGCTTTGTGATCCAGCACCGTGCGAATGACCTCACCTTTATTCATCTTCGTCTGTCAGTGTGAAGGATTGGCATTCCCCGGCGTGGATCGTCAAACCAGGACGCACGGTGCTGGATTTGCCCAAAAAGGCAACCTGCAGAGTGTCAACGCATAGCTCTCCCGCTTCCAGCCGCACTTCGAGCCGCCCGGCGCGTACTGTGAACGTGCCCCACCCGCTGGCGGTGGAGAAGAAGCAGGTAAAGGGATCGGTTTCGAGGCGCGGGGCGAGGCGCAGCGTGCGGGTTGCGGCGGAGTAGCGGAAGCCGGAGAGGGCGATCAGCATGGCGTAACTGGCCATGGCGCGGGCGTAGTAGTTGCCGCATTCATACTCGTTCCATGGGTTACGCGTGCGCCCATCGTAGCGCGAGCGCACGGCGGCGACGATCTGCAAGCCTTCGGCCACCATCCCCTCGGCGATGAGGTGGGAGGCCACCTGGTACTCGATGCCCGTCCAGACCTCATCCGAGTAGACAAACGGCAGGGTCGGCTTGCCGCCGCGCGGCCAGGTGCACAGCAGCAGGCCGGCTTCGTCGCCCAGCGCATAGCCGGGGCGCTGCGGGTTGGCGTGTTTCCACAGGCTGGGCTTGAAGTTGTGGCGGAAGACGGCAGCGAGATGGCTGCGGATGTGTTCCCTGCTCTGAGCTGTCTCCAGCCCGCATAACTGCGCCAGCCAGGCGCCAAAGACCCCGTCTGAGAGACAGCCGGAGCCGACCTGGTATTTCGGTCCCTCCGCCCGCAGCAGGCGCGCTGCGTCGCTGTCATCCTCCGGTACCGTGAACATCGCTTCCTCGCGCAGCCCCTTGACCATGATCTCCTGCTGGTAATACTCGCCGTTGAACAGGCGCCGCTCGATCGCGCCTGCCCCCCTGTGGGCCAGTTCATCGTAGGCGTCTGCCTCTTCGGGATGCCCGGCATCGCCAGCCAGTGCCGAGATCGCCGCCAGCGCGCCGAGGTAGAAACTGGAGCACAGGCCCTCGGGTCCCCAGAACTCGATATCGTAGGTATTGTGATGCGGCTCTTCGATCAGGCCGCAGTGGCGCGGGTCCCACTGTGCGCGGCAGTACTCCAGGCTGCGTTTGGCCAGCGGGTACATCTGCTTCAGCCATTCCCGGTCGCCGCTGATCTGCCACTCGCGGTACACCTTCATGATCCCGCCCAGTTGACCATCGGCGGCCGCGTGGAAATCGTGGGCCGTGGGCAGCCCCGGCGGGGCGGCGCGGAAGTTGACATGCCCGCCTGCGTCCATCGATTCTTCCAGCTCCCTCCGCCGCAGGCTGCGCTCCAGGGCGGGGAAGAGGTGCGGGATGGACTGGGCGTAGTTCCACACGTGGGTGCAGGACCCGGAGCAGCAGCCCGCATCGCAGAAACAGCCTTCCCAGCCCCACAGGTCGCCGTCCTCGTGGCGCAGCAGGGTGGGCGATTTCAGGATGGCAAGGTTGGCGGAGACGGCCTCCAGCACTTCGGCAGGCAGGCTGGAGGCGAACAGGGCGTCGTGGAAGGCCTGGGTCTGGCTGCGCAGCCGGGGATAGTGCTCGCCGACGTAGGCCAGCACCTCACGCGCATCCTGCCACCGCGTGGCGTAGAACGGATGCCAGCAGGTTTCCACCGGCACTGCCCCGCTGGCGGGGCCGGCGGAAATATTGGGAAAATGCCAGGCGATGACCACCGGGTAGATGATCCGTTCGCCCGGGGCGAGTTCGCCTGCCACCAGCAGCGATCCGCCGTCACGCGCGGGTCTGCTGTTGGCGTGCAGCCCGTCCGCCGGCTGGAAATCCCCGCTGGAGACTTCGCGCCACAGGGCGGAGAGGGCGTCGAACCAGCCGCCGCGCAGCCAGCGTGCCTTGATCAACGGCTCCCCGTTCAGCAGGCCCAGCGCGGTGCTGCCGAAGGCCGGGGAGACTGCCGGGGCCTCGTTCCAGAAATGGATGCCCAGTCCGGGCAGGGCGGCACTGCGTGCGCTGCTCTCGGCGCCTTTCCACGCCAGGTGCGAGAGGTGATACGAGAACTGGTACGCCACCGGCTGGGTGGAGGTGTTGTGCAGTTCATATTCCAGGATGGCGCAGGGGATGCCGGAGTTGAGGTCATCCAGGGGGATGAACGGGTTGAATCCGGTCAGCGAGACTTCCAGCGGCAGTTCCGGGTCGGAGAGTGCCACCACGCCAAAGGGGTATTCGCCGCTGAAGGTGCATGCGCGGAAGCGCGGCAGGCCTTCGAAGCCGCCGCCGTTGTAGCCCTGCGAGCGCAGCCCCAGGTTGTAGAGTTTCTCCGGCGGGAAGGGACCTTCCACCAGGCGGGTTTCCTGCAGCGCCGGGAAATGCAGCAGGGCGAAACCGGCATCCAGGGGTTGGTGGCGGTCGGGCATGGCGCTCAGCGCAGGCGCATGGCGGATGGAGAAATCCTGCAACCCGCCATGCCCATTCAGGCAGATGCAGCCCGCCCCGATGCCGCCCAGCGGCATGGCGACCTGCAGCAGGTTGGCACCGCGCAAGGTGCGTTGCGGGTCTATGCGTATTGCCATCCGCGGCTCCTCATCCCTTGACCGAGCCCAGCTTGATCCCGGTGGTGAAATAGCGCTGCAGGAAGGGGTACACCATCAGGATGGGCAGCATGGCGATGAAGATCTGCGCGGCCCGCGTGGTGCGGTTGCTGATGATCTTCAATAATGCCAGGTCACGCTCGGTCAGCATCCGTGGGTCGGGGTTGACCACGATGGTTTGCAGGTAGCTCTGCAGCGGGTACTTGGCTGGCGAGTTCATCAGGATCAACCCGTCGAACCAGGCGTTCCAGTGCGACACCGCCACGAACAGGGTCACGGTGGCCAGCACCGGCAGGGACAGCGGCAGCAGGATCTTGACCAGGATCGTCCAATGCCCGGCGCCGTCCATTGCCGCCGCCTCCTGCAGTTCCTTGGGAATGCTGCGGAAGGAGTTCGCCAGCAGGATCACGTTGAACACCGGCAGCGCTCCGGGGATGATCAGCGCCCAGAAGCTGTCGATCAGCCCGGTCTGGCGGATGACCATGTACCAGGGGATCAGCCCGCCGGAGAACAGCACGGTCACCAGGAAGAACCAGACGAAGAAGTCACGCCCCCGGAATTCCGCCTTTGTGCGTGACAGCGGGTAGGCCACCAGGATGGTGAAGATCATGTTGACCGGCACCCCCACCAGCACGCGCAGCAGCGAAACCCCGAAGGACTTGAGGAACGCGGGGTTTTCCAGCACGAAGCGGTAGGACTCGGTGGTGAATTCCACCGGCCAGAGGGTCACCCGCCCGCTGGCCGCGGCAGTGGCCGAGGACAGCGAAAGCGACAGGATATGCAGGATCGGGAAGATGCACACCACCGCCAGCAGCGCCAGCACCGCCAGGTTCACCAGGTTCTCGAAAAAGGGGAGTTTGACGATTCTTTCATTCATGCAGGTCTGCCTTCCCTAGAAGATGCGGTAATCGGCCCACTTGGCTGCCGCTTTGTAGGCGGCCCCGATCAGCAGCAGGGAGACCACCGACTTGAGCAGCCCGACGGCGGTTGCCACGCCGTACTGGTTGTTCATGATGCCGGTGCGGTAGACCAGCGTGTCGATGATGTCGCCCGTGCTGTAGACCAGCGGGCTGTACAGGTTGAAGATCTGGTCAAAGCCGGCATTCAGGATATTGCCCAGGCTGAGCGTGGAAAGCATGATGATCGTCCCGGAGATGCCCGGCAGCGTGATGTACCAGGTCTGCTGCCCGCGGGTGGCGCCGTCCATCACCGCCGCCTCGTACAGCGTTGGATCGATATCCGTCAAAGCAGCCAGGTAGATGATGGTGCCAAACCCGAAGGACTTCCACACGTCCGTGGTGACCATCGTCCAGGGGAAGACCTGGTCATCCCCCAGGAAGAAGATCGGGTCGATCCCCACCACCCCCAGCAGCCGGTTGACCACGCCTTCCGAGGGCGAAAGGATGTCCACCAGGATGCCCGCCACGATCACCCAGGACAGGAAGTGGGGCACGTAGATGATCGTCTGCACCGTGCGCTTGAATGCCCGGCTGGTGACGTTGTTCAGCATCAGGGCCACTGTCACCGGCACCACCACGCCTGCCACGGCCTTCAACCCGGCGATGCGGATCGTGTTCCACACCACCTGCAGGATGGTCGGCATTTCCATGACGAATATGAAATTTTCCCATCCGGTCCATGGGGAACCGAACAGGCCCTTGCCGGGCAGAACACGCTGGAACGCCATCACGATCCCCAGCATGGGTGTGTACGCATACACCAGCACCAGCACCACGGCCGGGGCCAGCATGATGTACAGCGGAATTTCATACACGAACTTCCTGCGTGACAGCATGTTCTGCTCCTTGATCGAAGGGTTGCCTACGGGTTCTGCTGTGCCCAGAGATTGACTTCCTCGACGATCTCTGAACCGCCCAGCCGATACCAGTCCTGGACGAATTCGTCGAATAACTCGATCGGGCTGCCCATGATCACCTTGGTGACCATCTCGTCTTCCATCGTCGCCAGCGTGGGCATCTTGCTTGCCATGGTCGGCGTGGGCGTTCCGTAGAAGCGGTTCAACATGCCCAGGTCCTCGGCGATGCGCGACAGGATGGCCGTCGAGCCGTTCGGTCCATTGGTCGCCACCTCCACCCAGGCCTCCAGGATGCCCTGCTCAAAGTATGCCTGGATGATGCGGTAGCGCCACAGCGCTTCCAGCGGCAGGCCGGAGGGGTCGTGAGTGGCCAGCGCATTCCTCAGCGCGTCGCCGGCGTTGATCGCCGCATTGGGTTCCCACAGCACCACCGAGGTGTACTTGTACAGCACCACGTCAGGCGCATCGAGGTCGCCGAGGAACTTGCTGCGCATGTTGTCATCCTGCGAGAACAGGATGTTGTCCGTCCAGAAATTGACCATGCGGATCAGCGCCTCGGGGTGCTCATAGCCCTTCCTGACCACCAGGAAGGAACCGATGGAGGCGGTGTACTGGCTCTTCGCCGGGGTGGAATCCACCGAGGGGATCGGGAAAGCCGACCAGTAGGCCGACGGGTTGTTCTGCTGGCTCAGGTTCAGGGGATGGTACGGGTTCCACCAGACCCCGAATTCCATGCCGCACTGCCCCTGGGCGATGGTTTCCGTGACCGCATTGATATCCTTGACCCCGAACTCCTGGTCGATCTGCCCCTGGGCGTACATCTCTTGCAGGCTCAGCAGGGCAGCGCGCATTTCCGGCTGCACCGATCCATACACCAGTTCGCCACCCTGCTCGTACCACATGCCCGGGTAGGCATGGTACCCGTTGAAGAAACCCTGCAGGCTGGCGATGGCGCCCCACAAGGACTTGGAGACGCACAGCCCGATCGTGTCGTCCACGCCGTTCCCGTCCGGGTCTTCCTCGCTGAAGCGCTGGGAGATGGTCAGCATTTCCTCGATGCTGGTCGGGGCGGTGAGACCCAGTTTATCCATCCAGTCCTGGCGGATCCACAGCACCGAGGCCGTGGCGACGGGTGCATCCGTCATCGGGATGCCGTACAGTTTCCCGTCGATACTCGCCGCCTTGAGCGCCACCGGGTTCTGGTTGAGCACGTTGCGCGTGTTCTCGGAAGCTTCCGCCTCGTAGAATGGGGTCAGGTCCTCCAGCAGCCCGGCCTCCTGGTAGAGCAGCATCTCCGCCGGGGTGGCATGGAACATGTCCGGGACCTCTCCCGAATTGATCGACAGGCCCAGTTTCTGGCCGTACATGGACGTATCCACCACCCACTGGTAACTGACCTTGATCCCCAGCAGTTGCTCGTAGGCGCGCGTCCACACGTTGTTGTAGATGTCGTTCCCTTCCGTGAACTTGACCGTCGCATCCACGGTGATCACCGAACTCATCTCGATCGGCGGGTCATAGCGGTTGGGCACCGAAATGGTCAGGCCGGCAAACTCATCACCGCTTGGCGCTACCTCTTCGGTGGCGGCTTTGGGGGCACAGGAGGCCAGCAGCAGCACGGCTGCCAGGGTCAGCAGGCTCAGCCTGCGCTGATTCTTTATGCTCAGGATGTGTTTCATTTTGTCTCCTCTATGGCGTTCTTTTGTTGAAGGGCAAAGCGTGTGCTCAAAACTGCCAGCGCCAGCAGGCTCAGTCCGGGCAGGATGTAGCGCAGCTTGATCACCTGGGAACTGACCTCCAGCATCCGCCCGACGGCAGGGTCGCCTGGCTTGAGCAGGAACGCCAGCACGGTCACGTAGATCGGGAAAAAGGCCGTGATCAGCACCAGGAAGATGGCTGCCAGTGCCAGCCAGCGGCAGCCGCGCGGGACACGCCGGCTGGAGGCCAGGATGATGAAGCAGATCATCATCGGCAGGCTGAATACGATCGTGGTCAGCGCCCCGGCAATGACGCTGCCCGCCGGCAGGCGCAGCCCCAGGTCGCGGAACAGCAGGCCTTCCGCCCTGCCTGCCAGGATGGGGGCAAAGGAAGCCAGCGCCCCGACGATGAAGGCTGCCCGCGCCCCGTGTTTGGCTTGCACTGCGCACCAGATGAACAGGACCAGGAACAGGATCCCGGCGATCAGCCCGCCGGTGGACTCGAAGGCTGCCAGCCGGGAACGCTGCTGGCCCGCCGTGATCAAGCCCTGCATCGCCTGTTTGGAGGCCACGCTCCATACCAGCGCGCTGACCAGGCCGTAGAGCGTCATCACCGCGCCCAGCAGGATCAGGGGCAAATGGGACTTTTGCAGTAGCGGTTGTTTGGGCATCGTTTTCTTCATGGTTTCTCCTCTGCGAACGAAAAGCTAAGAATGGGGTGGGGATAAGTTCGCCTGGCTACCGCAAGTGCCATGCCAGGAACAACAGCACGCGTGCGATGATCACTTTCATGGAGGGTCTCACCTTGCCGCCCGCCGCCTCGAAGCCGTGACCGGCATGCTGCACGATGATCTTCTGTGCCCTGGCTCCCGTGTTGACCAGGGCTTCGTAGAGCAACTGCGCCTGCTCCACCGGCACGACCGCGTCCGCCTCGCCGTGGACGATCAGGAAGGGCGGCGCTTCTTTCCGGGCGTGGGTCACCGGGCTGCTGCTCTCCAAGTGCTGCTCGCCGAACACGCCGGCTTTCAACTCCGTCACCCAGTCGGGGAAGGAGCGCCTCAGGTCGGTGGGCGCGGAGAGTGCCACCACGGCCTGCACCCGGCTGGAGTGTTCCAGGTACGGGCCGACATCCCACCCGGCGCGTTCATCGCTCAATCCTGCCAGCGCCGCCAGGTGGCCTCCCGCGCTGTGACCCAGCAGGGCGATGCGCTCGGGATCCAGGTTGTAGCGGCGGGCATGCAGGCGCAGGAAGCGGATGGCGCACTTGAGGTCCTCGATCATCGCCGGGAAGCGGTGGTCGGGGTACATGCGGTAGTTGATCGAGACTACCAGGAAACCGGGCGGCACCACCGGCAGGGGCGCTTTGTCGCCCTCCGTCCAGCCGCCGCCGTGGACGAAGACCAGCACCCGCCAGGGGCCGCGCGTTTTCGGGTAATACACGTCCATCTTGAGCGTGGTACCCTCCATGACGGCATAGGTCACATCCCGTTCGATCGTCCCGCGTTTGCTAGCATCGAAAGTGGTCATCACCATCCTCTTATTCGCCGGCTGGTTTTCCCGGCTGGAACATGCGCTCGAAGTTCGTGGCATAGATCTTTTCGAGTGCCTGGCGCGGCAGGCCGAGGCCGTGGTGGCGCTCGCCGCCGGGCAGGGCGAACTCTCCCTCCTGCTCCAGGAAGGAACGGATCAGCACCGGCAGGGACTGCATGAAGCGCAAGCCTTCGGGGCCGCGCACCAGGGCGCGCGTGTCGGTGTCGGTGCCATAGAGGATGCGCTCCTGGTAGCGCAGGAAAAAGTCCCGCGCCGCGGCGGGGTTGCGGCTGAAATCCCGGTACATGTCCAGGTGCGGGGCCAGGTCGAAGCAGGCGGAGGGGTGGGCGTCCAGGAAACCTGCTGCCCGCTCGAGGTCCAGGGATAGGAAGTAGAAATGGGCGAAGATGATCTTCAGCCGCGGGTGGCGTTCCAGGATGTCGTCCACCTCGGCGTAGAGTTCTTCCTTCGTCGGGAAAGTGCCGTCCGAGTAGTCCCAGCCGTTCTGCCGCGCCCAGTCGGGGCAGCGCTCCGCCTCCCAGAACTCATCCGGGTCGTTGACGTGCAACACCACCGGGAACTGCTCCGCTTCGAGCCTCTCCCACAGTTCGGCGTACAGCGGCCCGTTGAGCGGGTGGGGCAGCAGTTTGCGCACCTGCGGCTTGCCCTCGATCATTTTCAGGCCGTCGAAGCCCTCGGCTTTGCGCCTGGCGATCTGCGCTGCCAGGATCCCCGCGGCGTGTGCCGGGTCCGCCAGCGCGGGCACATACTCCAGCGCTGCGGAGAGGAAGACGCGCTGCGGGTGGTGTTCCTTGAAGAACAGCGCCGCGGCGTTGTGCGTGCTGCCATCCGGGTTGGGGATGCACACCAGGTTGAAGCGCGTGCAGGGCACGGCATCCATCAGCCTGAGCATCTCGTCCATCCTCTCCGGGTGAACGAAGTGGACGTGGCTGTCAATGATGGGAAGCGAAGCAAGGAGTATGCCCATTTTATTTTTGTGCGGCCCTGGCTTTCCGTGCCAGCATTTCCTCGGTCAGCGTGACCGGCTTGCCGGGGCACTCACGTGCCGGGTCCTTGAGCCACTCGCCGGTGTTCTTGCGCTCAACCGGCAGGCGCTGTTCGACGGGCGGCACCGCCGCGGCCGGCGCCGGCTTTTCGGCATACCAGTATGCCACGCTGCTCATCTCGTTGGCCAGGTGGTTGGCGTGCCCGTGCTCGATGGTCACCTTGATCTCCCGTTCGAAGTGCACCGGGTTTTCCAGGTGGAACACGTAACTGCTCTGGTAGCCGCTCTCCCCGCGCCACAGGCTTTTCTCCGGGGTCGGGATGGTTAAGCCCTCGAAGATGGACGAACCGTTGCGCAGGGCGCTATCCGGCTGCATGCCGCCGGCATGGCCCAGGTAGTCCTCGCTGCCGGTGCCGTGCAGGTCGGGCGGCCACTTGTATCCGTCCACCCAGATCATGTCATCCCCTTCGCCCCACCAGTCCCTGGAAAAGTTGGTCACCGACAGGTTGCAGCCCAGGTAATGCCCGCGTCCCTTGGTCTCCAGGATCACGTAGTTGTGCTCCCACGCCTGGCGCTCCAGGTTGGCCGCGTCCGCCTCGGGGGTGTTCGGGCGGATCTCCGCTCCCCAGCCGCCGAACGGGTTGCTGCGCCGGAACTCGGCGTGCAGGTAGCCGCTATCCGCGGGGAAGTCCTCGAGCGTTTCGTAGTCGATGTAGAAATACTGCAGCTGCTCCCGCGCGCTCTCGTTGACCAGTTCCACCACCGCGCGCCTGGCGAAGGGCATCGGCAGGTAGCAGTTGAGCGCGCAGGGCTTGTTGAACTGGTAGGGGAAGTTCGTCGAGGCGCTGAACAGCGCCGACTGGAACGAATTCACCATCCCGTGCCCCAGGCAGAACAGGTCGCCCAGCGGGACGAGCACGCTGGGGAAGGGGGCCTCATCGTAGGTGATCTTGACCAGGCATTCGCGGTAGTGGTCGTATTGTGTCATCCACAGGTGCGTGATCTGTGCGGGCCCCTGGATGTCTGCCAGCGTTCTGCTGGATTTGGGCGGCACCAGGAGGAAGTCGCGGTTGCGCCCGCGCGTGTCCCAGGACGAGACGCGGCCGGTCTTTCGTTTGCGGAGCAGGGGCAGGCTGGAGATCATCGACATCACCTTTTCTGCGTGTGTTAATCCTCGATGGCGGCCTCGGCCAGGATCTTGAAGTCCATCCCCACCATCAGCGGGGTGGTGTGCACGTACTGCACCATCAGCAGCCCGACCATGTCTTCCACCGGGTCGACCCACACGTTGGTGTGCGCCGCCCCGCCTGCCTCGTAGGCGCCGGCCGAGCCGGGCATCTGCGCCAGCGCCGGGCTGGTCAGCACCGTGACTCCCAGCCCGTAACTCGCCCCGTTGAGGAAGAACTGCTCCGGGCGCAGGCAGGGGGAGGTCATCAGTTCGATCGTCTTGCGGCTCACCAGCCGCACGCCGTCCAGTTCGCCCTGGTTGCGCATCAGCCTGGCGAAGCGCAGGTAGTCCGCCGTGGTGGAGACCAACCCCGCCCCGCCGGAGAGGAACGCTGGCTTGACGGATTTATCCGTCCACAGGCCGAAGGGGAACAGCGCCGGGTCGCCGGGGGCGGAGCTCAGGTCCATCAGCCCGCCGCCAGGGTCCGGCGTGTACAGGGTCGCCAGGCGCTCCAATTTTTCGGCAGGTACATAAAAATTGGTATCCACCATGCCCAGCGGCTCAAACATCCTCTGCCGGAAGAACGCGTCCAGCGGCATCCCGCTGACGAGCTCCACGATGTGCCCGAGCACGTCGGTGCCGATGCTGTAGGTGTAACATTTGCCCGGCTGGTGGTGGAGCGGGATCCTGGCCAGGCGTTCGATCTTGTCGCTCATCGGCTCGTCGGGGCGCAGCAGGTTCGCCTGTTGATAGCGGGCATGGATCGGCGTGGAGGCGTCCAGCCCGTAGCCCAGCCCCGAGGTGTGCGTCAGCAGGTCATGGAGGGTCACCGGGCGCTCCAGTGGCGCCACTTCCATCCCTGACTCGCTCTCCCTCACGAACACCTTGAGGTCGTTGAACCTCGCCAGGAAGCGCGCCGCCGGGTCCCACAGGCGCAGCGCGCCTTCTTCCATCAGCATCAGGATCGCCAGGCTGGTCAACGGCTTGGTCATCGAGAACAGGCGAAAAATGGTCTCCAGGCGCATCGGCCTGGCTGTGGCCAGGTCCATCTGCCCGCGCACGTCCACGTGGGCCACCTCGCCGCGGCGCATGAGCACGGTGATGCCCCCCGCCAACTGGCCGCGGTCGATGTAGCCCTGCATGGCTGCCTCGATGCGCTTCAGGCGGGTGCTGGACAGTCCAACCGACTCGGGCTTTACGGTCTGCATGCTCACGGCTTGTGGCTTTCCGCCCACCTGGCTTTGACGGCTTTCATTTCTTCGGTCAGCGTCACCGGCTTGCCGGGGCACTCGCGCTCCGCGTCGCGCATCCACCTCCCGCTGTTGTCGCGCCGTACGGGCAGGCGCTGTTGCACGGGCGGGACGGCTGCCGCCGGCGTGGGTTTGTGCGCGTACCAGTACGCCACGCTGCTGACCTCGTTGGCCAGGTGGTTGGCGTGCCCGATCTCGATGGTCGCCTTGATCTCCCTGGTGAAGTGCACCGGGTTTTCCAGGTGGAACACGTAGCTGGTCTGGTAGCCGCTGTTGCCGCGGTACAGTTCGATCTCCGGCGCAAGGATGGTACCGCCCTCGAAAAGGGACGAGCCGTTGCGCTGGTAGGCATTCGGCTGCATGCCATAGGCCTGGTTGAAATAGTCCTCGCTGCCGGTGCCGTGCACGTCGGGAGGCCACTTGTAGCCGTCCACCCAGGTCATGTCATCCCCCTCGCCCCACCAGTTGCCGGTGAAGTTGGTCACCGACAGGTTGCAGCCCAGGTAATGCCCCCTCCCCTTGGTCTCCAGGAGCACGTAGTTGTTCTCCCACGCCTGGCGCTCGATATTGATCACATCCACTTCCTGGCTGTTGATCGTCACCTCGGGCCCCCAGCCGCCGAACGGGTTGTTGCGCCGGAATTCGGCGTGGAACATGCCCAGGTCGGTGGGGAAGTCCTCCAGTGTTTCGTAGTCCACGTAGAAATACTGCCCGTGCGCTTCGTCGCTCTCATTGACCAGTTCCACCACCGCTCTTTTCGCAAAGGGCATTGGCACGTAGCAGTTCAGGGCGCACGGCTTGTTGAACTGGTAGGGAAAGAAGGTGGAAGCCGAGAACAGCGCCGACTGGAACGAATTCACCATCCCGTGCCCCAGGCAGAAGAAATCACCCAGCGGCACCAGCACGCTGGGGAAGGGGGCGTTGTCGTAGGTGATCTTCAACAGGCACTCGCGGTAGTGGTTCAGCTGCGTCATCCACAGGTGCGTGATCTGTGCCGGTCCCTGGATGTCTGCCAGCACGGCGCTCGATCTTGCCGGGATGATCCACCGGTCGGCGTTGCGCCCGGTCGTATCCCAGGAGGAGGCGCGGCCGGTCTTGCGGTTCTTGATGCGGGTCAGGTCAGGGATCATCTTCAACTCCTCATTGGTTATGGATCTTGTGGTTGGTTCAGGTCTTTGCAGGATTCCCGCACCACCAGGTGCGTGTTGAGCACGATCGTCTTATGCGCTGATCCGGGCTTTAGGATGCGCTCGAGCAGCAGCCGCGCCGCGCTTTCACCCATCTGGTAGGCCGGCTGGGCCACGCAGGTCAGTGCCGGGCGCAGGGAGGCCGCCCAGTCCATATCGTCGAAGCCGATCAGCGAGATCTGCCCGGGGATCTCCAGCCCGTCTTCGTGGATCGCCTGCAGCCCGCCGAGGGTCATCATGTTATTGGCGATCAGGATGGCGCTGGGAGGTTGGGGCAGGGAGATCAGTTCACACACCGCCGTGTTGCCCCCGTCCTGGCGGTTGTTCCCCTGGCGCAGGTATTCCTGCACGAAAGGAAGGTTGTGCTTGCGCAGCGCCGCCAGGTAGCCCTGTTCGCGTTCATGCATCACCGAGAGGTGTTTCATCCCGCCCACGTAGCCGATCAGCCGGTGTCCCAGGCTCACCAGGTGGTCGACCGCCATCTCCGCCCCGGCCGCGCCGTCCACCAGCACCATGTCCAGCTCCGCGATCGGCAGGCGCCGGTCGATGACCACGAACGGGGTGCCCGATCCGGAGAGTGCCGCGTAGGCCTGTGGGTTCTCGTTGGTCGGCACCAGGATGATGCCTGCCACCCCCTCTTCGAGCAGCATGGCGATCAGTTTCTTCTCGCGCCGCGGGTCTTCGTCCGAGTTCCCCAGGATCAAGGTGTAGTCGTCCTTGATGGTCACCTTCTCGATGCCGCGCACCACGCTGCCGAAGAACGGGTTCTGGATGTCCGAAATGATCACCCCGATCTTGGAGGCCGTGTTCATGCGCAGGTTGCGGGCGTTGCGGTTGGGTTGGTAGTGGAGTACCTGGGCTGCCTCCAGCACCCTCTGGCGCGTCTCCTCGCTGACCTCGTCAAAACCGGCCAGCACCCTGGAGACCGTCGCCGTGGAAACACCTGCCTCCAGGGAGACATCCTTGATCGTGGCTCTTTTTTGTCCGTTGGTTTTTTGTGTTCGGGAGGCCATCTGCTTTCACCTGTTCCGTGCAGGGCTGGAAAGGGGCAGTTGCTGACTGGGTTTGTAATCGTTTACTGTAATCGTTTACATTTTATGTCAGCCGCAGGCGGTTGTCAATAGGGTCTATCTTAAAATTTCACCTTTTGGCTTGCCGCGGATAGCTGCAATTCAAGCGCAGCGACAAAACCACGAGACGAAGACGAGAACACTGGACTATACTAGGCACATAGATTTCATAGAAGGAGTCGCTCATGAAAAACTTTGCCCGCTTCTCTCTCTCCCTGCTGACCTGCGCCATGCTGTTGCTGTCAGCCTGTTCCAACCCTGCCCCCGCCACACCGGCGCCTGCTGGCAGTGGGGGGGACCAGCCCGCTGAAGCGCCTGCCGCCACCCTCACCCAGGCCGTGTCCGGCGGCGCCTCGTCCGGGTCCCAGTCCGACCCCACCAGCGCCCCGACCCTCCCCCCGGCGCCGCCCGAACCGACCGCCACCTTGGCGCACATCACCCTGCCGGGCACCCCGACCTATCTGCCCGCCCAGGTGATCCAGGATTGTGCCCTGGGCTACACGTTCACCGCTGGTCAGCCGGGTGCGCTGGTCTCCTCCTGCGATTCCTGGAAGATCAACTTGCTCGAACGTCCCCTGCAGACCGGCTCGCTGAACTACACCCCCTACCTGGATATCGAAATGGCGCAGTTTGGCGCCGATAGCGCCTGGTTTTACGGGCGCATGCGCCTGTATGCCGCCGGCATGCCGGAGGACGGCTCCGCCCTCCAGTATTTCTTTGAACTCGACCTGGATTTCAACGGCCGCGGCGATATCCTGGTCTCTGTCCAGGACCTGCCTCTTGGCGCCACCGACTGGACCGTGGCCGGTGTACGTGCCTGGCAGGATACCAACGCCGATGTCGGCTCGCAGACGCCCATTCGCTCCGATGCCGAGCGCAGCGGGGACGGCTATGACCGGCTGGTCTTCGACCAGGGCTATGGCGCCGATCCCGACCTGGTCTGGGCGCGCCGCTCTCCCGATGGCGACAAGTACATCGAACTGGCTTTCAAGCCCGCTCTGCTGGGCGGCGATTCATCCTTCTCCTGGTGGGCGTGGGCACTGCAGGGCGACTTTGATCCCGGCTTGTTCGACCTGGTGGATGGCAGCCTCGAAGCCTACCAGCTCGACAATACCTGCATGTTGGGCTTCAATGGTACTCTGCAGGGCTTTCCCAACCAGTGCAACACCGCCCAGCCCACCCAGGCACCCCAGGTCGTTCTCAATTGTGGTAGTTTTACCACTCGATTATCTTGCCGGGCGCCCTGCGTATGGGTGGGTACTACCCAAATTAATGAAGGTACCTGCAACAATCCCTAGCCGCAAGATGTGACCGTGGAAAGCTCTTCAAGAACAACACCATCCGCTGTCCTCGGCGGATGGTGTTGCCTGCCACAAGCGCGGTGCGCTCTTTCCCCGGCGCTTAGTATCTTGCAAGAACGAGCCAGGTTCATACCGCACCGTTCTCGTTCCAGGATTTCCGGCACCTGTCGGTTTGCTTCAACCCGGCGCGATCGGGGGGGTTCTCTACGGGTTTTGTTGGTTCGTAACCACGTCTCCGCTTACCACCGGGATGCCATCCACCATCTCGAACCCGCCTTCAGGCATGGGTGGGCCGTGACACTCTCCAGTCGCTAAAGCGGCGGGGCTTCTTGGGACAGCCTTAGCCCAGTGGCTGTGCTTTCGTCCCAAAGGGCGTGTCCCGCCCTGATCAGAATATTACACGCTGCATTCACATCTCGATCTAGCGAGAGACCACATGAACAATCAACCCAACGATCCGCCAA
>JBGSVI010000003.1:0-7235 GCA_041753035.1 Anaerolineales bacterium | reverse complement strand
GTTGCTCATGGCCATTCCTCATAGTTCTCGAAAATGACCTTGAGCTTACTTTATCCGGATTCAGTTGGTAAGGTTCAAAAATCTTTCGTTTTTAAGCCGTTTTTTACGATTCGGCTACTGATTGCACAAAACTTAGGCTAGAGAAATAGGGGTTGTTCGTGAAAACAGGGCTTGACGGTTTACCCCACTGGTGGCTGGGGCGGGCAAGACACCTGCTTAATTATGTATCATTTCTGGCAAACCGACTCAGCCCCTCAGCGGCAAAACCGCTGTCGTCTGCCTGCCAGGCACTTTCGGGGAGCGGTGTTGGACGGGGGGTTGCGCTCAGGATGGTCCCGCACACGGGCGAAGGTCATCTTTGTTGTCGCGGCCATTGTTGCCCGCTTTGTTCGACGAACTGGAGAATGATATCCAGGGTCGGCAAAGGGAAACCAAGTTCGGTAAGCACGATGGAGAGTTCGCCGCGATGATGAGTGGAGTGAACAAAACCCTGTACAAGGGCTTGCCATGCCGGCAGCTGCAAAGGCTGGCGGCAGATGGGCACTTCGATTTCTCGCATCAGATCACGGTCGGTCATCTTGACCAGGTGATCATGGGTTCGCTTTGCGATCTGATCACCATGGCGCCGGATGTCGGCAAGGGTCATCTCGCCGGGCAGTTCGTCCTTTGGCTGACCGCTGCATACCGACAGGAAGAAAGCCTCGGCTTCCAGCATGTGCAGCAGCAATCCGCGAACCGAATGATGGCTGGGGCTGGATGCCTGGGTGAATTGGGCTTCGCTCAATTGAGCTGCAGTCTCGAATAAAATACAGTTGGCATACGCGTTGTACTTGTATAATGCCAACAGGCCCTCTTGGTTCATTTTGCCTCCACAGCATCATAGAACAGGGATCGGCTTGGCTGCGTTCCCGCAGGGTGCCCGGATCATTCCCTTCGAATCTTCTCGCGTATCAATTGCCACATCCCAGCACCAAGCCCCATCAGCAAGAGAATAAAACTGCCGCCTACCAATAACCACTTGATCAGGGTGAATATCGGCGCCAATCGATCAACGACCATGGTTGGGTCGGGGTAGCGGCTCATCACCACCGACGTTGAGATGTTCTCCAAATAATCGAAGATCATTCCACCGACTGGCACCAGGTTGGCCAGTTGCCATGCGCTGCCTGGGCGAAATGCTCTCTGGAAAGACCAACTGATTGCGGTGGTTAGGCACAGCATGTAGATCACTGGCCAGATCAGATCGAAGGAGAATCGCGCTTTGATATAAGCCACGCGCCCTTCTTCTCCATAGGCCTGGGCAAGTTGATAGAGATCATCACTTGTGTAGATGAAAGACATGTCCGGGGACTGCTCATTCCCTGTGCCCGCCTCTGCGAGTGAGGCTTGTTTGGGAAGCACCAGGGCGGTAAATAATCCAAAGAGAATGAGAAAGGCTAAAGTCACCCATCCCTTCGAGTTCTTTTGTATCCAACCGGATAGTCTCTTCATGCAAGGTTCTCCTTTTGGGCTTAACGCCGCCCAATGGCTTGGCTGCATCCCGCACGTTCTCTGCGGTGTTGCGCAACACTCTTCAGGCACCAGGCTCTGCAGCCCGTCCCAGTCTTCGTGTACCCGTTCTTTGGGTACTCGGGGGAGCCAATCCTATCCATGATTGTACACTCGCAGAGCAGCCTCTGGGAAGTAGTCAAGGTGGAAAAAAGGCGGAAGAACCTTTGCAATAACAGAAATATAACTGTCATACTCTTGCCACGGGAAAGGCGCTGCGGTGTAAGCCATGAGGCAATCTCGCCCATGCTTTGATTCCTGACCACCCCGGCCCCGAATTCACCCCTCGCCTTCTGATCTCCCACGCCCATGGCTGCCCTGCGAATTAAACCTCTTTTGAACTTTCATACCAGTCCCAGGCCGCATCCGCCAGGGATTCACATCTCCGCTGGGCGGCTTCCGGGTCCTGGAACTGGTTGTTGGTGAAGGCCAGCACCAGCCCGGAATCGGGGTCGGCCCAGGCGATGGCCGCGCCTCCCTGGCCTGCCAGGCCAAAGGTCCGGACCGTGCTGCCCCTGCCCATCAGGCGGATGTCCCGGTCTGGCCACTCGCTGTAGCCGCCTAGGGTAAAGCCCGGGGACCAGCGGATGCGCCGCCCGCTGCTGCCGTTGGGGCCATCGTAGGCCAGGGCGGTCGCTGCCGCGACCGTCTCGGGGCGCAGGTACTGCCTCCCGCCGTAGCGGCCACCGTTCCCGAGCATCTGGTAGAACACGGCCAGGTCGCGGGCGGTGGTGTTGAGCGAGGCGGCGGGCAGAAACAGGCGGCGGATCCCCGGTAGGCGGAAGACCAGGGCGGCGTTGCGCTGGGCTGGATCGTGGTTGTAGATCTTCGCGGCCCGGCTGCGCTGGGCCGGCGGCAGGCCGGGAGTTGAATCATGCATTCCCAGTGGCTCCAAGAAATTCCGCTGCAAGTACTCTCCGCAGGTGTTTCCCGTCACCCGGCGGATGAGCTCCCCGAGCACGAAGCCGCCGTTGACCAGGTGGTACTCCATGCGGCTGCCGGGCTCCCAGCAGGCCTGCATGCGCGCCACCTGGCGTGCCAGTAGGCACGGGAAGCCCCACAGCAGGGGCTGGAAGGGCATGCCGTTCATCGGGATGCCGGCCTGGTGCAGGAGCACGTGGCGCAGGGTGGCTGGCTCCTTGCCGTTGCAGCCGAACTCCGGCCAGTAGCGCGCCACGGGCGCATCCAGTTCCAGCCTGCCGGCCTCCACCAGGTGGTGGATGCAGACCGCGGTGAAGCACTTGGTCACCGAGAAGATCAGGAAGGGGGTGTTGGGCCCAACCGCCACCTGCCGCTCCCGGTCCGCCCATCCGCCGGACGCCTCCAGTAGGATCTGTCCCTGGTGCAGCACGACGAGCTGCGCACCCGGGTGGAGACCGGAGGCGATCTGCTGCTGGAAGAGGCTGGCGAGTTTGTCGCTTCCCTGCCAGTGCGCCTGGCCAGCTTCCGTGTAGTTTATCGTGCCTTCCAGGCTGGGGTTATGCATCCTGGACTTCCGTCTTGTCCTTGCTCTCCCCCTGGGTAACGAAGGAGAGGGTCAGGAAGGCCAGCAGGAAGAAAACCGGGCAGACGATAAAGATCATGTTGTAGTTCCGCCCGGTCAGGTCGATGATCCAGCCGTTCAGGATCGGGCCGAGGGTCGCCGCCAGGGTGGCGGCAACAAAGTACAGCCCGGAGTATGTGCCCATCATGCTTTCTGTGGTGGAGGTGTCCAGCACCATCGGCAGCCCGTTGATGTTGATCCCTGCCCAGGCGATCCCCCCGACCACCAGGATGGCGATGATCACGGGGAGGCTGGGCAGGAAGAAGGCCACCAGCAGGCCGGCAGCGAAGAGCGCCAGGCCCGCGAGCATGGTCTTCTTGCGACCGATGCGCGCTGCCAGCAGGCCGGATGGGATGGCAAAAATAATGAAAGAGATGTATGAAGCCGACAGGATGAAAGCCGCGGTCGATTCCCGGACCCCCAGGGTCGAGACCGCATAGGAGGAGAAAAAGGTTTCGATCGAGTTGAAACCCACCATGTAGAAGAAGATGGTCCCGATGAGCAGGGCCAGGTTGCGGGCATTCTCGCGCGGGATCGTGCGCAAATGGCGGAGGACCCGGATTCCACCCGGAGCCTCGGCCGCCTGGACCAGCGCGCGCGGCTCCCGGATCTTCCACAGCAGCACCCCGACGGCTGCCAGGGTCAGCACGCCGCCAAACCAGAAAGGCAGCGGGCGGTACAGGTTGTAGAGCACCCCCCCGACGACGAAGGCCAGGATCCCACCGATCCCGGCCATCAGGTTGATCACCCCGTTGGCCTGGGAGCGCAGCGGCGAGGGGATCAGGTCGGGCATCAGGGCGAACAGCGGGGTGCGCCAGAGCGCCATGGCGACCAGCATGACGACCGCCGACCCGAGCAGGATGGTGAGCGGGGTGCGGAGTTCCTGCACCTGCCCGTTCAGTTCGGGCGGGATCATCTGTGGGGCGAGCGGGATGACCGCAAAGGCGATCACCGCCAGGGGGGCGAAGACCAGGATATAGGGCATGCGCCTACCCATGCGGGAGCGGGTGCGGTCGCTGATCGGGCCCATGAGCGGCTGGATGAAGAAGGCGGCGATATTGTCCAGGGTCATCAGCACACCGGTCAGGGTGGCGCTCAGGCCGAAGCCGAGCGTGCTGGCCGACAGGTGGGCGTCAAAGGCCGGGTTGCCCGCCTGCAGGAAGATCGGCATGTAGGTGTTGTAGATCATCCACATCAGCTGGGCGGCGAACAGGCCAAACCCGATGGTGAAGGCTTTCTTATAGTCCAGTTTCATCTCTCTCCTTTTTTCTCTGTCTGCGGCAGACGAGGTCAGCGGCCTGGGGTTTGGATCCCATTTACAAGCACTGGTTCACACGTGCGCTGATCCTACCAATGATTATATACACGGAGAGAGACCTCTGGCAAGTAGGCAAGGCAAGAAGGCGAAAAACACTGGAACCTCGCCCGTGTTTTGATTCCTGCCAGCCGCTCGACAGTATGGACAGGGCTCATCTCCGGTGCAGCCTTTATTTGCTCGTGGTTCCCGTATGAAATGTATCATGTTGCCAAAAAATACGATCCGAAGTCCTTCATTCCTCAACATCGATTTTGAACTCCCCCTGCCTGTGCACCCCTCCCATTCGACTATCATTCGTTTCCGCGCATCCGATCCCCATCTGCATCATCACCACCCCAGCCAGGCCAGGAACTCCACGTTCCCCTTCGGCCCCAGCACCGGGCTGCGCTCCACCCCGCGCACGCCAAACCCCTGCTCCTGTGCGCAGCCCAGCACCTCCTCCACCACCCTCTGGTGCACCTGCGGGTCGCGGATCACTCCCTTGCTCCTGGCGCTCTCCTTCCGCCCGGCCTCGAACTGCGGCTTGATCAGCGCGATCACCTGCCCCCCTCCGCCGGGAGGCACCAGCCAACCCTTCACCACCGGCAGCAGGATCTTCAGCGAGATGAACGCCGCATCGATGGTCACCAACGTCACCGCTTCGGGCAGTTTTTCCACATGGCGGGCGTTGGTCGCTTCCATCACCACCACGCGCATGTCGCTGCGCAGTTTCCAGTGCAGCAGCCCCTTGCCCACATCGATGGCATACACCCTGGTTGCCCCATGCTGCAGCAGGCAGTCGGTGAACCCGCCCGTGGAAGCCCCCACGTCCGCACAGGTCCGCCCGCTCACCTGGATGTCGAATGCACTCAGCGCGGCCTCCAGTTTCTCCCCGCCCCGCGAGACGAAGGGCGCCCCCTTGTCCACGCTCACCTGCGCCTGCGGGGAGACGGATGCCGACGGTCGATCCACCATCTGCCCATCCACGCGCACCTGCCCCGCCATGATCAGCGCCTGTGCCTTGGCGCGCGATTCAGCCAACCCACGCTCGAAAACCAGCAGGTCCAGGCGCATCTTTTCCATGGGCGAATTGTACCGCTTTCGTGTAAAATAAACCTATGTTCACCAGCCTGCTGAGATCCATGCGCCCCCGCCAGTGGACGAAGAACGTCTTCGTCTTCGCCGCCCTGGTCTTTGATGGAAAGCTCTTCCACCTGCAGGATTTTCTGCGCACACTGGCCGGCTTTGGTCTTTTCTGCCTCATCTCCAGCGCCATCTACATCTTCAACGACCTGATGGACGTGGCCTCCGACCGCCAGCACCCGGTCAAGAAGAACCGTCCCATCGCCTCCGGGCGCCTGCCCATCCCGCTGGCGCTCCTCGGCGGTGTGGTGCTCAGCCTGCTGGCGCTGGGTCTCGGCTTCCTGCTCACCTGGCAGTTCGCCCTCACCATCCTGGTCTATTTCCTGATGATGCTGGTCTACTCCCGCTGGCTCAAGCATGTCCCCATCCTCGATGTGCTCATCCTCGCTGCCGGCTTCGTCCTGCGCGTCCACTCTGGCACGACCCTCATCGTCGTCGAACGCTTCTCGCCCTGGCTGTATGTGCTCATGACCCTGCTGGCACTCTACCTCGGTTTCGGCAAGCGCCGCGCCGAGTTGGCCCTCCTGGCTGGGGATGCCTCCTCTCACCGCCGCGTGCTCGACGGTTACTCCCTCCCCCTGCTTGACCAGTTCATCACCATCGTCTCCGGCACCACCATCGTCGCCTACTCCCTATACACCTTTTTTCGCCCTGAGAGTCCCGGCAACCACAGCCTGATGCTCACCATCCCCTTCGTGGTCTACGCCATCTTCCGCTACCTCTACCTGATCGAGGTGCGCCAGATCGGCGGCGAACCGGAGGAGATCCTGCTCACCGACCGCCCCTTCCAGGCATCCATTCTCCTGTGGGGAGTGGCCGTCCTGATCATTTTCTATTTTTCATAGCTACTGCGAGCTCCCATGGTAAACTCTTCCGCTCCCGGCAAGATCATCCTCTTTGGCGAACATGCTGTCGTCTATGGACGCCCCGCGCTGGCAGTCCCGGTGAACCAGGTGCAGGCCCGGGTTTCGGTGGATAAGAACTCCCGCGGCGGGGTCTGGGTGGAAGCCCCCAATATCGATCTCTCCTCTGCCCTGGCCTCCCTGCCCCCCGGCGACCCGCTGGCTGCCGTGATCCGCGGCGTGCTATCCACCCTGGGGATCGCCCGCCCGCCCGCCTGCACCATCTGTGTGCAGTCCACCATCCCGGTTGCCGCCGGTCTGGGTTCGGGGGCGGCGGTCTCGGTGGCGGTCATCCGTGCGCTTTCCGCGTTCCTCGGTCGCCCCTTCACCGATGAACAGGTCAACGATCTGGCCTTCGAGATCGAGAAGATCCATCACGGCACGCCCTCCGGCATCGACAACACCGTGGTCACCTTTGCCCGCCCGGTCTACTTCATCAAGGGACACCCCTTGCAGACCTTCCGCATCGCCTCCCCGTTCACCCTCATCATCGGCGATACCGGCACCCCCGCCCCCACGAAGGACTCGGTCGGCGATGTCCGCCGCCTGTGGCAGGCCGACCCGCCGCGTTGGGAGCAGGTCTTCGACCGCATCGGCGAGGTCGCCTGGCAGGCGCGCCAGGCGATGGAGCGCGGCGATCTGGCCACCCTGGGTGCCCAGATGGATGCCAACCACGCCCTGCTCCAGGAACTGACCGTCTCCAGCCCGGCGCTTGACCACCTTGTGGAGGCCGCGCGCCTCGCCGGGGCGCTGGGTGCCAAGCTCAGCGGCAGCGGGCGCGGCGGCAACATGATCGCCCTGG
>JBGSVI010000002.1:0-53656 GCA_041753035.1 Anaerolineales bacterium | reverse complement strand
CCGAGCGGATCGGTGTCTTGGTCAGCGGACACAATAAGGGCTGGAAACAGAAAGTGGAGATCGGCAGAGTCAATAACCAGAACTTCGTCACCATTCCCCATTCCACTTTCATCCGCATGCTGACGTACAAGGCCCAACTGGCCGGGATCAAAGTAATTCTGATGCAGGAGAGCTATACCTCCAAATGCTCCTTCCTTGACCTGGAGCCGATCCGCAAGCACAGCGTATATTGTGGACGCCGGCTCAGACGCGCTGAATTCGTTTCGGCTCAGGGACTGACAATTCATGCAGATGTCAACGGCTCTTACAATATCCTGCGAAAAGGACTCCCATCGGCTTTCGCCCGTGGGATACAGGGCGTTGTAGTTCGACCGGTACGGGTTCATCCTGTACGAAAACTGGTCAATTGGCTTTGTCTATAATTGTCCATAATACCAGTAACTATTGCCACTTTCTTTACACTCCAATTCGTGTAAAATATCCTCCATGGATGAGCCCGCGATAATTAACGATGCCCGGCAAGGCAACTTGGAAGCATTCAACAGCCTTGTACTGGCTTACCAGGATATTCTCTATAATACTGCGCTGCGAATTCTCGGGGATGAAGATCTTGCTGCAGACGCAACCCAGGAAGCGTTCATCTCCGCCTTCCGCGCCCTCAATTCCTATCGCGGCGGGTCGTTCAAAGCCTGGTTACTGCGCACAGTGACCAACGCTTGTTATGACGAACTGCGCCGCAAGAAGCGCCGCCCCACCACACCACTTGAACAGGAGACGGAAGAGGGCGAAGAGATGGAATCCCCACGCTGGCTGGCTGACCCATCCGCCTCACCAGAGGAACAACTCGATCAAGCCGAACTGGAGCATGCCATCCAGCATTGTCTTGATGCTCTCCCGGTCGATTTCAAGACCGTGGTCGTCTTGGCGGACATCGAGGGATTGGATTACCTGGATGTTTCGCGCGCGGCTCATGTCCCCCTGGGAACCATCAAAAGCCGCCTTGCCCGTGCCCGCCTGCGCCTGCAGGAATGCCTGCAAGCATTCAGGGAACTTTTACCGGCTGCCTTCCGTCTTGGAGGGGAGCACAACGCATGAAAACGATCACTCTCCACGACCTGGAACAATTATCGGCATCCCTGGACAGGCAACTCCCGCAGGCTGAACAGGCACGCCTCGACCTCCGGGTGAAGGCTTCGCCTGAATGGGCAGCCGCGCTGGGAGAACTTCGCCAGACGCGCGATCTCCTGCGCCATACCCCCCGGCGCCGCGCCCCGCACAACTTCATGCTGACGCCCAGGATGACCGGAGTCAAACCGCCGCTGCCGCGCCTCGTGCCGGTCTTCTCCTGGGCTTCGGCAGTATCCCTGCTGCTCTTCTTCTTCACCCTGGGAACGAATATGCTTGGGAAAGTCTCCTTTGGCGCCGCGGCTCCCATGCCGGTCTCTGCTCCCGTAGCAGAGACCGGCATGGCTACGCAGGAAGATGGCATCATGCTTGCAGTCGTCCCCGAGGATACTGTCGGTACATCTCCCACCACCACACCCGCATTGTATGCCCTCAACGTCCCAGACGCCCCCCCTGACCCGGAAGCACGCCAGGCACAGCCCCCTCAGGAGCTGCAGCCAAAAAACAGCGCACAGGTGAACCCGTGGCTCATCCTGTGGCTAGCGCTGGCAGCCGGGTTGAGCGTCCTGGCAATCGTCATCCGCTGGAGAAAGGTCCGCCTTTTCCGCATCAGGAACCAGTACATACATATAAAAGAATAATAAAAAGTTCCGGGGTTTCAGCCCCGGAACTTTTTTAATCTCATTCATTCCTTCAGCATTGGCATCTTCAGGTTGTGATGCCTGGCGGCTGCGATCGCCTGTTCGTAGCCGGCATCCGCGTGGCGCACGATGCCCATTCCGGGATCGGTGGTCAGCACGCGTTCCAGCCTTTTCGCCGCTTGTGGAGTGCCATCCGCAACGATTACCTGCCCGGCGTGCTGGCTGTAGCCGATTCCCACCCCACCACCGTGATGGAAGGAAACCCAAGTAGCACCACCCACTGCGTTGATCATCGCGTTCAGGATCGCCCAGTCAGAGATGGCGTCCGAACCATCCTTCATCGCCTCTGTCTCGCGGTTGGGGCTGGCTACAGAACCACAATCGAGGTGGTCACGCCCAATCACGATCGGAGCTTTCAAAGTCCCGTTGGCAACCATTTCGTTGAACTTCAATCCTGCCAGGGCACGTTCTCCATATCCCAGCCAGCAGATGCGCGCCGGAAGTCCCTGGAAGGGAACCTTCTCGCGTGCCATCCTGAGCCAGCGGTGCAAGTGGTCATCCTCAGGGAACAGTTCCATCACCGCCTGATCGGTCTTGTAGATATCCTCCGGGTCACCGGAGAGTGCTACCCAGCGGAAGGGGCCTTTCCCTTCGCAAAAGAGAGGGCGGATGTATGCCGGGACAAATCCAGGAAATTCGAACGCATCGGTCACGCCGAAGTTGTAAGCCTGCTGACGCAGGTTGTTGCCATAATCGAACACCTCCGCACCCTTACGCTGGAACTCGAGCATGGCCTTGACATGCTGCGCCATGGAAGCCATGGAACGTTGCTTGTATTCCTCGGGGTTGGCTTTACGCAAGTCATTCGCCGCAGTCACACTCAATCCGGTGGGAACGTACATCAAGGCTTCGTGCGCTGAGGTCTGGTCGGTGACTACATCGGGAATAACCCCGCGCATGGCCAGTTCCTGGTAGATTTCGGCTGCGTTGCCAATCAGCCCAATGGACTGGGGGTGCTGTTTATCCTTGAACTCATCCACCAATGTCATGGCTTCTTCCAGGTTATCCACCACCCGGTCCACGTAACCGATGTCCAGTCGCCGCTTGGCACGTGCCGGGTCTACTTCCACGATCAGACCCACGCCATCGTTCATGGTGATGGCCAGCGGCTGGGCACCGCCCATGCCCCCCAATCCAGCCGTCAAGGTGAATTTTCCCTTAAGCGTACCCCAGCCGCGCAATTGTGCCAGGGCACCAAAAGTCTCGTATGTACCCTGCAGAATACCCTGGGTGCCAATGTAGATCCACGAACCGGCAGTCATCTGCCCATACATGATCAATCCCCGGGCGGCAAGCTGGTCGAAATGCTCCCAGGTAGCCCAGTGAGGTACCAGGTTGGAGTTGGCGATCAGCACGCGCGGCGCATCCGGGTGGCTCTTGAACACCACCACCGGTTTGCCCGACTGGACCAGCAGGGTCTCGTCATCCTCCAGTTGTTTCAAAGATTCCAGAATGGCGTCAAATGAGTCCCAGTCGCGGGCGGCCTGTCCGCGACCGCCATAGACGACCAGGTCTTCCGGGCGTTCCGCAACATCCGGATCCAGGTTATTCTGGATCATACGAAAAGGAGCTTCGCTAAGCCACGATTTGCAGGTGAGTTGGTTGCCCCGCGGGGCACGCACAATACGGGGTGCAGACATGTAATCTCCTTTTGAAATGGAATCCCCTCCCGGCAATTATACGGCGGGAGGGGTATTTCTGGGTACCTGTTGTGAGCCCTGGCTTATTTTAGGGTCGAGAATGTTGTTTCACGCAGGCGTTTGACCAACGTCTCCTGTGCTTCCACCCAGATGGGGTGCATGGCACAATCGTCAGCGAACTGGCAATTCCCCGGGTCACCAACACACTCATTCAGAAGGATCGGGCCGTCAATGGCTTCCACCACGTCCAGAAGAGATATTTCTCCAGGCTCATGGGCCAGGGAGACTCCGCCGCGCGCCCCGCGGGAGGTGTGCAGCAATCCGGCTATCGATAGTTGAGAGATGATCTTAGCCAGAAAGGAAGGTGGGATCTTCATTTCCCTGGCCACAGTGCTGGTGGCTGCGCGCTGGTTCGCATCGAGTCTGGAAAGATAGCGAACTGCACGGATCGCGTAATCGGCCTGGCGTGTGATTTGCATGTTTTTTCCTTTTAATCAGGTAATTATTATCCAATTGTATGGATTTCCGCCAAACAAACAAGTGATGGACATCACGGATGAAATATGACCTTTTACTCCGATTAAAAAAACGATGCCTCCTGCTCCGACTAGAAACAGAAGGCGTCCAGAAAAACCGATTGACGATCCAGATATTAGCGGGTGATGGTCAGGTTCCCTGCGCCCATCTCGACAATGATGGTCAGTTGCGGTCCCGAACCTTCCTGGATCAGACGGCTGCCCTTCTCTGCCCAACTCGGTCCATGGGAAACGTTGGAGAGACTGCCTTCCACGGTAATCTGCACAGGTATTCCATCCGGGATTACCAGGGTCATATTGCTGACCCCAGTCTCGATACTAACACTGGCAGGACGTAACAGTACTCCGCTGAAATCCAATGTATAGTTTCCGGCACCGCTGTCAAATTCCAACGAAGAGAAATTGGCATTCGCCAAACCAATCATGCTCACGTTCGATGCCCCGGTCTGGTAGCGCAACAATGTCATTTCTGTTAAATTCGGCTCGGAAAAGCGCAGTTCCACATCCGCAGCGCCGTCACTGATGGAAAGAATGACCAACGCCAGGCCGCCGAATTCAAATTCAGCCCGGTACGCTCCAGCCTCGATGGTCAAGTCGAGAGGCATCTGCCCGAGTTTCAGATCCCATTCATTTACCAGATTGGTCAACCCTGGAAGGCTGTCCATCTGCCACTTGCCCTGCTCAAGGGTCACGGAACCATCCTCGCTGTGGAGGATCGGTTTCAAATCATCGATATTGTAAGTAGCCGTACCGGAGAGCAGCTTAGCACTTCCTAGTTTTATGAATATTTTTCCGGCTCCAAATTTGAGATCAAGATCCACCACATCACTGCCCTCGGGTAAATCCAGAGCAAGTTCTTCCACCAATGACGGGTTTTTCTCCGGGAGGAAAGGCAGGCTGATGCGCAATGAACAGGCGGATAGAGAAAGTACAAGTACGAGCAGTACCAATTTACGCAACATGAAGCACTCCATACGAAAGGGATGAGACCGGGCAACCCGGTTTGGATACTTAATTCGCAAATGCTCACACGCCGGTTGAAACGCCGGGAAACTGCCCTGCGATCTGCCGAACAGCACCTGGCGAAAACCCAAGCCCAGTGGAAAGAAGCGCAGGCCGAAGCGGTTTCCTTGCAGGAACGTTTGAAGCGCTTCGAACAGGAGAATGCCAGCAACCTTGAACCGGTGGATGCGGAGTTTCGTCTGGATGCAGGTTTTGGCTCCTATCAGAATATCGCTTTGTTGGCCGAAATGGGCTATGAAGTCTATACCAAATCGCCCAGCCAACAGATGACCGACTCGCTCAAGCGCCAGGTCAGCGACTCAACTCTCTTTACCCGAGTAGGCGCCAATGCCGAGATGGTTGCCTGGCCGCAAATGGCACTCACACGCTGCCCGTATCCTCTGGATGTTGCTTTGGAACGCTTTTCCATCGGCTCCAAACTCAAGCACAGCACCCTGCTCCATTACGGATCCGACCCGGTTACGCAAGCTCTACCCGCTTGGTTCGATCACTACAATGGCAGGCAGATCATCGAGGCCGGGATCAAGGAAGGCAAACAGACTTTCTACCTGCACAAGATCAAGGTCCGCTCCGAACCAGCCATTTATCTGCAGGAGTGTTCTGTGATCTTTGCTGCCAACTTCATTCGCTGGGCCTCCCACTGGCTGGCTGAACAAGCCCAACCAGTCAAGCATGCCCTGGATGTGCGCAAATTGGGTATCAAACGCCAGGTGCAGGTCGCAGCTCACGTTTCGGCACAGGTGATCCGGAATTCAGAAGCTCGATTATTAAGGTTCGGTTCGCACACTGCCTTTGCAGGCAAAGTACTTCAGTTACCCGGCGACCATCCTTGACCGCTGGATGGGCCAAAATCTTACTTTTTTGTGCCACTTTTCATCGAATCGCATCTGATTGCACAAAAATTACGCTAGGGCATCCTTTGAAAGAAACAGAACGAAGTACTCAGAAACCTGAAAACGCAAAAAAATAACAGTTCCGTGCATAGGATTTTCTTGCTACCTGCCCGGAAGCAGGTCGGTCCCCGTGGGTGTGTACTTGTTCGGTGGGTCGCTGGTGGGCGTGGTCCTGGTCGGATTTGGTGTGTTGTTGACCAGGAAATGTAGCGGTTCAGTGGATGGAAATTGCCTGTTTGGCCGTGCGACCGTGTAAATTTCCCCTTTGCTTGCCCATCGGGACCGTAGGCAGGTGATGGGTTGAGGACAGGAAATTTTGGTACAATACACCATCGTTTTTTCCGCCCGAGGGGTTGAGAGGCAGATGGAGAGGAGCAAGACAATGCCGAAGAAGACCAGCCTGACGAAGACCAAGAGCAGTGAAACCCCTATCCGGTTGAGCCACTGCCTGATGACGACGGCGGTGTTCCTCATCCTGTTAGGCTTGATCGAATTGTATTCGATGGTTGTGGATTGGGAGCGGGTGATTCCACAGAACCTGTGGCTTGTGGGGGCGGGGATGCTGCTGTTCATCCTGTCCATGCTGGTACGACCGGGGAGCAGGCTGGAGAGCCTGTGCCAGCGGGTGCGCATCCCGGCGCAGGTGGGATGGCTGCTAATGGCGGTGATGTTCTCGGTGCTGGCAGCCATCACGATGGATGCCTTCGAAAAGAGTGGAAAGTTGAATTACATCCCGGTGATCATCTTCTGGCTGTCGGCGGGGGCGGTGTTCGTGGCTGCTTTCCAGCCCCATCTGCCGGAGGCGAAGGCTGCCAGGGATTGGCTGAAGCAAAAGAAAACCGAATTGGTAATGATCGGGCTGGTGGTACTGCTGGGTGCGGGACTGCGTTTCTACAAGCTGGGGAGCGCTCCCTTTGTCCTGAACGGGGACGAGGGGCGTATGGGGCTGCAGGCGCTGAATACCAATAGTACCAGCCTGGCGAACCCGTTCGCGCTGTGGGAGAACTTTGGGGCGTTGTACCTGCAGGCGATCGATACGTGCTTCAAGTTCTTCGGGGCGACGGCTTTCTCGCTGCGCCTGCTGCCGGCATTGGGAGGCATTTTGGCGATCGTCGCGGTGTACCTGTTGGCGCGCACCCTCTTCGGCACGCGCGTGGCGCTCCTGTCTGCCATCCTGGTGGCGATCTCGCACACCCACATACATTTCAGTCGTACAGCGGCGGTGGGTTACATCCAGGCGACGTGGCTGGTGCCGTTGGAACTGTACTTGCTGCTGACCGGTATCGACAGGCGCAGTTCGTGGCGGGCGGCGCTGGGGGGAGTACTGCTGGGCATCCATTACTCCGTCTACCTGACCTCACAATTGGTGACAGTCCTGGCAGCACTCTTCGTTCTGGCGGCGATCATCTTCTTCCGCAAGTGGATGAAAGCCGCCTGGCGGCAGGCGCTGGCGTTCTTCAGCGGGTTGGCTGTAATGCTGATCCCGGAAGCGCTGTATGTGATAAGGCATCCCAACCTGTTCTTCGAGCGCATCACCATCGAGGGTACTTTCCAGAGCGGGTGGTTGGGGATCACGATGGCAAGCACGGGCAAGGGGATGTGGCAGCTGCTGGGGGAACGGGTGCTGCACGCCTTCCTGTCACTGTTCTATTACCCGGCGATCGATTTCTACGGCTCGACCGTGCCGATGCTGAGCATGATCAGCGCGCTGCTGTTCCTGGTGGGGCTGCTGATCGTGCTGCTGCGCAAGCAGACACCGGGGTCACTGCTGTTGAACGGGTATTTCTGGGGATTCACCCTTTCGGTGGGACTGTTCGCCATCCCCCCGTCGGCGGATTCGTACCGCATGCTGATCGCCCTGCCGGCGGCGCTGATCATGGCAGGCCTGGGGCTCGACACCCTGCTGGAGACGATGGGATTAAGTTGGGAAAAGAAGCGCGTGAGTTACATCGCGGTCAGTAGCGTGGCGTTGTTCAGCCTGCTGATCTTTAATATGTGGTCATACTACGATGATTTCATCGGGCACTGCATTTACGGGGATAACTTGGAGGGGCGTTTTGCCAGTTATCTGGGGACATACGCCGGGGAAGTGGAAGACCAGGATGTGTTGATCTACCTGTTGAGCGATGAGGTATTTTTCTACGGTTCGCACGCCTCGGCTAACTTCCTGAGTGGGAACAGGCCGATCACCAACGTGGGCGACGGACTGGATGATCTCTCTCTGTTGCCGGGGGATATCCTGATTGCCAGTCCCAACCGCTTTGACGACCTGAAGGATTGGGTGCGCAGGAACCCGCAGGCGCGGATCGACTACCAGTATGACTGCCAGGTACCGATCATGGCGGTGTACGAGGTGCCCTGAGCAGCGTGGAAGAACGGGAATATGATGCCCTGTTTGAAAATGAGCTCCATCACTGGTGGTTCGGCGGGATGGAGGCCATCACGCGGCGTCTGCTGGAACGCAGCTATGCCAGTGGGGCGGGACTGCGCATCCTGGATGCAGGCTGCGGCACCGGCGGGGCGATGACAACCTGGCTGGGGGAGTACGGCACGGTGACGGGATGCGATCTTTCGGGAACTGCGCTGGGATACTGCCGCCAGCGGCAGGCGGAGCAGCTGACACAGGCGGCAGTGGCGCAGCTGCCGTTCGCCGCGGGGGTTTTCGACCTGGTGACGAGTTTTGATGTGCTTTACCACCAGGCGGTGGAGGATGAAAAGCAGGTGGTACACGAGATGGAACGGGTGCTGGTGCCGGGCGGCAGGGCGCTGGTGCGGGTACCGGCGTATGACTGGATGCGCGGCTGGCATGACCGGGCTGTGCACACTCGGCGGCGGTACACGAAGGAGGAGGTGAGGCGCTTGCTGGAAGGGACAGGACTGGTGGTGGAGGTGGTGACCTACGCCAACACGCTGCTGTTCCCGCTGGCACTGGCGAAACGGCTGATGGAGCGCCTCCGGTCGGAGACGCGGCAGGAATCTGATATAAGGCGGACAGGCGGGACGGTAAACAGCATACTGCGATGGATACTCAGCCTCGAGGCACCCTTGGCAGCCTCCAGGGGATTACCGTGGGGATTGAGCGTGGTGGCGGTGGGGATGAAAGCGGGATGACCGCAGCCAGGCAGATGCAGGATGGGATGGGAAGCATCAGTGCGGTCTTCCCGGCTTACAACGATGCCGGGACGATCGGCAGCATGGTGCTGGCGGCTTCAGCGGCACTGCGGCGCCTGACGGATGACTACGAGATCATCGTGGTGAACGACGGCAGCCGCGACTACACCGCGGCGGTGCTGGAGGAACTGGCAGGGCGGGTGCCGGAACTGCGGGTGGTCACCCATGTCGAGAACCAGGGCTACGGGGTGACGCTGCGCGCAGGCTTCGCGGCGGCAGACAAGGAATGGGTGTTTTACACCGACGGCGATGCCCAGTACAACCCATTGGAACTGGCAGACCTGGCGGCGGCGGTGCGACCCGGCGTGGATGTGGTGAACGGGTATAAAATCGCCCGCAGCGATCCGCTGGTGCGGATCATCATCGGTAGGCTGTACCACCACATCACCCGCCTGATGTTCGGCTTCCGCCTGAGGGACGTGGACTGCGATTTCCGGCTGATCAGGCGGGAGGTCTTCGGGCGGGTGCGGCTGGAGAGCAGGACCGGAACGCTGCCCCTGGAATTGGTGAAGAAATTCCAGCAGGCTGGTTGCACGTTCGCCGAGGTGCCGGTGCATCACTATTCCAGGCGTTATGGGGTCTCGCAGTTCTTCAACGTGCGGCGGTTGCTGCGCACGGGGGTGCACTTGGTGATGTTATGGTGGAAGCTGGTCCTGCGTCCTGCCTGGCAGGCACGCAGGAAAGCGAGTGACACGGAAAATGAAACGACCAGTTAAGAACGCCTTCGAGGGCAAACGTGCCCTGGTAACGGGCGGGTTGGGATTCATCGGCAGCAACCTGGCGCACCGCCTGGCAATGATGGAAACCGAGGTGACGATCATCGACAACCTGGACCCGGGCCAGGGGGGCAACCTGTTCAATATCCACGGCATCCAGGACCGGGTCAGGGTGGTGCACGGGGATGTGCGCGATGCCAAGACGATGGAGGGGCTGCTGAAGGAGCAGGATTACCTGTTCCACCTGGCGGGGGAGGGCAGCCACGTGGGTAGCATGCAGGCACCGGAGGCGGATCTGGAGGTCAACGCTCTGGCGACCCTCAGGATTTTGGAATTATGCCGCAAGGTGACCCCGGGCATACGCGTCCTCTATACCAGCTCCCGCCAGGTGTACGGGCGACCGCAGTACCTGCCGGTGGACGAGAAGCACCCGCTGGCGCCAGTGGATTACAACGGGGTGAGCAAGCTGGCGGCAGCCATGTACTGCATGGTGGCGTGGCAGGTGTTCGAGTTGCAGACGACCGTGCTCAATCTGACCAATGTCTACGGCCCGCGCATGCGGGTGAAGGACGGCAGGCTGACCTTTATCGGTTGGTGGATACGGCAAATCCTGGAGGGGCAGCCGCTGGAAGTGTACGGGGAGGGGAGGCAGCTGCGCGAGCTGAACTACGTGGAGGACGTGGTGCAGGCGCTGCTGCTGGTGGCGGCGGAGCCCAGGACAGCCGGACAGGTGTACAACCTGGGCGGTGAGAAATCGATCAGCGTGCTGGAACTGGCGACCATGCTGGTGATGATCAACGGCAAGGGAACCTGCAAACAGGTCGAGTATCCCTCCAACCGCAGGCGCATCGAGATCGGCAACTACACCTGCGATATCTCCAAGATCAATGCCCACGTGGGCTGGAGCCCGAGCGTGAATCTGCAGGACGGTTTGCAGTTGACGCTGGAGTTCTACCGCAAGCACTGGCAGGAGTACTGGTAGGCGCATGAGAATCCCGGTGGTGGACCTGAAGGCACAGTACCGGCGCATCCGGGTGGAAGTGGATGCAGCCATAAGCACCGTGTTGGAGAGCGGGAATTTCATCCTGAGGGAGCAGGTCTGTTCCTTTGAGCAGGCCTTTGCAGCCTGGTGCGGGGCAGATGATGCAGTGGGGACCAGCACGGGCACAGCTGCCCTGCGATTGGCACTGCTGGCATGCGGGGTGAAAGCCGGGGACGAGGTCATCACGGTGGCACACACCTCGGTGGCAACTGTCACCGCCGTCGAGCAGTGCGGGGCGCGGGTGGTGCTGGCAGATATCGACCCGGTGCGCATGACGATGGACCCTATATCCGCGCACAAGCGCATCACGAAGCGCACGCGCGCCATCCTGCCGGTGCATCTCTACGGCTGCCCGGCGGATATGGTCTCTCTGACCCGGCTGGCGGAGGAGCGCGGGTTGATGGTGGTGGAGGACTGCGCCCAGGGGCATGGGGCGTCATTGAACAATCGCAGGGTGGGCACCTGGGGGCGGGCGGGGGCATTCAGTTTCTACCCGACCAAGAACCTGGCAGCTTATGGCGACGGAGGGGCAGTGGTGACGAGCGATCCCCAGGTGGCGCAGGGGGTGCGCCTGCTGCGGCAGTACGGCTGGGACGAGGAACGCACCAGCGGGGTGAAGGGCGGTAACGACCGGCTGGACGAGATGCAGGCGGCGATATTAAGGGTGAAACTGCGCCACGTGGATGCCTGGAACGCACGCCGGCGCGAGCTGGCTGGGTTGTACACCCGCCTGCTGACCGGCAGCCGACCGGTGCTGCCGAAGGAACCGGAGGGCGGCGTGCACGCCTGGCACCAATACGTGGTGCGTTGCAAGGGGCGGGAAGGCTTGCGCGCCCACCTGGCGGAGCAGGGCATCCAGACCTTGGTGCATTACCCGGTGCCGGTGCACCTGCACCCGGCGTATGCGGATCTGGGATACAAAAAAGGCGACCTGCCCGAGACGGAGCGGGTAGCGCAGGAAGTATTGAGCCTGCCGCTGCACCCCGAGATGAGCGATGAGCAGGTGCAGGAGGTGTGCGCCGCCATCTGGTCGCTGACGGGATAGGAAGGATGGTGCTGGGGATAAAAAAATCCTGGTCCCAACGGAAATATTTGGTGTTGCAGGAAATGAGGCCTGCTCGGGCTAACCCTCCACCTGGGGAACAGCCAATATGCCTCGATGAGATCCTGCTACCTTTCTTGTGTGGAAAAGTGTATACACACTGGATCGTTCTCGTTTCATCCAGGGTTGCCACAAAGGTGGTCTTACACCCTGTCCACGAGCCTTGACCCCGACGTAGCCACTACCGGGGTTTGAGTCAAAAGTCGTATTGCTTCCGCTTGTATGTTCAAGGCGGCGTTGAAGTCGCGGTCATGGTGCGAGCCTCAGTTCTGGCAAGTCCAATCCCGATCTTGCAATGTCAACTCAAGGTTTTTCACGCCACAAACCGAACATTCCTGGGAAGCGATCGTGACACTCCCAAGTCGCTAAAGCGGCGGGGCTTCTTGGGACAGCCTTAGCCCAGTGGCTGTGCTTTCGTCCCAAAGGGGTGTCCCGCCCTGATCAGAATAGTACATGCTGCATTCACATCTCGATCTAGCGAGAGACCACATGAACAATCAACCCAACGATACGCCAACCTGAGGTTCTCAAACCCCGCTCCGCACGAAGAACATGTTTTGGATGTATAGGCAGGGTTCACAAAGATCACCTCGCGGCCAGCATCCACCGCTTTGCTCACGAGGCGCATTTTGAGATATCCCCAACCCGCGTCCAGAATGCTTTTCGATAGGGGGTGGTTGCGAACCATCCCCTGGATCTGCAAATCTTCTACGGCGATCACATCGTTGTTGGCGATGAGATGATGGGACAGCTTCTCCAAATAGTCTTTGCGGCGGTTGGTACTATGGAGTTGCCGGGAGTAGACGCGGCCGGCTTGATCTTGCCTTCGCGGTCCCAGCGTTGGAGTGTCTTGACCGCACCACCTGCAAGTTCTGCAAATTGAGCAATAGTAAACGTGTTCATTTCGTGCATTAAAGACACTTGTTCTATCTTGTAAAGGTATCTGCTCACGCCATTACAGGTAGCAGTAGGGATGGCTTGCCGAACAAGCCCTGGATGGCTTCAAAAGGTGAACGACCCGTCAACCCGGCCGTGTGGATAACCGAAGCCATGGCTGCATAGGCGTCGGCTCCCCAGTCTGAGCGAAAGCACCCGATGACCTTGCGATGGATCACTGATGGTCGCAGATAGCGCTCACTGATGTTGTTGGTTGGAGAGACATCTTTTCGATGTAGGAAGACAAACAGGCACTGCCGGTGTCTAAGATACCGTTTTCTGAGCCTTTTTTCATCCGGATGTTCAAGCGAGCGTTTGAGCAGCCGGTCACACAGCTTCCCCAGCCGTTCCACCCGGCCTTCGAACTCTCCTGGAGGCAGTTGATCCCTTTCGTTATGCAGATGCACCGCCGAACGGAACAGAACCTGCATGGCCTTCGGCCAGAAAGCCTGTGGATACAGGTCGATCACGGCCTGCAAATTGCGCAACTGATGGGCCATACACAGCTGGTGCTCCCGGGCCGGAGCTTTTATCTGGGCCGAGTAGACGTCCGAGACCCATACTTCGGCTTCATGGTCAGCCATGACTTCCTTGATCACATCCACACTGCGGTCGAAGCGAGCCACATGCAGGACCGCTTTCGCCGAACTGAAGACCCACTCATACCAGTTTTGTGAGTCTACCCGGCAGCCGGTCTCGTCAGAATGGACCACAACACTGCTCCGGATCGCTTCTTGAATAGGTTGTGTCTGCTGGAGGGCTTCCTTCCTGGCCCGTTGGGTAATCTTGTCAATCGACCCTTCACACAGCTTCACTCCGTGCAGGTCAGACAGGGCCTTCTTCGTGCGTTCATAGCTCATGTGCTGCTGCTGCTGCCGATAGTACACCACCGTCGCTTCCAGCCGGGAACCAAAGCTCCGTTCCATCTCCAGCCCCTCGGACGGTTCGCCTGTCTGTTTCTGACCGCAGCAGGGGCACACCACCTCAAACTGGCGCACTTCAATGACTTCGGCTTTCGCTTCCGGCAGTTCGGTGATCTGGTTCACATCCTTCAAGCGGCTTTCGGCTGCAGAGAGGTCGGTTTGACAGGCTTCGCACACGTGCGGTTTCACTTCCACAAGATGGTCCGGATCGGCCACCATTTTTCGCTCGTATTTCACATGCCCCACCGGCGGGGCATGCCGCTTCTTGCGTTTGTCCTTGGGTCGGCTCGACTTCTGATCCTGCGAAGGCGGCTGGGAAGAGTTGCTCGAGTTCGTCGGTGGCTTCTTGTTCTTTTGCATCTTGAGCTTCAACGCATCCACTTCAGCTTGCAACTGCACGTTCTGTCCATACAGCTCAAGCGTATAGTGGATCAACTCTTCCTTGCTCAATTTGCTCAGGTCATCCTGGGTCATGGTGGACTCATCTTACCAGACCCGGTTTAAATCGCGAAGGGTGTGAGCAGATACCTTAATTCAATATACGTATAATCCTTCTGCTTGTTTCTGGGAGAATTTAATCTTCGGGTTCCAGTACTTGGACAAGTTCAGAGGTGGTTGCCAGGATCATGTCTGCTCCTTGCCGGCGCAACTCGTCCTCCTCGCCAAAGCCGCACAACACTCCGACCGTTTGCGCCCCGGCGAATTTCCCGGCACGGACATCCACCGTTGTATCGCCAACCATCAGACAGTCCTCCGCATCCACTCCCATTTGACCCGCTGCCCACAGCACAGGGTCTGGGAAAGGCTTGGTGTGCTGGCAAGTTAGTGCGGTGGCAATGCACGTGAAATAGGGCAGCAAGTCGAACTGCTCCAGGAAGAGATGAGTGGTGCGCCTATCGCGGGCCGAGACGACCGCCAGCGGGTACCTTCCGCTCAACTGCGACAACATCTCCTTCACCCCTGGAATGAGCCTGAATTTCCTTGGTTTACGCTGGCTGATGCGCGCCAGCCTGTCAGCCAAGGAAAAAATCTCATCATCGAGACCAAGCAAGTCAGGGATGGCAATCAGGAAGTTCGCCGGGGCCTCGCTGGCCATCACCATCCGCCTGGCAAGGTGCGCAGGGTCCTTCCGGGGGAACATGAACCGGAAGGGATGGAGCAGGCGAGCCATCTGTTGCTGGTAGACATCATCGGTATCGCTCAGGGTGCCGTCCACATCAAAACAGATGGCATGGATGCGGGTTACATGCAGAGGCATCGGTTTCTCCCAACTCGCCAGGCTGTCGAATAGTCAATGGTTGAATTGTACTTCACTTCACCAGACATCCTCTTTCCAAACACCTGGCTTAATGGTTGTATAATTATAAAAATTTGAGAGGAGAGAAGATGAAAAAATCCAATGCAATTCTATGCCTATTTGTTGCCCTGTCCATGCTGCTGGCGGCCTGCAGCCCGAAAACCGAGCCCACGCCAACACCTATCCCCAGCGTAGTGGTTGAGCCGGATAATGAACCGTACCAGATCACGGGTACGATGGACTTCACCAACGCCTTCATCGCCATGATCTTCGAGGAACACGCTGTGGCTCTGGTGGATATGTATGGCTTTGTCATTCGTGATGAGGAGTGGGAGATCCCCGTAGCCTCCCAGACCCTCGGGTTCATGAGCATGGATGAGGAAACCCTGCAAGCCGAGTATGTTCTGCAACTGCCTGCCAAGCCAACCGGTATATATGCTGACGTGGATAACAATGACCACGCAGATACGGGCGTCCAGATATTCGCGGTTGCTTACTGGCCGAATGTGTACGGCGGCCCCTATTCAGAAGGGGATGACCGTTCACGCGGCTGGACTGGAGGCTTTGCCTCGGTCAGCAGTGATCCGGAACGCGATGACGAGATCAACGGCGGCATAATGGTGGTCTGGTCGCCGGACACGAATCAATCCTTCCCCACCGGGTATGGCGATGATAACATGCTCTTCACCGCTGACGATCCCGTGGCTCCCATCCTGGCGGGCTGGAATATTGTTGACCTTGACCAGTCACCCTTTGCCTTTACCAAGGAACCAATCCCTGAGATCACCCTGACCGAACCGGCAGATTATGCCGTCAAGGATTACTCGGCAGATACATATACCGCCGCCTTCGACAAGTTGATCGAATTCCTGCGCATCAACTACGCCTTCAACGGCTTCGAAGGGAAACAGCCCGATTACGATGCCCTGGTGGCAGAACTGCGCCCGCGCGTTGAACAGGCTGAAGCCGCCCAGGATCCAGAAGCTTACTACCTAGCTCTGCGTGACCTGACCTGGGCTTACATGGACGGGCACGTGGGCATGGATGGCGGAGATTACTGGTATGACCTGTTCATTGCAGCCACAGAGGGTGGCTATGGTTTCGCCATCCGTGAACTGGACGACGGTAGTTTCGTGGTCATCTACCTGACTCCAGGCGGTCCGGCGGAAAAAGCCGGCATCCAGGTCGGCGCAGTGGTGACAGGATGGAATGCACTGCCGATCGCAGAAGCGGTCGATGCAGTGGTACCGTGGGCGCTGCCCCAGTCCACGGAATGGCTGGTGCGCTACCAGCAGTCACGCTACCTGCTGCGCGCCATCCCCGGAGACCAGGCGGATGTGACTTTCGTCAACCCGGGAAGCCAGCCGCAAACGGTAAATTTGACCGCCATCGCCGAGCGGGATTCGTTCAGCCGCACATCGGTGTATTTCAATGCCCCCACCAACCTGCTCCCCGTGGAATTCAAGCTACTCGATTCGGGCGTTGGCTATGTTGCGATCTACTCGGAAGCCGATGACATCCAGTTGACCATCAAGCTCTTTGAGCGCGCCCTGCAGGCATTTGAATCTCTCGAGGTGCCTGGCATCATCATTGACATGCGCTTCAACGGCGGCGGCACGCCGCTCGGCCTAGCCGGTTTCCTGACGGATAATGAGATCCCGCTGGGTCAATCCTATTACTACAACGAGAATACCCAGCAGTTCGAGCCGGAAGGTCAGCTCGACAAGATCATCCCGAACGGCAACCAGTATCGCTTCGATAAGTTGGTCATCCTGGTTGGTCCAGCCTGCGCCAGTGCCTGCGAAGAAGAGGCTTATGGCTTCAGCAAGGTACCGGGTGCTCAGGTGGTTGGCATGTTCCCCTCCTCAAGCATGTTTGGTGAAGTCAGCCGCGGCCAGTTCATCATGCCCGAAGGCTTCTCCATGCAGTTCCCCACCGGGCGGTACCTGCTCCCCGATGGGTCGCTCTTCCTGGAAGGGACAGGCGTTCAGCCAACGCTGTGGGTGCCCAAAACCTTTGAAACTGTCTCCTCCATAGAGGATGTTGTTCTTCAGTTTGGTGAACGCGCCGTTCTGCTCCCACTGGGGGCAGGCATCACACCCGCCAAGCAGCCCACCATCGTTTCCACCAGTGATACCGAGGCTGCCCTTTCGAGCGCTAAGCAGTTCGAAGAGAAAGCCCGCGAAGAGTACGAGTCAAATGCTTTCCTGGCCGTGCCGGCAGAATTCACATACACGATCGCCCTGTCCAAATCCGAGACGTTGTTGTGGGCCTGGGGTTGGTGTGCCAAAAATGATACCGTCCTGGCGGACAACCTGGCCAAGATGGATGTCAAGTTCACTCTGAATGGCCAGGACGTCCCGCTGGATCAATTCCTGAAGATGGATTATGCCTCCCAGGATGGTCAGTCGTGCACCGCCTACCTGGCTGCGGTCAAGGATTGGGCAGCCGGTCAGCACCAGGCAATCACCACCCTGACCTTCAAGGCACCCCTGAACGACGGTGTCTACGACTTCCCGGCTGGTCAACAGGTCATGGAATACAATATCTACGTCAAGCCCTAAGTCAGATGTAAATCTATAGAAAAGAGGCCCCGCGCATTGGCGCGGGGCCTCTTTGTGTGGATGGTAATCAGGTCAGCGGAATAGCCACACGATGTTCCTTTTTTGAGGTGACTCCAGTTTTTTGGGAATACTTCAGACTGGCCTAAGCCGCATATCATCCCCTCATGGGGGTTCTGTTCAGCACGCTCAATTCAGGCAAGATCAACAAAAGGTTACTTCAGGCCGGCTTATAAGCCGCATTCTGTCCGGCAGACTAAGATGCAGGTTTACATCCCGAAGGATTTCATCCCTGCGCCTGCCTGGGCGATCATCTCTCTGGGGGGCGCGTCTCCGCGCCGCTCTAGCGGCCTACCCGGGACTGGCACTCTCACCATAGGAGAGCACACTTGAGGTGGCGAGCAGCCTCCTTCCGTCCTCAGACGGTTTCGTCCCTGCTTGGCCTTGCTCCCGGCGGGGGTTACCTGGCCGCCCGCATTACTGCGAACGCCGGTGGTCCCTTACACCACCTTTTCACTCTGACCCACGCCCTTTCGGGTGGGGCGACATGTTTCTGTGGCCCTGGTCCGGCAGGTTAACGCCTCACGGCGGTTTCCCCGCCCCGGGTGCTATCCGACGCCGTGCTCTATGGAGTGCGGACTTTCCTCGATCCCGCGCACCGCGCAGGACCGCGATCGCCCAGCCGGCCTGAAGTAGCCTGTATCATACCTTTATCCCATCCCTGAGTCAACTGAGGAGTTATATCACCTCAGAAACATGACCTTATCCCCGCCGGGAAATCCCGGGGATATGTTTTAATAGCAATCAAGTCTAATTCATCCAATTGGAGGATCATATGTCAAAAACAACCGATAACCTGAAAGACGCCTTTGCCGGCGAATCGCAGGCCAACCGCAAGTACCTTGCTTTTGCCAAGAAGGCAGAGGACGAAGGCTTCCCCCAGATCGCCAGGCTTTTCCGCGCTGCCGCCTATGCCGAGACGATCCACGCACATAACCATCTCCGGGCACTGGATGGGATCAAATCCACCGCCGAGAACCTGAAGGAAGCGCTCGCGGGGGAAAATTATGAAGCCGTTTCCATGTACCCGCCCATGCTGGCAGAGGCTGAAACTGTGGGAGAGAAACGCGCCGCCCGCACTTTCCGCTGGGCATTGGAGGTGGAGAAGATCCATGCATCCCTGTATCAAAAGGCAGGCGAAGCCCTCGCACATGCCAAGGACCTGCCTGCAGGGGAATACTATGTCTGCCCGGTCTGCGGATATACACATGAAGGCCAGATGACCGACAATTGCCCCGTCTGCGGAGCCCCTGCCGAGAAGTTCGAGAGGGTCGCCTGATCAGTTCGCGCAATCCTTTCAGGGGTTGGTGGGCGAAGCGTCGCGCATCCAACCCCTGAAGATCTTTTTTGTCTTACGGATACAACTGGGGGGTGGAGTAGCAGCAATCTCAGGGTCTATTTTCAAAAAAGAGGATTCGATTTCCTTGACATCGAAGAACATTCGTGCTAACATCCATACAGAACGTATGTTCTGTATGGAGAGAAACCGATGTCAACCACCGAACAATTCCTTATTGCCCTGCAAGCCTACCAGGAAGTCCAGGCAGAACTTCGCCAGCCGGAGGAGACCGCGTGTTTCCTCGCACCCGACCTGGTACAAACCAACCCTGTCCCGCCAGGTACGCTCCTTCTGGGTCTTTCCGAAGACGGACAAGCAGTTACCCTGGATCTCTATGATCCATCCCCGGGTCCCCTTTTGGTAGCCGGGGATGGGGGCAGCGGAAAGACCGCCTTCCTGCAGGCCCTGGCAGGTGCCTCCGACCTGCATCAAGACACCCAGTTCGGTGTCATCACCCCATTTCCCGAGGAATGGCGCGGACAGGAGGCCATGCCGAACAGCATGGGTATCTGGCCTGCATATCACCCCTCTGCTGGTCATTTCCTTCAACAACTGGTCTCCTGGGCGCAGATGCTCCCCAAAACCCGCCTTGTAGCGCTTCTTTTCGTCGACGGCCTGGATGTGATGACTCTTGACTCGTCCGCCCGTTACCATCTGCGCTGGCTGCTAGCCCATGGACCCAAGTACCAGGTTTGGCCGGTGGTGGCGATCAATCCTGGACGGGTGGCGCGTCTCGGCTCACTGCTGGAATGCTTTCAGACACGCATCCTTGGCCACATTCGCCGCTACCAGACCGCTCGTCTGGTCATCGCTGATCCTCAAGTGAACCTGGCTGCCCTCATACCCGGTACACAATTCTGCCTGTCCTGGCCGCAAGGCTGCCTGCAATTCTGGTTGCCCCCACTGGAAGGAGTTCGCAAATGAACGTTGGAATGCTCTGGTTCGATAACGATAAACAAACCGCCCTCAAAGCCAAGATCGAGCGCGCCGCGGATTACTACAAACAGAAGTATGGCCTCACTGCGGATGTGTGCCTGGTGCATCCTTCCATGCTGGCAGACCCTAAACCTGATTTCATTGAGAGCTGCTCCGGGAAGGTGACCCTGCGCGCCAACAAATCCATCCTACCCGGACACCTGTGGATCGGGGTCGAAACCCAGAACTAAACAGTTATCCAACAGGGGTATATCCCACCTGATTTCACCACATTTGAATGAACTCCCCGGTGTTCAAGAGACACCAGGGAGTTCATTTATTCACCAGCAGCCACGACAACTGCGGTAGCCATCTCTTGGCTGTGGCTCAGGCTAACCGCCCATTGGGTCAGACCAAGATGGGCTGCGATCTCCTGTGCATGCCCATGAAGGACCAGGTAGGGTTCGCCGGTGGGGTGGTGCAGCGTCTCCACTTCCCGCCAGGCGACTGGGCCTATCCCTGTTCCCAGGGCCTTGACAGAAGCTTCCTTGGCGGCGAATCGCACCGCCAGAGCATCCGCCCTTCCATTGCACTCGGTGATTTCAGCCAGGGTGAACACACGCCGCAGAAAGCGATCCCCGTGGCGTTCAACTGCTGCACGGATGCGCCTTATTTCAATCAGGTCAATGCCAGTTTTAAGCACCACGGTCAGGGCCCTGCTACCGCAATGGCGAGTTTATCGGGATGCAGGTATTTCCGCGCCATCTCCAGCACCATCTCGCAATTGACTTCCTGCACCAAAGCCGGATAGCGTTGGTAATAATCCAATCCAAGCTGATAACGCTCAATGTTCAGCAGGGCATTCACCACCCCGCCGTTGGATTCAAGCATCAGCGGCAGCCTACCCACGTAATTCGACTGGCTGTCAGCCAATTCCTCTGCACTGATGCCTTTCTCCAAAAACTGGCGGATCTCCCGTACCACCAGATCGATCGTCTTGTCCACATTCCCTGGATTGACACCTGCATTGACCACCCAGGCTCCCGGACCAATGCCTGCGCTCAACGAGGAGGAGGCATAGTATGCCAACCCGGACCTTTCACGCACAACATCCCCGATACGCCCACCCATCCCGAACTGCCCGAGAGCCGAGTTACCCAGCGATGCAGGCATAAAATCCGGCGAATTCCGCGTCGGTCCGGAACATCCCAAAGCAATATCGCTTTGCGCCTTTCCGGCAATGGAGACCTTGCGGCGGGTGGTTTCCTGAAGCGGGTGGAGCCCAGGTAGAGCGGGTGGCTCTGGTTGCTGTGGGTTCTTCCAATCACCGAATTGCTTTTCCACCAGCGCAGCCACCTTTTGCGGTTCAATTGCACCGGTGATCGCCAGTACCATCCCGGATGGTCCATAATGCCTGGCATGGAAATCCACCAGGTCTGCACGGCAGATGGCCCGGATGGTCTCCGGCCAGCCATCCTCTGGCAAGGCATAGGGATGCCCGTCAAAGATAATCTGGTCAAAGGACAGCGAGGCCATATCTGCGGTATCCTGGGCACGGATCGAAAGCCCGGTCAGCAGTTGTGCGCGCAAGCGCTCAACCTCATCATCCGGAAAGACTGGCTGAAAAAGTATCTCCGCAAGCAAGTCAAGCAGCAAGGGCAGGTCTTCCGCCAAGGCTCGGCCTGAAAAGCCGGCTGTATGTGTCCCGCCACCGATAGCCAGGCTTGCTGCATTGGATTCGAGTGCATCGAAGATCTGCTGAAAGGAGCGCTGGCTTGTTCCGCGCATCAGCGCCAGAGCCGTGAAGTCAGCCAGACCGAGTTTCTCTTGCGGATCGAACAATGCCCCACAGGGCAAATACCCACTGATGACCACAGAGGGGCTGCTATCGTTGGCCCGCGTCAGCAGGGTGATGCCATTGCCTAACCGAATACGGGTAATGTCTTCCGGCCCTGGAAGAGAATGCGGAGCACTCAGAATTTGCGCTTTCATTGGTCACCTCCCGCCGGTCGATAAATCCCCACCACGCGGCATTGAGGACGCAGCAACCTTTGTGCTGCATCCTGCACCTGCGCAGGGGTGACTTTGGCCAACCGTTCCAGGTAGGAGAGGAACCATTGATACGTTGCGAACATCTCGGCATGTCCAAGCCAGAAAGCCTGGTTGGTGATACTTTCCGAGCCGTAGGCGAACAGCGCCCGCGCCTGCTTCACCGCCCGGGCAATCTCAGCCCCAGAGACGCGTTCCTCCCGGATGCGGTGCAGTTCGACATCCAGTGCATCCAATACTTCCCCGGCTGTACGGTCGGGATGGACAGTCAAAAGGATGTTGTAAAGGAATGGATCATGCGTGGTCACCTGACTCGCGCCGATCGAAACGGCCAATTCCTTGTCGATCATGGCGCAGTAGAGGCGCGAAGTCTTGTTCGATGTTCCACCACCGCCAAACATGTTCAGGTTGCTTGGTCCCGCCAGCAAGCTGTCGATCACCGTCAACGTTATGAAGTCCGGGTCGCTGGCTGCAGGCGCGTGGTAGGAAACCTGCACATAGGTTGTCTCGCCGTGCCCCTCCACCGTGATCCTTTGCTCGCCATTCGCTTCCGGTTCAGGCCTTTCCAAGCGCGGCGGAACATCGCCAGCCGGGAGATGTTCAAACAGTTCTTGGATGCGCTTCAACATCACCTTGGTTTCAAAGTCACCGGCAATCCCCAGGACTGCGTTATTGGGTACATAATATCTGCGGTAATGCTGGTACAGGTCTTCACGGCTCATCGTCTTAAGGTCAGCCAGGTCTCCGATCACCTCGTGATGATAGGGATGGACGCGAAATGCCGCCTGTTGAACGGATTCACCAAGTACGAAAAGGGGTTCATTCTCGTTGCCCTCGCGCTCGGATATGATCACCGTTCTCTCGGAGGCGACCTCCTTCTCATCAAACAATGAATTTGCCATTCGGTCGGCTTCCAGGCGTAAGGCCAGGTCGATCTTGTCCGCCGGCATCGTCTCCATGTAGGCAGTCCAGTCAAGGAACGTAAATGCATTCCAATGACCGCCATCGCGCGCAATGGCTTTATCCAGAATATTGGCTGGGAACTGAGGGGTGCCCTTAAACTGCATGTGCTCCACCCAGTGCGAAATACCAGTGTTCCCGGTGGCCTCATCCTTGGAGCCAACGCGGTACCAGGTCCACGAACTGATCAGAGGCGCCGTGTGGATCTCTTTAAGCAACACCTTCAGGCCGTTATGGAGATTGAATTCTTGTATTTTTTTTCTCATGGATGGACCGGGACGCGGTTGACGTATTGGCCTTCAAGGTTGCACAGCGGGTGGGACAGGTAATCCAATGCTGTCGGTTTCAACAGGCAGTACAGCGGACCGATCGTGTCCTGAAGGCCCAGGAAAGCTGTATGCAGGTTGGCGACCGCAGGATCCGAGGTGTGGGCGGTGGCCAACTCGATATTCACTGGCACCTGCAGATCCAACAGCACGGTGGTCTGAACGGGCACTTCCATGCGCAGCGATACGGGAAGCGTGGTGCCAGCTGGCAGGGTCACAGTGGCCGGAGAATTGATGTTTACCGCGCCCGTGGTGATCACCACGTAGGCGTTACGGATGGTCACGTCCTGGGTCAAAGTGACATTGGTCTGGTCCTGCACCACTGGCAGGATAAAATCCAGCGGGATGGGCATGTCCTGCACGGCAATGGTGGTGGTGATATACGACTCATCCATGCGCACAAAATTATCATACAATCCGCCCAGCAAACTGGTGATCGTGTTCTGCAGTGTGTTGATCCTCATTGCAAGCAACATCACCACTCCAAGCAGAACTGCGTTGACCAAGAGAGAAAGAATGGAAGAAAGGTCCCAGGCGGCCGCCCGCATCTTGTATTTACGCGGCAGGGGTGATTTGGAATATCGCTTCGATGGCCTGGTAATCTCCTGGAACTTTTCCCACAGTGGATTGCCAGCGGATTTTTGCCCGCCTTCCGGCAATGGGCGCCGAATGTGCGTGGAATTGCCTGGTTGCTGGGGGCTGATCTCTGGTCCATTGCCTGGATCTTCAGAAAGTTGGCGTTCTGCCAGGCCAGCAGGAGCTTGCTGGAATGCACGTGCTGCGTCGGCGCGCACATTGTGTTCCGCAGCGCGGTTGCGCGGGCGGCTGGTTGTATTTTGGGGTTGTTTTGGTCTTAAGAGCGGCACAATTCCTCCTTATGAATAAGAACGAAACACAAACAGGATAAATATAGCATAGAGTTGCATTTCGATGATACCGAAATTCTATCATTTGCCAGGGCAATCCTGCTGGTTGGCTTGCTTCCCCCATCCTGTACGTATATAATCGGACAAAGACTGGTGTAAATTCACTTCCAAGGATGCAAATCATCATGTCCGCAATAAATTACATGATCGCTGTTGTCGGCGCTGGGCCTGCCGGCTTATATGCCTCGCGTAAGTTAGCGGAAGCCGGCGCACGCGTTGTTTTGTTTAACCGCGATATCAAGCCGGGTGGCCTGGCGGAATACGGCATTTATCACGACAAATATAAGATGAAATTTGGCCTGCGAGCCCAGTTCAAACAGATCCTTTCCACACCCGGGATCGACTATTTTGGAAATGTGACCGTCTGCAGCGGCGGTAGTATCGTCCTGGAGGATCTGCTCGAATCTGGCTTCCATGCCCTGCTGATAACCACCGGCGCACAGGGCACCAAGTGGCTGCGTATGCCCGGCGAAAACCTGCCAGGCGTTTATCATGCCAAGAACATCGTCTATCATTACAACCTTCTCCCCCCATTCGGCCAGAAAAAGTATCTGCTGGGAAAGCGAGTTATCGTCGTCGGTGCCGGGAACGTAATGCTTGATATTGCCCACCACCTGGTGCGTGACCAGAAAGTTGAAGAGGTGATCGCAGTGGTACGCCGCGGCCCCACCGAGGTCAAGTTCACACGCAAGGAATTGGAGAGCGTATCTGCAAATCTTGACTTGGGCGCGCTGGAAGCAGAATTCAACCGCATCACACCGGTCATGCTGTCTGTAGGTCAGGATCCCCAGGCAGCCAGGAATGCCTTCACAGACGCCCTGCCCAAAGCAGTATCTCCCGTCTCGGATACGCACCTGCGCTTTGAATTCCTATGCACCCCAATGCGCGTCATGGGAGATTGGATGGGAGGCGTAAGCGGTCTGAAGGTGGAGGACAATACCCTGGTCGCCCATGACGGTGCGATCAAGGCACGCGGCACCGGTACTTCGCGCATTATCTCTGCCGATTCGGTCATCTTCGCCATTGGCGATACGGTGGATAGGGATTTCTGCATCCCCATCTACAACGATGCCTATGTCACCAACCCTCAGCCGCGCTTCCCAGTGGAAGATATTTCCTTTGAGGCCTTCAACCCGGATACCAACCAGCCCATCGAGCGCGTCTTCCTCTCGGGCTGGGCACGGCAGGCCAGCACTGGACTGGTGGGCTATGCCCGCAAGGATGGCGAACTGGCTGCCCAAGCCATTTTACAGTTCCTGCCTTCCCAGATTCCCCGTCCCGACCTGGAAAGTTTCCTGGAGAAATTCGAGCAGCGCCTGGTAGAGACCCATGAAAAAGTGGTCACCCGGGAACACCTGGAAAAGTTGGAATCTGTAGAAAAAGCCGAAGCCGCCCGATTGGGACGCGAAGATTTCAAATTCGGCTCCAACGAAGAAATGTTCGCGGCCATTGGTCTGTAGACCTGGTCACTGCAAGGATCCTCGGCCAAAAATTGCAGCGACTTTGCTGCAATTTTAGGTTTCATAGCATCCTCACCCCGGGGTGGGTGTTATTCCTGTTAGGTCAGAAATAAGCAACCTCTACAACCTTTATTCGTATATCAGTTGGATGAAAGGAGCTTGCCATGTCCCCGCTTACCCCAGTGGTCATTTTCCTGCTTGCCGTCCTGTTCGGTGCATTGACTTTCCTGCCCTTATTCGGTAATTCCTCCGGAACAAGAGAGCGTTGACCTGATCCAATCCCCGGTTTAACAGATGAGCAGCCTTCTGCGGCTGCTCATCTGTTTATTTTCCTACTTCCTGGTAGATTGCTTTTGCCATCGCCCGTGCCCTCCCAGGTGCATCCCCTACATAGCGACTGGCATCCATCAGGCGGCGGATCTCATCTTCCGGGAGATATGCCCTGATGCTTGTCCCGGCACACAGGAACTCCACCAATGGATTTGACTCGCCCTGCCGAACCGATTCCCAGGCGTTCATCGCTTGGAGGCGAAGAAGTTCATGCATCTCCTGGCGGTCTCCACCGGCACGAACCAGCGCCATCAGCAGACGTTCGGTGGCGGCGAAGGGTCCATAGGTCTGCATGTTGCGTCGAATCGCCCCTTCTTCCACCCGCAGACGGGAAAGGATGCTCCCCGCGGTGCGTAATAGTTCATCAGCCGCCAGGCAGGCTTCGGGCAGCAAGATGCGCCGGTTCGCCGAGTCATCCAGGGTGCGTTCGAGCAGGCTGTGTGCGGCATTGTCCCATGCCAGGCGCGGTAGACCAGCCAGAAAACGACCAAGCGAATCAATCTTCTCGGCACGGATCGGATTGCGCTTGAAAGGCATCGCTGAGGAGCCAACCTGTTTTTCGTCAAAGGGTTCGCTCAATTCACCCAATGGTGGTGATTGGAGCAGGCGCAGGTCAAACGCAAATTTATACAGGGATGCACCCAGCCCAGCCAACACCGAAACAATTTCGTAATCCTGCTTGCGCGGGTACACCTGGCCAGCCACCGGATAGAATGATAATCTCAGGCTGTCGGATAATGCCTGCTCGAAGGCTGGTAATTGGTCCGCCCCCAGCAATTCGGCATAGGCTGCCGAACTGCCCACTGCCCCCTTGAAACCTTTTCCCCGGATCGACAGACGCTGCCTGCGCAGCGCTTGGTAATCTGCCAGAAGGTCCTGCCCGTAAAGCGCCAACCGGTAGCCAAGTGTGGTGGGCTCAGCCGGCTGGAGGTGGGTGAATGCCATCACCGGGGTGTCCGCCCATTTTTCGATCAAACCGCCAAGTGTCTCCAGCAGGGGTGTAAAGGATTCCAGCAGCAGGTCGAGTGCCGCCCGCAGGCGCAGCGCGTCTGCGTTATCCTCGATATCCATCGATGTCGCCCCCAAGTGCAGGATCCCGCCCCCCAGAGGGCATTGTTCAGCAAAGAGGCGCAATTCTGCCATCAGGTCATGCTGGATCTCGGCTTCGATCTCCAACGCCCGCGGCAGGTCGATCTCTTTCATGTGCTGGCGCAGGTCGGCAGCCTGCCCAACGGTCACCAGGCCAAATTCCACCTGAACCTCAGCCAGTACCACCCAGAGCTGGCGCCAGAGCAGGCGCTTATTGGTTTCACTCCATAGGTGACGCATGGCAGGGGTGCCATAACGCCAGGTGAAGGGGGAAAGATAGTCATCAAATTCTGGCATGTTTTTTCCTTAGCCCACCCAGCCCCACATGGCGAACTGGGCGGAAAAAAACAATAGGCCTGGCCAGGACAGGTAGAGGATGAACCGATTCACGCGCACATTCCTCCCCAGCAATGCCAGCACAAAGAAGGTGGGGAAGATCTCCAATCCGTAACGCGCCATCCCCACCAGCGGTTGCGGGGAGCCGATGCGAGTGAGGAAGAGAAGCATCAAGGTAAGCGTGTACACACCATAGATACGCGGTAGTTTCTTCCAGATCATAACTGCCATTAAGATCAGCAGAACCGTGAAACTTAATTCGATCAGGTTTTCTGCCACCAATTGCCTACGGAAGATGCGGATAACTGCTTCGACCATGTTCCAGCCCGGCAGGGAAAGCGAGCCCCCGCGGGCATACTGAGCAGTCAGTATGGCAAACGGCGACTGGCGCAGGATCAGCCAGTCATACAAGGGATACACCCCCGCCCCCAGCCCAGCCAGCAGGGGAGCCAGCAACCCGGAGCGCTGACCCTCCCGCCATGCCTGCCAGGCGGCATACCCGAGCGGAAAGACCAGGAATGTGCCCGGAATACGCGCCAGGGCAGCCAGGGCAGCCCACAATCCAGCAGCCACCCAGCGCTTCCGGCGTGCATTGTAGAGCGAGAGGATCGCCCCGAGCAGAAAAAGCGATTCGCTGTAGGCAGCAACTAGGAAGAAGGCAGTTGGGAAGGAGAGCAGGTAGAGCAATGCCCGCGAGGCCTCCCGATCACTGCCGAGTTCGAAGTGGGCAGTCTGGACAAAGGCTGCCAGACAACCCAGGAATGCCAGCCCAGAGACGAACAAGCCGGAGGCAAGCGTATTCCCGCCGAACAAAGGGGCACCAAGCCGCATGAGCCAGGGAAAAAGTGGAGGGGTGAAAAGAGCGTTCTCAAAAGCAGCATAACCGCGTTCGGCGATCGCCTGGTAATGAGGGGTATCCCAACGCTGCCAGGGCTCCAGCCACGCGTGGCTCTCCACAGGCACCCCTTTGTAAAGATCCGGGGTGATATTGGCGGGATTGCCCGGAAACACCTGACGCACCGCCCACATCCACACCCCCAGGAACAGGCAGTAGAGTACACCGATCAGCAGGATGCGCGTCAGAGGCTTCCAATCCATTCTCATTTTTCCGCCACCGCCCACAAATTCAAGCCGAACTCGAAATACCCGAAGTGGATCTTCTTCATGGAAAACCCGGATTGCCCAAAATACCAGCCCAGAAGCGGCAGAGTGTAGGCATAGGCATGCTCATTGATCTCTTCCGCACTTACCAGGTTGACCCGCGCCATCAGGTGCAGCAGGCGGTCAGACCATGCCGCCGGCGTGGTCAAGATGAGCATGCCCCCGGGAATCAGGATGCGATGGACATCGGTGAGTAGATCCACCATGCTGGAAGGGTTGAAATGCTCCACGACCGCCAGGAGAGTCACCACCGAGAAAAAACCGGGTTCAAATGGCAGGGAAGGCTTCAAGTTCAAGTCCAGGTTGAAATACTCGATCTTCAACCTGGAGACGATCTCGTTCTTGATCGGCACCTGTTCCACAGCGAACTTCTCCCGGAAAGCAGTGTGCGCCAGGAAGTAGGGATAGGAACCACAGCCGATATCCAGGATACGCCCACTGCGCAGGTGGGCAGGGATAAGCGCGTTGGCTTTTTTAACCCGCATGCGGGCGAGCAGCGGTTCCAGCAGCCCTGTCCCTCTGGTTTCGTGCATCGATTACTCCAGTACCGGGATGAAGAACACGAGTATTATATCCTTTTCTTTTTCTCCCAACTCCCCTGTCGATCTGCAGCGGGGACGATCCCACAGGCAATCCATCCTTACCTTTTCCCCCTGTTACCACCAGAGACGGCGGCATACACCCTACACCGTATCAACTATCCAGGCATCCTCCTACAGGAGGTTGCCCACAAACCGCTTTCTTGGTAAGATACCTGCGCTTCGTCGAAAAAACAACCAACCAGGGGTTCAGGAGACAATCATGACTGCAGAGACACAACCGTCCGATCCAGAACGTTGGGCGATAAAATTCTTTACCATCTGGATTGGGCAGGCATTCTCGCTGGTTGGTTCATCCCTGGTTCAATTCGCCCTGATCTGGTGGATAACACAAAGAACCGGCTCAGCCACCATTCTCGCCACCGTATCGCTGGTGGCGCTGCTCCCCCAGATCGTGCTCGGGCCCTTTGTCGGTACTTTGGTCGACCGCTGGAACCGCCGCCTGATCATGATTGTGGCGGATAGTGGGATCGCCCTGGCAACTGTCGGCTTGATGATCCTATTCGCCACCGGGCGAATCGAGGTCTGGCACATCTATGTGGCCGCACTCATACGCTCCTTGGGTGGGGCATTCCACCATCCGGCCATGTCCTCCTCCACTTCTCTGATGGTACCCAACCGGCACCTGACGCGCGTGGCTGGGGCAAACCAACTGCTGCAGGGAGTGGTAAGTATTTTCGCTCCCCCATTGGGAGCCTTGTTGATCAGCGTACTGCCCACCGAGTGGGTCCTCTCCATTGATGTTGGCACCGCCCTGCTGGCGGTAGTCCCGCTCCTGTTCATCCCCATCCCCCAGCCCCAGCGCTCATTTGCACGGACCACGGGAACAACTGAGAAAACATCCTACTGGCAGGACCTGAGCGCCGGTCTGCGCTATGTCGCCAAATGGCCGGGCTTGCAGGGACTCATCCTATTAGCCATGGCACTGAATTTTCTACTCAGCCCCAGTTCATCACTACTTCCGCTGCTGGTGACCAAGGGTTTTGACGGCGGTGCACAGGAATTAGCCTTGGTGGAATCTGCCTTTGGGGTGGGCATCATCCTCGGCGGTATTCTCCTGAGCACATGGGGCGGTTTCAAGCGCCGGATCATCACTTCGTTCACCGGGATCATCGGCATCGGTCTCGGTGTCATCCTCACAGGCGCGGCTCCGGTCAACCTTTTTTATCTTGTTCTGGCAGCGAATTTCCTGCTGGGTTTTTCCCAGGTATTAGCCAACGGACCGATCCACGCCATCTTCCAGTCTGCCATCACCCCGGAGATGCAGGGACGCGTTTTCTCGCTCATTAGCGCCGGGGCAACTGCCATGATGCCGCTCAGCCTGCTGGTGGCTGGCCCGGTAGCCGACCTGCTCGGTGTGCGCTTCTGGTATATTGCAGGTGGCAGCATCTGCATCCTGATGACCCTGGCAGCCCTGTTCATCCCAGCTATCGTGAATATTGAATCGAATAACCAGAAAGCTTCCCCACATTCGGATTGATTGCAGCACGCGGAGAACCCATTCCCGGATCCAACAACCAATGAATCAAAAGAAGGTCAGGTCTCTGCAGGGACCTGACCTTCTTCAGAATCTGTGTGCTTTTTACAACAGCACCACGTTGGCAGCCTGAAGGCCCTTGGGACCATGCTCAATGCTGAATTCCACGCGTTGATTCTCATCCAGTTTCCGGTAGCCTTCCATCTGGATGGTGGAGAAATGAACAAATACATCTTCACCCTCTTCGCGGCCGATGAAACCAAAGCCCTTGGTGGCATTGAGCCACTTGACAGTACCCACATAACGTTCGTCTGACATGATCTTTCTCCTGCAATAAGCAAAATTTTAGCACTCGCCTGCCAACTTTCCAGCAATACCGGCGCGTGCAACAGCGGCAAGATTATCACGGTTGGCAAGGGATGTCAAGAATTATCCTTCCCAATCTCAGCTTCCTTCCCCCAGCCGAATTCATCATAAGGTACACCCATCAGGGCATTGTGTAGTCCCTTGCGCACATAGGGAATCAATGTCTCTGGCATTCGGCTCAGGCTGAACCAACGCAGGTCGTCGCATTTATTTGGCTCAGTATTCACCGGTGTTCCGTCCCAACGAGCCACCCGGACGAAGAAATCCACCCTTTCTTCATCTTCAAAGCGGTGCAGCACGCAGGCAAATGAGATCGCCTCCGCTTCCAATTCAAGGCCAACCTCCTCGCGCGCTTCGCGCTGCGCTGCCTGGATCACCGTTTCCCCGCCATCCAGGTGACCGGCGGGAACGCTGTACTGTCCATCCATGTAGCCAGTCTGATGGCGCCTCGCCAGCAGCACCTTGCCTTCCCTCAGAAAGAGCAGATGGACGGTCACTGGAAATTTGCTATGCTTCGTCATCGTCTTCCTCTCTGGATGCTTTGCCGGCCATATTTTTCCTGCAGGAAATCCATAACATCCTGCAGCTTGCGCCGTTTCTCCGCCCCTGCATCCCACAGCCCCAACTGGCGCAGGGGAGTCTTGAATCCACTTATACCCACACCGATCAAGCGTACGGCCTTTCCGCTGGTGCGCACCTTGCGCAGCAAGGCGAGCGCGGCAGCAAAGATCTCGTCGTCCTGGTCAGTGGGCTGAGGCAGGGTGACCTGGCGGGTAAGGGTGGTGAAATCCGGCCAGCGCAGCTTGATCTTCACTGTCATTCCGGCCAAATCAGCCCGCCGCAAGCGGCGGCCCACCTGATCTGCCAGATCGCGCAGAGTGTTTTCCAGAGCGCGGTCCTCACTCACATCGCGGGAAAAGGTCACTTCCTGACTAATAGACTTGGCCTCATATTCAGTGATAATGGGACGTTCGTCCACGCCGTGCGAATGCTGCCACAGGTCTCTCCCATTCTCCCCGAACCAGTGGATCAGGTCCGCCTCTGGCCGCCTGGCAAGGTCTCCAATCGTGCGAATGCCGTGTTCCGCCAGCCGGACCCCGGTCTTGGGACCCACCCCCCACATCATCTCCACCGGCAGGGGTTCCAGGAAAGCCTGCTCCTGCCCTGGCGGGACGATGGTCAGTGCATTGGGAGGCTCCCCCTTCATTCCGCTTTTCTTTCCCACTTCAGTGGCGATCTTGGCAACCAGCTTATTGGCTGCAATCCCCACAGAGCAGGGCAGCCTCAATCCATTCCGAACCCTGTTCTGCAGGGTTTTCGCCAACGGTTCAGGCTCGCCCAGCCCACTGATATCCACAAAGGCTTCATCAATGGAGATCTGCTCCACAAATGGGGAAAGATCGCGCAGGCATTCCATCACTTTATCCGACATTTCCCCGTAGTTCCCGCGATGGTGATCGATAACGATCAGCCCCGGACAGAGGCGCAGGGCACGGCTCATTGGCATGGCAGAGTGCACCCCCGCCTGGCGCGCCGCATAGGAGCAGGAGGAAACCACACCGCGGTCCTCCGGGCGCCCACCCACAGCGAAGGCTTTGCCACGCAATGATGGCTCGTGAAGTTCTTCCACTGAGCAGAAGAAAGCATCCAGGTCGAGATGCAGAATGATGCGTGGCATGGCTGGATTATATCCCTAGGGGAGCTGTAGCCTGTCCAGGATCCTTTGCCTCTCACTGTCGTCCGCAGACACCGCCCGGCTACCGGGAACATCGATCACGAAAGGCAGTGTGGTGATCTCACTCACCTCGTCTTCCTGCAACGTGACCAATATCAGCGCTGACTGGCGGGTATCTGCCAGCCCGCCCTGATCGAACAAGGCATTGCCCAGGCTGTAGAGAATGAGCGTTGAACCGATCCAGTCGACTGCCTGGAGTACGTGTGGATGGTGCCCCCAGACCAGCGCCGCGCCAGCCCCGGCAAACTCTGCCGCCAACTTCTCCTGCCGGACGGAAGGCGCTCCCTGGTATTCCGCCCCCCAATGGATCGAGACCACCACCAGCCCCCCGGACCCGTGCGCCCAGCGGATCGACTCCGTGGCAGCTTCCACGTCCAGCGGTGCGCTGACATCATCAAATGCCAGCAAGGCCAGATCCAGGCCATTGATCTTCAACCAGGTCGGCTCCGGAGTCAAGCCACCCAACCCGACGGAGACCAGACTTTTTCTGGTCAGTTCCGTGCCATTCAGCGCGCAGTCAGAGGCATGATTGTTGGCCAGAGATAGCAGGTCCACGCCCCACTCCGCCAGGAAGGATGCCCGCTCTGCGGGAGCGCAGAGGAGATACCTGTTCTCTTGGGGCAGAATCTGTTCGTTTGTGATGGTTATGTCCCCCAGTGGACTTTCCAGGTTGGCAAGTACCAGGTCAGCCTGTGCCAAGCTCGCTGCCAATTCTGCCAGGGAATCCGCGCCAGGCTGCACTCCACGCCCCAAGTTGATATCCCCCAACAGCGCCAGAGTGATACCCGGATACGGTTGGCAACTGCTGAACAGAAAGGCAATTAGGAGCGCCAAGATACGAAAGGTTTTCAATGGGTGAACTCTCCTGAAAACAACCGGACACGCAAGATGACCTTTGCGCGTCCGGTTGGATCGTACCAGGTATTCCCTAGGGCGAAATAAACAACTGCGTCCAATCCGGCTGCGGTGGGTTTGTTCCGGCCTCCACCATCGCCTGCCAGGTTTCATCGGTCATCCGCTCCGCTGGCGGGACGGTGAACTCGTAATAAGAGAACACCGCACCTACGGCAATACGGAGGGGGGAACCCGGAAGGATCACGTAGATCTCGGTCGGCTGCCCGATGGCCTCCTCCAGCACCACAAGACTCATCAGGTCATTTGTACCCGTGGCCACATCTGCCACCAAGGCAGCTTTCTGGTCTTCCAGCGTCGGGCGATTGCCCTCCCCCTCAATATCTGCCGCCGCAAGGGTGAACTGTTCCAGTACCCCCCCCCAGTAGAAAATGTGCCAGTAATCATCATCGCTGATTGGCTCTCCCGCCAGCTCGCGTTCGGAAACATCCTTCAAAAACTGCAGTTCAGAGATCAAGTTGCCCAAGTTTGCCTGAATCAATTCGCTCAGCAGCCCGCGGCTTTGCAGCCCAGAATAGGTCATCTGCGCCAGTGCCAGCAAGCGGGCATACGCTTCAGGATTGGGTTCCACATAGCCATGTGGTGGAGTGTCTCTACCGCCACCGCCCATCTCTGCCATAACCTGCTTGGCATACAGGATGGTATCGTGCTTGAGTTCTGTCCACGAACCCAGGGCGGTCTGCAGGTCCTTGCGCGTCCAAGCCTGGGTGCGCATGAAGGTAGGGAAAGCCTCGCCCTTGGGTTCGATGAGCGGCTGGAAGGAATAAAGCCAGGACCAGTACAGGTTCTGCGTCCAGGAATCAGTGCCAAGGGCAGCGATCTCGTTCGTGACCTTGGTCAATTGTTGATCATAGTTCGGGTACTGCGACTCGCCCATTCCCACCAGTATGGAGTATGCTTCGTCAGAACCCATCGCCGCAAAGAAATCAAGACCCTTTGGCAGGCCGCGTGGCTGCGATTCAGTGCCCACCTTGCGCCAGATGACCTGTCCGAAAACGTATTCATCCAGCGTAAACCGCTGACCCATGAAGCGAAAGCCCTTGGTAACAGTCTCCTGGTCCTGCCAGATCCACACCCACATCGAATTCACCTGAGGCGGTGGCAGTGATTCACTGGCGAGTTTGAAGGAGGCAAACAAGGCTGGGTCTGCAAACGTGGTCAGGGCGGGGGCCGCACCAAAGATCTGGTCGGAAAGTGCCCCATATTCATGGATCCCAAGGTCGTCGGCTTTACCAACAATGAAGACTGTCGGCTCATAGATGTTCTCCCACAGGGTCAGTGCTGGTGTTCCATCGGAAGCAACCGCCGAACGCATGGCTTGGACCAGCAGCAAGGCACGCTGGGTCTCAAAATCATCCATCAGCCGGTAGGTCAGCCGTCCATACCACATCATCGACCGGAAGTACATTTTTAAGTCCTCCGAACGGGTATAGTGACCGCGGGGGATATACTGGCTGTAATCTTCGATCAACTTCTTGTCCTCCGGGAGATCCGGACGGTCCCAAAGCGGGGAAATGGATACGCCATTGGCGGCATTGATCAGCGACAGTTCTGCATCCACCAGCGCCTGCGCCTCCGCCGGGATGGCATCTGCCAGCCCCAATAGCCGGTCCGCCACGCCGAAGAAAGCTACATTCCTAAGCGCTTGTTCCTCCAACGCAGATCCGCGCAGGGTGGTATATTGTTCAGCAGCCTTTGCCAGCAAGGCACTGGTCATCAGGCGCAGGTCGGGAATGAAATAATCCCGCTCCAGGTCACGCAGCATCTTGTCAAACAGCAGGTGATACACATGGTAAACAGAATCAGTGGTCACAAAACTGGGCACATCGCGATAGCGCCAGGATTCATAGATCTGGTAGAACTCGCGCCACTTCGCCGGTACTGGCGAGGCGACCACAAAACCGTTCTGCGCCAACAACGACTGTTGGGCTATACTGAGCTCGAGTTCATCCATCCCCACCACCTGTCCCAGGTCCGCGGGCAGGGAATAATCCCCGCCCTGAAAGCTCGCCGGGAGACGGGCAGAGATGGGTGCATACTCAGCAAAAACCGGCATGTATACATCGTCAAGTGGAAGCACACTGCCAGGCGTAGTGGGTGTGGCCTGCGGTTCTCCCGTCTCCGGGGAGATTGGAGGCAAGGCACAAGCTGCCTGCACCAACACAACCACTAACAAAACCCAGATGATCTTGCGCATTTTTTCCTTCATCGCATCCTCCTCAAGGTGTCAATATCAAGACCCGGTCATCTTCCTGCCTGGCAAGCACCAGACTGGGCAAATTTCGATCCAGATCATAGACGACTGTAAAGCCAAATCCGTTCCATTCCCAGACTTTCAACTTCTCTCCTGACCCGGACCCATCCAATGCATATCGTCCATCAACCGTCACCAATTCCTGTCTGCCATCCCCATCCAGGTCGACAGCGGCAAGATCGATCAGCGGCTCAGCCAGCGCCGAGCCGGCCCAACGTTCGGCGATTTCCCCTCGGTTCCAGACAACCAGGATCACATGGCACGAGTTGCCGGACCTGTCATGAAAATCTTCGATCCGCCCGCCATAGGGCAGGAAATCATCCACCGGCCATGGTCTGTAGGTGCGCCAGACCAACAAAGTAACTTCCGGCTGTCTGTCCCAGTCCAGGTCACTGATAACCGCCTGGGTCACGTTCCAACCCAGCGGGCTTTGCCACCTGCCCGTCACGCCAGTCTGGATCGAGAGTCTTCCCGCTGACAACACCAAGTGTTCTGGCTTCCCATCGCCATCCAGGTCGGCCTGACTCGGAGGGAAGAACGCCCGGAGACCAACCGGCACTTGCACAGAAGTGAGGCCACCCGCCTCCAGGCTCCAGGCGCGCAGTGGGGCGGGACTGCTTTGCGCCAGCACTGCAAGTGAGATCAACAGCATCAGCAAGTAAGGCCTGGACATTTCTATAATCATTGTACATCGTAAAGATTGGAATCTCAAGCGATATGGTGTATAAATACCCCCATGCAATACCAGAAAAAGTGGTCATTTATATATTGGAAAGTAGTACCGATAGGGGCAAATAGACTATTCCATTTTGCTAAATTCAGGATATTATATAGGTGTTGGGAACTATCCCGCTAATTTTTGGCGTCTAGGAATCGCTTGTTCGAATCGCTCAGATCTATGGAGGCTTACATGAACCTGAAACGTTTTCTCCTTTCCTTCGTGGTGATCCTCTCACTGGTCATCCCGACAGCCTTGGCAACCCCACGCCCCGTGGCTGCAGCAACCTGTGACATCGGCCAGTTCATCGCGGATGTCACCATTCCCGATGGCTCTTCGATTGCTCCAGGCGCTTCGATGGTCAAGACATGGAGGATCAAGAACGTTGGCACCTGCACCTGGTCTACGTCCTACTCCATCGTTTTCTATGCCGGAGCGCTCATGGGAGCGCCAACCGTGGTGAACCTGCCGTATAGTGTTGCTCCTGGCGCGACGGTGGATGTCACTGTCAACATGGTGGCCCCCACCACACCCGGCCATTACCGCAGCTACTGGATGCTGCGCAACGCTTCAGGTTCGATCTTTGGTGTTGGTCCCTATGGCACCACCACCTTCTTCATAGATATTGTCGTTACTACCAGCTATAGCTCGTCTTACGACTTTGTCGCCAATTATTGCTCTGCCACCTGGTCCAGCGGTGCGGGTGTGCTCCCCTGCCCTGGAACGGATGGTAGCGCTTCTGGTTTTGTGATCCAGTCCGCAGCTCCCAAGCTTGAGGATGGGAGCACAGACACCGTTCCTGGCCTGTTCGTGGGTCCGCAGAATGTGACCGATGGTTACATCGCTGGGGTGTATCCCCCCATCACCGTCCAGGCTGGCGACCGCTTCCAATCCATCGTCTCCTGCGCCTATGGCGTCTCTTCCTGTTATGTCACCTTCCGTCTGGATTACCAGATCGACTCCGGTCCCATCCGAACCTTTTGGTCGTTCCGGGAACGGACCGAGGGAAGTTACTACCGTGCCAACGTTGACCTCTCTTCGCTGGCTGGACAGAACGTGAAGTTCATCCTGAGAGTTGATGCATCCAGCTCCCCACTTGGCGATCGCGTGCTTTGGGGAGGCGCCCGCCTTGCCCGGGCTGGCGGCACTCCGATCATCACCACTCCGGTGTCTACTTGTGACAAGGCCGCCCTGGTAGCAGATGTGACCATACCCGATGGCACCGTCCTTGCGGGCGGAACCGCCTTCACCAAGACCTGGCGTTTGCAGAACGTGGGTACCTGCACCTGGACCACCTCCTACAAACTTGTTTTCACTTCCGGCGATTACATGAGCACCAGCTCAACCGCCTACTACCTGCCCAGCAGTGTGGCTCCTGGAGGAACGATCGACCTCTCGGTCAACCTGATCTCCCCGATCACCCCCGGAAACTTTACCGGCTACTGGCAGTTACGCAACGCTTCAGCGGTGAACTTTGGCGTCGGCCCCACGGGGACGAATGCCTTCACGGTCAACATCAATGTGGTCAGTTCCTACGCCTCTGCCTATGACTTCACCTCAAATATCTGCGCCGCATCCTGGTCCAGTGGGGCTGGTGCCCTGCCCTGTCCAGGAACGGATGGCGACTCACGCGGCTTCGTGCTGCCCCTGGGCGCTCACCAGATGGAGGACGGAATCTCCGCCAGTGAGGGCTTGCTCACCTTCCCGCAATATGTGACCGATGGTTACATACAGGGACTCTACCCGCCCTTCACCGTCCAAAGCGGCGACCACTTCCAGGCTTACGTTGGCTGCCAAAGCGGTGGTCCGGCAAGCTGCTATGTCATCTTCCGGCTCGCCTACCAGATCGGCTCTGACCCAGTTGTCACCCTCAAGACTGCCAGCGAGCGTCTGGAGAACATGGTCTATCGCATGGATGTTGACCTCTCCGCCCTGGCGGGTCAAAATCCCAAGTTCATCCTCATGGTCCAGGCATTCGGGTCTCCCAACGGAGACCGGGCAGTCTGGTCTGCGCCGCGCATCGTTCGTTCCGGCGGCACCCCGCCCACACCCACTCCCGGCCCCACCCCCACCGCTACGGTGGTAGGCCCCAACGCGGACCTCTCGGTAACCATCACTGACGGGGTGGCTGGTTACACGCCCGGGACCAACACAACCTATACCATCGTGGTGCGCAACAACGGTTCCCAGAACATCACCGGTGGCGCATTCTCGGTCACCAAGCCGACCGGGATCACCTCCTGGATCGTTACCTGTGTCCCGGATGCAGGCGCGACCTGCACCGCCGGCCCGGTCACCACTGCAACCAATATCAGTGATCTGGTCGATCTCCCGGCTGGAGCCAAGGTCACCTACACCGTGGTTGCGACGATCAATGCCTCGGCGGCAGGCAACCTTGTCACCACCGCCAGCATTACCAACCCGATCGCCGTCCCGGATCCCAACTTGGCGAACAACTCCGCCACCGATACCGACTCACCGCCCAGCGCAGACTTGGCGGTCACCAAGACTGACGGCATCAGCATCTACGCCCCAGGCGGATCCACCAACTACACTATCGTGGTCAGCAACAATGGTCCCCTGCATGTCGTTGGTGCTACCTTCACCGATCACAAGCCCACCCAGATCACCACCTGGACATGGACATGCACCCCGGATCCAGGCGCTTCCTGCAATGCCGGCCCGCTCACCACCCCCGGTAACTTCTCTGACATCGTCAGCATACCGGCTGGCAAGAAGATCATCTACACCGTCAATTCAACGATCAGCCCGGCAGCCACTGGCAATCTGGTCAACACTGCCACCATCACCTCCCCGGTTGGCAACCCCGACCCTCTACCTGCCAACAACTCCGCCACCGATACCAATACCGGTCCGAGCGCCGACCTGTCAGTCACCAAGACCGATGATGTAGCCTGGTACATGCCTGGCGGTACACTCACCTATACCATCCGGGTTGCCAATAATGGCCCGCAAAATGTGCTCAACGCGGTCTTTGCAGATAACATCCCCGCCCAGATCACTTCCTGGAGTTGGACATGCCTCGCCGACCTCGGCGCCATCTGTACTGCCGGACCGGTCGTCATCGGCGGCAACTACACCGACACGGTCAGCATTCCGGCTGGCAAGGGCATCACCTACACAGTTGTTGCCAACGTTGCCGGTGCCGCCACGGGCAACCTGGTCAACACCGCCACGATCACTTCGCCGGCCACCATCCCAGATCCGAACACGGCGAATAACTCCGTCTCGGATACGGATTCACCGCCCAGCGCCGACCTGTCCATCACCAAGACCGACAGCATCAGCATTTACCCACAAGGAGGCACTGTCACCTACAAGATCGTGGTGAGCAACAATGGACCGGCAGATATCGTCGGCGCCACGGTGGCTGACAACATCCCAGCTCAAATCACATCCTGGATCTGGACCTGCGTGGCGGATACTGGTGCTTCCTGCAACCCCGGTCCAGTCACCAGCGGTATCGGCTACACGGATATCATCAACGTCCCGGCTGGCAAAAAAGTCACGTACACAGTAGTCGCTTCGATCAGTCCTGTGGCAGTTGGCACCATGACCAACACCGCCATCGTCATCCCGCCCGCCGCGGTGCCGGATCCTGTTCCGGGAAACAACAGCGCCACCGATACCGATGAGCAGCCCACTGCTGACCTGGGGGTCTCCATCACCGACATGGTCATCAATTACACGCCTGGTGGAACCGTCATCTACACCATCGTGGTCACCAATGCCGGACCATCCAATGTCAGCAATGTGGACTTCACCGACAACATCCCCGGGCAGGTCACTCAGTGGAAATGGACCTGCGCACCCAGTCTTGGCGCTACCTGCACCACCGGTCCCACCACCACCGCAGTCAACTTCACGGATGTTGTCACCATCCCGGTAGGCAAACAGATCGTCTACACCGTGGAAGCCACCATCAGCCCGGCTGCGGTTGGTCCAATGGTCAATACAGCGACCATCACATCGCCCGTGCTCATCCCCGACCCGAACCCGGCCAACAACTCCGCTACGGATATTGATACCCCGTAATCTTATTGCCGGGTTTGCATAAAAACGTACCGGGCTGCGTCATCTGGCGCAGCCCGGTATTCTTGTTACTGCAAGCCTCTACCCTTCATCATCCTTTTCTTTACGCCCCCTGACGATGATCTGGATCGGTGTACCCATAAAACTATAGGCAGCACGGAACCGGTTCTCCAGATAGCGTTTGTACGAAAAGTGGAACAACTTCGTATCATTCACATGCAGCAAGAAAGTCGGCGGGTCTGTGCGCACCTGGGCACCGTAATAGATACGCAAGGCCCGCCCGGCATGGGTCGGGGTGGGATGCGTATCCACCGCTTCGCGCAGCAGTTTATTCACCATCGCCGTGGTAATGCGCGCCAAGCGTTCCTCCTGGACGCGCAACGCCAGTGGCAACACCTGATCCACACGCTGCCCGGTCTTCGCAGAGATGAACAGCAGCGGCACGTAGTCCATGAAGTTGAGCTGTTCCCTGACCACCTTTGTAAAAACATCCATCGTATAGGTATCCTTCTCGATCGCGTCCCACTTGTTCACCAACACAACGCACGACTTCAGCGCATCGATGATGTACCCGGCGATATGCGTATCCTGTGCCGTGATGCCGCTTTCCGCATCGATCATCAGCAGCACCACATCCGCCCTTTCAATCGCCTTCATGGAGCGCAGCACGCTGTATTTCTCCACGCCGGGGTCAACCTTGCCACGCCGGCGGATTCCAGCCGTATCCATCAGCGTCACCGGGATACCCTCGACCTCGATCTTCGTATCCACGGTATCCCGCGTTGTTCCAGGAATGGGACTGACGATCGAGCGTTCCTTACCCACCAGCCGGTTGAGCAGACTAGATTTCCCGGCATTAGGCTTGCCGACGATGGCAATCTTTACCGAGTCGTCTTTTTCTTCCTCCTCTTCCAGGGGGAACGAAGCCACGAGAACATCGAGCAGGTCGCCCGTCCCGATGCCATGCTGTGCAGAGATCGGATACGGTTCGCCAAGCCCAAGTTCGTAAAATTCAGACGCGGCTGTACGCATTTTCTCGCTTTCGCACTTGTTCACCACCACGAGGATAGGCGGCCGCGGCGTCCCGTTCACGACCTTCTGGTTGCGGCGCAGCAACTCAGCCACTTCCCTGTCTGGCGGGGTAACCCCGGTCTGTCCATCCACCAGAAGCAGAACCACATCCGCATCACTCACCGCCACCAGTGCCTGCGCCCGAATCTCCTCAATGAAATCTGCTGAACCCACAGAGAGCGGCGATTTGCCTCCATGCGTGGGATCAATGCCTCCCGTATCCACCACTTCAAAGGGATGCCCCAGCCATTCCGCCTCAGCCATGATCCGGTCACGGGTGGTGCCCGGGACATCATCGACGATCGCCAGCCGCTCTCCGGTCAGGCGATTGAACAGGGTGGATTTTCCCACATTGGGGCGTCCGACAAGAGCAACAATTGGTTTCATGGTTTTCCTACGGGGTTGAGCGGGTAATGATCACCTGCACTGTCGCTGGCAGGATGGATTCGGCGACCACGTCCTCGGAAGAAATAGTGACCACCGGGGTTAACTGGTAGGTGCCGATCCCACGTCCGGTCAGGTCGACGCTGACGGTGATATCGCTGGCATACAGGGATTCCAGGGCAGGGATGGGTCCCGAAAGGATCACATCCACCGTCACTGGGGAGACCTGCGCCTTCAGCCCTGTTCCCAGTCCCTCCACCGTCACCGGGCGGTAGGCTACGGTCAGGCTCCCCTGGATCGGGACGATCCCGACCTGCACCAGGACGTTCTTCTCTCCGACCAGGGTCACATCAGCCGGGAGCACAAGGTTCAATCTTTTTTCAATATTATCGCGCGCTCCACTCAAATCCAGTGGGACGGTCTCCACGTAACCTGGCAGTGCTTCGATCAAAAGTGCATTCGCCGAATAAACCGTCACGATGGCCGGGAAAGCCGCCACGCTTGCCGGGCGATAGCCGCTGTCGGGACGTCCCACCGTCACCACCTTCACAGCCAGGTCGCGGTAGCCACCCATCTGGGTCACCGGCATGCTTACATGGATGCTCTCCGGCAGGAGCGTGACTCCGCTGACCGGGCTGCCATCGTGGTCATAACCAATCAACCCCAGATTTATATCCACACCTTCGCGGTTATTGTTGAGTGTCAGTGCGGCGCGCACCGTTTCCACCCGGGCAACAAGCGAATCCGGGCCGGAGACGGTGACCGTGGCAGGGTCAATTATGGCTTCACCGGCCTGGTAACCAACTGCTGTCTCCCCAGAAACAACCAGCGTAACCGGCAACGTGCGGGTGGCAAGAATCTCCAGAGTAACCTCAAGAGTTGCCGGAGATACTGAAATGATCCGCACCGGTCGGGCGTCCACCTGCACCACCACATCCAACTTGTGCGTGCCTGATTCCAGCCCGCTCAGGTCTACGATGGCACGCACCGAATCGGGTTCTGCCAGCATCTGCTCCCAGACAGAGCGCGGCGCACGCAGAGTGATGACTGCTGTTTCGGCAGTTTCCCCGGTCAGGATCAGAGCCGAATCCTGCCCGATGAACTCGATCGTTTTAGGCTGTGGGAGTGAGTTGGTCTCATCCGGATCCGAGGCGGTCACCGCCATGACCCAGACCGCCAGGGCCAGAGCAAATGCCAACAGGAAGACACGCAAGTAGGTGCTGAACCAGCGAAAGAAGTTAGTCATCTTTTCTCGGGAACAAGTAGGGGAAGTGGCGCTGGAAGAAAGAATTCTTGCGCTGCAGTCCCGGGCTGTAGAAAGCCATGAGCACATTCTCCAGGCGTTCGCTATCCAGGCGGCGGATGATCCGCCCGGCATGGGCAATGGAGATGGTTCCGGTCTCTTCTGAGACAACCACCGCGATCGCATCCGAGGCTTCGGAAATGCCCAGCGCGGCGCGGTGGCGCAATCCCATCTTGCGCTCCGGGTTATGCTCCAGGATACCGCTGGAGGAGAGCGGCATCACGCAGGCTGCTGCCGCGATCTGGTTGTCAGAGATGATCACCGCGCCGTCGTGCAGTGGGGTATTCGGGTGAAAGATCTGCATCAGCAGTTCGGGCGTCACCCCGGCGTGCAAACGGATGCCACTGCGCATGTATTCATCCATCCGGTCAAAGCGTTCCAGTACGATCAGCGCGCCATGCTGCAGCGCCGAGAGACGCACCGCCGCAGTGACGATGGACTGGATGGTCAGGCGCATCTCCTCCCCAGCGTGCCTACCGGACGTGCGCACAAATGTTCCAGCCCTGCCGATGCGCTCCAATGCGCGGCGAATCTCCGGGGCAAAGATGACCGGGATGGCAAAAACCAGCCCTGGCAATGCCGCACTGACCAGCCAGGTGAATGCCGGCAGGTTGGCCAGGCTGGTCAGCAGCGCAACCAGGATCAGGATCAGGATGATCCCGCGCAGCAGGATCATTGCCTGCGTATCCCGCACCAGGTAGAGCACCGCAAACAGGATCAATGTAACCAGCAGGATGTCAACCACACCCAGCCAGTCAAGGCGCTGAAAGAGAAAGAGGATGTCGTTAAGAAGTTCGTTCATGGAAAACACAGCTATCCATGGCATTGGCTTTGGCTGCAGGAACAGCCCGGATGCCCTGGATGATCACCAAGCATGCTATATTGGCCGCAGGACGCGGTCCTGGCGCAATTGCTTGAAGAGCAATACCGTATCCGCAGGCTGGGATTCTTCGGTTGCATCCTGCCATGCCTTCACACCCAGCATTGCCGGTGTAGAGCGGATATAACCCAATTCCTTCCACACCGCTTCCTCGGCGGCCATCTGGGGGTGCAGGAAGATCAGCGAGACCTCACACTGCAGATCATGCGAAGCACGCTCTACTTCCGAGACCAGCGTCTTGAGCGCCTCCTGCAGAGGCAAACGTGGTTCGAGGTAAAGTTCTGTAGTCCGGGCAACCAGGTTCTCCACCTGCCAACCAGCGAGTCCGACAGGCTGCTTATCTTCCATCAGCAGCAGAAAAGCCTTTTCCCCGAATGCATCCATGATATCATCCGGTGAGGGAGCGCTTGCGCCTACACCCAACCGCCCGACCAACGCAGCGATGCTGGCTGAATCTCGCGGCCTGCCACGCTGCACGGATAGTTCACCAGGGGCAGCCTTCTTCATCACCACCGGCATGGTGTCCGTCACCGGGAAGAGCACCTTCCACGCTGCCACCACCTGCTTCCAGGTCTCCTCGAACGACCCTGTGTTCTGGATCACCACGTTGGCTGCGGCAGTTTTCACCTCCTGTGCACCCTGGGCGCGGATACGCTGCAGAGCATCAGTTTCGCTCATGCCGCGTTTCTGCATCAGGCGGTTCTTTTGGAGTGTCTCAGGGGCATACACCACCCAGATCGTATCACAGGCAGAAGCCAGTTTCCCTTCAAGCAGCTTGATCGCCTCCAGGACGATCACCCGCTGACCGGCGCGGCGTACCATCAAATCGACGGCCTGCCCCACCAGCGGATGGACGATCGTCTCCAGCGTGTGGAGCGCCTCGGGATCATTGAAGACCACCCGCCCCAGCTTGGTGCGCACCACTTCGCCGCTGGCATCCAGGATGTATTTTCCAAATGCATCCACGACCGGCGCATACCCTGGCGCCCCCCTGGAGATGGCGCGGTGAGCAAGCGCATCTGCATCAATGCTATACGCACCCAGATGCTCCAGCATACGCCGGACCACGCTCTTCCCGGTGGCAATATTACCGGTCAGGCCGATCACATATTTCCCAGTCCAGTTGCTCACACGCATCCCTCATTCAAAGCCAGACTTACAGAACTCATTTTAGCCGCATGAAGTCAGAATGTCAAAGGAATTGAAAATAAAAGAGTCCCAGCCTCGTGAGAAGCCGGGACTCTGCAAGTTCTGCGATCAAGGTGTTGTTGTTGCCGTTGCAGTGGGTCCGGCCGTAGGCACAGCGGTTACCAGGTTGATAGGCACCACGAGCAGCATCCCGGGGTAAAGCGGTGTAGTCTCGCCATCTTTCAACACCACCGGATTCGCCTGCAAGATCCGCTCGATGGTCGTATTCCACTTATTGGCAATCAAACCAATGCCATCTCCCGGCAGCACCATGTAGGTGATGCGTGTCCCGGGAGCCGTATTCGCGACCGGCGTGGGGGTGGGCAATTCCATGCCCGGGTTGGGGATCATGATAGTCCTGCCCACGAAGATGGCTCCGGTGGTTGGGTCAATCCCATCCCCGGTGGTGGCATTGTAGGGGTTGATCATATAGATCAGCAAGATCGCTTCAGGACCCAACCCCTGGGCCTCCATGATCCCATACAGGGTGTCACCTTCCTGCACCACGTAGGAGTATGGCGCACCTGCGGTTCCCGTCGGGGTGATCGTGGGGGTTTCGGTCTGTGTCATCGTGGCTGTCGGGGTGTAGGTGTTCGTGGGCAAAGGTGTGATCGTCGGTGTGGGAGTCTTGGTGGCAAAGAGGGTGATGCCGCCACCGCCGCTCAACGATATAACGACAACGATGATCCCTGCCACCACCAGCAATACTGCCGCCGCCCCCAGGATGACGGGCAGCAGTTGCTTCCTGCGCTTGCGATAGGAATCTATGGTATCTCTGATCGTCATAGGTCTCATCCATTTCCCGGCAGAGAATGAATTGGAAACCCTGCCGATGTTGTTTTACCATTCTACCTGAATTTTTAGGATTCGGCGAGGACGGGAAACGCCCCGCGATGTGCTGAAATAGGAGGTGATGGGAGGTGCATGGCTTCAGTCCGAGGCTGCCGCCTGCATCCTGCCTGCGCGCTGGCGCATGTTCTTCAGGAATTGCCCGGTGTATGATGCCTCGATCTCCGCCACCTGTTCGGGTGTCCCCTCGGCAACCAGTTCCCCGCCCCGGTCACCACCTTCCGGTCCCAGGTCGATGATCCAGTCGGCGGTCTTGATGATCTCCAAGTTATGCTCGATGATCAATACCGAGTTGCCGGCATCCACCAACCGCTGGAGAACTTCGATCAACTTGTGCACATCGGCAGCGTGCAGCCCCACCGAAGGTTCGTCGAGCACGTAGAGCGTCCGCCCGGTGGCACGCCGCGACAACTCGCGCGCCAGTTTTACCCGCTGCGCCTCTCCGCCCGACAACGTTGTCGCCGGCTGGCCCACCTTAACATAGCCCAGCCCGACCTCCACGAGCATCTTCAGTTTGCTGACCATGGCAGGCATAGCGGCAAACTCTTTCAATGCATGCTCCACGGTCATATCGAGCACATCAGCGATGCCATAGCCCTTGAATTTCACCTGCAGCGTCTCGCGGTTGAAGCGCGAACCGTGGCACACATCGCAGGGCACGTAGATATCCGGCAGGAACTGCATCTCAATGCGCAGTTCCCCCTGTCCCTGGCAAGCCTCGCAGCGTCCGCCGTGGACATTGAACGAGAAACGCCCCGGTTTATACCCGCGCACCTTCGATTCGGGCATCTCAGCGAATAACTTGCGGATCTCGTCGAACATGCCGGTATAGGTGCCCGGGTTCGAGCGCGGCGTGCGCCCGATGGGGGACTGGTCGATGTTGATGATCTTGTCCAGGTGCTCCACGCCCTCGATGCGCTGATGCTCGCCGGGCTGGGTATGCGCGCCGTGCAGTTTGGCTGCCAACGAATTGTAGAGGATATCGCTCATCAGCGACGACTTGCCGCTGCCGCTGACCCCGGTGATGCAGACCAATTCTCCCAGCGGGATCTCCACGTCGATGGACTTCAGGTTGTTGGCACGCGCCCCGACGATCTTCAACCGCTTTCCATTCCCCGTGCGGCGCACCTTCGGCACCGGCACCTGCTTGCGCCCCGATAGATATGCCCCGGTCAACGACTTCGGATGAAGCAATATCTGCTGCGGTGTCCCCTCTGCGACAACTTTCCCGCCGTGCTCACCCGCCCCGGGGCCCAGGTCCACGATCCAGTCTGCACTCAAGATCGTTTCGTCATCATGTTCAACAACCAAGACCGTGTTGCCCAAGTCGCGCAGCCCCTTCAGGGTGTCAAGCAAGCGGTTGTTGTCGCGCGGGTGCAGCCCGATCGATGGCTCATCCAGCACATAGAGCACACCCACCAGCCGCGAGCCAACCTGAGTGGCAAGACGGATGCGTTGTGCCTCGCCACCGGACAGCGAGCCGGCTGAACGGCGCAGGGTCAGGTAATCCAGTCCCACGGCCACCAGGAAGTTGAGACGCTCGTAGATCTCCTTCAACACCCGCTCGGCGATCGCCTGCTGGCGGGTTGTGAGAGGCGACTCATTGCTGGAAAGCCGGCGCACCCATTCCAACGAACGGTTTACCGGCCAGGAGGTGGCCTCGATGATGTTGACCCCATCCACTGTCACCGCGACCGCCTCCGGGCGCAGGCGTTTGCCTTTACAGGTGGGGCAGGGACGGTCGCTCATGTATTCCGAGATCTTCTCGCGGATATACTCCGAATTGGTCTCACGGTAGCGGCGCATGAAGCCGGGGATGACGCCTTCGAAGGCGGCATCGAAACTGGCTGTGCGCCCTTCCCGGTTGTGGTAATGGACACGCACCCGCTCCCCTTTGGTGCCCTGCAGCACCATTTCTTTGTGTTCTGCAGGTAATTGGCCGAACGGCTTGTGCATGTCAATGTGGAAGTGGCTGGCCACCGCGTTGAGGATCTGCCAGTAATAGCCACCATCCTCCTTTGAGTTGTTCCACTCCAGCGCAACGATAGCCCCATCCTCCAGCGACCGCTCTGCGTCAACCACGCGCTCCGGGTCAATCTCCAACTTGTTACCCAGCCCCTGACAATCGGGGCAGGCGCCGTGCGGGGTGTTGAACGAGAAGGTGCGCGGCTCGATCTCCGGGATGCTAATCCCATGTTCTGGGCAGGCCAGGTGTTCGGAGAAATGCAGGTCCTGCGGCGGGGAATCGCTGACTTCGCCTGCCGCTCTGCCGTCTTCGGGCAGTGGTGCGGCTGTCAGGTACCCTTCGCCAAACTTCAGCGCGGTCTCAACCGAATCAGTGAGGCGGGTGCGTTCTTCCGCTGACTTCGTCCCAGAAATCACCAGCCGATCAACCACCGCTTCGATCGTGTGGATCTTGTAGCGGTCGAGGGTGATCTCCTCATCCAGGGTGTGCACCGCGCCATCCACGCGCACGCGGGCAAAGCCAGCCTTGCGGATCTCTTCGAAGACCGCCTGGTAGGTGCCCTTGCGCCCGCGCACCACCGGGGCGAGAAGCAGGAGGCGGCGTCCCGCCGGCAGTTGCTCCAAGGCATCGACGATCTCCTGGGCGGACTGCTTGACCACCTCGCGACCGCAGACCGGGCAGTGCGGGATACCCACACGGGCAAAGAGCAGTCTGAGATAATCATAGATCTCCGTCACCGTCCCGACCGTCGAACGAGGATTGTGGCTGGTGCCCTTCTGGTCGATCGAGACTGCCGGTGACAATCCTTCGATGTAATCCACATCCGGCTTGTTCATCTGCCCCAGGAACTGGCGGGCATATGCCGAGAGTGATTCCACGTAGCGGCGCTGCCCTTCGGCGAAGATCGTATCAAAAGCCAGCGAGGACTTCCCAGAACCAGACAGGCCAGTAATGACCACCAGTTTTTCGCGGGGAAGTTCCACGGTGATATTCTTCAGATTATGTTCGCGCGCGCCGACCACGCGGATCACGTTGAATGACATTTTTGCCTCTTGGAATGGGGATGGCCCCATACTAGCACAAATGTAATATTTTTACGCCCGCAGCGGACGCAATTTTTTATTATACCATTCCCGAGAAACCAGCCTGCTGAGCCTGGAGACCAGAGAATACCGAACCACGATAATACCAACAAGAAGAAATACCCATGAATTAATCTTTAATCTGCGCACAATTTACGAGGAACGAGGTTCATTTAGGCACTGATATTGCAAATTTTATATGAAGAATACTACGAGTTAAACTTAGCCTTCTCTATTCTGTAAAGAAAAAAAAGCAGCGTGAAGATTAATTCCCGTGAAGGGGCAGATCTGGCAAGAAGTCAAACAGTGCGCTGCCAGGGCAGGAACACAGGCATTTTAGAATATTTGTTCTGTTTTGTCAAGGATGATGAGAAAGCGATAATAACACTGCCCACCAGCTCAATAAATCTTGCTTCTGCGGCGTGTTTATGCTAGACTGTAGCATAATTCTCCCCCTTGAGAGGTAGCCGTATGTCTGAAAAGATCCTGATCATCGACGACGACGTGGATACCCTGAAACTGGTCGGCCTGATGCTCCAGAAACAGGGCTATACCATTATTGCAGCCAGCAACGGCCCCCAAGGACTCACCCAGGCAGAAGTGGAAAACCCGGACCTGATCCTGCTGGACGTGATGATGCCTGAAATGGACGGCTACCAGGTGGCCAAGCGCCTGCGAGCCAACCCCCTGACCGCCAACACACCGATCCTCATGTTCACCGCCAAGACCCAGTTGGATGACAAAGTCAGCGGGTTCGAGGCAGGGGCGGATGACTACCTTACCAAGCCCACCCATCCCAACGAACTGCACGCACACGTCAAGGCACTGCTGACACGCTCCAGCAAGGGTAAGGTTGCCACCAACCCTCTGCCCGATGAGAAGCGTGCCTTCATCATCGGCGTGACTGCCCCACGCGGGGGACTGGGCGTCACCACCACCGCAGTGAACCTAGGTGATTCACTACACAGAGCCAGAAAGGCGGAAGTGCTGGTTGCCGAGTTGCGTCCTGGCATGGGAACGCTCGGTCCGGACATGGGTGAGAGCAAACCAACAGCCCTGCGTGATCTGCTTTCCGGCAAGATCTCCGACATGACGCGCGCCTTCGTCAAGGAACAACTCTTCGCGCACCCCACCGGCTTGCAGCTCCTGCCGGGTTCCACCCAGCCCAAGGATGCCATCCTGAATGGCGCCCTGGCATCCTTCGAAGCACTGGTGAACCGACTGAGCTACCTGGCACAGTACCTCGTGCTCGATATCGGTCCCGGCCTGACCCCCTTGGCCCATAAGGTACTTCCCGCATGCAATGCAGTCGTGCTCATCGTCGAGCCGGTGGGCAGTTCTGTCACCCACGCCAGAGCCATGTTCACCGACCTGGTGGAACTGGGTGTACCCAATCGCAAGATCGTCCCAGTGATCGTCAACCGCATCCGCTCGGACACGCAGTTGAACTGGGCCCAAGTGGAGGAACAGTTGGGCAAACCACCCGCGGTGGCCATCACCCCTGCTCCCGAACTGCTCTTCATAGCTGTGCGCGGCAAGACCACCGCCATTGCCACCCGTCCCGACAGCCTGACCGCCCAGCAGTTTGCCAAGTTGGTTGAAGCCCTGCTCGAAGTCCAAAATCAAAAGAATTAAGAAACGCCCGCCCCCCGGGCGAAGGTCCAGGGAGAGGAGTAAAATCCAATGGATGACCTGGAAAAAAGAGTGGAAGGCTACCGCCGGCTGATCGACATTTCCCGGGACCTGGCCTCCACCCTGGACCTGGATGTACTGCTCAACCGTATCACCCGCGCCGCCGCCGACCTGACCGAGGCCGAGGCGCCTTCCATTTTATTGTATGATGATGCCGCACGGCAATTGAACTTCCAGGTGGCGACCAACCTCGACCTGCAGACCATGCGCGGCCTGGTCGTACCGCTCGAGGGGAGCATCGCCGGCTGGGTGGTGACCAACCGCAAGCCGGTGCGCATCGCAAACGCGCACGCCGATCCCCGCTTCTACCAGACGATCGAACAAGAGACGAACTTCACCACTGAAGATATCATCGGCGTCCCGCTGATCACCAAAGAGAAGGTCGTCGGCGTGTTGGAGGTGCTCAACAAGCACAACGATCATTTCACCACGGCGGATGAGGACCTGCTGCTGGTACTCGGCGCGCAGGCGGCAGTGGCAATCGAGAACACGCGCCTGTTCCAGCAGTCCGACCTGATCGCCGAGTTCGTGCACGAACTGCGCACCCCGCTGGCTTCCATTGGCACCTCGACCTACCTGCTGCTGCGCCCCGAGATCTCCCAGGAACAACACGAGCACATGATCAACGCCATCCACAGCGAGGCGATGCGGCTCAACACCCTGGCATCCTCCTTCCTCGACCTGGCACGGCTCGAATCGGGCCGCGTGCAGTTCCACCTGACCCGCTTTGAACTGCAGCCGCTGCTCGAAGAATGCATGACCGTGATCCAGAGCAAGGCGGATGAAAGCCACATCGACATCAGCAGCGACGTGCCGGATGGTTTTCCACCGGTGGAGGCTGACCGCGACCGACTTAAGCAGGTGGTGCTCAACCTGCTGAGCAACGCGGTCAAGTACAATTCCCCCTCAGGCAGCGTCAGACTCTCCGCCGCCAGTGCCGCAGACTGCTGGACACTCTCGGTGACAGACAGCGGGCTGGGCATCCCGGAGAAATCCATCCCCCACCTGTTCGAGAAATTCTACCGCGTGCGTACCTACGAGGACAAGGTGCCCGGCACCGGGCTGGGACTGTCAATCTGCAAACAGATCGTCGCCGGTCACGGGGGCAGTATATCGGTCGCATCCAGGCTGGGTGAGGGCACGACCTTCACCATCCACATCCCCTTCAAGAAAGCGTAACGCCGGAGGGCATCTCCAGCAACACCTTGAGCATGCCTGCCCCCTGTGCAGCGGTATAGGCATCCAACCCAGAGGCCAGCGGGTAGCGCCTGGCGATCAGCACGGTTGGGTCGACTTCCTTTTTTTCCAGCAAGCGCAGCGCCGGGGCGAACGGACCGCAGCGCGAGCCGATGATGGTGATCTCATCCACCACCAACGGCGACCAGTTGACCAGCATTTCCCCACGGTAGGTCGATTTCAAGACCAGTTTGCCACGCGGGCGGACTGCCTGGCGTGCCAGATCGAAGCCGGCGGGGGACCCGGTGGCTTCGACAACCACATCCCAGGAGCGCGGCTGAACCTGTTCCTGGGCGATCACGGGAATGCCGCGCGCAGCCAGCAATTCATTCTGCCGGGGGTGGCGCGCCACCACGCCCAGGTCGCAGCCGGTAAGCGCCAGGGTCTGGGCGACCAACTGTCCCAGACGCCCGGCACCGATGAGCAGGAGGCGCTCACCCGGCTGGATGTGTACCTGCTCCTGGATCTCGAGGGCTGCCGCCAGCGGCTCGGTGAAGACCGCGGCATCGTCCGACACTCCATCCGGGACGAGGTGCAGGTTCTCCAACGGCAGGCGGGCAAATTCAGCATGCACGCCGTCACGCCCAGCGATGCCCAGCACGGTGCGCCGCTCACAGTGCGTACGACGCCCGCCCCGGCAGGAGGCACAAATCCCGCAAACGGCATTGATCTCACCGACCACGCGCCTGCCGACCCAGCCCGGTTGCCCGGTCTCCACCACCTCGCCAACGAACTCGTGCCCGGGGATACCGCGGAAGGGGTAATAGCCGCGCAGGAGTTCCAGATCGGTACCGCAAATGCCTGCCAGGCGCACTCTCACCAGCGCTTCACCGGGTTTATCGGAGAGGGGTACTTCCCGGAGACTAAGTTTTTGATCTTCAAGCCACAGGCTCTGCATAGCGGCCTCCATTTCCACGGCAGTATACGGGGCTTCGCCTGGGAGGTCAAGGCAAGGGGGATCTCCTATAGTTACTGGTTTTATGGGCAATTATAGACAAAGCCAATTGACCAGTTTTCGTACAGGATGAACCCGTACCGGTCGAACTACAACGCCCTGTATCCCACGGGCGAAAGCCGATGGGAGTCCTTTTCGCAGGATATTGTAAGAGCCGTTGACATGTGCATGAATTATGTGTCCCTGAGCCGAAACGAATTCAGCGCGTCTGACCCGGCGTCCACAATATACGCTGTGCTTGCGGATCGGCTCCAGGTCAAGGAAGGAGCATTTGGAGGTATAGCTCTCCTGCATGAGAATTACTTTGATCCCGGTCAGT
>JBGSVI010000001.1:0-14419 GCA_041753035.1 Anaerolineales bacterium | reverse complement strand
TTTTGCCCCTCGCGACTGAACCTGGTTTAGCCCGGAGGATTCATCCGGGCTAAACCTTGCAATGGCAGTAATCCTTCTCAATCCCGTTTTCTTTACTTACGCTGGATTCCATTCTTTTCTTGAGTTACGTTGGAACCGACACCCTACCCTTACCCCAGCCCGCGCTCTTTCAACGACACCCAGCCTCCCTGCCCGATCACCAGGTGATCGAGCACATCGATCCCCAGCAGTTTTCCCGCCTGTGCGATCACCCGTTTGATCGCCACATCAGGGCTGGGTGTCGGGTCACTGCTGGGGTGGTTGTGGGCAATGATCACCGCCGAGGCATTCCGCCGGTTGGCTGGCTTTAGCAATTCTCCCACCCGCACCTGCGAAGAGTTGACCGAACCCTTGTGCACTTCGACGATGTCCAGCACAGGGTTGCGCGTGTCGAGCAGGAACACGCGCAAGTACGTAGGGTAGGCGGCTAGCGAGGTGCGTTTCCGTCCTTTTCCAACCGCCCCCCTCCGAACCGGACTTGATACTTTCGCATCATCCGGCTCTCCAATGATTTCTAGCTATCAGCTAATGCAGGTAATGGTTTTCCCGCACTGATCAGGTAGTGACATTCTTGGCATACTGCGAGTGTTTTCCGTTGTCGGCTTGCCATATATCGCTTCCAGTCAGTGCGTGCGTTTTTGGGCCCCGTTACGTTCTTGATTGCCTTGACGTGATGTACTTCTATCGCGCCCGTTTTCCCACAAATCTCGCACTTATCTGCGAGCAGTCTTTGTATGATTTCCGTGCGGGAATTTTTGGCATTGTACGTATTGGGTATTGGGTCATACACCGTCGTGAACTGCTTTCGTTCCATTGAAAAGCCCCCGAAATTTGCCACCAATGGCTTTTTGCCTTCTCTGTTCACTGTGACTTGGATACACTTAAGAGTTTTTCCCTTTTCTGTTTTTACGCTTGTTTTATATTTCCCAAGCAATACTCTGACTGAGCATTTGTGCTTTGAGGCCAGGGTTTTCATTAGGGATTGCTCCATGATCCATTTCAGGTTATGGAGTTGGCTTACGTTAGTGGCAAGGGCGTAGTACTGATACAGCCCTCTCAGCTTTGTCTGATAATCGTGGACTATGGAAAAGTCTTGATTGATCATTAGGAAGGAGTTATGTATTGGTTTTCCGTCCTTTAGGTAGGGTGCGCTTTTCTTCTGGATTACGCTTTTGGGGAGTAGCAATGCAATATGGCCATTTACAGACCGTCTTTTAGTATGGTCTAATCTTGTGGCTATTTTGGAATTGCAGCTTTGGCTTTGAATTTCGTATCCGAGGAATTTGGCAGTTTCTTGGGTTGCGTTGGTTATCAAGGTTTTCTCTTCTGACAACTTCAATTTCAATCTGTCGTGGAGAAATTCCCCAAGTTTTCGCTTCAATTCCAAGGCGTCCGATTTCGTACCAATTACACCAACCAGGAAATCGTCGACGTACCTGACATACCGGGCTCGTTTAAAGTTAGGGTCATCTGGGTCATTTGAAGGGAGCCTTCTCATTTCTTTCAAGAGGACTTTCGCTTTGACCCGCTCACCTTTGGCTTTGGCTCGGTATCTTCGATTATTCAGCCTTTGGTATTCCAGATTTAGTGCTCTCCTTTTCCCTTTATTGAAGGTTTCAATGCATTCTTCAGCGTAATGGTCGAGCTTGTCCAGGTAGATGTTGGCCAGTAGAGGTGATAAAACTCCGCCTTGCGGCGTGCCACTGTACGTTTTGTTGTATGACCATTGCTCCATATATCCGGCTCTTAGCAGGTTATGGATCAGTCTCAGAAAACGGTTATCCTTGATTTTCTCTGCTAATATGTCAATTAGCGTAGAGTGGTCAATCGTATCGAAGTATTGGGAAATATCCCCTTCGATGAACCATTTTGTGCCTGACCATGTTCGTACTTCGATTAGGGCTGTATGACATCCTAGACCGGGCCTGAAACCATGCGAGTGCTTGCTGAACTGGGGTTCATAATACGCATCCAGTATGGATCGGATTACTTCTTGCAGTAGCTTATCGCTCCAGGTTGGCAGTCCGAGGGGTCGGAGTTTGCCGTTGGCCTTTTTGATGTATGTTCGTCTGACTGGCGTCCATTGATAACGTTCGTATCGAATGGCTTCGATGATGTTATTAATTTTGCCTAAGGACATTCCATCAACGGTTTCCGGTGTAGCTCCGGGTGTCATTGCGCCTTTATTCGGGTATAGCTTTGCGTAAGCCTTCAGATAGAGTTCTGGGTTATACAACATTCTGTATAGTCGTTCTACTGGTTGACCTTTTCTTCCACGTTCCTGCATGACAGCAAAGAGAGAATTGGTGTTTTGCATTTCGCATACCTTCCTTTCTATTGACTGTCTTAAATCATCTGCCGCCCTTCGCCATGTAAACGGCTTTCCCGTTCTCTGACTACTATGGCGGCTCCGTCACCATGGGCCTCGCGGCCTGTAGGCGATCACGATTTCCGTCAAACGAGTACTAGTTCTAGTGCTGGTTAGGTTGCCCACTCATCTCTTCACCGCCTCACTGGCGGCCCCACCATCATCGGGGAGTTGCACCGGCCACAAGAATAAGCTGGCGCACGATAATGGATACCGGTTTCACGCGATTTCCGGTACGTGGCTGGATACACATGGGTAGATTAGGCTTCAAGCAGTCTAGCTTTAACCATACGGCACGGGACTTGCGGAACTGCATTCTTTGTCGCTTTCAGAACCATTCCGCTTTACCAAAATGCTATTTTCCCCTTCAGGTTTCCCATCCAGGTTATTTGGTTGTCCCCAGAACTTTCATCCCAGTTCTGGCTCATTGAATGAGCGATACTCCTTTGCGTTAATCGTCGCACTCCTGCTACACGCGCCGACATCTCGAAAGAGACCAGCGCCGCCGCGTCTGCCGGGCTGGTGATCGTATGCCGCTCTTCAGGCGCTTCCAGCGTCAGGCGGTTTCCCAGTTCGATGGCTGCCTTGACCTGCGCAGCCTTGGCCTCGCCCATGCCGTGCTCGTTGATCAGTTCCTCGAAGGGTGCCCGCAATAAACCTGAGATCCCCTTGTGCTTCTGCAGCAATCGCTGTCCCACTTGCACGGCATTCTCCCCTGGCACGCCCACCTGCAGCAGGATGGCCAGCAGTTCCGCGGTGGACAGTGCCTGGGCGCCAAGCCGCGGCAGTCGCTCACGCGGGCGTTCTTCGCTCAGCAGGTCGGCGATGCGTAGGTGGGCTGGGAAGTGGATTCGCTCATCGTAACCTCGCTGGTTGGAACATATCTACTTTACAGCCAAATTCGTCAACCCTGTCGCTTGACATTCATCATTCCCTCAGGTAGAATACCGTTCGCCCTCGTTGCGGGCCTGTAGCGCAGTTGGGAGCGCGCCTCAATCGCACTGAGGAGGCCAGGGGTTCGAATCCCCTCAGGTCCACTGGTTACAGAATATAAATGGGCCCATAGCGCAGTTGGGAGCGCGTCTCAATGGCATTGAGAAGGTCGCGAGTTCGAATCTCGCTGGGTCCACTGCCGATCGCGATGAGAACCTCATCGCGATGGTGCTATAATGAATGAAATATTGAAAGCCTTGACAGGAGTAGTAGGTCATCCCGTCAGCGAGCAGGGAAAGAGAGGTGGAAGCCCTGCACGGTGCCCCAGGGAGCGCTAACCAGACCGAACTCGCCTGCCGTCCTTTGGGACAGGCTGCGTTGGTGAATCAAGTAGTCAGCGCCGGGTGTGCCCGTTATCGCCATCAAGTGACGGCACCACGTATCATCGTGGGTCGTAATCTGGGTGGTACCGCGGAGAGCCCCTTCGTCCCTGAGTGGAGGAGGGGTTTTTTGTTACATAACCATCCGGGAATTGTCCCGGACAGATCATCACAAAGGAGGCATGCCATGAACCAAGATCATCCAACCTGCTCGATCCCGGAGACAGCCTGCCTTCTCGCCCAGGGCAGCCACACACTGCCATTGCGCACATCGGCGAGACGCATCGCCGCTGCCGAGCGCCTCCGGGAAGGCTGATGTCCCTTCGCCCGGTTCAGATGTTCGTTATTAACATCAGGTTGTTTTTCTTCCATCTCTGCACCTTTCATCATTGAGGTAAAAATGAGCGACTACATTCCACAAGAAATAGAGAAAAAATGGCAGGCCCGCTGGGAGGCGGAAGGTCTCTACCACGCCGATATCGACGAGCGCCGCCCCAAGCACTACGCCCTGACCATGCTGCCCTACCCCTCCGGTGACCTGCACATCGGTCACTGGTATGCCATGACCCCCTCGGATGCCCGCGCCCGCTTCATGCGCATGAACGGCTTCAACGTCATGTTCCCCATCGGTTTCGACGCCTTCGGGCTGCCCGCCGAGAACGCCGCCATCAAGGACGGCGTCCATCCAATGAAGCGCACCTACCAGAATATCGAGCGCATGCGCCAGCAGTTGCGCTCCATGGGTGCCATGTGGGACTGGCGCCGCGAGTCTGTCTCCTGCGACCCGGAATACTATAAGTGGACCGAATGGTTCTTCATCCAACTGTATAAAAAGGGGCTGGCCTACCGCAAACTCTCCCCGGTGGACTTCTGCCCGCACTGCAATACCACCCTGGCACGCGAGCAGGTCTGGGGCGAAGACCGCCACTGTGAGCGCTGCGAAACGCCGGTGATCAAGAAGGACCTGTCACAGTGGTTCTTCAAGACCACCTCCTACGCCCACGAATTGCTGCACTATGTGGGCATGGATTGGCCTGAGCGGGTCAAGACCCTGCAGACCAACTGGATCGGTCGTTCCGAAGGCGCCATCGTCACCTTCAAGACCGAAGGCGGCGGATCTTTCGAGATCTTCACCACCCGACCCGATACCCTCTGGGGCGCCACCTTCATGGTCCTCTCCCCCGAGCACCCCCTGGTGGAGAAGATCACCACGCCAGAGCGCAAAGCCGACGTGGAAGCCTACAAAGCCCAGGCGGCGCGCCAATCCGATATCGACCGCGAGGCCGCCGACAAGGAAAAGACCGGCGTCTTCACCGGCGGCTATGCCCTCAACCCGGTCAACAATGAGAAGATCCCGATCTGGATCGCCGATTACGTGCTGATGACCTACGGCACCGGCGCCATCATGGCGGTGCCGGCGCACGACGAGCGCGATTTCGCCTTCGCGCGCAAGTTCGGCATCGAGGTGCGCGTGGTCATCCAGCCGCAGGACATGGACGCCCTGGACGGCACCACCATGCCCGCATCCGTCCCCGCCCATGGCACCATGGTCAATTCCGGTCCACTCACCGGCACATCGGCGGACGATGCGTTCCATGCCGCCGTGGGCTTCATCACCGAAAAAGGTTTCGGCAAGGGCGCCGTGAACTACAAGCTGCGCGACTGGCTGATCTCGCGCCAGCGCTACTGGGGCGCACCCATCCCGATGATCCACTGCGAAAAATGCGGCTGGAACCCGGTGCCCGAGGAAGAACTACCCGTGCTGCTGCCTGAGGATGTCGAATGGCGCCCCACCGGGGAAAGCCCGCTGAAACTGCACCCCACCTGGAAGCAGGTGCGCTGTCCCTCCTGTGGCGGGGAAGCCGAGCGCGAGACCGACACGATGGACACCTTCATGTGTTCCTCGTGGTACCACCTGCGCTACCTGTCTCCCAAATACACCCAGGGTCCGTTCGATCCCAAGGAATACAACTACTGGATGCCCGTGGACACCTACACCGGCGGCATCGAGCACGCCAACATGCACCTGATCTACACCCGCTTCTTCCACAAGGCGCTGCGCGACATGGGCATCACCGAAGGTCCCGAGCCCATGCTGCAATTGCGCAACCAGGGCATGGTGCTGGGCGAGGACCACGAGAAGATGTCCAAGAGCCGCGGCAACGTCATCCCGCCGGATGAACTGGTGGCCCACTACGGCGCCGACGCGGTGCGCGCCTTCCTGATGTTCTTCGCCCGTTGGGATCTGGGCGCCCCGTGGAATTCCTCCGGCATCGACGGCACCTTCCGCTGGCTGCGCCGGGTCTGGACTCTGGTCAACGAACCATCCGGCATGGGCGACTGCTCCGCCGATACCCGTCGCATGCTGCGCCGCCGCGTGCACCAGATGCTCAGGCGCATCACCCGCGACTTCCGCGAGTTCGAGTTCAACACCATCGTTTCAGGGTTGATGGAACTGCTCAACGAGATGAACAAAGCCAAGGAAGCCGGGGCCTACGCCACGCCGGAATGGAACGAGGCCGTGGATATCTACCTGCGCATGCTGGCTCCCGTCTGCCCGCACATCGCCGAGGAGTTATGGACGCAGACCGGGCGCAGGTATTCGGTGCACACCCAGTCCTGGCCCCAGGTGGACGAAGATGCCGCCCGCGAGATGGAGATCGTCATCCCCGTGCAGGTCAACGGCAAACTGCGCGAGCGCCTCACCGTGGCGCTGGATGCCGCCGATGACCTGGTCAAGGAAATGGCCCTCGCCAGCCCGCTGGTGCAGAAATACCTGGAGGGCAACGCCCCGAAGAAAGTGATCTATGTGAAGGGCAAGCTGGTCAATATCGTCATCTGAGACACATCTGAGAATTTGAAAAGCCCCTGGAAAGAACACTTTCCAGGGGTTTCTTCTTACAGGGTATTCCAGGATTCTACTTGTTCACGCAGGTTGACGGACCCGCTGGGTTGAAACTCCAGCGGCAGGCAGGATTGGCTGTGCAGGTATCCCTGGTAGTGAATTGTGAACAGGCTACCACGGGGGTGGGTTCAGGACAGATCAGGGAGGATACCCAGTTGAAATAATCCGGGAAGGATTGGCAGTCAGAAGGTTCGCCGGGCACCTGCAGGCACAACTTCAGCGTCTGCACGGACTGCGGCTTGAGCCCATAGCAGTACACCCTGCCCGGGACGGAAGGATGGGTCACGCAGGTATAGACCCGGATGCCGTCGGTGGCGGTGTAGGCGATCTCGGTATCTTCTGTCAACCAGTCGTAGTGGGTGTCCACCGTAAAGAACACGTAATTCGGCTCCGGCCAGGGATGGCAGCCTGAAGTATTGAATGTCCACGGTTCTGCAGTGGAAGTCGGGCAGTCATTGACTGTAGTCGTCTCGGAATAACACCTGCCATCCTCAAAGCAGATGTCCACCGCTACGGAATCGCCTGAGTTGCCGGGAAGCGCAGCGCAGACAGCCCTGTTGCCACCCGCGAAGGAACATTCCAAAGGATTCCCCATGCTGCTTACCGACTCGAGGTGCTGGAAATCCGGCCAGTACCTGATATCCACACCTGGATACCATTCGGACGTGCCCAGGAAACCGCTCACGCAGATGTTCGAGACAGTGTAGCCCATGGTGATCGCACTGATGTCACCCGGGCACGCCGGTACCGTGATCTCCGGCACATCCATGCAGAATCCGTCCTGGAAGCACAGCGTCATGGTGGTCACCAATCCCGGGGTTTCATCCGTGTACATGGATTCCGTCACCCCGTCCGACCAATTCATATGCAGCCGATATTCCCCGGCATCCTGCACGGTCTTTACCGAGCCATGCATGCTTTCATCGTAATAAAAAGTTGCGGTGGGGATATCACCCAGGAAACAACCGGTCTCCACGCCGACTGCGAATTCGCCATCATCCGCCGGACAGCCTTCCGGGGCGGGCACATCCGGCCAGCGTTTGCGTCCCAGTCCTTCATCATTTTCGCCATACAAGTAGAATTCGTAGAAACCGTCCTCGCTGATGTCAGGCGCCAGGCAGGTCAGCACCCCTTCCCCGGTCACTTCACATGCCAGGGGGGTGTCCATCGAGCGCAGGTAAACTTCCTGCCAGGTCACATCGCTGGCATCGTAGGTGAAGGTGGCGGTGACCCAGCCATCCTCCGGGCAGGAAACAGAGGCCGTGAACACCGGTGATGGGTCAGTCTCCTCGCAGTCATGCGGGGCGGCGATATAGAAGCCGCCCACCTCATCCGTGCTGCCATCCGGGAACAGGGCATCCACATACACGCGCACCTTGTCCATCTCGCTCAGGCCCTCCGGGGCAGGTCCGGTGCAGTGATACTTGTTTTGATCTGGATCGTAAAGGCAATCAAAAATGGCTTCACCCACCCTGACGGTGTAGGTGGTTCCCTCGGGGGCATCCAGGCTGATGTCAACCAGGATCTGATTATCTTCATCGGGACAGTGGATGTAGCCATAATGCGCATGCAGCCAGTTGTCCGCGGGGTCCTCCGGGTCTTCGGCTCCCGGGCCTTCATCGCCTCCGACGAATTCCACCAGGTCGTCCGGCTGGGTATAGTCATCCGGCAAGGCCAACGAGCTGCCGGTGACGCAGCGGAAACCGACATCATTGTAGGCGCGGTAGGGTCGAATCCCCAGCCGCATAGCAGAGCGCATCTGCACCGGATTGGAGTCGAGACCGCCGCCGCGTACGACCTTGAGCGGACGGTCGGCATCCTGGTAGGTATGGGGGCCGATCGGGTCACTGGCAGGCGAGAAGGAATAGAAGGCTTCGGCATACCAATCCTGGGTCCATTCCCACACATTGCCGGACATGTCCCACAGCCCAAAGGGGCTGTTGCCGAGCGCAAAGGAGCCTACCAGCATGGTTCCGGGAGGCGTGGCACAGCCAGCCATGTTCACCCGGTCACAGGCCGGCTGCTCCGCCCCCCAGGGGTAGAGCAGGCTGTCGGCGCCGCGCGCCGCATATTCCCACTCCGCCTCGGTGGGCAGCCGTCCCCCCGCCCAGGCACAGTAGGTGTCTGCCATTTCCCAGGTGACACCCACCACAGGATAATCGCCATACGCCGGGTCGCTGGCATGGCCCAGGGGGCCATTGGCGCGTGCCCGGATGGGCGAACATTCACCCGCCTCCACGCAGTTGGCATACTGCCCGTTGGTGACTTCATGAGTGTAGATGGAGTATCCGGAAAGTGTCACCTGGTGGGCAGGGAACTCATCCGTGTCCGCCAGGGCATCGGATGGATCGCTCCCCATCCAGAAAGTGCCGCCGGGGATGGAGATCACTTCCGCGCCAAGCGTGTTGGCCGGGGCATCGTTACCTCCGGGAGTTCCCATTGCGGGGGTCGGCGGCGCCTCGCTTCCGCCAGGTGTACAGGCGATGACGATGGCCAGCAGGATACAGGTCACTCCCAGGCCAGCAAGAATGTGGGCGGTTTTGTTCATGGCATCTCCTCGTTGGATTATTAATGGGACATGAGAATAGGATGCCATTATTTTACATCATACACTATCACCCGTGCTACCTATTTTCCTTGTGCAATGAGACTCAACAAGGTGAGTGCACGCAGGGTGACCCACTTGTTCGCCTCATTGCGCGTACCGAACACGACCCAGGTCTTGCCGCTGGTGTCGTATTCCATCTGCCAGCGCCCCTGTGCATCCTGTTTCTGCCGGATGCGCTCGAGGGCATTCTCCAACCGCGGGTCGTCGCCCGCGCCCATCCCGACCAGCACCTCCACGAGTTGCAGCAGGTCGGTGACGTAGAACACCGGGAAGCCAAATTTCCACCAACTTCGGTTGGGCGGGATATCAGCGCGGGTGGGGTAAGCCGCCGTGGCCGGGTCGATCCCCAGCAGGAAGTCGATGCCCTGCCGGATGGCTTGATCGATGAGCGGTGTGCGCTCCCCGGTAGGCAGTTTGTTGAAAGCCAGCATCACCTTAACTGCACCCCAGGCACACGGCAGCCTGCCGTTCACCCCGCAGGCAAAACCCGGCCCGCACTTGTAGGCATAATAGCGCCGCGGGGCTTTGCTCTCCGAGGCCGGGGCGATCCCTTCCCCGCTGACGGTGCTCGCCATCCATTCATAGGCCAGGCTCAGCCGTGGGTCGCGGCAACCCAACATCACCAGCGCCGCGCACAGGTTGCCCTGCAGGCAGTCGATCGTCCCCGAGGGGGTGCCATTAACGCTGAACTGCCCGTGTGTCGTCAAGGCGTGGTCAAGCAGGTATGTGCAGCCACGCCCGATGCGTTCGTCCATGGCTATACTGGCTCCCAACTGGGAGAGCAGGATCAACGCCCAGACGGTGGATCGATATTTCGGGTTGTACCCCGCGCCGGGCTTGCACCAGTACCCCTCAGATTGCATTGCCTGCAGCACCGTGGCAATGGGGCCATGGCTATGCGCCTCCTGTCGTGCCCTGAGCAGGTCTGGATTCGAGTCCGGCAGGCGCAGGATGTCCCGCAGCGCCAGGTAGCGCACACCGGGGTCAGCCGGGTCAAGCAGCCAGTCCAGCGCCGGCATCATTTCCACTTTACTTCACACATTCCCCTCGGCGCGTCCCACCGGGTGGCGCAGGATGGTCTTTAGTTTCGCCGGGTTAGCAGCCAGCGGGTTGCCCAGGTAGATCTCGTGGTGCCGACCGCGTTTGGTCAGCCCGTTCTCCTCGGCAAAGTCATCCATGCGCTTCACGGTGGCAGGTTCGTCTGCATACGGACCGAGGTGCAGGGTCTGCATGCACAGCCCCTCCTCAAAAGACTCCAGGCGCAGGCGGGAAAAGGCGGGCTGGTCGCCTTTCTTCCTGCGCAGCGCCTTCAGCGCCTCGGCAAAATGCTCCGCGGTGACCAGGTCGGGCACCAGGATCATCACCGTGTAGAACCAGTTGTCCTGGATGCTGATATCAAAATGCCCGTCCTCCACCCACCACAGCCCCTCCAGCGCCATCACCGGATAGTCCACGGGGTCGGCGGCGCGCTTCTTGAAGGCAAACTTGAGCGTGTATGCCGCGCCGTACAACGCGCCCAGGTTCTCCTGGAACAGCGGAGAGTCTCCGGGTCCATGACCTTTCTCGACCGCGCCGTCGATCATCAGGAAGGTGAAGCGCGGTACCTCCAGCAGATCGATCTTCTTTGCGGACGGGGCATAAAAGGCTTTCAATTCTTTCTTCAGGTCCATGGTTTGCATGGGGTCTTCCTTTCCGGGGGCTGGCAGGCGGGAGGAATAAAATTTAATCATTAATCTTCACGCATTTTGAGAGGAACGAAGTCCTTATTCTGATGGTGAATGTAAGTTAAATATGAAGATAGATACGAGAACTGATCAACAGCATGATCACTTTCACAGATATGCACTGCTCTGAAGATAAATTCTCGGAAATATCTGGGTGTCCATAACCAAGGGCATTCTAGAATGTATGTTCTTGGTTGTCAAGCCTTTGACCTTGTTCTTTTCTCCCTCTTGATGGTAAACAAGAACTTGTCAAGGGTTCTACTCATCACGTGGTTGGCTTGCTCAAAGTCGTAAAAGCCCGCCTGCGTTTCCCCATTGGGAAGACATCACCACTCCGCCAGGTTCAGCCGATAAAGAACACGATCCCCGCGATCCCCACTGCACCGATGAAGGACAGCAGCGTTCCAACCAGAAATCCGCGGAAATGGAACCCGTACTGCTTGTAACTTGCCATGCCCTCTGTTCCAGGGATGACCACAAACCTGGGCGTGATCGTGCAGAACATCAACCAGTCCAGCAGCAGCCAATCGACAAGGTTGAAAATAAAGGCAACCCCAAATGCATTTATTAGGAGCGCGCCAAAGGAGCCACCTTGTTGTTTGAGTGCCAGTGTCGAGAAGAACGGCACAAGGATCAACAACAGCAGGAATGGGATGCCCACCAACAGGGACGAATGCTTTTCGGAAGCTGTTTTGGGCGGCACTGCCGACTGAATCTCTTTGGGATAATCCTGCAAGAACATGCGCGGGTTGATCCACATAGAAACGATGAGCAGCAACGAAGCGATCAGAGATAACAAACAACCATCGGTAATGATCTTCCCGAATGTCGCCATCTTTCCTTCCTCCCATCAAAAAGCTGCTGCAGCCTCGCCTCGACTGCGCAACCGCCTGGTACCTCGGCAGGGATGCGGCGCGCCTCCAAGGATCAGACCTTCTTCCACACCTGCGATTTCGGATTGGCGATCACTTTGGCGATCAGCGCCTTGTCCAGGATGTAGTTCTCGAAGTATCCGCAATCTGCGCACAGAAAGGTCTCCCAATCCATCACTGTCTCCCAACAGTAGACATCTCTTATTTGTACCATCCTGGGGTTTTCGAGATCCGCAGAGACGCCCCCTCCCTGGCCGGGTACCTGGCACCTGTACACGTTCTGCTTTCCGCACTTGGGGCAATTACCGTTTCTCATGGAGTCTCCTTCTAGAATGGTTGATCGTACCAGGCGAATGGTAGGGGCTGCAGCCAGACAAGGGTGGGCTGCCATCCTGGTGGCTTGCAAAGCTCTTACAGATCGTATTTGAATACTTGTTTCACGAGTTCCCTTATTTGTGCAGGCTGATCTCCGGTTTCGAACAATTGGTCACCGTGCCGATCATCTCGTTACCCGGCCAACGGATGGTAAGATTTCCCGTCCAATAACAGGCACCTGGTTCAGAACCCGATTCGGTGAAATGGAATACACCCTGATCCACGGTTCCATTGATCGTTGAGCCTGTCGATCCATCGGTACTGCTGGAACCGGTAACCGTGCAGCCTGTTTGATGTAGAACCATTTTATAGGTGTACTCGCCGGCCGTGCCCAACCATGTGCCGCTGATGTTACCGCCACATTCCGGCGTTGGCGCCAGGGTCTGGGTGGGAATGCCAGAATTGGGTTGAAGTAAGGGGCTATCGCATGCCAGGGAGAGTAGAACGATCAAGCAAGGGATGCATAACCGGATCACAATTTGCTTTCGATGTGCCATATGCTGCTCCTTTCATGAAGGAGGACTGAATAATGGTCGCCGAGGACCTGCACCGGACGCAGGTATGCAGCCCGGGTTCGGGGTGGTCCGTGTCGTTTAATGGATTTTCTATCACTATAGCAAGAATTGACCCTGTTGTAAACAAGCAGATCGCTTACATCCGGGTATCCGCCCTCCCCCCCAAATAATGAGCAGGGCAGCCGCCGCTGTCCTGCTCTTAAAATCCTCAGCTTGCTGCAGACCATACCCGATCTTCCCCCTACCAACCGCTTCCAATGTAGGGATGTTGACACCTCTTGGCGGAAGTATATAATATTTATTGGCACAAAATGGAGTAGCGTCTCAATACTAAATATAGCCGCTCTTTCTTCCGCCTGGCATCCCAAAGCCGCCATATCATACTGCATATTCGCAGTATAGTACGAGTCTGTATATTTAATAGTTCTCGCCGACCGCTTCGCTCTCGGCGAGAACGGGGCGGCGGTAGCCCGCCGCCCCGATAGCTGGCTTATGGCACACTCATGCAAACCATTCGACACTTGATAAACCATGTCGCTTGATAGTATTTTTCACTCTTTTCCACAATTGCAAACAAGCCACCTGGTCCTGCGAAGAATGCAGGTCGCGGATTCTGACGCACTATTCAAGATTCTAGCCGACGATGAGGTGACTAAGTATTACGATGATGATACTTTTACGAAAGTCTCTCAAGCTACCAACCAGATCAACGCTTGGGAGAATGGCTTTGCAAGTAAACGTTGCATCCGCTGGGGCATTGCTCGGAAAGGTGAGCGAGAGATTGTCGGTTCATGTGGTTATTACGGGTTCCACACTTGGCATATGCGCGCATCTATTGGATACGAGTTGGCTCGTCCCTTTTGGCGCCAGGGTATCATGACTGAAGCATTGGAAGCCATTATCGATCTCGGGTTTAGGGAGATGAGCTTGAATAGGATTGACGCTGTTGTCATGCCCGAGAATACCGCTTCGATCAAACTCCTTGTGAAACTTGGTTTCTGTAACGAAGGTTTATTGAAAGAATACGAGAACTGGGGCCGCAAAGGTTTTACCGACCTGTGTATGCTAGCACTTTTGAGAAGGTCATGGGAAAAGTCTCCCAAGATAGAAGCCAGCTAACACCAGCTCCACCTGACGGGCGGGGCTGTGCCCCTCCCGCGGGTACGCTGTGGCTAATCTCGAGTACACTTGTGCCAGGGCGTGCTTCTTCCATTCCCGCCCGCAGGTGAGCCAATCCGTTAGCCCGCAATTCCAACAGGGCAACTTACAAACCAATCAAAGGAGTGATGCGATGAAAAATGATCGAAATTGAGCAAAACAATCGATGCATCAGCAAGATCTATCAATCGGGATCACCTGTATGAAGAATAATGGGAGCAAGATCAATGAAAAGTGGATTCCCGTTATTATAAGAGGGCTGAAAGTCCTCGATACCCGTTCTTTCCCCAAGTAATGACAAGGTTCTAGGAGGAGACATGGAATACACAGTGGTCGAAGAACATAATCGTGATGAACTCGTCAAGAAAGTGACAGATCTGATAAAACAAGGTTGGAAACCTTTAGCGTAGGTTTTGTGCAAATAGAGGCCGAGATGCAAGAATCGGCTTAAAAACTGAACTTTTCCAAACTCATAAAATCCGGTACCCTCATGGTCTACCCTGCGAGCAGGAAATAGCCATGAGCGACAACATTGAACAAGA